>NZ_JBUYSY010000001.1:0-617250 GCF_055231795.1 Flavobacterium riviphilum
ATTAGAAGCATTTGTTGCTGTGATTGTATATGAGGTTCCATCGATACCACCTGTGATAACACCTGATGCGCCAACTATCAATCCTGATGGTGTGGACGTATAGGTCAAGTTGGCATCGTAAACACTCAGTACATTGCTAGCCGCTGATGCGCAAGTAGCTGCGGTTACTGTAACTGTGGGTTGAGTGGGTCTAGGATTAACTGTAATTATGCCAGAAGTAGAGGCTGGAGTACAACCACCAGTAGTGTTTACTGTATAATTGAAGGTTCCAGCAACCGAGGGAATACCGCTAATAGTAACTACATTTCCAGACCAAGCTCCAGAAACACCAGTTGGCAAACCAGAAAAAGTTGCTCCTGTTGCTCCTGTCGTGGCTAAGGTTATATTAGTAATTAGACTATTAATACAAACTGTTTGATTTGATCCTGCTGCAATAGTATTCAAAGGCGTAACAGTTACTGTGACAAAAGGAGTTGGATCTGACTCTCCTAATGTTGTGATTGCAATCCTACGGTATCTAGTCGTTGCATTTAAACCCGCTGGGACATCGTAGGTTTCCGAAGTACCTCCAGATATTGCAGTCCATGTACTAAATGGACTAACAGAACTTTCCCATCTATAAGTGATAGTCCCAACACCTGTTGCAGAGACAGCACTTGTAAATGCGGCTGGATTACCTCCACTACATATAGTTTGATTTGCTGTAATTGAACCAGGTAAAACAGTAACTCTTACATAAGCTGTCGCTTTATCACAAATAGTTGGAGTTACACCTGTAGAACATAATTCATATTCTATTGGATAAACTCCATTAACTGTCCCAGATTCAACAGTAATAATACCTGCAGCATTAATTTTTAGTGGACCTTGTGTTTTAGGTGTCACAGTTGTATTTGAGCTTGTCACTGCAATTCCGTCCAAGAGATCATTAGCTTTAACAGAAGTAGCTAGAGTAGATCCCGAAATTACTGTTGCAAATGGTGAAGCTAAACTGCCATCATTAACTGCATCGATTGGAATACAATTTACTTGATAAGGAGTTGAAGCAACTGATAACCCACAAGCTTTTGTTCCTGCTACCGAATAAGAACCTGTTTCAGTAGGAACATAAGTTTGACTAGTAGCTCCAGGTATTAAAACATCATTCAAATACCATTGATAAGGCGCCAAACCAGGTTCAGCAGTTAATGCCGTTACACAACCCGCTCCATTAAGCGTTGGAGGATTTTGCTGAGTAGAATTATCATTGTAAGATGACAGATAAGATGCCATGGAAAAACCACCTCCTTGTTGCACCATACTAACACTCATTCGTACTGCCGAAGTAAATACAAGATTTGTAGGATTCGATAACTGAGTATTGGTAAAATCAATCAAATAAAAACCAGAAGTTCCTATTTGTCTTCTTGTCCCAGCAATTGTTTCAAGATCTGTACTATTCATGAAAACTTTTTCTGTCGCACTATTTATCAATACATAACCAAAATATGGTAAATCGTTGTTATTGTAACGAGTAAATTTTTTAGTTTCTACTCTAAACGATCCAGTACAAGAACTAACCGGAGCTACACAAGCCATATCCACCTCACAACCTTCAGCAGTTCCAGAGTAAACCATAATTTTCTTATCCGATGAAATAACAGACGCTGAATATCTAACACCGTCTATTCCATGAAAAATACTTTGAAAGCTACCCGCTGTAGCTAAAGTATACGTGTTAGTAGCTGTAATAGCTCCAGAAGTGTCTACAGTATTTACTACAACCGTAGTATTATCTTCAGTTGCAATAAATATAGTTTGTTCAGGAAAATTAAGGTTGGTACTAGTACCTTTTGAAGTTCCATTACCTCTAACTACTAAATAATTAGTCCCTAAAACACGAACTGGAGGAATTTGATTTAATACAGCATCTCCACAAGCAGGTGCTTGATCCCTCCACTGACCTGAATTCATCACAACAGGTTTAGAAGCTGTTACCAAAGAACCTATAGCAGATTGAAAAAGATACGATTGGCCAGCATTTAGGGTAACCAAAGTAGATCCGTTAACCGAAACTACTGTGTTGTTATCGATTGCCATAACGGAATAAACTGGTGCAGAAGCAGCCCCGCTATAATTGTATAACCCCGCAAAATTAGAACGGTAATACCCTACTCTAAAGGATGAACCAATTGCTTCATTACCATAGCTAGACAATGAGGAATTCCCTTTTATTCTATCTGGATTTCCCCCATTTACTGCATCACTTTCTACATTCCTAACAGATACAGCAACTGGTAAAGTACTGGTAAATATTAAACCTCTATCATTATATTTTGTATTAATGGCATTGGCTGGTTTTGTTGCTGGATCACCAGTAGGTCTAAAAGCAACTGGTGTACCAGAAGTTACACTTAAAGTTGTTATAGCTGTACCATCACTCTTTGTTATCGTTACACTAGCCGTTCCTGAAGCTGAGGACACAATAAACTCATTGGCATTAGAAGAATAATCCCAGGGTGCAGCAGCAATATAATGTTTGGTCGAGTACTGAGAAAAAATTGATTGAGTACAGAAAATCAAAAAAAATAAGAAGAAAATTTTATTTACGCTAAAGTTGAATAAACCAAAAGCATTAAAATAATGTGGGGTAAATTTTTTAATCATAAATAAATTGCGATTCAAATTTGTTGATAAGTTTTTTTTTAAAGTAATACTAAAGGCTATTTTTAAAAAAAAATTGGAGAAAAAACCAACCATTACCTTAACTCTAAACAAGAATATATACGTAGAATTAGTACTACAAAAAACAACTTTTTTAAATAGCAAATTTAACAGTATTTTTATCATAACATAATTATTATTAGACTTTTAAGTAAAAAATCGATTAAATGCATAATTATATCGACGAAATGCATCTTGAGTATAAAATCTATTAATTACATTGAAATTTTATGCACAAAAAATATGACAAAATGATTTTGTATTTCAATAAACATGTTTTTTTTCTTGTTAATAAAACTAATCAAAAAGATAGCAATTGTTATAAAAACGTGTTCATTTACCATAATCTATAATTATGATTATAAAATAGTTACAAAAAACTAGCCAGTGTAAAGTTGAATCCAACTTAAAAAAGAAATACACCTATCAATAGAAGTAAAAAATAATTTAACAACATTATTATACTAAAGTAAAAACACTAAAAAACACTTATAAATCAAGGAAAAAGGAAAGTAAAAGAAAAACTTCAAGTCATCATTTCAAAAGCATAATTTTTTTTGTTATGAAATAAAAAAAATAGTTTTTTTTTTAAAAATTGGAAGTTATTCCAAAAAATGGAAAAGATAGAAAGCAAAAAATAATGCATGACTTGAGTATAAAAGCCCTAAGACTTAGAAATAAAGACCAAGCCAAAATGGTAAAAAAAGGTTTTAATATTAAATCCTACAACTGATCTATTGCTTCTTGCACTTGTTCCCAATCCATTAATAATTGCTCTAATTCTTCTTTCTTTTTGTTATATGCTATGAAGAAATTAGCATCTTCGATGTGTTTATCATAATTAGAAACCAACATCTTGTCATCGTGTTGGATGTCTTTTTCTAATTGGGCAATTTGAGATTCAATCTTACTGAGTTTATTGTACAAGGCTTTGTTTTTTTTCTGGTCCTCATAAGAAGTCTTTGCCTTGTTGCCTTCTTTTGATGGATCTGTCTTTTGAGTTTCTTTCTTTTCTACTTCACGCATATTCTCTAAATTGCGTTGTTCAAGAAAAAAGTTGATATCGCCCAAATATTCTTTAATATTCTGGTCCTTGAATTCATACACAATATTCGACATTCCTTGCAAAAAATCACGATCGTGAGATACTAACAACAAAGTTCCTTCAAATTTTTGAAGAGCAGTTTTCAATACGTTTTTCGACTTGATGTCTAAGTGATTAGTGGGTTCATCCATCAACAACACATTGATGGGTTGCAGTAATAATTTACACAAAGCCAAACGGTTTCGCTCACCTCCTGAAAGTACTTTAACCTTTTTTTCCACATCGTCGCCTCTAAACAAAAAAGCGCCTAACATGTCTCTAACCTTCATTCGATTGGTATCATTGGCCGCATTTTCCATGGTCTCTAAGAGGGTAATTTCGCCATCTAAATATTCGGCTTGATTCTGTGCAAAATAGCCAAGCTGCACATTGTGACCTAACTTAATGGTTCCTTCATAGTCAAACTCATTAACTAACGCTTTAATCATAGTAGACTTACCCTGACCATTCTGCCCAACAAAAGCAATTTTACTTCCGCGCTCAACCAAAAGATTAATGTCCTTTAATATAGTTTTGTGTCCATATTTTTTTGTCAAATGCTCAACTTCAACCACCACTTTTCCGGGTTCTTTTGAAACAGGAAAAGCAATACTCATCACCGAATTATCATCTTCATCCACTTCAATCCGCTCAATTTTATCAAGTTTTTTTATGAGAGACTGTGCCATTGAAGCTTTTGAAGCTTTAGCTCGAAATTTTTCTATCAATTTCTCGGTTTCTTCTATTTTTTTGGCTTGATTTTTTTGGGTAGCCAATTGTTTTTCGCGAATCTCATGACGCAATGCTAAGTACTGAGTGTAAGGCTTATTAAAGTCATAGGCTTTCCCTAAAGAAATTTCGATGGTACGGTTCGTTACATTGTCCAAAAACATCTTATCATGGGATACAATTACTACCACACCCGGAAAATTACGTAAAAATCCTTCTAGCCAAATGATACTTTCGATATCGAGATGATTCGTAGGCTCATCTAATAATAAAATATCATTGGACTGAAGTAACAACTTAGCCAACTCGATACGCATTCGCCAACCACCGGAAAAGGTATCGGTTTGATTATCAAAAACCTCGCGTTTAAAACCTAACCCTAAAAGAATTCGCTCGGTATCACCAACATAATTATATCCCCCTAAAAGTTCAAAACGATGGGTTAAATCGGATAATTCTTCAATAAGTTGACCATAAGATTCACTTTCATAATCTGTACGCGTCACTAACTCATGATTAATTGCAGCCAATTTCTTTTCAACCGCTTTGATTTCAGTAAATGCTTCATAGGCTTCTTCCAAAACCGTTCGTCCGCTTTCAAAATCAATATCTTGGCGAAGAAAACCAATTTTCACTTCTTTCTCTAGAGCAATATTTCCTGAATCGGGGGTGATATCACGGGCTAAAATCTTAAGCAAGGTAGATTTTCCAGCTCCATTTTTTCCAACAAGTCCTACCCGATCCCCAGCACCTAAGCGAAAAGTAATTTCCTCAAACAAATACGTTCCACCAAAAGCAACCGATAAATTGTGAATATTAAGCATAATAAGTGACAAATGTTACATTAAAAAAATACGGAATTAGTACTTTTATAAAAATTTTTGCAAATGTTAAAAAAAGGATCCAAACTATATAGTATTTTAACAGGAACTTGTCCGAAATGCCACAATGAGAGCATGTATGAAGACCCAAACCCGTTGAATTTGAACAAAATTTTAAAAATGAACGAGCATTGTAGTCATTGCGGTTTACGGTATCAAATTGAGCCTTCTTTTTTCTATGGGGCTATGTATGTCAGCTATGCTTTAAATGTTGCCGTTGGGATTGCCGCTTTTATTGTTTCATTTCTTATTTTAAAAACCAGTTTAAAGACTTCCTTCTTTGTGATTTTTGGAACATTGATATTACTTTTTCCTTGGGTATTAAGAGGATCTAGAAATCTTTATATTAATTTTTTTGTAAAATACAATCCTCCAAAAAAGTAAGGCCTACTTTACTTTTGTTTTAAAAACCTACTCCAATGCATTTCTTTAGATAATGGCACTTGTTCTTCTATATGGAGAAACAAGGATTTGGCTAAAGCTGGTCCCATCATTACTCCTCGAGTGCCCAAACCATTCAAAATATGCAATTGTGGATGTGATGAGTGTGTACCAACCAAAGGTCTTCGATCTCTCACCGTTGGTCGTATTCCGGCCAAGTGTTCAACAATTTCAAAATCGCATTGAATAAGTTCTTGTATTCTTTGAATTAACTCAAGCCTTCCTTCTGCAGTTGGAAGATCTGTCTTGTCTTTCCAATTATAGGTTGCTCCAACCTTAAATAAGTGATCGCCTAAGGGTAGCAAAAAAATACTGGTATTTACAATACAATCAATGGATAAATTGCGTGCTTTTATAATAAACAATTCTCCTTTTGTCCCATCTAAAGGCAAATAGTTGAAAAACGGATTTTGATGTAAACCAAAACCTTCAGCAAAAATAATGTGTCTAGCTTGTATACCTTGATAAGAAATACCTTCGGTTGTAAAAAGAATATCATCATAAGAAAATGTGTTCGACTGCAAGAAACCCTCTGCAAACAAATATTGACGATACAACTTCAACAATGCCGCAGTATCTACGTATCCCGTTTGCAGCACCTCACCATATCCATACGGAGCTTCAATACCTTCAAAAGACGGATATTGTAATGTGGTAGAAAGATAGGGTGCTAGAGTGGCTTTATCTGCCGCTACAAACCAATTATTTTGCTCTTCAACAGAAAAAAATTTCCTAAAAATGGGCATTGGAGTATCCAATTGAATTTTAAATTGTTGATGCAAACCCTCATAAAAACTATGCATTTCTTGCAGTTGTTCCTTGGCACACCAAACTTCTGAAAACCGTTTAAGAATCACAGGATTGTAAAGCCCGCCAGCAATTTTGGAAGAGTTTTGAGAATCGTTCTCAAATACTACTATTTTTTTTTGATGCTGTAGAGCAACCTGCGCAAAGGAAATACCAGCAAGACCAGCGCCAACAATTATATAATCTACCATATTTAGATGTAAAAAGAATACCAAATAAAAAACTCTTACTTAAAGTAAGAGTTTTTAGTTAATCATAATGATGCTATTAATAATTCCACATGTCTTGCTCGAAGTTGCGGATTTTTTCTTTAATTCTTTCAGATTCCAACAATTGATTTTGAGAATTGTCTTTCATATATTCTTCAATCAAACGATCTCCGTATACATTTTCTTCTTTATAAACAACCGCATTAAATCGACGTGAATTTAAAATTTGATCAAAAGAAATTGGCATAGATGAGTTTTTCTCATTAAATGCTTTGGCCTCATGCAATACTTCTCTAGCAGCAGGGAAGAATATCCAAAACAATTCGATATAGTCCTTTTCGGCATTGTTCATGGTAAATACATCAGGTGTAACTGGACAAATACCAAGTAAACGATATTTCAACTCACTTTGACGTTTATCAAAATACCAAAACCCTTTGATTTTGTATTGAGCAACATCTTGAGAAGTAAGATCTTGTTTTACTATGTACTCTGCTGGAATACTTTTAGTAGGACCAACTGTTTCATCTACATAAGTTACTTTTTTATTCTTTCCTGTACCAGTTACCACTTTTTTCTTAACTACTCTAGTACGATAAGCGTCTGGATCTTGGTTAATCAATTCACGTGCTGCATCAGTAGTATCAATACGAGACAATGAAGCTTGAATATCTTTATAGGCTTTTTTGGTATTAAAATAACTATCGGTATAGACTTCAGTAATTTTACCCGATTTAATAGCTTTGGTCAAAACATCATATAATGAGCGACGATCTGGACCAATATTAGCAGTATCTATAGGGAAATACAATGGAAAATTAATTTTTTCACTTAAATCAATGATTTCCCAAGTTGTTTTTCCCATCAAAATGTCGCGATCATGCACATAACCGTAAGCTAAAGGTTTGTCATTATCAGAAATCAACTGAGCAGCTGTTTTAAGACCTATTTCGCTTGGAGTTTTAGCATTTAATAAGTTAGATTGTGCATAAACACATCCACTCCCTAAAAAGGTTACTACTGCTACTATAAAAATTCTTACATTCTTCATGGTGTCCTTAAATATTTAAGTAGTTACAATCGTCCTACTCTATTATTGAATTTCAAAGATTACAGGTGCAGTTCTTGGCAACAAATAACTACCAGCACCTACTAATTTTGTTTTAATTTCAGAAATGGTCACTTGATCACCTCTTCCTGCTCTTGTTAAAGCAGATTTACATTGAGCGTTCAATTTGTTTCCAGATACAACCACCGTTGGTTGACCAGCAATCTTGAAGTTAAAACCAACTACGTCTAAACCAACTTCAAAATCAAAGTCAACTAGTTTAGCACCAATAGTGGCTACTTCAAGGTTAGATTTTGGTCCTTTTACTACGCCCATTTCTCCACGAATTGTTCCAGAAGGCCCAGGAATTCCTTTAATACGATACACTTTTTTATCGTTGGCCACTTTACCATCTGACATTTTTCCTGATACATTGATCACTACTTCAGATCCAGTACCTGGTCTCATTTCGTATTTTCCATTACCCACTTTAGTCAAACCAGGTGCCGATGCAGTTACATCTTTATCAGAAATACCCGCAAAAGAAATTGACATTGGGTTCACTACTCCACGATACACTACATTCATTTTATCTGCAGAAATCGTAGCTGAATTAGGTCTTGGCACTACAACATATTTCCCTGAAAATTTCAAAGGAATAGTTTTTCCGTCTTCTAAGAATGAAAATTGTCCATTAATGTTTTGTTCTCCCACTCCACCTGCTGTAAGAGAAATTACCGCTTGACCATTTTCTAATCTTCCAGGACCTTGGAAAGAAGTAGGTTTTGTATTTTCATCATATCTACCTAAAACCACTTTACCTTTTACTTGTTCACCTTGGAAATAAGCATTTTTATCCAATACTACAATTGCTTGATAGTTACTATAAGAAGCTGCTTGTACAGCTGCTTTTCCTAAAGCTGAATTATAAACATCCGTTTCTGCTTTTTTTACATCAGCTTGCCATGCAGATAATTTAGCCAAAGAAGCCACCGCTGGAAATCCTTTGAAGTGATAAGATAAAAACTTAATCTCATTTCCTTCTTTATCTTTTACATCGGCAACGCTAAATTTACTATCAATTTCGCCTACTATAGCAGCATATTTTTTGTCTGTTCCTAAAGCGGCTTTCATATCAGCTTTGTACTTTTCAATTGTCGCAATAATTTCTTTACCTTTTTCAGTGTAACCTTCACCAATGAACCAGTTGTCGATGTTATCACCTTTGTCCATACTTTCGTAAGGCAATTTACCAGTAGTTTCTTCTGCTGTAAAACCATTAAGTACTTGGTCTTTTAAAGTAGCTATATAAGCATCAAAGTTTTTAGATATTGCTTCTACCTTGTGTGCTGTTTGAGCAGCAATAGCAAATTCTCCTTTAGCCTCAGCAGCTTTGGTATCAATTGCTGTTAATAGCGCTTGATTATTTTGAGTTGATGCTGTATTTGCGTTTTCAAATTTTTCATTCATTAATCCAAAAGCAGATAATACTTCTTTGGACATGTTCATTGCTAACATTGCGATGAAAACCAGATACATCAGGTTAATCATCTTCTGTCTAGGGGTTAATTTTCCTCCTGCCATTTTTCTCGAATAATTAGTTTTTAATAAATGTAATAATTAAGTATATCACTAATTATCCTTTGTTGCTCATTGCAGAAAGCATTCCACCATATACATTATTTAAAGATGCGATGTTGGCAGTCATCGAAGCCATTTGCTCTTTTAATTTAGCAGCATTTTCAGCTATTTCTTTATTAGCTTCCGCATTTCTAGAAGCGCTTTCTAATTGTACTTTATATAAACTGTTCAAAGATTCCATTTGAGCGGCAGCCATTGAAAGCTCTTCGCTGTATTTTTTAGTTGAAGCAATAGAATCTACTGTTGGAGAAATTGCCTTGGCAGCTCCTTCAAAGTTTTTGATACTTGTACCTAAACTTGCCATCAACTCAGAGTCAATTTTAGCTTCTTTCAACATAGCATCTAATTTTTGAGACAAAATGCCCTGAGCGTCTACTTGCTCTTCTTTTTTAGCTTTTGGTTTAGCCTGACCGTTTGCCAATTCAGGATACACTAAAGTCCAATCCAATTCTTCTTCTACTGGTTCAAAAGCAGACAAAGCAAAGATAGCAGCTTCGGTCACTAGTCCAATTGACAACATCAATGTACCAGTAAGAGGTCCTATTTCAAAGTGAGTAATTTTGAATAATGCACCAATAATTACTACTGCCGCTCCCATACCGTAAGCGAAATTCATTGTTTTTTTACTTAGTAATGCCATAATAATTTGATTTTAGGTTTGATTGTTTAGATTTGGTTTATTTTATTTATTTATTTTTTTCTTTTGTTTCCTGTTACTTGGGTTCCCATATAATCTTGTACGGTTCTGAAACCAATAAAACTTCTTGCAGAATCAGCATATTCAAAATCCCTTGTGCTTACTTGTAGGAAATAAGCAACATCTTTCCATGAACCTCCACGAACTACTTTACGTTTATTTTTAGCATCAGAAACATTTGGATTCATCGTTGATACGTATTCAAATCCGTTAGGATCGTAAGCATCATTTGTCCACTCAGCTACGTTTCCAGCCATATTGTATAGATTATAACCGTTAGGCTCATAGGATTTGGCCTCTACGGTATACAAAGCATTATCCGCTGCATAATCTCCACGGCTAGGTTTGAAATTAGCCATAAAACAACCTCTATCGTTTTTAGTATAAGGTCCTCCCCAAGGGTAAGTTGCAGACTCTAGACCACCTCTTGCTGAATATTCCCATTCTGCCTCAGTGGGTAATCTAAAATTGTTAATTAAATCTCTTCCTTTCTGTTTGGATTTGATGTAGGTATTTTTGTTTTGTGTTCTCCAAGCACAGAAAGCTTTTGCTTGTGTCCATTTCACACCAACTACAGGATATTCACCATAAGCTTTATGCCAAAAGTAATCGTTGTGCATAGGTTCGTTATAAGAATAAGCGTAATCTTTGATCCAAACTGTAGTATCTGGATACACATTGATTTCTTCTGTTCTGATAAAATCTTTTCTGGAACCCTTTTTAGCTTTTGCAGCCGCTTGGATATCCATCCATGTGTATTTATACTTCAATTTGTTTACATCGATAGTTCGCAAACCATTATAAGATTGATCGATAGGCAAATACATTGAATCCATCACCTCAGCATAATATTCATCTGGGTATTTTTTGGTATCCTTGATTAGTTTTACTTTACGATTTAATTTTCTGTTAGCATAAGGATCCGCTTCTGTACCTACACTATAGTAGTTTTCATACATGTATTTGTCATAGGCAGTCATTTTGGCTGGATCAGCATCGTTGAAAGCAAAATCGCCAATACTACCTGCATTTTTTCCTTTACCTGTTGCTGCTGCTTTTTGGCCACTTTCATCAGCAAGTATAGCTAGACGCACTCTAATCGTTGAATCTTTTACCCATTCTACAAAAGATCGGTATTCACTATTGGTGATTTCGGTTTCGTCCATGTAAAATGAACGCACGGTAACGGTTTTGGTTGGGGCATCATCGACCGCAGCGACATCGTTTTCCGATTTTCCCATTATAAAAGAACCTCCTGGAATTAATGTCATTCCATAAGGTTTTTCTGGGTGCCACTTTCCACCTTTAACTCCAACTAACTCACCTTTATCGCTTGATTTACCACAGCTCATTAACAAGGTTAAAAATGCCGCTAAAACAATGACTTTTTTCATACAAATTTGGGGGGGTTAACATTTCATTTTTTAAAGTTTGTAAACCTATTTATTATTTTTCAAATAAACAATATCTTCACAAAACAAATAAATATTTTTTTTAACTGCTTTTTAACTTAATTTAAACACAATTTTTGCGTTGTGCCTTCCACCATCGTTCCGGTACCACTTGGTTGCAAGCTCCTAGATACTCCTCATAAGAACAGGGTAACAACGTGTTTCTTTTTAATTTATTGTTGCCTTGTGATAAAAAAGGAATTTCGATCCACCATCTTTCTGTTTTATGGCTTTTGAAAAACACCAATTCCTCATCATCCAAAGGCACAATATACTTGATATAGTTGTCTTTTGTACCAAAAGGATATTCCCCAGAACGATATTGATATCCTTCTAAAAAATACCATATAATTTGAGCAATTAACACCGCCTCTGATGCGGAACTCTCTTGATTGAATATTCCAAATAACGAAACTTTGTCGCTAATCCCGGCATATCGAGACAAAGCACAAATTTCTTTACCATTAAAACCATTAGGAACAAAGTAAGAAAAATTGCCAGAATCTGAAGACTTAACAGACTTTAAATCCAAGCTCACGATATCAGCATCGCGAAATACAGGCTCAGAAAGCGCTATATTGTTTGAAATCTCGCCTAATCTATAGGCATCAAAATACAACTTCTCTATCAAATCGATTTCTTCTTGAGAGTTATAGTACGTTTGATAGCCAATATTACAATAGTTAAACAAATTATTGGGCGCATCCAAAATCATCTTAGTCAAATAGGAATCGCTAGACAGTTCATCAGTTTCTTTCCCAAAATCAAACTTACTGTCTATGGTAACTAAATTTACCATTTGTTCTAGTTCATCAAAAGAGCGATACAAAGCATAAGTTAAATCTTGAGAACCTCCAATTATTATTGGCACTATTCCTTTTTTAATGAGACTTGCCACTACTTTTTTTAGTGCAAAATAGGTATCATTTATTGTGTTCCCTTCTAAAATATCGCCCAAATCAGCTAGTCCAATATTCCAATTTCCTAAATGCAAATCATAAAGTGATCTTCTTACCAAAGTCAAATCGACTCTGGAATGCCCATCTACATTTCCTCTGTTTTCCAAAACTCCTACTATGGCAATTTTGACAAGATCAAGATTAGGAAATGCATCATTGGTATGCAATTGCAGGACACCCCCTATTTGATGTTTTGACAATTGGTCTTTAAAACCAATTAATTCTTCTTTGATAGGTACAAGAAAATCAAATTCCATGGCTTACTATTTTTTGGTCGCGGTTTTTTTGGCTGTGGTTACTTTTTTGGTTGCCGCTTTTTTGGCAGTTGTTTTCTTTGCGGGCGTTTTTTGAGCAATCAACTCTTTTACCTCATTCAAGGTGAGCTTTGAAGCATCCACCTCTTTTCCTAATTCAATTTTAAGTTTACCTTTAATAACTACCGATCTTCCCCAACGGGCTTTTTCAACAACTATCCCTTCTTCTTCCCAATTATGAATTACTTTGTCTATATTTTTCTGGAGTTTATCTTCAATTAAGAAAGCGATATCCTCTTTCGAAAGATTGTCAAAATCAAATTTTTTAGAGACATTGATAAATATGCCGTTCCATTTGATAAATGGACCAAAACGCCCTGTCCCTTTTTGAACACTCTCACCCTTATAGACTGCAATTGGCGCATCAGCAAGCGCTTTCGCTTCAATCAACTCCTTTGCTCTTTCTATAGTAACATCCAACGGATCTTCTCCTTTTGGCAATGAAATAAAAACGGCTCCATGTCTAACATAAGGTCCAAAACGACCGTTGCTTACCTCTACTTCTTCTCCTTGATATACTCCTAAATTTTTAGGCAACAAGAACAAATTCAAAGCTTCTTCTAAAGTAATATTGCCTATATTTTGCTCGTTGCGCAAACTGGCAAATTTTTTATCTTCGTCCTCAGCATCACCAATTTGTGCCATAGGGCCAAATTTCCCTAATCGAACAGAAACTGGTTTTCCGGATTGCGGATCAACACCTAAAATTCGTTCTCCACTTTCTCTATCGGCATTTGCCTCAACATCTTTAACATTAGGGTGGAATTTATCATAAAACTCCTGCATCATCTTGGCCCACTCTCTGTTCCCTTCAGCAATTTCGTCAAAATCTTGCTCCACTTTGGCCGTAAAATTATAATCCAATATGGATCCAAAATTCTTAACTAAAAAATCAGTAACTATCGTTCCTATATCTGTTGGCACTAACTTCCCTTTATCCGAACCAGTGTTTTCTTTGAGTGTTTTTTCTTCAATTTTTGCCGCTTTGAGTGTCAGCTGAGTATATTTGCGCTCTTGTCCCTCAAGTGTACCTTTCTCGATATAATTTCTATTGATAATGGTAGAAATTGTTGGCGCATAAGTAGAAGGTCTACCTATCCCCAATTCTTCTAACTTTTTAACCAAAGATGCCTCAGTGTATCGTGCCGAAGGCCTTGAATAGCGCTCAGTAGCCGTTATATAAGAGTTAGACAATGCTTCATTCACCTTTAAAGCAGGCAACATTCCTTCTTGCTCTTCTTCGTCTTCATCACTGCCTTCAAGATAAACTTTCAAAAAGCCTTCAAAAAGCAAAACTTCTCCCGAAGCCACAAATATTTCTGAATGATTATTAGCTTCTATCTTAACATTAGTTCGTTCCAATTCGGCATCACTCATTTGTGAAGCCAAAGTTCTTTTCCAGATCAAATCATACAAACGCGCTTGATCTCTATCTACATTAACCGTATGCAAGGACATATCGGTTGGACGGATGGCTTCGTGAGCTTCTTGAGCTCCTTTGCTTTTATTGGTAAAAGTTCTCGGTTTTGAAAATTCTTTACCGTAGGATTTTACAATTTCGGCTTGAGCCGCTTCCATTGCCTCTTTGGAAAGATTTACACTATCGGTTCTCATATAAGTGATTAACCCCGCCTCATATAATCGTTGCGCCAATTGCATCGTTATTCCCACTGGCAAATACAGTTTCCGAGCGGCTTCCTGTTGTAAGGTTGAAGTAGTAAAAGGTGCCGCAGGTGATTTTTTGGTAGGTTTTGTTTCTAAATCACCTACTTTATAAGTAGAATTGGCATTTTGATTCAAAAAAGCTAACGCTTCCTCTTTGGTAGCAAAGTTTTTGGGCAATTTGGCTTTGACCATTTTCCCTGCCTCATTAACAAATTCAGCCGAAACCGAATAACTCGCTACAGGAACAAAATTTTGAATTTCTCGTTCGCGCTCCACGATCAAGCGCACAGCTACTGACTGAACACGGCCTGCCGATAGTCCTCCTTTTATTTTTCGCCATAAGACTGGTGAAAGCTCATACCCTACCAAACGATCCAAAACACGACGCGCTTGTTGGGCATTAACTAAATTATAATCTATTTCTCTTGGATTATCTATCGCCTTTAAGATAGCGTTTTTAGTAATTTCATGAAAAACAATACGTTTGGTTTTTTTAGCATCCAATTTTAATTCTTCTGCCAAATGCCAAGATATAGCTTCTCCTTCGCGGTCCTCATCACTTGCCAACCAAACCGTTTCGGCATTTTTAGAAAGTGTTCGAAGCTTACTCACCAAGGCCTTTTTATCGGACGAAACTTCATATTTCGGTTTAAAACCATTAGCCACATCCACTCCTATTTCTTTGGAGGGCAAGTCGGCTATATGACCATAACTTGACTCCACTTGAAACTCACTTCCGAGAAATTTTTCGATTGTTTTGGCCTTTGCAGGAGACTCCACTATTACTAAATTCTTTGCCATATCCAATTTGTTTATGTCGGCAAAAGTATAGGATTTTTTTAAATATCGTGTTTAAACTACTTTAAAAGTCGATTTTAAAGGATGAATCACACAATAATTTGCAATTCAAGACCACGGATTTTTTAACTATTTGACAATGGTTTCCAGCGGAAGTCAACTAATAAATAGTACATTCTGTAAAAAAAATACTCTTTGTTGAAAAAAGTAAAAAAATAATACGGATACAATTCCAAAAACAATGTTAATTCTCAGTCTGACATCTTGTCATATATGCTGAAATTCTATTATATTTGCGCTTTTAAAAGACCCATGGAAAAGATAATTGAAGAAAGCAAACAAGGCGAAAGTCTTGTGTTAGAAAACAAACCAGAAAACACAAAAAAATTGTTTATTGAAAGCTATGGTTGCGCTATGAACTTTTCGGATAGCGAAGTTGTAGCTTCTATACTCTCCACAAACGGATACAACACTACCTCTGTTCTAGAAGAAGCAGATTTGGTATTAGTCAATACTTGCTCTATCAGAGATAAAGCAGAACAAACCATTCGTAAACGCTTAGAAAAATACAATGCCGTTAAACGCATTAACCCCAAAATGAAAGTTGGTGTTTTGGGTTGTATGGCCGAACGTTTGAAAAGTAAATTCCTAGAGGAAGAAAAAATTGTGGACTTAGTGGTGGGTCCCGATGCTTACAAAGATTTGCCCAACTTATTAAATGAAGTAGAAGAAGGAAGAGACGCCATCAATGTCATCTTATCTAAAGAAGAAACCTACGGCGACATTACTCCGGTGCGTCTAATGTCTAACGGAGTTACCGCTTTTGTTTCAATAACTAGAGGTTGCGACAACATGTGCACCTTTTGCGTGGTTCCTTTTACCAGAGGGCGAGAACGCAGTAGAGAACCTCAAAGCATCCTTACCGAGATTGAAGGTCTATGGAAAAACGGCTATAAGGAAGTTACACTCCTAGGTCAAAACGTAGATAGTTATTTATGGTACGGAGGTGGACTTAAAAAAGATTTTGTAAATGCCTCTGAAATGCAAAAAGCTACAGCAGTTACTTTTGAACATTTATTAGAAATGGTTGCGGTGGCTTTCCCGAAAATGAGAATTCGATTCTCTACTTCAAACCCACAAGACATGCACGAAGAAGTATTGCACGTAATTGCCAAATACCCTAACATTTGCAGACACATTCACTTACCGGTACAATCTGGAAGCAATAGAATTCTAAAAGAAATGAACCGCTTGCATACGAGAGAAGAATACCTAGATTTAATTCGAAAAATCGAAACAATAATCCCTCGTTGTGCTATTTCTCAAGATTTAATTGCTGGATTCCCAACAGAAACCGAAGAAGATCATCAAGATACTCTAAGCCTAATGGAAGCCATTAAATACAGTTTCGGTTATATGTACGCTTATTCTGAACGCCCAGGAACTCTAGCCGGACGAAAAATGGAAGACGACGTACCTGAAGCAACCAAATCAAGACGTCTACAAGAAATCGTTGACCTGCAACAAGTGCATTCAAAAATACGTACCGATGAATTCTTAGGCGAAATTGTCGAAGTGCTAATAGAAAAAGTATCCAAAAGAAATGCCGAAGAGTTTTCTGGTAGAAACTCTCAAAATGTTACCGTAGTTTTCCCAAAAGAGAACTATAAAATTGGAGACTTTGTAAATGTAAAAGTAGAACGCTCAACAGGAGCTACCCTTATTGGAAAAGCTATTGGGTATAGTGACATGAATTAATAGTTTAATTTTTTTAAGGTTTGCCTTATTTTTTAAAACCATTTCAACCTTAACCAAAAACATTAAACAAATAACAATGGAAACCGTTCAAGCGATAAAACAGCGATTTGAAATAATTGGAAATGATCCCAAGTTGAATCGTGCCATAGAAAAAGCGATTCAAGTAGCACCTACTGATATTTCGGTTTTAGTTTCGGGAGAAAGTGGTGTGGGAAAAGAAAACATACCAAAAATTATTCATAGCCTCTCCCACAGAAAACACGGAAAATACATAGCGGTAAACTGTGGTGCTATACCCGAAGGGACTTTAGACAGTGAGCTTTTTGGACATGAAAAAGGGGCCTTTACCGGAGCAACCAATACCCGTGAGGGCTATTTTGAAGTAGCCGATGGAGGGACAATTTTTTTAGATGAAGTAGGAGAACTCCCCTTGACCACCCAAGTACGTTTATTGCGTATCCTTGAAAATGGAGAATTTTTAAAAGTAGGTTCCTCTCAAGTACAAAAAACCAATGTTAGAATTGTTGCTGCGACTAATGTAAATCTTTTTGATGCCATAGAAAAAGGAAAATTCAGAGAAGACTTATATTACAGATTGAGCACCGTAGACATTTTCTTACCTCCGCTGAGAGACCGAAAAGACGACATCCATTTATTGTTTCGAAAATTTGCTGCCGATTTTGCACACAAATACAAAATGCCGCCTTTGAAACTCGATGATAATGCTGTTCAATTGTTGCAAAAATTCAGATGGAATGGAAATATTAGACAACTTAGAAACGTAGCAGAACAAATCTCTGTTTTAGAAACCAAACGCGAAATAAGCGCTAGTACTTTACAATCGTATTTACCGTTAGAAAATAGCAATCTACCCTCGGTTATCAAAGACCAAAAAAGCGAAAGCGATTTTAACACCGAAAGAGAAATTTTATACAAAGTCCTTTTTGACATGAAAAGCGATTTGCATGATTTGAAAAAACTCACGTTAGAATTGTTGCAAAATGGTAGCTCAAAAGTACAAGAAACCAATCAAAACTTGATTCAAAAAATCTATGGTTCTAAAATGGATGCTGATATCGAGTACGAAGAACAACCCAGAACATCGGTAATAGCCACTCCAAACATTGAAACTAATTATCAAGAACCCGAGGAAAACTATCTTTTTGCCGAAACTATAGAGGAAGAAGAAATTCTTAAACTAGAACAAAAAGAAATCGAGTTGATCAAAAAATCGTTAGAAAAGAACAAAGGCAAACGTAAAGCGGCTGCAGATGAATTGGGCATTTCCGAAAGGACTTTGTATAGAAAAATCAAACAATTCGATTTATAAATCAACAAAAAACAATTCCAATTCGTTACTTTTGATTCTTCTGATTGAAAAAAAATGCAAATTGCTTTCAGCTCATATTTATGAAAAAAATAATCTTACTTAATACAACCCTTTTTATACTATTGTTTAGCAGCTGTGGAGTCTACAACTTCACCGGTTCTGGAAAAATTGACGCGAAAACTTTTCAAGTGAATTTCTTTCAAAACAATGCCGAATTGATAGAACCCGGAATTGACAGAACTTTCACCTTACAATTACAAGACTTAATTCAAAATCAAACCAATTTGAATTTGGTAAATAATGGAGGCGAATTAGTATATGAAGGTGAAATTACGGATTACAGAATCAGCCCAATGACGGCAACAGCCGATCAAAAAGCAGCTCAAAACCGATTAAAAATTAGAATCAATGTTCGCTTTACAAATAAGAACAAAGAAACAGACGATTTTGAAAAATCTTTTGAGTTTTTCTATGATTATCCTGCAGATCAACAACTTGTAGGCAGCACATTAAACACTGCTCTTAAAGAAATTTTTGACCGTATCGCACAGGATATTTTCAACGAGTCATTAGCCAAATGGTAACACTTACCTAAACCAACTATTTTAAAATGAACGTTACTGATTTTACTTTCTTGATAAACAAACCCGAGACGATCAACAGCGCCTATACAGACGCTTTAGATACTATAGTTCAGGATTTCCCCTATTTTCAGTGCGCAAGAGCCATTCGTCTCAAAGGACTTTTCAATCAAAATAGTTTCAAATATAATTATGCTTTAAAAGTAACTGCGGCTCATACCACTGACCGATCCGTTTTATTCGACTTCATTACTACCGACAACTTTCCGACTTTCCCATCGGACAACTACGATAGTAAGAATATCGAACTAATGAATATTGAGGTTGTTGGCAGTGAAATTGTACCCTCAAAATCGCTTCAAGAACAACACAAAGAAGCGCTGGAGAGATCCATTTTGAGTTCTATCAACAAAGCTACGCTAAATAGCGCAGAAGAAACCTCTTCCCAAATTTTTGGAAAACCGATTGATTTTACAACCAACGAAAAACATTCCTTTCAAGAATGGCTTACTTTATCCCGAGTTCAACCTATTGACCGTTCTTTACCTCCTCCAACGATTAGCCAAGAGGAAGAAGAAAAAAAGAAAAAAGCTGCCTTAATTGATAAATTTATTGAGACAAATCCAAAGATATCCCCAATAAAAGCCGGAAGTGCACCTGCAGTGCAATTTAACTTAAACACTTCCGACAACACACATTTAATGACCGAAACTTTAGCAAGAGTTTATTTGGAACAAAAAAAATATCAGAAAGCAATTCAAGCCTATGAAATTTTAATTTTGAAATATCCAGAAAAAAGTAGTTTCTTTGCAGACCATATAGCAGAAATAAAGATTTTACAAAATAACAATAATTAACAATGAGCACATTTTCAATTTTTTTAGTTTTAATAACTATTGTATGTTTTTTACTAGTAGTAGTAATTATGGTTCAAAATCCTAAAGGAGGCGGACTATCTTCAACTTTAGGAGGATCTCAAATGTTAGGAGGAGTACAAAAAACTACTGACTTCTTAGACAAAAGCACGTGGACTTTAGCAACTATTTTGATTGCTTTAATTATACTATCTAGCTTAAGTTTCACAAGTACTGTTGGCGATTCTGGTTCCAAAATTATCGAGAAAACAGAAAGTGTTGCTCCTCAAGCTGCACCAATTCAAAATACACCTGCTGCTCCAGCAAAAAAATAAATAAATGTTTTAAAGTATGAATGCCAGCTTGTCAAAGCTGGCATTTTTTTTAAGAAAAAATGGCAGTCTATGGGGCTTGGCATAATTTCTGAAATTGAAAAAAGCAATTAAAAAATTCATGTATAATAAAAACTTAAAACCATGGCATTAAACATTAAACCACTTTCGGATAGAGTGCTAATTGAACCAGTAGCCGCTGAAACAAAAACAGCATCTGGAATTTTTATCCCTGATACCGCTAAAGAAAAACCTCAAAAAGGAACTGTAGTTGCTGTTGGTAACGGAACTAAAGACCACACAATGACAGTTAAAATTGGAGACACTGTTCTTTACGGAAAATATGCAGGCACAGAATTAAAATTAGAAGGTACCGATTATTTGATTATGCGCGAAGATGATATCTTGGCAATAATCTAAAATTTTGTTTCAAGTTTCAGGTTTCAAGTCTTGAAATCCCAAAATCTTTACACAAAAAGTTTAACATAAAACAAAATAAAAAAAATGGCAAAAGATATAAAATTTGATATTGAAGCGCGTGACGGTTTAAAACGCGGTGTTGACGCATTAGCAAATGCAGTAAAAGTAACTCTTGGACCAAAAGGTCGTAATGTTATTATTGGAAAATCATTTGGCGGGCCAAACGTAACCAAAGATGGTGTTACCGTTGCAAAAGAAATCGAATTGAAAGACGCTCTTGAAAACATGGGAGCACAAATGGTAAAAGAAGTAGCTTCAAAAACCAACGACTTAGCAGGTGACGGTACTACAACTGCAACTGTTCTTGCACAAGCAATTGTAAAAGAAGGATTGAAAAACGTTGCCGCAGGTGCTAATCCTATGGACTTAAAAAGAGGAATCGACAAAGCCGTTGAAACTATCGTAGCCAATTTAGCCAAACAAGCTAAAGTGGTAGGAAGCGATTCTGAAAAAATCAAACAAATTGCTTCTATTTCTGCCAACAATGACGAAGTAATTGGTGAATTGATCGCTAGCGCTTTCGCTAAAGTTGGAAAAGAAGGTGTAATCACTGTTGAAGAAGCTAAAGGAACAGAAACTTACGTTGATGTAGTAGAAGGTATGCAATTCGACAGAGGGTATTTGTCTCCTTACTTCGTGACAAATCCAGAGAAAATGGAAGCCGAATTAGAAAATCCATACATCTTATTATACGATAAAAAAGTATCATCTTTAAAAGAATTACTTCCTGTATTAGAGCCAGTAGCACAATCAGGTAAACCATTATTAATTATCGCTGAAGATGTAGACGGCGAAGCTTTATCTACTTTGGTGGTTAACAAATTGAGAGGTGCCTTAAAAATTGCTGCTGTAAAAGCTCCAGGATTTGGAGACAGAAGAAAAGCAATGTTAGAAGACATCGCTATTTTAACTGGTGGTACAGTAATCTCTGAAGAAAGAGGATACACTTTGGAAAATACAACTATCGAAATGTTAGGTACTGCTAACAGAGTAGCTATCGACAAAGACAACACTACTATTGTAAATGGTGCTGGTGATGCAGAATTAATCAAAAACCGTGTGAACCAAATCAAAGGTCAGATGGAAACTACAACATCTGAGTACGACAAAGAAAAACTACAAGAACGCTTGGCCAAATTGGCTGGTGGTGTTGCCGTACTTTACGTAGGTGCTGCTTCTGAAGTAGAAATGAAAGAGAAAAAAGACCGTGTTGACGATGCTTTACACGCCACTCGTGCTGCTGTAGAAGAAGGAATCGTTGCTGGTGGTGGTGTAGCTTTATTGAGAGCTAAAAATGAATTAGCTTCTCTTAAAGCTGATAATGCCGACGAAGCTACAGGTATCCAAATCGTGGCTCGTGCCGTTGAAGCTCCTTTGAGAACTATTGTAGAAAACGCTGGTTTAGAAGGTTCTGTGGTAGTAGCCAAAGTAATTGAAGGTTCAGGCGATTTTGGTTACAATGCCAAAACAGATGAATATACCGATATGTTGGCTGCAGGAATTATCGATCCTAAAAAAGTAACGCGTGTAGCTTTAGAGAATGCCGCTTCAGTTTCAGGTATGATCTTGACTACCGAATGTGCTTTAATCGATATTAAAGAAGACGCTCCTGCTGGCGGAATGCCAATGGGTGGCGGAATGCCAGGAATGATGTAATAGCATCAAATTCCAATGCAAAAAAAACCAAATTACAATTTGGCCCATATAAAAAAATCCGAAGTTTTTCAACTTCGGATTTCTTGTTTGTATATCATTTGATTTGAAACAATCGCAAATAAATTAATCCTCTTTTGGTTCTGGTCGCTTTTTCAACATTTTCATAAAAACAGGGAAAGTTGAAACAAGAATAATTCCAATTACAATAAACTCAATATGTTTTTTCAGATCGATACCGTATTGTAGAAAAACACCATACAAATAATGCCCCGCGAAGATGAGCAAAAATGCCCACATAAAAGAGCTTAAGATATTAAAGAACA
Organism: Flavobacterium riviphilum; assembly: GCF_055231795.1. Lineage (NCBI taxonomy): Bacteria > Pseudomonadati > Bacteroidota > Flavobacteriia > Flavobacteriales > Flavobacteriaceae > Flavobacterium > Flavobacterium riviphilum. The sequence goes on from NZ_JBUYSY010000001.1 coordinate 22,742, forward strand.
TGAATTTCTTTTTGTCCATCGACACAATTCCGGCAACAATAGGTGCAAACGTTCTAAAAATCGGTAAGAATCTAGCATAGATAATAGCTTTACCTCCATACTTATCAAAAAAATCTTTAGACTGCAACAAATATTTTTTCTTAAACCAAAAAGTATCTTCTTTTTTAAATAAGTAATAGCCGCTTTTAGCACCAAACCAATACCCTACGGTATTCCCAAAAATACCCGCTATGGCGACTAATATCGAAAGCAAAGTAACATTAAATAAATCGCTATTTACATTGATAACATTTTCCACCAGACTTCGGCTATAAATGCCCGATAAAAATAGCAAACTATCACCTGGCAAAAAGAATCCAGCAAATAAACCTGTTTCAGCAAATACAATAAACAATACTACATACAATCCAATCTGAACCCCTCCTACACTTAAAGTAATATAAAACTCAGGATTTAATAATTGGGTCCATTCAAAATTAGTCATAGTTGTATTGTTTTGGGTATTTATAAGCCGTGAAAATAGCTATTTTATAACAAAGCAGCAAAATTTAACCCGATTTTAAAATTTTATTAACGATTCTATAAAAAAACACCCAAAAATGAATTTGGGTGCTCAAAAAATTAACTAATTAATCTCTTTCATACATACAACATGCGTGTAAATTTTCATAATCTTCTTGCGTTGCTTTAAACTCATCCGTGTCATGACCAACTTTTGCAATAGCTTTCTTTACGTCTTTCAAAGAACATTTCTCTTCGTTTAAAATTAAAGTCAACTTATGGGTTGGTATGTCCCAAACCGCTGACTTCACTCCTTCTACAGATAAAGCTGCTTTTTGAATTCGCTTCTGACACATCCCACAATTACCATTTACCTCGGTTACTACCTTGGCATTTTTATTTTTTTTCTCTTGGGCTTGAGCAGTCATACCTACCAAAGCCATCATCATAATTAAAACTATTTTTTTCATAATTTCTTGATTTATATTTTGTTTGTTATTTAATTTTAAAACGTAAACCCGCATAATACATTTGACCAAAAATAGGCGCATAGACTATTGAAGCATCAAAATTGGGACCAAATGGATTATCGGCTCCAAGTATTGCTTTTTCTTGTCTGTAATTCCCAATATTCTCCCCTCCTAAATAAACTTCAAAATTTGAGGAAAACACATGAGTGATTTGCGCATTTACCAAACTATAAGCTGGAGAGAATTCAGGTAATTGATCTTGAATAGGATTAGAAGAGGTTGTTGGCAATTGCTGTTTCCCTAACCAATTATAAGTGGCATCAAAACGCCATTGATGTCCTTTTTCCGTTCTCACTGTAGCATACTCTAAATTCCCAAAAAATCGGTGTTTGGCTTGCAAGGGTCTTTGAAAAACACCTGACAAATATTGCGTTTGAATATCATAATACTTGTAGGCCGAACGCATATTGAAACGAGGAGCAATTTCATAATTGAATTCTACTTGCAAACTAGTTGCGAAAGATTTTCCTTTTAAATTATAAAACAACACTTGTTGTGGCGAATTCATGACATCAACCACGGCTTGATTTTGAAAATCGGTTCGATACAAGTCAAATCCAACATCGCCACCACGACCAAACAACTGAAATTTTTGATTAAAACTAACGCCATAATTCCATGCTATTTCTGGATCTAATCCATATACCTCCCCTTCTGTGTCCAAAATTGAAACCACTCTAGAACTAGCCAACAACGATTGATTTTCAGCAAAAATATTGGCCGCACGTTTTCCTCTACCTGCAGACAATCGGAATACTGCATTTTCCCACGGATTGTATCTCAAGTGTAATCGAGGGGTTACAAAAGCGCCCAAACGATTGTGCTGATCTACGCGACCACCCAATACTATACTGAAATTATCATCATTGTCGTAGGTATATTCAAAAAAAGCCCCCACCGAGTTATCAATTCTACTAAAATCTCTTGTTTGAAGAAACTCTGAATAATTATCGTAAGCAAAATTAATTCCCGTAGCAAACTTATGTTTAGTGTTGTTGATTATCGAATTAAAAATAAGGTTAGAATAAAAACTACTTTGTTTGATGTCATACGTTCTCAACCCATAATAGGAATTTTGATCATGAATGGTAAAAGCATTTTGAAAACCAATACTTTGAAAAGGCATGTCTTTGAAAACATAACCTACTTTTGTTGCCAAATCTAATCGCTGTGTATTAATTTCAGACCCCCAGTTATTAGTAGTTCCACGGTCGCTATCAGGATTAAAATCTACTTCGCCTGCTTGTTTTTTATCATTCATATACCTTAAATTGATAAAGCTAACCAGACCTTTATCAGCATCATAATACTGATAACGATTCATCACATTGACTTGTTTAGCCAAAGGATTATCCATGAATCCATCGTTGTTTTGATCCATTTTTGACACACGCGTATTTCCATGAACAAACAAGCTACTACTCCACTTATTTGATAATTGTGTATTGAAATGTGTGTTTAATTCAAATCGAGAATCGGTAGATCCGTAGGCATTCAAAAAGAAAGGAATGTCATTGATTGGTTTAATCAACTCGGTATTAATTTGCCCCGAAATACTTTCAAAACCATTGACCACACTACCTGCGCCTTTAGTAATTTGAATACTTTCGATCCATGTGCCTGGAGTAAATGACAATCCATACGCTTGAGAAGCCCCTCGAACCGAAGGCACATTTTCCTCAGTAATCATTAAATACGGACTCGTGAGACCTAACATTTTAATTTGTTTGGTTCCAGTTAACGCATCCGAAAAATTAACATCAATCGATGGATTGGTTTCAAAACTTTCGGCCAAGTTACAACATGCCGCTTTGAGTAATTCTTTGCTAGTTACAAGCGTAGTATTGCTTGTAAGGGTATAGGATTTGAGCAATCCTTTTCGCTTTTTTACCACTTTCACTTCCTCTAGATTTTCTTGTGAAAAAGCAGAAGACGCAAGAAAAAGTGCTCCTAAAAGCAACATAATTTTTTGCATAATTATACTAAATATTAGATTAAAAAAATATCATTAGCCCAATAAGGGCTTGCTTTTTTTAAACTAATAATCAGGCGTAAAATATATACTGATGATACAGTTGATAAAGTGGAGGCGCATTGATGGCCACATAAAAATCATTAACAACTGTTTTTTGAATTTGTGGTGTCGTAGCACGAACAATCGATTGCTGAATTGGCACAATAAAAGGCGCCATTAGCTCAAATAAAACAATTTTAACTGTTGCGTTATCTGATTTTTTTTCAAAATGCACCACTTTGTCCTTACAACAACTATCCTTTTCTATGAAAGTTGTTTTTTCACAGCAGCCCTCTGGCTCTGTCAAAGATAAAAGTTCCGAATGCAAACTTATTGCAGCTATAGATCCGCCACAATAATGCACATTAAAAACAACTCCTATATTGGAAACCAATAATAGAAGTGCTAAAAAAATACTTGTGCTCTTTTTCACATTCATGCCACAAAATTATTCAATACATTAACAAAATATGTGTTTTTTTTGTTAAAATTACAATTCAAATTCTTGCCCCATAATTGGAACAACACAATCAAAGCCCAAACGTTCTTGTATTTTTATCCTCAATTCATCAGAAGCCTGATTCTCTCCATGAATCAAAAATACCTTCTTGGGTTTGTTTTGCAAAGCAGAAAGCCATCTCAACAAATCATTTTGATCTCCGTGCGCTGACAATCCTTCAATTTCAAGAATAGTAGCTTTCACTTCGTAATATTTTCCATGAATTTTAATCTCCTTAGCTCCTTCTAGCAATTTTCGTCCTCTTGTTCCTTCCGCTTGAAATCCAATTATAATAACTGTGGTTTCTGGCAGACCAATATAACGCTCTAAGTAACTTAACACACGACCTCCGGTTATCATCCCACTAGCCGCTATTACCACTTTAGGCTGATTGTTATAAATCATTTCTATTGTATCCTTATAGTCGGAAATCATGGTAAACATTTTACACATCCCAACATATTCTTCTGGTTTAAGCTTATGCCATTTCTTATTGTTTTCAAAAACATCGAGCACACTGATACCCATAGGCGTATCGATAATATATGGAACTAACGGAATACGATCCTCTTGCCTTAGTTGCCACAACAAAAACATTACACTTTGAGCTCTTTCAACAGCAAAACTGGGAAGAATAACCGTTCCACCTTTGGCAATTGTATTATTGATATAAAGTTCTAATTCCAATTTTGGATCTGTAGAAGGGTGTAATTTATTACCATAAGTACTTTCAAGAAAGATATAATCGCCACGGGTGGGCTTAGTAGGCGAATACATCAAAACATCATTATCCCGACCAATATCTCCTGAAAAGACCACATACTTATCCTCTAAAAACAACTCAATTGTGCAGGCCCCTAAAATATGACCCGAGTTAGTAAAAACAGCCTCAATTTCTGCATCCAAAGCTATTGCCGTTTTGGTTTGCACGACACGAAATAGCGGAAAAACCTTCTCCACTTGCTCTACTGTATATAAGGGCTCTGCCAATTCATGTTTGGAATATTTTCCTTCATTGGCTTTAGCCGCTTCTTCTTCCTGTATTTTAGCACTATCTAACAAAATCAATTTGGAGATTGCAGCCGTAGGGCTTGTACAATAAATTTTACCTTTAAACCCTTGATTGACCAACCTAGGCAACCACCCACAATGATCTAAATGACCATGAGTTAGTAATACAAAATCAATTGTAGAAGGCAAAACTGGCAAAGGTTCCCAATTCAGCTCCCGTAATGGCTTCAATCCTTGAAACTGCCCACAATCAACCAATATTCGAATTCCGTGGCTCTCGACTAAGAATTTAGAACCTGTAACAGTTCCTGCTCCTCCTATACATTTGATTTTCATAGGTGTAATTTTAAATTATTAGCTGTTCTTTTTAAATACCTTTCAACATATGGACATGATCAGAATTGGCATTCTAACTTACAACCCTACTCAGTTCTTACACAAATCATTAACCTCTTTTAACACCCTTTGCATTCGAATTGAACTTAATCCTAAATCCGTCAAAGCGTTCTTGTTTTTCAACAAATCTTCGACGACGATGTATCCTAAATTCAACAAAAATTCTTTTTCTGCCATTGATAAAGTGGTCATACAAGTAATTGGATATAGTTTACTAGCATCAACAATGGTCTTCAATCCTTTGTTTTCAGGAAAATTCCAACTTAACAAATGCAAACCTGAACATTGTGCAAAATCTATAGCGTCAGTTGTAAAACGATTATTTGTAACTATCCAACAACTATTTAAAGTAGTTGAATCCTCAAAAAACTCCTGCGGACGCGCTTTCAAATCGTTAAATCGAGACAGAATATACAAGGGTACTTTTACATCAGAAGCAGCTTCTCTTCCTTCATGAAACTTACATTCCACCATTCCGAATTCTATCGCATTATGAATCAAAATATCAATTTCATGCGAAACACATTTGCCTTGTAAAATTAAATTGGATTGAGTACGATAACGCTGATATTCAAATAATCTTGCAATAAATTTTTCGAAATAGAAACCTGCTGGACCTAATAAGCGAATGGCTTCACGTAAATTATACCGCGCTGCATGGGCATTGCTGTTTTTCTTGAGTAAAGAAAACGCCATTTTATAAATTTGCTTGGTAGCAATACCCTCGTATAGTTGCAAACGGATGGTTGCTATGATTTGATTAGCCTGCTCTTGACTAGCACCAGCTTTGAGCAATGATTTCATGAGTTTATGCGGAATAAAATCCACCGTGTCACCAGAAAACTTAACTATCTTCATCAGAATTTCAATTTATAAAATACAACCTTAATTACTACTTAAAGGTACGCAATAAATTGTCTACTCATTCAATTTCTGATAATAAAAAGCTGGTATAAAAAGAACTAACAATAGGGGTTGTATTAAAAAACGACGCAAATAAAATAACAAGAGATAATTTGGACTCGTTGTCCCATATAACATTCCAAAAAAAACGAGAATTAAAACAACAAAGAACACCAAATACAACAGTGATGAAAACACCACTATTTCCTTATCATTAAAAATGACATATAATATCAGGATTGAAAGTATACTATTGATCGCATAACGAAAAAGGATGCCAAAAAAAAGATAAAGACTATTCATTTCAGGCAAAGGTAAATTAGCATATTCGCCCTTAAAGAATTCCAACAAAGGATCATAAAACAATTGAGACTCAAATGCACGCACCAATCCTAATAAAGCCACTAAAAGGGTAAACCAAAAAAGTTTAATTTTATTTTGAACCAGAAGCTTTAGCATACTTAGAAAAGATTGAAATCCACACTATCCATAAAAGAAAAACTACTCCATAAATCACCAACGGAAATAATACCCCGTGCAACAAATGGGTATGTTCAGGAAAATAATACAACAGCAAACTCAACGCTGCAATTCTAAAAACATTTAACAAATACAACAACGCACTTCCTAAAACAACATAAAAAAAAGTAACACTAAATTTCCCAGCAAATGCAATTACAAAAGAAACAAAAAGAATGATTACACTTACCGCATTACACCCCTCAATTATTCGCACTGTATCTTTTTTTAGCACACGAACTACTATCCCCATAGAATCGGACCAATAAACACTTGAATTGTTCTCCATAGCATACAGCACTTTTTGAGTGTGACTTGCCACCATTTGAGTTATCCCATCTACTTGCTTTGAACCATAACCCTCCAAATACCATTGATAAAGCATCGTCATGCCAACATAGACAAACAGAAAAATCCCCACAAACTGCAAAAAAGATTTATAACGTGACCAATATTTTCTCAAAATCAATTTTTTTCCAAATTTATACATTTATAATAGCGTCATTAAATACTTTTGTATAAAAAAAACAAAAAACATGAGCTTTATAGAATTAAAACCAAAAGTAATTGCAATTACTCAAAATACAACCTTAACAAGAGATGAAAAACTCTTAGAAATTTGCCAACTTTTGAATCAATCCATTGACTACTACAATTGGGTAGGATTTTACTTCGCCAACCACGATACCAAAACCTTACACTTAGGGCCTTATGTAGGAGCCGAAACAGACCACACCGTTATTCCTTTCGGAAAAGGAATTTGCGGACAAGTAGCTGAATCGAATGCCAACTTTGTAGTTCCTGATGTTTCAGCCCAAGACAACTACATTGCCTGCAGTTTTACTGTCAAATCTGAAATTGTAGTGCCTCTATTTGTAAACGGCGTAAACATTGGTCAAATTGATATTGATAGCCACGTTATCGACCCATTCACAGAAGCCGACGAACGATTCTTGGAATTTGTAAATAATGAAATTGCAGCTCTATTCTAACATTTAAGAACCAAACAAAAACCAAACTATAAGAATGAAACCAAAACCTATTCAATTATTTTTATCAATACTATTTTCAACCTTCATTTTCGGTCAAAATAATCTTGACAAAACCATTTATTTCGATTCTATTTGGTCAGAAACAAATGAAAATAATTTCCAGTATTATCGAATTGTAAAGGACTATTACAAAGAAAAAGATAGCTATAAAATTTATGACTACTATAAATCAGGAGTCATACAAATGGAAGGATACTCAAAAACCAAAGATTACCTTACTTACGAAGGTGAATTTATTTTTTATTACGAAAATGGCAATAAAAAAACCAGAACTAATTATGTAAAATCCAAATTACTAGGCCCGCATGAAGAATGGTACGAAAATGGATTAAAAAAACTTGAGGGAGAGTATTTAAAATCAGAAGATAGAATTACAAATGTTTTAAAAATCAATCAATTTTGGAACCGTGATAATAAGCAAACAGTAAAAAACGGAGAGGGATTTTATCAAGAAATTGAAACTAATTTTTCAGAATCTGGCAATATTAAAGACGGCCTAAAGGATGGCGTTTGGGAAGGAGAATACGACAAACGAAAAAGAAAATATGTAGAAAAATATAAAAAAGGTAGATTGATAACAGGCAAAAGTACTGATGAAGAAAACAACAATTATGAATACCGTGAGTACGAAACCCCACCAATTCCAAAAAATGGCATTAATGATTTTTACAAATTTTTAGCAAAGAACTATGTAATTCCAAAAGGACATGAAAAAACTCGAGGCAAAATATATACTCAGTTCATAGTTGAAAAAGATGGCTCGATAGTTGACACAAAGACTATAAAATCCCTCGCTCCTGAGTTAGACCAAGAAGCTATAAGAGTAATTAAAAGTTATGAGAATTGGATACCAGCAAAACAAAGAGGACAATTTGTTAGAGTTCTTTTTTCAATTCCAATCACATTAGCAGGAAACTAATACATATTTATATACAATTAGCCACAACATCAACTCAATCGCAATATTTTTTTTTAAAAATATCAAAAGAGTATTATTTTTCAAAAATAAACACTACTTTTGCACCCGTCGTACAATAGCTGTACGACATACATAACAATCATTTAAATAATATTAGCATGTATTTAACTAAAGAAGTTAAAGCGGAAATTTTCGCGAAACACGGAGGAAAAGCAGAAAACACTGGATCTGCAGAAGGACAAATCGCTTTATTCACACATAGAATTAGCCACCTTACTGAGCACTTGAAAAAAAATCGTCATGATTTCAACACGGAGCGTTCTTTGGTACTTTTAGTAGGTAAAAGAAGAGCTTTGCTAGATTACTTGAAGAAAAAAGATATCAACAGATACCGTGAAATTATCAAAGTATTGAATATTAGAAAATAATCAATAAACTAAAGAGGTGCGAAAGTGCCTCTTTTTTTATTTAAAAAAAAATCAGCGCAAGAGCAACAAAATCAACTGAAAACCATAAGGATAAGTAGCTATTTTTTCATAAATATATGGTTTCCATTTGCTATATTTGCTCTATTAAAAAAGTATGGTTTTTCATTGGGTTTTAGACAACAACTACACACAACAACTACAACTACAACACAACTAAAACCCATTGTTTAATCACAAAATAAAAAGTATGATTCCACAAGTTTCAAGAGAAATTATCGATTTAGGAGATGGCAGAAGCATCTCAATCGAAACCGGAAAATTAGCAAAACAAGCAGACGGATCTGTAGTAGTTAGAATGGGAGATGCCATGTTATTGGCCACTGCCGTATCAGCAAGAACCTCAAACCCAGGAGTAGACTTCTTACCCTTAACAGTTGATTATCGTGAAAAATTTGCCGCAGCTGGTCGTTTCCCTGGTGGGTTTTTCAAAAGAGAGGCACGTCCAAGCGATAGCGAAGTATTAACTATGCGATTGGTAGACCGTGTACTCCGTCCACTTTTCCCAGACGATTATCATGCCGAAACCCAAGTGATGATTCAATTAATGTCTCATGACGACAATGTAATGCCCGATGCATTAGCTGGACTTGCCGCATCTGCCGCACTTGCTGTCTCTGACATTCCATTCTACAACTTAATTTCCGAAGTACGCGTTGCACGCGTAAATGGAAAATTAGTTATCAACCCAAGTAGAGAAGAATTAGAACAATCCGATATCGATATGATGGTAGGAGCTTCTAAAGATTCTGTAGCCATGGTAGAAGGCGAAATGAAAGAAATTTCAGAAGCCGAAATGGTAGAAGCGATTAAATTTGCACATGAAGCTATCAAAATTCAAATTGAAGCTCAAGAACGATTAAGAGTAGCTGTAGGATCCCCTGCATACAGAACCTACGAAGAAGAAAAAGAAGACGAAACCATTTACAGCAAAGTAAAAGCCGCTGCTTACGACAAATGCTACGCCATTGCACAAGAAGCCTCTGGTAAAAGCGAAAGAAGCGAAAAATTTGCAGCCGTAAAAGAAGAAGTTAAAACTCTTTTTACCGAAGAAGAATTAGCTGAAAACGGTGATTTAGTTAGCAAATATTTTTACAAAACTAATAAAGAAGCTGTTCGCAATGTAATTCTTGAAAAAGGATTGCGTCTTGACGGAAGAAAAACAACAGAAATTAGACCTATTTGGTGCGAAATTGATTATTTGCCATCTGTACACGGATCATCAATTTTTACCAGAGGAGAAACTCAAGCTTTGGCTACTGTAACTCTTGGAACGTCAAGAGAAGCCAACGTAATTGATTCCCCTTCTGAACAAGGAGAAGAAAAATTCTACTTACACTATAACTTCCCTCCTTTCTCAACCGGAGAAGCAAAACCTTTAAGAGGTACTTCTAGAAGAGAAGTTGGACACGGAAACCTTGCACAACGTGCATTAAAAAACATGATTCCTGCAGATTGCCCTTATACTATTCGTGTAGTTTCGGAGGTTTTAGAATCTAACGGTTCATCATCTATGGCAACAGTTTGTGCTGGAACAATGGCCTTAATGGATGCTGGTGTACAAATGGTAAAACCAGTATCAGGTATCGCCATGGGACTTATCACAGACGGAGAAAAATTTGCCGTATTATCAGACATCTTAGGAGACGAGGATCACTTAGGCGATATGGACTTTAAAGTTACAGGTACAGCAGACGGAATTACTGCTTGCCAAATGGATATCAAAATAGACGGATTACGCTATGATATCATGGAACAAGCCTTAGGTCAAGCTCGCGATGGACGTTTGCATATTTTAGGAAAAATAACAGAAACTATCAACACCCCAAGAGCAGACGTAAAAGCTCATGCTCCAAAAATTATTACCAGAACTATTCCTGGAAACTTTATTGGCGCATTAATTGGACCTGGAGGTAAAGTAATTCAAGAACTTCAAAAAGCCACAGGCACTACTATCGTAATTAACGAGGTAGACGAACAAGGTGTAATTGAAATTCTAGGTACTGATCCAGATGGAATTGAAGCTGTATTAGCAAAAATCAACTCAATTACTTTCAAGCCTCAAATGGGAGAAGCATACGAAGTAAAAGTGATTAAAATGCTAGATTTTGGAGCCGTTGTAGAATACACTGCAGCTCCTGGAAACGAAGTTTTATTACACGTTTCAGAATTAGCATGGGAAAGAACAGAAAACGTTTCAGACGTAGTAAAAATGGGAGATGTATTTCAAGTAAAATACTTAGGAATCGATCCAAAAACTAAAAAAGAAAAAGTTTCTCGTAAAGCTTTATTGCCTAGACCTCCTAGAGAAGAAAAAAAATAATAGGTAATTAATTCAAGGTTAATGTTCAAAACCTCTTATTCTCATTTGAATAAGAGGTTTTTTTTTGACCCTCGTTTGCATTTTAAAACAGAATTCCATAAACCAACTTCATTACATAGAAACCCAAGCTCTACCCCCCCCCATTTAACCCCTAGTTCACTCTCAGAACATCAAAGACCTACACGCTTTTTAGTGTTGATTTTCAAGCACTTATTATTTTTTTACACATTTTTTTTATTAAATTTTGAATTAAATGTAACTTTTTAGGGAGTTAGTACGTATAAAGATTTGTACACCTAACAAACAAGGAAACAAATACCATGAGACAACTTAAAATCACCAAGCAGGTTACCAATCGTGAAACCGCATCCTTAGACAAGTACTTACAAGAAATTGGAAAAGTAGACTTGATTACTGCCGACGAAGAAGTAGAATTAGCACAACGAATAAAAGCCGGTGATCAAAGAGCTTTAGAGAAACTAACAAAAGCGAACTTACGTTTTGTTGTTTCGGTAGCAAAACAATATCAAAATCAAGGATTAACTTTACCTGATTTGATAAACGAAGGAAACTTAGGACTCATAAAAGCAGCCCAACGCTTTGATGAAACACGTGGTTTCAAATTTATTTCTTATGCCGTTTGGTGGATTCGCCAATCTATTCTTCAAGCTTTAGCCGAGCAATCAAGAATTGTACGTTTACCATTAAACAAAATTGGCTCTATCAATAAAATCAACAAAATGTATGCTTTGTTAGAACAATCTAACGAACGCCCACCTTCTGCCGAGGAAATTGCCAAAGAACTTGACATGACCGTAAATGACGTAAAAGAATCGATGAAAAACTCTGGTCGTCACTTATCTATGGACGCCCCTCTTGTAGAAGGAGAAGATTCTAACCTTTATGATGTATTACGTTCAGGAGAATCTCCAAATCCAGATAGAGATTTGATTCACGAGTCACTTCGCACCGAAATAGAACGTTCTTTAGAAACATTAACTCCTAGAGAAGCTGATGTTGTTCGTTTATATTTTGGACTAGGAGACCAACACCCAATGACTCTTGAAGAGATTGGCGAAACATTTGATTTGACACGTGAACGTGTACGTCAAATTAAAGAAAAAGCAATTCGCAGATTAAAACACACCTCAAGAAGTAAAATTTTAAAAACTTATTTAGGTTAAAATACAAAATCAAATTCCTTATCTTAGTGGTATTTGAGCTTTACCGTTAACGACAGCCTGATTAACTGTTCGTTTTTTGATTGATGATTGAAAACTCCGGCTGATTACCGGAGTTTTGTTTTTTTGCAAGGCAAACAAAACTACGGTCAATTCGCTTCGCTCGGGTATCCGGAGTTTTTTTTTTTACAAGGCAAACAAAACTACGGTCAATTCGCTCCGCTCGGGTTTCCAGAGTTTTATTTTATTTAAATCTATTGTCAAAAACCACTTCTTGTTTACCACAAAATAAGTCAAGCAGCGATTCCCTCTTCAAGAAATAGTATACAACTGAATAACTTTAAATACTTTCTTTTTTTGAAATAAAAAAAGCTAATTTTGCAAAAAACAACAACACAATGACTAGTAAAACTTTAAACATTCAAAAAAACAACGATTCTCCTAACAAAAACACTTTGATAGCTCCATCTGTTCTTGCTGCTGATTTTGCTAATTTACAAAGAGACATCGAAATGATCAATCATAGCCAAGCAGATTGGTTTCATATCGATATCATGGACGGTGTTTTCGTGCCTAACATATCTTTTGGAATGCCCGTTTTAGAAGCTATCACCAAGCACGCTAAAAAAACGATAGATGTACATTTGATGATTGTTGACCCTGATCGTTATATCAAAACTTTTTCGGATTTAGGAGCCAACATTTTGACAGTTCACTATGAAACCTGTACACATTTACACCGAACATTACAAGCTATAAAAGCCGAAGGAATGCTTGCCGGTGTAGCAATCAACCCTCACACTTCTATAGACCTTCTAGAAGATGTTATTAACGATATTGACTTAGTTTGCATAATGAGCGTTAATCCTGGATTTGGCGGCCAATCATTCATAGAAAACACTTACAACAAAGTCAACAAACTAAAAGACTTGATTATTAAAAAAGAAGCCAATACAATTATCGAAATTGATGGAGGGGTAACTGACAAAAACGCGGTTCAATTGGTAGAAGCTGGAGCAGATGTACTGGTAGCTGGTAGCTTTGTTTTCAAAGCAGAAAACCCAACCGCAACAATAGAAAACTTAAAAAAAATTACTTCTTTCTAATTGAAGTAAAAAAATCAAAAAAGTCGGTTGTTGCTTTGCTTCAACCGACTTTTTTCAATAATTATCTATCATAAACCAAAGCAAATCTGTTGTAGTTACGATTCCTACAAGCAAATCACCTTCGCAAACTGGTAAAGCGTGAAAATCGTTATGCGTTAAGATTTCCGCTGCTTCCTTAATAGTCGTTTCTGGAGACACCGTTTTGACTTTTTTCACCATTACTTGCTCTACAGAAAACATATTATACACTGTGGTATCTACCACTTCATCCTCTTCATCTATAGCATCGGCAAAAGAAATACGAAGCAAATCCGTATAACTTAAAATACCCAATATTTTATTTCCTTTTACAACAGGAATATGCCTAATTTTATGATGCTTAAATAAACTTTCAGCCTTCGTTAAATCATCTGTTAGATGAAGTCTAACCAGATTTTTCGACATGATTTGAGAAACGGGAACACTATTAATCATAACCTTATTTTTTAGATACTTTCAAATTTAGCATTAAAAAAAAAGGAAACAGATGATGAATATCAAGCTGTAATTAAAAAAAAATGAATATATTTAGATGTAAAAAACAAAAAGGGACAAGATTTAACTCTTATCCCTTTTGTGTGACCGCGGAGGGGTTCGAACCCCCAACCCTCAGAGCCGAAATCTGATATTCTATCCAGTTGAACTACGCAGTCGATATTTTTCTAAAAATTAACTCAATAACTTCTTAACAATTGTGGAGATTGTTTTACCATCAGCCTTACCAGCTAGTTGTGCTGAAGCCAAGCCCATCACTTTTCCCATAGCTGCCATACCTGAAGCGTCATTTTCGGCAATAATTTTAGCTACAACAACTTCTACTTCCTCTTCGCTTAATTGAGCTGGCAAAAACTTTTCTATAACAGCCGCTTGTAACAATTCTGGCTCTGCTAAATCTGCTCTACCTTGTTGAGTATAAATTCCAGCACTATCCTTTCTTTGTTTTACCAAACGTTGCAACAACTTAATTTCTTCTTCTTCTGAAATTTCCTCTTTTGCACCGCTTTCTGTTTGCGCCAATAAAATTGCAGATTTAACAGCTCTCAAGGCTTCTAAAGCCATAGTATCTTTTGCTTTCATGGCGTTTTTAATTTCGTCCATGATACGTACCGATAAACTCATTATTTAGGTATTAATGTTTTGTAAAAACTAATGATTTAATACTTTGGAGTAGAATAAAAACTCAAAAGTTGTGCAAATTTAACCATTTTTTACGGCAAAACCAATACTTTATTACGACATGTATTTAGATACGACCTAAAAAAACAAAGCCTGATAAAATTCAGGCTTTGTAGTCGTTTTGATATCAATATTTTAATCTACATTATCATGCAAATATGAATTATTCGAACGCAATTGCAAATCATTATTGCTATCAACACTTAAAGAAATTCTAGAATTTTGATTTGTTGCAGGCGAAGCCGTCAAATCAATACCTGATCTTTTGTAGGCAGGCTCTCTTTCCAACTCATCAATTTTAGAAATGTTGTTGTGGAACTTATAATTGAACTCTTTAAGTTTTTTTCTTCTTTCTTCGGCTCTAAATCGCAAAGTCTCTTCAATTGTCATTTCTAGCGGAGATACTTTCTCATTTGGAAATTCAAATGGCTCTACAGCTTCAACTTGCTTCAATGTAATGTTTAACTCAGCAGGAACTTCAACCTCTTGCTTGGCTTGAGGTTTTGACTTCATGAATTCGTTCTCCACTTCCATATACTCTTCTAGAGAATAGCGCACCACCCCCGATTGATTCATTTCGGTTACCGGAACAACCTGAACTGGTTCTACCACAAAAATATCTTTTGCTTCGGCTGTCAATTCATGAATTGCTTTTTCTTCTCTATTTGGCGTAGTATTCGCTACAAAAGTAGGCTGTGGCTGAACAGGCAAATCAAAAGAAAAAGTAGATTGTTTTGGTGCCTCTACCACCGTATTGACTGGCATTTGAACTTCTTCTTTAGATGGAAGCGAAATTGTAAAATCCAAATCTTCAATTGGGGAAACAATTTCAAAAGTCACGTCTAAATTTTTAATAAATTCAGTCATAACAATTAAATCATCTTGATTTAAATTTGGTTTAGCTTCAGATAAAACCACTGGTTTCTCAGCTTCCACTTCCTCATTCAATTCGAATACAACTCGTTCCTCAATCTCTTCTGTTTTGGTCTTATTTACATCAAAGGCAACCACAGGTGTATGCATCAGATGATGTTCGCTTTTTTGCTCATCACCTAACGTATGGATAATTTTTTTAGGTTCGGTATTTACGATTTCATTTTGTTGTTCAACATCAAAACCGGTTGCAATAATGGTTACAGAAATAGCATCGGCTAACAATTCGTCTTCCCCTACTCCCATAATAATATTTGCATTATGTCCAGCTTCATTTTGAATATGATCATTGATCTCTCCAATTTCATCAATTGTAATCTCGTTTGTACCCGAAACAATTAACAACAATACATTTTTAGCACCAGTAATTTTGTTATCGTTTAATAACGGAGAATCCAAAGCCGCAATAATTGCTTCTTTAGCTCTGTTTTCACCAGTTGCCGATGCCGACCCCATAATGGCGGTACCACTATTATACAGTACTGTCTTAGCGTCACGCAAATCGATGTTTTGCGTATAGTGGTGCGTAATTACTTCAGCAATACCTCTTGAAGCAGTCGCTAAAACTTCATCAGCTTTTGAAAAACCAGCTTTAAAACCTAGATTTCCATAAACTTCTCTTAATTTATTGTTATTGATTACAATTAATGAATCAACTTGTTTCCTTAATTTTTCAATACCAACCAATGCTTGCTCTTGACGAACTTTTCCTTCGAAAAGAAATGGCAAAGTAACGATACCAACAGTAAGGATATCTCTTTCCTTGGCCAATTGAGCAATTACAGGTGCAGCACCAGTACCAGTACCACCCCCCATACCAGCAGTAATAAATACCATTTTGGTATTGCTATCGAGCATTTTTTCAATTTCACTAATACTTTCAATAGCCGATTGATGTCCTACATCTGGGTTTGCCCCAGCACCAAGACCTTCGGTTAAATTCACACCCAATTGAATTTTGTTGGGAACAGGGCTATTATGAAGTGCCTGAGAATCTGTGTTACAAACTATAAAGTCAACACCATTAATTCCCTGCTTAAACATATGGTTAATAGCATTACTACCACCACCTCCTACGCCAATAACTTTTATTACACTTGATTGGTTTTTGGGTAAATCAAATGAAATGCTTCCAAATTCTGAATTGTCTGTCATCTTATTGGGTTTTTAATTTCTTATTATTTTATTAAGCACTTTTTTTTGGGACAAAAAGGGCAAATATAATTCGGTTTACTCAGCGTTTTCTAAAAACTCTTTGATTTTTTTTACGTATCGGTCCAAAAAGTTTTCTCTAATTTTGTCTTCTGTGGAAATTACAGGAATCTTTTCTTCTACAACTTCCTTAGGCTCATCTACATATTGATCTTCGACTCTTGGCTTTGATTCTTCTTGCTCTGGAGTAGAAAATACGTTAGCCCTTTTTCCATAAGTAGGATTAGATTCAATTTTGAACGCACTTTGGCTATTTTTGGCAATACTATTCATTACCAATCCAACAGCAGTCGCATATAATGGACTAGAAATTTCTTCATCGGAATTTCCCGCAAGATGTTCATTAGGATACCCTATACGAGTATCAATACCCGTAATATACTCAACCAACTGTTTAATATGTTTGAGTTGCGCTCCTCCACCAGTTAAAACTATTCCAGCAATCAATTTCTTTCTTGGCTCTTCGTGTCCATACAATTTGATTTCATTGAAAACTTGCTCAATGATTTCCACCACTCTAGCGTTGATGATTTTCGACAAATTTTTCAATGATATTTCTTTTGGCTCTCTACCTCTAATACCAGGAATCGACACAATTTCATTGTCTTTATTTTCTCCTGGCCAAGCGGAACCAAACTTCACTTTAAGTAATTCAGCTTGTTTTTCAACAATAGAACAACCTTCTTTTATATCCTCTGTAATCACATTACCTCCAAACGGAATTACCGCTGTATGACGAATTATACCGTCTTTAAAAATAGCCAAATCAGTAGTTCCACCACCAATATCAATCAAAGCTACACCTGCTTCTTTTTCTTCTTGAGACAAAACCGCATCTGATGAAGCCAGCGGTTCCAAAGTCAATCCTGACAATTCGATACCTGAGCTTTGAATACATCTACCAATATTTCTAATAGAAGAAGCCTGACCTAAAACAATATGAAAACTGCTTTCCACTCTGCCTCCTGCCATTCCAACAGGCTCTTTTATATCAGACTGACCATCAATTTTAAATTCTTGAGGCAATACATGAATAATTTCTTCGCCAGGCAACATTGCTAATTTATGAACTTGACCAATCAAAAGTTCAATATCGGCCTCACCAATCACTTCCTCTGGATTATTTCTACTGATATAATCACTATGTTGGATACTACGAATGTGTTGCCCAGCAATACCCACCACAACGTCTTTTATCTTGTAGCCAGAATCTGCTTCCGCTTCTCTTACAGCTTGCTGAATAGATTGAATCGTTTGCACAATATTATTTACAACTCCTCTGGCCACACCAAGGCTTTTGGATTTTCCAACACCCAAAATTTCCAACTTACCATACTCATTTTTTTTGCCAATCATGGCAACAATTTTGGTTGTTCCAATATCTAGACCTACCGCAATACTCTCTTTTTCCATTTTCTATTATTTTGTACACACTACTTGTTCTGCAAATCGAAGATCAATTTTTTTATATTTAAAAATTGAACTATCTACTATTACTTTTTGAAAAAAAGCTTTATAATTTTTGAATTTTTCTTCTTCATTGACCAACTGACCAAAATCAATTTTAAAATCGAAGTTTCTATTCAACATTACCAGACTACCATTAGGCATGATTTGTATTCCAATGATGTTCTTTTTTAAAAAATCATCATCATAAATCTTGCGAAGTAAATCCGTAAACTTTTCTCTATTTTTTTGTTGTATTTCCCCAGAAACAAGTACAACTCTCGCTGCATAATTTGAAGACAAAGGCATTTCATTTCCTTTGTAGTCAATATAATACGAAAAACCATTTCCATTCACCCTTGCTATAGGGGTTTTCTGTTTTACTACAGCCTTTAAGACACCATCAATGCTCACTGATACTTCCGATTGTTCAATCATCGCATTAGCATTTATGGTTTTTTCGAGTTTATTCAAATCTAAGGCATCTCTTCGAATTGTTTTAGGGTCAGCTCTATTTTCTATTAACAATTTATTAACCGCTTTTTGTTGAACAAACAACTGATTTTCTCCAACAAAAACAACTTCGGTTTTAGTAATTTTCCGATTCAAATTTTTGTTATTGGTAAATGAATACAGAAAAATAATACCAACCAACAAAAGCAATAATCGTATTGTTGACCAATTAATTCTTTTCATTTAAAGCCATTTTTATCGTTGGAACCATTTCTCCTAAGTCACCCGCTCCGATGGTAACGATAACAGTTGCATCAGAGGCTTGAATTAAAGGAATTAACTCTACTTTTTCAACTACTTTTTTATTGTCATTAGACATTTTGCTCATCAACCATTCAGAAGTAATACCTTCTATTGGCAGTTCTCTAGCTGGATAAATATCTAGTAATAAAATCTCATCAAAATTGGATAAACTTGCTGCAAAATCATCTGCAAAATCTTTTGTTCTACTAAATAAATGTGGCTGAAATACAGCTAGAATTTTTTGAGTAGGATACAATTCTCTCACCGCTTGATGAACAGCATTGATTTCGGTTGGATGATGCGCGTAATCATCGATGTACACCAAATCAGGTCGTTTGATTTGATAAGAAAAACGTCTTCTAATTCCTGCAAAAGTTGACAAAGCTGTGGCAATCACCTCATTTGGGATGCCGAAGGTTTTTGCCATAGCTAAGGCCATCAACGCATTCATTAAATTATGTCTTCCTGGCAAATTAAAACGTAAATCTTTAATAACTTCATGAGGAGTTTGTACATCAAAAACATAACTAGCGTCTTGTATTCTGATATTAAATGCACTAAAATGCGCTTCTTCATTGATAGCACAAACCATACCTTCTAATGGCAATCCTTTAGCGATAAAAAGTTGAGATTTATCTTCAATTTTATCCGCAAATTCTACAAAAGAAGATTCAATCGCTTCACTTGTACCATAAATATCCAAGTGATCTGCATCCATAGAAGTAACACAAGCAATGTTAGGATGAAGGTGTAAAAAAGAGCGATCAAACTCATCTGCCTCCACCACGGTAATACTTTTACCGGAGCCAATTAAATTAGAATTATAATTTTCTACTATGCCCCCAACAAAAGCTGTAACATCTGCGCCACTTTGAAACAAAATATGACCTAAAATACTTGAAGTGGTCGTTTTACCATGTGTACCTGCTACTGCAAAACTAAAGGTATCCTTAGTAATGATACCTAATACTTCGGCACGTTTTTTTACTTCAAAATTATTATCAAAAAAGTAACGCCATTGTCCGTGTGTTTTTGGAACAGCTGGAGTAACTATCACTAAGGTATTATCTGCCTTATAATCAACAGGAATCAATTTGAGATCATCTTCAAAATGAATAGCAATGCCACTTTCAATTAATTCATTAGTAAGCATTGAAGGTGTTTTATCATAGCCCGCCACATTTTTTCCAATATTTTGAAAATAACGAGCTAACGCACTCATTCCAATGCCTCCAATTCCAATAAAATAAACGTTTTGAATTTGATTTAAGTTCATCTTTACCTGATTTCTCGTTATTTGTTATAATTTAATTTCGAATCAATTTTACAATTTCATCGACAATCTGCATCGTCGCCATTGGTAAGGCCAAATTTTTGATGTTTTCGCCTAACATTTGTTGCTTGCCTTCGTCTTTTAATAGGGCTTCAATCACAATTCCAAATTCTTCATCCAAATCCTTTTCATGGATCATGATAGCTCCTTTTTTATCCACAATAGCTTGAGCATTTTTGGTTTGGTGATCTTCTGCCACATTAGGCGAAGGAATAAAAACAACCGGTTTACCTACAATACACAATTCGGATACTGAAGAAGCACCAGCCCTCGAAATAACAATATCGGCAGCAGCATACACTAAATCCATACGCTCTATAAAAGCTACTACTTGTACTAAATCAGATTGGTATTTGCTGTAATCCTCTAAATACAATTTGCCACATTGCCAGATAATTTGCACTTCTTGACCGAGAAGATGTTTTAATTCTTTTTCAATTAATTGATTTATCCTTCTTGCACCTAAACTTCCACCCAAGACAAGAATTGTTTTTTTCTTTGGATCCAGTTTAAAATACGCAAGAGCTTCCTCTCGTTTACTCGAAACATCAATTAGATCTTGTCGAACTGGATTTCCGGTCAATATCATTTTCTCTTTTGGAAAAAAACGATCCAAATTTTCGTAGGCTACGCAAATTTTTGCTGCTTTTTTACTTAATAATTTATTGGTTATTCCTGGATATGAATTTTGCTCTTGAATTAGAGTAGGAATATTTAGGCTATTAGCTACATTCAACAATGGGCCACTAGCAAAACCTCCGGTACCAATCACAACATTGGGTTTGAAAGCCTTTAATATCTTTCTAGCTTCCCATAAACTACTAATTAATTTTACTGGAAATAATGCATTTTGCAATGTCAATTTGCGTTGTAGGCCTGCTATCCACAAACCTTTTATTGGATAACCTGCTTGCGGAACTTTTTGCATTTCCATTTTATCTTTGGCACCTACAAAAAGAAATTCAGCCTCTGGAAACCGTCTTTTAAGTTCATTGGCAATAGCAATGGCTGGATAGATATGACCACCCGTACCACCTCCGCTCAATATGAATTTTAATTTTGACATACTAAATACAAAAAATAAATTAATACTTACCTACTTATTATCCTAACGTTCAAGAACAGGCTTCATTGGATTTGCCTTTTCCTCAATTGAATACTCCTCATGAGATTCTTGCGCATCCCATTCTAGTTGATTGTCTATTAACTTTTGTAGCGCTTCTTCACGCATTTGTTTTTCTTTGAGCTCTTGTGCAATTTCTTCTTCTTTTTTGGTCACACTCAAAATGATACCTATGGCAATACATGTCATCCAAATAGAAGTACCTCCACTACTTATCAACGGCAGTGTTTGCCCTGTAACTGGAAGTAATTCAACAGCAACTGCCATATTTATCAAAGCTTGAAAAATCATTGGAAACCCCAATGCTATGACAATAAGTTTCCCGAATAGGGTAGTAGCTTTTTGTGAAGCAATAACAAAACGGAATAACAATAAAAGATATATTGTTAAGATTGTTAAACCACCTATCAATCCCCACTCTTCAACGATAATGGCAAAGATAAAATCAGAGGAGGATTGAGGTAGAAAATTTTTTTGAACACTTTTCCCGGGACCCAAACCATAAATACCACCAGAAGCAATAGCCGTTTTGGCTTTTTCAATTTGATAGTTATCTTCTTCGGAACTATTCGATTTAAAACGTTCAATTCGACTTTCCCAAGTTGACACACGACTAAACAGTTTAGAATCCGGAAAGGCTTTTGCTAGTAAAAGAAAAAACAACAAACTGATTACACCTGCCCCTAAAATAGCACCGATATACTTTACCGGATATTTACCGATAAAAGTCAACATAATCACCATTGCAAAAATCAAAGCAGTGGTAGAAAAGTTAGAAGGTAAAATCAAGGCTAGTGTGATAAAAACAGGCAACCACAAATCGATTAAAGAAGACTTAAAATCAACTTCCGTTTCTCTTTTCTTAGACAAAAAGCGGGCCACAAAGGTAAACAAAACTATAGCCGCTAAAGTAGACGGTTGAAAAGTTATATTGGTAAATGGAATTTGTATCCAACGGCTTGCATTGGCACCAGCAATCACAGTCCCTTTCACTAACGCATAGAACAGTAAAAACCAAACAAATACAAGTCCAAATCGAGAGATTGACCTAAAATAGAGGTAGGGTATTTTGTGTACCCAAAAAATAATTAGAAACCCGATACCAACATGCATCAAATGCTTTAACAAGTATCCTAAGGTATTTCCCTTACCCAAACCAATATAGGCTAAATTACTACTAGCACTAAAAACTGGCATAAAGGAAAAAACAGCCAATAGGGCAACAAATGCCCAAATACCGCGATCTCCTCTTAATTTATTGATAAGGTTTTTCATTGTTATTTTGTAAAACTCAGGTTTAAAACCAGAAATCTTTCAATTAAAATTTTAAAATAGACTACAAATTATATACAGCTTGTTTGAATTGGCGGCCACGATCCTCATAGTTTTCAAACAAATCAAAACTTGCACAAGCTGGTGACAACAATACCGCATCGCCACGTTCTGTATAACGCTGAGCCATTCGGACCGCATCGTTCATAGAATTCACTTCAATTAAATCATCAACCACGTTTCCAAAAGCAGCGATAATTTTGGCATTATCAATACCTAAACAAATAATCGCTTTCACTTTTTCGCGAACTAAAGGCATCAATTCATTATAATCATTGCCTTTATCAACCCCACCTACTATCCAAACGGTGGGCACATTCATACTTTCTAAAGCAAAATAGGTAGCATTAACATTGGTTGCTTTTGAATCATTTATGTACTGTACATTTTGCACTTTCAATACTTTTTCTAAACGATGTTCTACTCCTTGAAAATTGGATAAACTTTCGCGTATAGTAGCATTTCGAATCTGCATTAACTTGGCCACTGAAGTAGCTGCCATAGCATTTTTCATGTTATGCTTCCCTTCTAAGGCAATCTGATCAATTTCAACAGAAAACTCATCGTTATTTACTTTAACTTCCATAATGTTGTTGTTTAAAAATGCTCCTATTTCTTGCATAGTAGAAATAGAAAATGGTAATAATTTTGCTTTGGTTTTGTTAGTTTTTAGCCATTGTTTAGATGCTTCATCATCAGCATCATAAATCAGATAATCTGATTCGGTTTGATTCATCGTTATTCTAAACTTTGAAGCAATATAATTTTCATAAATGTATTCGTATCTATCTAAATGATCCGGGCTTATATTGGTAATGATTGCAATGTGTGGTTTATAATTGATGATGCCATCTAATTGAAAACTACTTAGTTCAAGCACATAGACATCATAATCTTCTTCGGCTACTTGCCATGCAAAACTTTTTCCAATATTTCCACCCAATCCTACATGTAAACCGGCTGATTTCAACAAATGATAAGTCAGCATAGTTGTAGTTGTCTTTCCATTACTTCCAGTTATACCAATGGTAGTAGCATTTGTAAAAGGTGCCGCAAATTCTATTTCAGAAATTACTTTTATCCCTTTCTCAATTAACTTCTTCACTATTGGAGCTTTGTCTGGAATTCCAGGGCTCTTCATTACTAAAGTAGCATTCAAAATCAAGTCTTCGGTATGCTGCTCCTCTTCCCAAGGAATTCCATATTGATCTAGAATCGTTTTATAACTAGGTTTAATTTTTCCAAAATCAGACACAAAAACTTCATAGCCTTTTTTCTGACCTAAAATTGCTGTTCCTACGCCACTTTCTCCTCCACCAAGAATTACTAAACGCATATTATCTCAATTTTAAAGTTACTATCGATAAAAGAGCTAGCATAATAGCAACGATCCAAAATCGGGTAACAATTTTACTCTCATGGTAGCCTTTCTTTTGATAATGATGATGAAGAGGAGACATAAGGAAAATTCGTTTTCCTTCTCCAAATCGTTTTTTGGTGTATTTAAAATAGGTTACCTGAAGTACTACTGAAAAATTTTCCACTAAAAAGATACCGCACAACAAAGGAATCAACAACTCTTTACGAACTGCAATAGCCAACACAGCGATAATCCCACCAATCGTTAAACTTCCGGTATCACCCATAAAAACAGATGCTGGATAGGAATTATACCATAGAAATCCGATTAAGGCTCCCACAAATGAAAAGATGAAAACCGTCATTTCACCCGAATGAGGAATGTACATGATATTCAAATAGTTTGAGAAAATAATATTTCCTGAAACAAATGTAAAAACCCCGAGTGCAAAAACGGAAACCGCAGAAGTACCAGCCGCGAGTCCATCAATTCCATCGGTTAAATTGGCACCATTGGAAACTGCTGTTATAATAAATATTACTACGGGAATAAAAATTAGCCAAGCCCATTTTTCGTATCCTTCTCCTGTCCATGCTAATAACTCAGCATAATCGAACTCATTATTTTTAAAAAAAGGAATAGTCGTTGCAGTAGATTTTTCCTCCACTGGCGCAGGCAACACCACGGTTTGTGTTGCAGATTTAAAGACATCCATTTTTCCTGTATCGGTTCTCACAGTAACCACTGGACTAAAATACAATACAGAGCCAACAATTACTCCCAATCCTACTTGTCCAAAAACTTTAAAGATGCCTTTTAGTCCTTCTTTATCCTTTTTGAAAATCTTAATATAATCGTCAATAAATCCAATTGTACCCATCCACAAAGTTGTTACAATCAACAAAATAATATAGATATTTTGTAGTCTAGCAAACAACAATACTGGCAATAAAGTAGCAAAAATTATGATTAATCCCCCCATAGTAGGAGTTCCAGCTTTTTCGTTCTGACCCGCTAATCCCAACTCTCTAACGGTCTCACCTACTTGTTGTTTTCGCAAAAATCCGATGATTCGTTTACCATAAATAGTAGACAACAGCAAAGACAACATAAACGCCAAAGCTGATCTAAAGGTTATGTATTGAAATACTCCTGTACCAGGAATATCCAATGTTTTGTGCATGTATTCGAATAAGTAGTACAGCATATCTTCTATTTATTAAGTTGTTCTAAAATTTCTTTCACTATTTTCATATCATCAAAATCAGTTCTAACTCCTTTGATTTCTTGATAAGTTTCATGTCCTTTTCCTGCTATTAAAATAATATCATTTGGTTGCGCCAATTGACAAGCAGTCTTTATGGCTTGCAAACGATCAGCTATTATCAATACTTTTTTATGGTTTTGTGGAGCCACTCCTGCTTCCATTTCCGATAGAATAACATTAGGATCTTCATCTCTTGGATTATCAGAAGTCAAAATGGCTTTATCACTTTTCTCTGAGGCTATGCCTCCCATAATAGGTCTTTTGGTTTTGTCTCGATTTCCACCACAGCCCACTACTGTAATCAATTGTTCGTTACGAGTACGTACATCGCTTATGGTATTGATCACATTTTCTAAGGCATCAGGGGTATGAGCATAATCTACTATGGCCGTTATTTTTTGATTTGACACAATAAACTGGAATCGCCCCGAAACACTTTCTAATTCAGACAATAATCGAAGCGCTTCTAAACTGTCCATTCCCAATTCTACTGCAGCTCCGTAAATAGCCAATAAATTATAGGCATTAAAAGTTCCGATTAATTTTACCCAAACTTCATTTTCGTTGATTTTCAACAACAAGCCTGAAAGTTGGTTTTCAAGAATCAAAGCTTTGTAATCTGCATATGATTTTAGGGCATAAGTACGTTTTTGAGCTTTTGTATTTTGAATCATTACCGCCCCGTTCTTATCGTCAACATTGGTCAACACAAAAGCCGATTTGGGCAAAGTATCAAAAAAGGATTTTTTAACATCTCGATACTCCGCAAAAGTGGGATGATAATCCAAATGATCATGAGTCAAATTGGTAAAAATTCCCCCTACAAAATGTAGTCCTTCTGTTCTTTTTTGATGAATCCCATGAGAACTTACTTCCATAAAACAATAGTCAACCCCGGCTTCAATCATCTTATTGAGATAAAAATTGATGGTCAATGAATCGGGAGTGGTATGTGTTGCCTTATATTCTGTATCATCAACAACAATTTTTACGGTAGAAATCAATCCTACTTTAAAACCTGCTTTTTGGAAAAGTTGGAACAACAATGAGGCAATCGTGGTTTTTCCGTTAGTCCCGGTGATACCGACTAACTTTAACTTTTCTGAGGGGTTTTCATAAAAATTTGCAGCCATTTGAGCCAACGCTGCATTGGTATCATCTACACGTACATAGGTGATATCAGGTATAAACTCTGTTGGAAAAGTATCACAAACTATAGTTTTAGCACCTAATTCAATAGCTTTAGAAATATAATCATGACCATTAGACACAACCCCTCGAATGGCTACAAATACGTCTCCTTCTTTAATCGCTCTGGAATCAAAATGGATTTGATTGACCGCTCTGTCAGTAGCCCCGTGAACTCCTTCTATAGCTACTTTGTATAATATATCTTTTACTGTTTTCATGATAATTCTAAAACTATAGTTGTGTTTTTTTGAAAAGATTCTCCTGCTTGAAGGGATTGTTTTTTTACTTTTCCAATTCCATTTGCTCTAACTTTTAATCCTAAGTTTTCAAGTAAAGCAATAGCATCCATACCCGTCATCCCTTTAACATTAGGCACCGATTTGTATTTTTTTAGAGATTTTTCCCTATAAGAAAGATAACTTTTTTCTTGATTTTGAATTTTTCGATTTAAATTTTTTATCTCATTTGTTGTGGGCGAATCGGTAAATATTTTTTGAGCGATTCTTTTAAAAACAGGTCCCGCTACATCGGCTCCATAATAATTGTTCTTGCTCGTATTGGGTTTATGTACCACTACAATACAGGAATATTTTGGATGATCAGCTGGAAAATACCCCACAAAAGAGGAAGCATAATATTTCTCTGCTCCTCCTGATTTGGCATAATTTACTTGAGCTGTACCTGTTTTGCCAGCCATAGAAAAATCTTTAGAATACAGCTTAGAACCCGTACCTCTTTTTACAACATTTTCCAATACCGCTTTAACTTTTTTGATAGTAGCATCGGAGCATATTTTAGGATTTATAACTACTTTATCATACTTTTTGATAGTATTGTTCCACTCTTTAATTTCGGAAACAAACAATGGTTTCACCATTTCTCCATTATTGGCTACAGCGTTATAATAGGTTAAGGTTTGCAATGGAGTGACAGACACACCATAACCAAAAGCCATCCATGGCAAGGATATTTTAGACCATTTAGGGTCAGAAGGCTGTGGTATATACGGTTTACCTTCCCCTTTAAAATTAATTCCCAATTTTTTATATAACCCATAAGAATTGATGTGATTTACAAATCTTGCGGGGTTCGACTTATAATTATTGTACACGGCTTGTACCATTACGGTATTTGAGGACACTTCAAAACCTTTGGCTAAAGAAATTTTACCATATCCACCTTCGTGAGAATCTCTAACAGAGCGTCCAAAATACTTAATCACACCACCCTTACTATCAAAAACAGCACTTGTATCAACCAATTTATCCTCTAGTAAAGCCATTAAATCAACTAATTTAAAGGTAGATCCAGGTTCATGTGATTCTCTTATTGCATAATTCAAACGCTCAGAATACTCTCCAGTTGCTTCGTTTCTTCCCAAATTTGAAATAGCCTTTACATAGCCTGTTTGTGTTTCCATTACAACTACACAACCATGATCTGCTTGATATTCTTCTAATTGTTTCAATAAAGCATGGTGCGCTATATCTTGAATAAACACATCAATAGTTGAAATAACATCATATCCATCTTGAGGTTCTATTTGATTGACATCACTTATAGGCTTCCATTGTCCTTTGGCAATTTTTTGTTTTAAAATCCTTCCATCTTTTCCGTTTAAGTATTTTGAGTAAGCCCCTTCTACTCCCACTAAATTTTCATTTCCGTAAGCATCTTTACCTATGTAACCAATGGTTCGTTCGGCAATTTTTCCTATTGGATGTTCTCTTACCGTTTTTTGTTCTACTATAAATCCGCCTTTGTAGGGGCCTTTATTGAAAATTGGAAATCCTTTGATAGCTACATATTCTGTATAGCTTAAACTGTTTGCAATTAAAAGATACCTGCTTTTATTAGCTCTTGCTTTTCTTAAATCTCTTTCGATATGCTCTGAAGATTTATTCAAAAGCCTACCAAGTGAATCTGCTAAAAGTTTTACATTTTTCTCAAAAACTTCGGTTTTGGGAGCTACTGCATCAAAACGTATGGTATAATTAGGTATAGAAGTAGCCAATAAACTACCGTCAGCCGAATAAATGTTCCCTTTATTGGCTGGTATTACAAAATTTCTTACTGTACGCTCTTTGGCTAGTTTTCGATAATAATCTCCTTCTACCCATTGAATATTAGTGAGCTTAATAGCAATTAAGATAGCCCCAAATAAAAGTAAGAAAGCTACTAGATAAATACGGTACATAATGTGTTTATCTTCTACTGCCATATTTTTTCAAAAAAAGTTGGTTCTTTTTCTTTGTTTACTTTGATTTTTACTGGTGGAACCGAAGAGGGAAAAATTTGCTTTAATTCCATTTTTCTTGATACTGTTGATTCCATTTTTAACTTCATTAACTCTGATCGCTTGTCTACAAATTCAGAACGAAGTTCTTTTACTTCATTATTTAGCTCATTAATTTCAAACACTTTTTGCTCAAATCGCTGTGTATTTCCTATCATTATAATGGCAAGAAATATCAAAAACACAATAAAACCCCAATTCTTGACTGCATCATCATCAATCAAAAATTTTGCTTTTAATATGGCATATATTCTTTGCTTCATAGGTTACTTCTTTTTCGCAATTCTCAATTTGGCACTTCGGGCCCTGTTATTTATTTTTATTTCCTCCGCTGTTGGCACGATTAGCTTTCCGATGGTTTTAAATGGAACCGAAAAATTTCCGTAAAAATCTCGCTCAGGTTCTCCTTCAAACATGCCATTTTTCATAAATCGCTTTACCAATCTGTCTTCAAGTGAATGATAAGATATCACGCTCAATCTGCCTTCTGGTTGCAAAATTTCTAAGGACTGCTCCAAAAATTCTTTCAACACTTCCATTTCTTGGTTCACTTCAATTCGAATGGCTTGATAAATCTGCGCTAGTACTTTATTTCTAACTTTTTCAGGCAGATATTTTGCTAATATCGCTTTAAGTTCTTCGGTGGTTTTAATGGGGCGTATGCTTCTTGCTTCTATTATTGTTCTAGATAGCGCTGGAGCATTTTTAAGTTCTCCATAATCAAAAAAAACTCTCCTTAAATTAGCATCATCGTATTCATTAACCACTCTATAAGCGTTCAAATCATTTTTCTGACTCATTCGCATATCTAAATCCGCGTCAAATCGAGTTGAAAAGCCTCTTTCGGCTACATCAAATTGATGGGATGACACCCCTAAATCGGCCAATATACCGTCTACGGCTTTTACCCCATAAAAACGTAAAAAGCGTTTGATGTATCTAAAATTCTCATTTATTAAAGTAAACCGTTCATCAGGTAACGCATTGGCTAACGCATCCTCATCTTGATCAAACGCAAAGAGTTTCCCGTTTGGACCTAATCGTCTAAGAATTTCTGCTGAATGCCCGCCTCCTCCAAAGGTAACATCAACATAAATACCATCAGGTTTAATGTTCAACCCATCAACCGTTTCTTTTAGCAAAACTGGATTATGATATTCCATGCTCATATGTATTATTGTTACCCATTACTTCTTCGGCTAATTGCGCAAAATCGATATCATCGCCACTGATTGATTGCTCATACAACTCTTTATCCCAAATTTCAACTATAGTTACTGCTGATGAAAACACCACGTCTTTGGTAATACTAGCAAACCCAACTAAATCCTTAGGAATAAGCATTCTACCTAACGCATCTATTTCTACCACTTTAACCCCTGCTGTAAAACGACGAATAAAATCATTGTTTTTTTTAGAAAATTTATTCAAACTGTTCACCTTTTTCATCACCAAATTCCATTCGGCCATAGGATACAATTCTAAACAAGATTGAAACACGGAACGCTTCAAGACAAAGCCGTCTTGAAGTGAGGAAGCCAATTGCTTTTTTAAAGGAGCAGGCAGCATAACCCTTCCTTTCGCATCGACTTTGCACTCATAGGTACCAATGATTGCGTCCATTTCGTTTGTTAAAGTTTGTATAAAGCAAAATTAAATAAATTTTTACCACTTTTTACCACTTTATACCACTTTGTTGATAAGTTTACTCTTTTTGCTTCCTAATCCCTTAAATAATGGACAATCAAATAGTTAAAGCGGCCCATTTTTTTTAGTAGGAAAGTTAACAAGTAATAAAAAACTACGGAAAAACCATCACAAATCAAATGAGGTTTTTTTTAACAAAAAGGTTAAATTTCAACCAAAGCATCTCGTAATTAATAGTATAATTGACAATAGCATCATTAATAAAGGAAAAAGAAAAGCATTCAATTTTTATTAATCGAATAAACCTTATATTTGCCTCAAAAGAAATTGAGTTATAGAATACATGGAAAAACATTATAAAATAGACGGAAAATATAGCTACTACGAAGCTGGAGAAGGCATACCAATTGTAATTCTTCATGGATTAATGGGAGGATTAAGTAATTTTGATGCCGTAGCAAGATACTTTTCGGAAAAAGGATATCGAATCATTATTCCTGATCTACCCATTTATACTCAAAACATATTAAAAACTAACGTTAAGAGCTTTGCTGTATTTGTGAAAAATTTCATCACACACAAAGGCTTAGACCGTGTTATCTTACTAGGTAATTCTCTAGGAGGACACATTGCATTATACCATACCAAAATGTTTCCTGAAAAAGTGGCCGGCTTAGTATTAACGGGAAGTTCTGGTTTATACGAAAGCGCCATGGGTGATAGTTATCCTAAAAGAGGCGATTATGAATATGTAAAGAAAAAAGCCCAAGACGTTTTTTACAATCCAGAAATTGCAACAAAAGAATTAGTAGATGAAGTTTTTGAAACAGTAAATGATAGGGTAAAACTTATCAAAACATTGACCATTGCTAAAAGCGCAATTCGTCATAACATGGCCAAAGATTTACCCAAAATGCATGTTCAAACATGTATCATTTGGGGTAAAAATGACAAAGTTACGCCACCGAATGTGGGGGAAGAATTTCACAAATTGCTCCCCAATTCTTCCTTATATTGGATAGAAAATTGCGGGCATGCAGCCATGATGGAGCACCCAGATGAATTCAATAAAATCCTAGATCATTGGTTAACCAATACGCACCTTGCGGCTCATTAATTAAAAGCGCCATAACCATGAAAATTAACACTGCTGAGTTCATAATAAGCAATTCTGATGTTAGCAAATGCCCCAAGGACTATTTGCCGGAATACGCCTTTATAGGTCGTTCCAACGTAGGCAAATCCTCTTTGATCAACATGTTAACCAATCATAAGAAACTAGCTAAAACCTCAGCTAAACCTGGAAAAACCCAATTAATCAATCACTTTTTAATTAACAAAAATTGGTTTTTGGTTGACTTACCTGGGTATGGTTACGCAAAAGTTTCTAAGAAAACCAAAAATGTTTTTCAAAAATTCATTACCGATTATTTTGAAACAAGAGAACAATTAGTCTGTGCGTTTGTTCTAATTGATGTTAGACATGAAGCTCAAGCCATAGATGTCGAATTTATGAGCTACATGGGCGAAAGCGAAATTCCGTTTTGTATTATTTTCACCAAAGCTGACAAAATCAGTAAAACCAAAATTGATTCAAATATAGCTGCATATAAAAAACAAATGCTGGCCAATAATTGGGCCGAAATGCCCCCTTATTTTGTTACCTCATCACTAGAGTCAACAGGAAAAGAAGCACTCTTGAAATATATTGATGAATTAAATCAAAATATCTTCAAAAACAGCTCACCTCTTTAATTATACAAAACCCCAAATTATAATCAAATTGACTAAAATTTGGGGTTTTTAATTATATATTATTTACTTCAACTCTTACTTGATTATTTCTTTAACTCAAGTTTTTCTGCGAAATAATCACAAAAATCCATCATCGTATCTGCCATTTTTTCTTCATTTGTGGCCCTTTTAAAGGTTTCGGCCATAGACACTAGTGTTTGATGGAAAAAAATTTTCATTTCATCTACTGGCATATCTTTGGTCCACAAATCGATACGCATACTTTCTTTGTGCACACTATCCCAAACCGATAATAAAATTGCTTTGGCTTCTTGTGTCTCTACCCCTCCCTCTTCAGCAGTCCAAAATAATTTTTCTGGAATTCTGTTCTCATCAAGTTCAACTTGAAATTTTATCTCTGATGTGCTATTTTTTGACATTATTTTTTGGGTTTATATTTAGATTTTTCAAAAACTTCTTTTCCTCTTGTAGACAACAATTGAGCAACTGTCACCTCATTGTTTTTCATATACGATTGTACTATTTGCCAACCTATCCAGGCTCCCACTTGCCCGGGTGATTCGTTATCAATTTCTAAATAAAATTTAGAAAAAGGGGCAGGATTAATAAATCGGGGGGCTAGTTTTACATCTGCGCTATACAAGATTTCTTTCTCGATAAAATAACGCCAGATGTATGTTTCATTTTCTTGACACCAAGTCATTTGTTCCGGTGTGTATCCTATCAACACCTCTGTTGGTAGATTTGGCAACAATAATTCTTTAACATACAACTCTTTTCCGGCATCGATCATTTGTTCGACAAACGTTTTACTATTTCTAGTATCTATTTTGGTTGCTAAAAAACTTGAAGCAATATCTGGTAACAAATTTTTGGTTTCTAAATTTTGTTCAATATATGCTGGAAATTGATAAAACTTATGATCTTTCCCTAGGTATAACTCCAAAGGAATCACTATTAAACTATCAGCATAGATGGCTCTTGTGGAATAATCCATTTCCGAAACAAGCGTATACACTTTTGGTTTTGGAGTTTTGGGAAAGTAAAATTGGATATGACGATACAAGTCTTCAATATCTTTGTGAATAGGCTCAAAATTTTTATACTTCTTTTGTACTTCAGCATACAATTCCCTCCATTGTGGATGCTGCATTTTTTCGACCCAAACCGCATCTTCTACATTATCAGGGAAAAATACAGGATATTTCTCCTTCAATTGATTTAAATTTTCAGGTTTTGAATCAAAAAAAGCTTGATCAAATCGTTCCAACTTTAGTTCAACTGGAATTTCTTCTATGGCTTTTTCTTCTTTTGACTTTTTATCACAAGACCAAAACAAGCAACAGATAGCCATGGGCAACAACAAAAATTTCATATCAATTACTATTTGTATTTTCATAAAATTAAAACCACCAAAGTCGTATTTAAGAAGAATCCCAAAAACAATGATGCTTTATTGAAAAAAGAAAAAATGGGAAAAAATTACAAAAACAAAATCGTCTCCATCCAATATTAAAACAAAGGAAAAAGAACTATTTCATATATATTATTTAATTTAGCCTTTTATTTTTTTTGCAAATATACATTCCTGCTTTTTAAAAACATTCATTAATATGACCAAAAAAAACGCACTCCCCGTTGAAAACGTAACGGAACAAATTGTCACTTGGCTTAGCAATTACGCAAAAAGCGCACACACAAATGGATTTGTGATTGGAATTTCTGGCGGCATTGATTCTGCTGTAACCTCTACCTTATGCGCTCTTACTGGTTTAGAGGTGCTTTGTATAGAGATGCCAATACACCAAGCCCCATCGCAAGTAAATAGAGCGCAAGAGCACATTCAACAACTTTGTGAACGATTTCCAAACGTTCGAAAAGCCTCTTCGGATCTAACCGCTGTTTTTGAAACTTTCAAAAAAGCTGTACCAACGCATGAGAACGAAGCCAAAATGAATTTGTCATTGGCCAATACAAGAGCACGATTGCGCATGAGCACCTTGTACTATTATGCTGGTATTTATGGATTATTGGTGGCAGGTACAGGCAACAAAGTAGAGGATTTTGGTGTTGGATTTTATACAAAATATGGAGACGGAGGCGTTGATGTAAGCCCAATAGCTGACTTAATGAAATCCGAAGTATATGCTTTGGGACACTACTTAAAAGTGCCTCAGTCTATTTTAACCGCCGCCCCTACCGATGGATTATTTGGAGACAACCGTACCGATGAAGACCAACTTGGCGCTTCTTATGATGAATTAGAATGGGCTATGGAACAAAATGACAACGGAAAAACCATATCTGATTTCACCGGTAGAGAAAAAGAGGTTTTTGCCATATTCAAAAGACTCAACACCGCTAACCAACACAAAATGAACCCAATACCAGTTTGTCTCATAAATAAAAATTGAAAAAAAATTCTGTTTTCTGACTAATGATTGTATTTTTTTTACTACATTTATGAAAATTTTTTGAAAGACAACTCTTAAAAATTAAATACCATGATAAAAGTTTGTTTAGCTGATAATTTTCCGGTTACCCATTTTGGGGTAAAATCCTACTTTAAAGACCACGATGAAATTTCTATCGTTGCCAACGTAGGTAATTTTGCGATGGTTCAAGACTTGCTTCAAAACAAAGATATTGATGTTCTAGTTATTGATCTTGATCTTGAAGGGTTGGCTAGTATTTTTGAAATTAAAGCCCTTTTAAAAAATTACCCCAACACCAAGATTATTATTTACAGTAACCTGTCAGAACAAATTTATGCTCCAAATGCCATAAAAGCTGGAGTTTCAGGTTACGTACATAAAACAGAAAAACTTGAAACTTTAGGACAATCTATTGTTAAAGTACATGAAGGGAAAATTATCATCAACGAAAGTGTTCGAAAAAGCATGGCATTGATTGCTAAACAAAGTAAAAGCGAACGTCTTTATCGCAAATTATCGAACAGAGAAATCGAAGTTTTACGCTATCTGAGTGACGGTAAGAAAAACCATGAAATTGCTGATATTCTTTCTTTAAATGAGAAAACTATAAGCACTTACAAACTACGTTTGTTGACCAAGTTAAACGTAACCAATTTATTAGACTTAGTTAATAAAGCCAAAACATTAGAAATAGTATAATAGTTCTTATACCGTCTTTATAAAAAAATGGAAACCAGTGGTTTCCATTTTTTTATATATAGGTCGAACGAATTCTACCTATAGCCCCTGTCAAATTAACTTTCAGTTTATTGTAGTCATTAATCATCACCATCAACTCGTCCCGATTTGCATCTGGATTAGTAGTAAATTCACTCATCAAATCGGCAATCAGTTTATTAATTAAATATTCTCTCAGAGAAATTATAGTTTCTGACGTGTCTTGATTTACCGTTTGTTGTTTTTGCTTTACAAAAATATTTTGCCCCTCCCAATTATGGAGCACATTTTGCTCTTCTCGCATCAAAATGTCGGTCACTTCTTGGGCGTACTCTTGATTCAAATTCTTCAGAAACAGCCCCACCCCATCGGATTCATTTTGAAGATAAAACGACATTAAATCATTAAATACCGCTCTAAACAGAGGATTCGTTAATTCTACTTCATCTTCTTGTAAACTCAAATAAATTCGTTGATAAACTTTGTATTCTTTTTTTTCTACAACCTCTACTATATCTCCATCAGCATTAGCTTTAAAAAATACGTCTTCAAAAATTTCGGTTTGATGACCATACAACAATAAGATTTCAATAATTTTTCTTTCCAACTGATATTGAATATCAATTTTTTCAGCTTGTGAGGGAGCACTGTTTTTAACTACTTCAAAAGCTTTTTGATCATGTTTTTGTTTTTTACCAACATCGGCAATATCTTTTTGAACTAATTGTGCCAAAGTACTTACCAAGACTTGCTCAGAAATATCCATTATCCTTGAACATTCTTGCAAATAAATCTCTCGTTGAATGCGATCCGGAATTTTGGATATACTAGTTACCATGTCCCGAATTAAATCCGCTTTTTTTATAGGATCATTTTTTGCTTCATCCATTAACAGAGAAGCTTTGAACTGAATAAAATCTTTGGCGTTTGCATTCAAATAGGCCACTAAATCATCATACGATGTTTTTCTGGCAAAACTATCTGGATCCTCTCCGTCTGGAAAAGTACACACTTTAACATTCATCCCCTCTTCTAGAATCAAATCGATACCCCGAATAGAAGCGCGTAACCCCGCAGCATCACCATCAAAAAGCACCGTAATATTCTTGGTCAAACGATTTATTAATCGTATTTGATCTGGAGTAAGAGCCGTACCTGAAGAAGCTACCACATTTTCGATA
The DNA here is from genome assembly GCF_055231795.1 of Flavobacterium riviphilum. Lineage (NCBI taxonomy): Bacteria > Pseudomonadati > Bacteroidota > Flavobacteriia > Flavobacteriales > Flavobacteriaceae > Flavobacterium > Flavobacterium riviphilum. The sequence continues at coordinate 59,380 of NZ_JBUYSY010000001.1, forward strand.
CCAGATTGATGAAACTGAATCACGTCGGTATACCCTTCAACTAAATAACAATTGTTTTGTTTTGCAATGGCTTGTTTGGCTTGAAAAATACCATAAAGCACTTTGCTCTTATGATATATCTCACTTTCAGGAGAATTGAGATATTTTGCAACTTTTTTGTCGTTCGTTAAAATTCTCCCTCCAAATCCAAGGGTCCTGCCCGACATACTCTGAATAGGAAACATCACTCTTTCTTTGAACCGGTCAAAAGGTCGATCGTCTTTAGGTATAGTCAGTCCCGTGCTTTCTAAGAAATTCAACTGATACCCTTTTCCTAAAGCTTCTTTCGTAAACACATCCCACCCCTCAGGTGAATACCCTAAACCAAATTTCTTGATAGTATCCTGAGTAAATCCTCTTTCTTTAAAATAAGAATAACCAATAGCTTTGCCTTCTTCGGTATGCAAAAGAGTATGATGGAAAAAGTTTTTGGCAAATTCAGACACTAAAAACATACTTTCTCGAACATCGGTATTCGCTTTTTCAGCATCGGTTTGTACCGTTTCTTCGATTTCGATGTTGTATTTTTTAGCCAAATATCTAATAGCTTCAGGATACGTAAAATGTTCATGCTCCATTAGAAAAGCCACAACATTTCCTCCCTTACCAGAACTAAAATCCTTCCAAATTTGTTTTACAGGCGACACCATAAACGAAGGAGAGCGCTCGTCCGAAAATGGACTTAAACCTTTCATATTGCTCCCAGCTCGTTTTAATTGTACAAAATCGCCAATTACTTCCTCTACACGAGCAGTTTCGAAAACCGTATCTATGGTTGCTTTTGAAATCAAATGAATAAATGGTTAAATTATAATTTTCAAAGATACAAAGTTAATCTTTGATTTAATATACGAAAAAAGTGCCCCCACAAGAGAAGCACTTTCAAAAAAAATCCAATTCAAAACTAGTTTAAATCAAAACGTATTCCCAATGAAATATTATTTTGATCTTGAATATTATTTTCAAATAGCGGATTCAAATCATACTTTAAATAGAGACTTGTGGATTTATACCCTACATAGGTACTGAGTCCATAAATAAAATTTGAAGTATTAAAATTCGCTTTGGTTTTTTCGTACACTTTAGTATCGTCTAATCGATATTCGAGTTTTTGTTTTGTTTTCAAATTAATCCCTGCATATCCCCCGATTCCAAATCGAAAAGAACGATGGGTTCTAAAATATTTTTTATCGTCGTGAAAGCTACTTCCGGAAAAATCAAACTCTAAATGCATTGGCAAAACTAAATTGACATTTCTAAACCGAGATTCTTTTAATCGATACGGTTGAGATTCTAATACTGTTTGGTCTCCATTCACCACAAAACTGCGATCATTGGTTGGTCTTAAATTATTGTATTGTACCGAAAATCCATATTTTAAATGCAACAAGTTATGCTCTTTTAAAATTCGGGTATTGTAAGTACCTCCCCACTCGTAAAAATGGGAACCCATAAATTTAAAATCATCGTCTTGCAAAGTACCGTCTACCAAAATATTATTTAATCCCGCTGCAAAAACAAATTGAGAAGTAGTACGTTTTTCTCCGAATCGTTTCTGTTTCTTTTTTTTCCTAAAATCCAAATCGTCATCCCATTGTATAACTATGGTTTTAACAGAATCTTTTTCTTTGATTTTTCCGTCTACTTTTAGCTGTACTAATTCTTTTAATTTTTGTTGCTCTTTGGCTACTTTCGACTCAATTGCTATAGCTCTGGCTTGAGCCAATACTTTCTTTTTTTCATCGGCTTGATCTTGCGAAATGGCACCATTTTGCAATTGAAGATTTACGGCTTCAATTTCCTCTTTCAATGCTTTTTTTTCTTCTTTAGTAATCGTTTCGATGTTATCTGCGATCTTTTTTGCTTGCTTTTCAAACGTTTCTTGACCAAACATTTTAGCGGCAAAAAAACACAATAATGTAGCTAGGTAAAGGGTTAAATTTCTCATGATTTTTTTGATTTGTTTTTTGATTGATGATTGAAATAATTATTCTTGATTGTTTCTATTAGCCAAAGCAACTTTTACGGTTTGATAATTTTTATTGACTTTGGCAATTACTTTTTCTCTAAATGAGAGTTCTAATTCGCCATCAACTTGAGACAATAGTACCTCAGGGTCTACTTTCACTTTTGATTCAGCCACAACAATTGGCGTATCTATTGATTTTATCTCCTGAAAACCAACAGCCTTTTTATTTTCATTTTGAACGGAACCGATGCGTTCATTCGGGGATACACTTTCGAGGTTTGATTCGTTTGACATATGAAGTACTTTGTGCACAGTACTGGGTTTTATAGCAACTATGGGTTGTTTTTGATGAATTGGTTTTGAAAAATTGGGTTGCAAAATAGTTTTAGCAGGCATATTGTCATTATGACTTTCTTTTGTTACGATTTTGGATGGCGTATTTTCAATTGCATTTTGTGGTGACAACAGAAAATTCAATAACAAAGCTGCACTTATAACACTTGCCGCAACCCACCAAATTGGGAACTGCTTTTTAGGTTTTTCCTGAGCCGAAAGCAAGGCATCCAATCGATTCCATGCTTCAATAGAGGGCTGTATGTCTCTATGAGCTAATATATCTTTGGCTTGTTGTTCAAAATTATCTTGTCCCATTTTCTTTTGATTTTAAAATGTTAATTTGATGTTGCAACATCTTTCTCGCATGTGATAATTGTGATTTTGAGGTACCTTCTGAAATACCAAGTATGGATGCAATTTCATTATGCTTATAGCCTTCAATAGCATATAAATTGAAAACCATTTTATACCCTTCTGGTAATTTATCTATTAAAAATTGGATTTCATCCAAAGAAAATTGTTGGTCCAATGCATCAAAGGATGTTTCCTCAAAAGACTCTTCCTCTGTATATTCCATTTTTTGATGCACTCTTAAATATGAAATACATTCATTAATCATAATTCTTCTTACCCATCCTTCAAAACTTCCTTTATGTTCAAAGTTTTTCAAATGCATAAAAACTTTCATAAAGGCTGAAATCATTACATCTTCGGCATGATGAAGATCTTTTATATACTGTCGGCAAACCCCTAACATTTTTGGTGAAAATCGTAAATACAATTGGTGCTGTGCTTGTCGATTTTGATCAACAGCCAACTGTATTAGTTTTTTTTCTTCATGATATAGAGGGATTACTTTCATTATTTCTTCAGCCCAATTGAATAATTATCGTTTCTATGAGTATAGACGATTAAAAATATGAAAAGGTTGCATCAAGTTTAATTTTTTTTAAAAAATTAACTTAACGAATTAATTCACAATAAGATAGACTTGGATTATTTTTTCCTTTCGATAACGTAATTTACCATTAAGGTCAGAGCCGATTTATACTCTGAAGTTGGGAAAGCACTCAATAACGTTAATGCTTCTTCTTGAAATTCCAACATTTTTTGTTCAGCATAGGACAGCCCTCCATTGTTAACGACAAAAGCAATAACTTCTTTTACTCGTTTTTTGTCTTTGTTGTGGTTTTTAATCGAATTGATCAACCAACTTTTTTCTTTTGGAGTACAAGTATTAAGTACGTGAATAAGTGGCAAGGTCATTTTTTGCTCTTTGATATCAATCCCGGTAGGTTTACCAATTGCATCGTCTGTGTAATCAAATAAATCGTCTTTTATTTGAAACGCCATTCCAATTAATTCACCAAACTTGTGCATTTTTTGGACCACCTCTTCGTTTTCTGTAACCGATCTTGCTCCTAATGCACAGCATGCGGCGATAAGAGTTGCTGTTTTTTTTCGGATGATTTCGTAGTATACCTCTTCGGTTATATCAAGTCTTCTGGCTTTTTCTATTTGTAACAATTCGCCTTCGCTCATTTCGCGAACGGCTACTGAAATAATGCGAAGTAAATCAAAATCGCCATGATCTATTGAAAGCAACAAGCCTTTGGACAACAAATAATCACCCACCAAAACAGCAATTTTATTTTTCCACAACGCATTAATAGAGAAAAAACCTCTTCTCCTATTGCTATCGTCTACAACGTCATCATGTACTAAAGTAGCGGTATGTATTAGCTCAATCACACAAGCTCCACGATAGGTTCTTTCTTCGATCAAACCGTCTGAAACCATCTTTGCAGTAAGAAAAACAAACATAGGGCGCATTTGTTTTCCTTTTCGATTCACTATATAATAGGTTATTCTATTCAGTAACGCGACTTTGGAAGACATTGATTCATAGAACTTTTTTTCAAAAAGTTCCATTTCATTAAAAATGGGCTGTTTTATTTGAGAGGTAATATTCATAATGGCTTCAAATATAACACTTAAATTAAAAATAATCTAAATAACCATTTTTAAAAAACAAAAGAGTGTGGTTGTCATACTAAAAAAAAGGGGGAAACGTTACGTAACAAGAGGCATCTAAATTCAAACATTATTTTTTTACATATGAATAAGACGCATTCTATTTTGAATTGAACACCTGAATTGAAATTACGATTAAACCTTTTTTACATATAAATGTCTTAGCAACATAACCTTTAAATTATTTATTATGAAACTAAAAATTTGGAAAGTTACAGCAGCAATTGTTTTGACTGCAATGTTAAGTTGTCAAAATTCAGACGAGCCAGTAGATAATGGCACAACTACTTTATCAAACACCGAAGTGGTCTCTGATGTAGTTATGGATAATATTGTTGACGATGTTTCGACAATAACAGAAGATCAATTTGGAGTACAACAAAGTTTTAGCAGCAAAAGCACGGTTCCATTTAAAAGCTTATTACCCGAATGTGCCAAAATAACTACAGAGTTATCACAAGGAAAATGGACTCGAATAATTGATTTTGGAAGCTTAGGATGCACATTACCCAATGGCAATGTATTGAAAGGAAAAATCATTATCACTTTTGCGAATGATTTCACTTCAAAAGAACAAGCGATTAATTTCACTTTTGAAAATTTCTATCATAATGACAATAAAATTGAAGGTAGTCAATCCATAACTAGAACCTTAAAAACATCGGCTTTGCTTGCAGAAATACACCCTGTTACCACCCTGAATCTAAAATTAACCATCACTGATGCTGCAGGTCAAACCTATGAAAGAACAGGAACAAGAGTAAGAGAAATGGTAGAAGGATATGCTACTTTAGGCAATTGGGAAGACAACGTGTTCTTGGTTTGGGGTAGCGGAAAATCTAAACTAAAAAACGGGATAACAATTAGCAACACCATCAATGATAACCCTTTACGTTATGTTGCCTCTTGCAAACTTCCATTCCCAACTAAAGGAACTATCATCCACACTAAAACAAGTGCCGATAACACTGTAATTAAAGAGACAAAAGTAGACTTTGGAAACGGCAACTGCGATAAACTTGCCACCATCACTATTGATGGAATCACTAAAGAAATTGAGTTGAAAAAATAGTAACTTAAGAGTCATAATCAAAAAAAGAAGGGAATCTCCCTTCTTTTTTTATGCTTCTTTGTTGGCTAATTGACCACAAGCAGCATCAATATCTTTCCCTCTACTTCTTCTAACTTTAACCACAACCCCAATAGATTGAAGCGCTTTAATGTAGGCATTGATGGCCTCTTCATCAGCTTGTTGAAACTCTCCATCATCAATCGGATTGTATTCGATTAAATTCACCTTACAAGGTACATATTTACAAAATTTGACTAAGGCCTCAATAGATGCATGATCATCGTTAATGCCTTTCCAAACGACATATTCATATGAAACCTTGCTTTTGGTTTTTCGATACCAATATTCAAGTGATTCGCGCAATTCTTTTAATGGAAAATTGGAACTGAAAGGCATAATTCTGGCTCGAACAGAATCAATAGCTGAATGCAAAGACACGGCCAATTTAAACTTAACTTCGTCGTCGGCCAATTTCTTAATCATTTTGGGGATTCCGGAAGTAGATACCGTAATTCGTTTTGGCGACATGCCCAACCCTTCTTCAGAAGTGATCATTGCAATAGCCTTGAGAACATTATTATAATTCATCAAGGGTTCTCCCATCCCCATAAAGACAATATTAGACAATGGACGACCATAATAAAGTCTGCTTTCTCTATCAATTGCTACAACTTGATCATAAATCTCGCCAGGTTCTAAATTTCGCATCCGCTTTAATCGAGCAGTAGCACAAAAATTACAATCCAAGCTACATCCCACTTGACTCGACACACATGCGGTTGTACGGGTCTCGGTTGGAATTAAAACAGATTCTACAATTAAGCCATCATGCAGACGAACGGCATTTTTTACCGTACCATCATCGCTTCGTTGCATCGTATCAACCTTAACATGATTAATGACGAAATGTTCTTCTAATAAAATACGAGTCGCCTTGGACAGGTTAGTCATATGGTCAAAACTGTGTGCTCCTTTATGCCACAACCATTCATAAACCTGATTCCCTCTGAAAGCTTTATCTTTTTGATTTACAAAAAAAGAACGTAAATCCTCTTTTGAAAGTGCTCTTATGTCTTTTTTTTCGATTTCCATAGTGCAAAGGTATCAATTTTTGACGGTTTACTATGTAGGTTAGAAAATTCCAACTCCTTATTTAAAAAAATCAATTAGATAACCATCTTAAGAAAAACAAGGTCTTCACAGCCAAACACCTAATAAACGTTAACACAATAATTATATGTCAAAACCTACAAATGTTAATTTTTTCAAAAATTTAACACAACTGACAATTATCATAAATTCCTAACTAAATCCGGAATAAATTTGCTATATCAATAACAAAAAACCACAATACTAAGAATTAAACAAATTTGTTTTGAATTTAAAGTTAATTTATTAATAACATAACCTTGTTTTTAACATGAAACGTAAACCAATAATTTCAAACTTATTAACACTTGCTTTAGTTTTCTTTTGCATTTCAGTTAATGCCCAAAAAAATTTGAATCTAGACAACAAAACCAGTTTTTCCGTATTTGGAACTTCAACTCTTCATGATTGGGAGATGGTTTCGACAGCAAAAACAGGTAATGCCAACCTAACTATTAGCGATTCAAAAGTTTCGGACATCAATGCCATCAACATAGACCTTCCTGTAGAAACTATTAAAAGCGGGAAAAGCGGTATGGACAAAATTGCTTACGAAACACTAAATTCCAAAAAATACAAAACCATTAAATATGTTCTAAAATCAGCTTCTAAAGTAAACGAAACTACTTGGAATTTAGTTGGAACCTATTCCATTGCAGGAGTTTCAAAAGAGCTCAACACAACCATAAAAGTATCAGTAGTAAATGGAGTTGTAAACATACAAGGATCAAACAAAATTACTTTTGATGAATTCAAAATGAAAGCACCAACTGCCTTACTAGGCACTATAAAAACCGGTAATAATCTTACCATCAAATTTAACCTTAATTTTAAATAAAAAGAACCAATATGAAAGTAGTTTATTTTTTAGCAGCCGCTTTATTTAGCCTAACTGCTGCACAAGCACAAGACCGATTTGGACAAATCCAAAACTTAATTCCTAGAGACAAAACAGGAATCAACCAATTTGATGTTAAAAAAGACTCTGTAGAGTACAAAGGATTAAGTATCGACATTGGAGCTGCATTTGCGCTACAATTTCAAGCAATAAATTCATATAATGGACAAAAAGAAGGTTCATTTCTTACTCCAAATGGTTCTCAAGTTACGGGATATAGATTAAATAATCTTGCTAACAACCTGAACCTTCCTACAGCAAACATGACCATTGGCGCTCAATTATACGATGGGGTTCGTGTAAATTTAGATTTATACTTAGCTGCTAGACACCATAATGAAACATGGGTAAAAGGAGGGTATTTACAAATTGACAAATTAGATTTTATCCGTGAAGGATTCTTAGAAAACTTCATGAGATATGCGACCATCAAAATTGGTCAAATGGAAAACAACTATGGGGATGCTCACTTTAGAAGATCTGACAATGGTAACGCTTTTATGAACCCATTCATCGAGAGTAACATTATGGATTCATTTACTACAGAACCAGGTATTGAAGTTTACTATAATAGAAGTGGCTTAGTGAGTATGATTGGTGTAACCAACTCTAAATTGAACCAAAACGTTGTTGAATTTGTTCCATCTGCTCCAACAGCAGCAGCTCCAAACCCTAATACTACTGTTAGTCCAACAATTTTAGCCAAATTAGGATATGACAAACAATTGAACGATGATCTTAGAGTACGTTTAACAGGATCTCTTTATCACTGTGCAAATACTAGCGGAAACTTATATTCTTCTGAAAGAGCCGGTAGCCGCTACTATGGTGTTATGACAAATCAAGCTTATACAAATGCAGCACTAATTAATGCCGCTACAAACCCTAAAGGTACTGTAGACAATAACCACACAAAAGATCCTCAAGGTAACCATACAACTGGCCGATTTAATCCTGGATTTGGAAACAAATTAACCTCAATTATGATTAACCCATTTGTAAAATACAAAGGTTTAGAGTTTTTTGGAACATATGAAAGAGCTGAAGGTGGAAAAGGGAAAGGTATCGATGCAACTCGAGTTGTAAATCAATTTGCTGCTGATGTTGTATACAGATTTGGTAGCACAGAGCAATTTTATGTTGGCGGTAGATACAATGTAGTTTCTGGAGAATTAGACAATACTAATTCAAAAGACGCTTCTATCAACCGTGTTGAAGCTTCAGCAGGTTGGTTCATGACTAAAAACATCTTAGCTAAATTGGCTTATGTAAACCAAAACTATAAAGATCATGACCAATTTGTAGGAAACAACGTAAACAACTTATACGAAGGAAAATTCAACGGGTTAATGTTTGAAGCCGTTATTACATTCTAAGTAAATGAACAATAAATTGTTAATGGTGATTTTGGGTGGAGTACTTCTCATATTTACGGGAAGTGCACCACCCAATTTCTTTATAAACGAAAATAGCATCGTTATTCAAAAAATTGAAATCAACATTACGGGTCTATCCACAGTTGGAAAATATAATTGCAGCACCACATATTATAAAAAGGACACCATTTCGCTAAATCTCAATCAAAAAAATAGTTTACGTGCCGAAATACCAATGATCAAGTTTGATTGTGGCAATAGAATTATGACCAAAGATTTACAAACCACAGTTAAAGCAAGGCAATTTCCAGCAAGTATCGTTACCCTTACTGACTTAAAAAGCTTTGGTAACCATTATAAATGCCAACTTAATTTTGTTATCACAAACAAAACCATTCGTTACAAAGATTTTGTATTATCTAAAAACAATAATAAACTCCAAGGAGTAATGGCTTTAAAATTTTCAGATGTTGGTCTTATCCCGCCAGTAAAAATGGGTGGTTTAATTAAAGTCAAAGATGAAATTGAAGTATATTTTAGCCTTTATAAATTGTAACAATTGAGATACAATGCAAAACAATACCCAATCTTGTATAAAAACAAGTAAACTCAAGGCTCTCCTTAAAATTTAATCCAATTGTACAAACATTTACATCACCTATCAGGTGATTTTTTTTTTCTCTTATCCTAACATAGAAAAGCTACTTCCTTTTGCTACGTTTTTTAGACGATATACAATTTGCAAAAATCAACTTCAACAACCAGAAACCATGCTAAATCCATTGGAATTTACGAAAGATAAAACTCACATAAATTTTAGTATTATTTAACAACTACCTTAGGTTAGATTTTTCCCATTGATTTGTAAACTAAAAATTGCCCTTGAAAACCAACCCATAAGCTATTCATGTAAGATTTTACACTAGTGCAATGTTAACAAAAATGACAAATTAAACTAAATAAAACCAAAATTCAACACACGAAATCGTTGTAAAAACAGATAAAAGATTAAAATATCTTAATGTATGATATATATCAGGTTTTAGCATTTGCCTTGGTTCTAATTTTGCATATATATCAATATAATTATCGTTTTCTATTTATTAATCAAAAATAAGAACATAATTTCATTAATAATTCAATAAAATCTAGAATCCATGAAAAACAAATCCTTGAAATCTGTTTTTTTATCCTTGAGTTTTGCCCTTGTCAGCTTTACAATGTCTGCTCAAAAAAACTACACTTTAGATAACAAAACTAGCTTTACTGTAGCTGGTACTTCTACGCTTCACGATTGGACAATGACCTCTGCAGCTAAAAATGGAACAGCCAACTTAACTGTTGAGGGTTCAAAAGTTGTTGACATCAACGCCATAAACATTGATTTACCAGTTGAATCTATTAAGAGTGGCAAAAGTGGAATGGACAAAATTGCTTATGAAACTTTAGAAACTAAAAAGCACAAAACCATTAAATATGTACTAAAATCAGCTACTAAAGTGAATGAAACTACTTGGGACTTAGTAGGAACTTTTACCATTGCAGGAGCAAGCAAAGTGTTAAAAACACAAGTAAAAACTTCAGTTGCAAACGGTATTGTTACCATCAAAGGAACTGAAAAAATTACATTTTCAGAATTTGGCATGAAAGCCCCAACAGCTTTACTAGGTACTGTAAAAACAGGACAAAATCTTACCATAAATTTCAACCTTAATTATAAATAAATTCAATAAAAAATGAGAGCAATCTATTTTTTGGCAGCCGCTTTATTTAGCATCACTGCCGTACAAGCGCAAGATCGTTTTGGACAAATTCAAAATTTAATTCCAAGAGATAAATCAGGTATCAACCAATTTGATGTTAAAAAAGATTCTACAGAATTTAAAGGTTTAAGCATTGATTTAGGAGCGGCTTTTGCTTTACAATTCCAAGCGTTGAATTCTTTTAACGATCATAAAAACTTGACAGGAAATTTAGCTTCTTATAGACTAAACAACCTTTCAAACAACTTCAATTTACCAAGTGCTAACATGACCATTGGTGCTCAATTGTATGATGGGGTTCGTGTTAACTTAGATTTGTATTTAGCATCAAGACACCACAATGAAACTTGGGTAAAAGGAGGTTATTTGCAAATTGACAAATTAGACTTCATTAAAAAAGATTTCTTGAAAGACTTCATGAAATATACAACAATCAAAATTGGTCAAATGGAGAACAACTATGGTGATGCGCACTTTAGAAGATCGGATAATGGAAATGCTTTGATGAACCCATTTGTTGGAAACAACGTGATGGATTCATTTACTACAGAAATGGGAGCTGAGGTTTACTACATCAGAAACGGATGGGTAAGTATGTTAGGAGTTACCAACTCTAAATTGAACCAAAACGTTGCAGAAGTTAAACCAGGTTCACCAACTCAAAACACAGTAATTAGTCCAACTATTTTAGCTAAATTTGGATACGACAAACAAGTAAACCAAGATTTAAGAGTAAGATTAACTGGATCATTGTATCATTCAGCTAACTCAAGCGGTAACTTATACTCTTCTGACAGAGCTGGAAGTAGATTTTTTGGTGTGATGACACACGATAAATATACTGGTGCAAATGGTCAAACTGTAGACAACAACTTTGATCCTAAATCAAACTACACTACAGGAAGATTTAATCCTGGATTTGGAAACTGGGCTACATCATATATGATTAATCCATTTGTTAAATACAAAGGTTTAGAAGTATTCGGTACTATTGAAATCGCAAATGGAGGAGATAAAAAAGGAGTTGACGAAAAACGTACCGTTAACCAATATGTGGGAGATATCGTATACCGTTTTGGAGAAAATGAAAGATTTTACGTTGGAGCTAAATACAATTTAGTTACTGGAAAATTAAGCAATGCTGATACACAAAACTTTAACATCAACCGTTTTGAAGCTGCAGCTGGTTGGTTTATGACCAAAAACATTTTAGCTAAGTTAGAATATGTAAATCAAAATTATAAAGATTTCAGCCAATTTGATGCTGCTGGAAACCCTAATGATTTATACGGTGGAAAATTCAACGGTTTGATGTTTGAAGCTGTTATTTCTTTCTAATACATGAATGAAAAATAAATTTATCATAGGAATTTTGGGTGCTGTACTTCTCTTTACTTTGGGAAGTGCATCACCCAATTTTTATTTATCCGAAACTACCCTTTTTGTAAATAAAATAGAAATCAACATCACTGGATTATCGACAGTTGGCCGATACAACTGTAATTCTACTTTTTACAAAAAAGACTCCATTGTGCTTAATCTATCACAAAAAAATAGTCTAAAAGCCGAAATACCAATGGTCAAATTTGATTGTGGCAATAAAATCATGACCAAAGACCTACAAGCTACTGTAAAAGCAACACAATTCCCGTCAAGTACAGTAACCCTAAGCGATCTAAAACCTTTAGGTAATCACTACAAATGCAATCTTACTTTCTTAATTACAAACAAGATCATACGATATAAAGATTTTACGCTAACAAAAAACAACAATAAACTTCATGGCAAAATTGCCTTAAAATTTTCTGATATTGGGCTTGCTCCACCAGTAAAAATGGGCGGCTTAATAAAAGTAAAGGATGATATTGAAATTCAATTTAGTCTACATCAAAATTGAGTTTTCGTTGGCTAGTAAAACTTAGCCTTTACTCCTTTTTCCCTAGTACTTATGGAGTACTTTTTATAACAAAAACCATTTTTCTTGTTAAAATAAAAACAAAATAACGCGTCTAATCGTGTTTTTTTGTTGTTTGTCGATTATTTTCTTAAAGAACAACTAAAGAAAGTATTTTTGGTAAAATAAATCTTAATAATTTTATTTTTAGCCATTTAACATGTTCAAAGCTGTCCTTTTAAGCCTCTTTTTTTTCACTACTTCCCTTTTAGCTCAATCTCCAATTCATGAATTCAATTTTGATGGCACCTTAGCCAATCAAAACAGATCTGCAACTTTTTATGGCAATGCAAAATTTACTAAAGATCGGTTTGGCACAAAAAACAAAGCAATATTTCTAAAAGATGAAAGTTTAATAGCAAATATTAGCAATATACCTCAACATAATTCTCCTCGAACAATTTCTATTTGGATAAAATTCAACAATATAAACGACTCTAGTTATATTTGGAGTTATGGTACGGCGGCAAACAATGCCTTTTGTGGACTTATTCATCAAGGCACTTCAAATAATGAATCTCCCATTTGTGTTGCTTCTTGGGGAAATAACAATGATTTTGTAACTGCTGTTTCTTTAGAAAAAGAAGTTTGGTACAACTACACCTATGTATATAATGGTAAAACGGGCACTTTGTATCGCAATGGCTCACTCATAGCAACATTTAATGAACTATTTAGAAACACTATAGAATCTATTTTCAAAATTGGAAATGTAAATTCCATTGTAAGTATCAATGCCGATATCGATGATATCAAAATTTATAACATTGCCTTATCTTCAGTGGAAATTAGCAAACAATATGCCTCTGGAGCCGCTTTAATAAAACAAGAAACTTCAAAAGTAGTAAACATAAAACCCAATAAAACTATTCCTAAAAAACTAAACACAACGAATTCTCTTGTGCTTAACAAATAACAACAAGCTTCCCAAAAAGGACTATCGAGCTAAGACATAAGTTTTATGTTTTAGCTCGATTTTATTTTAATTAAATAATTAAAAAAAACTGTCACAATACTTATTATGTTATTCCCTTTTTTTAGTTAATGAAATAAAGAGACAAATTTGATGGTGAATTAATACCTTTGTAGCCTAAACAAAAAAACATCTCTAATGCATTTTTTATCACAAGATTTAGAAGACTATATTGAACAACATTCCGAAAAAGAACCTGTACATTTGGCGGCTTTAAACAAGGAGACGTACCAAAAAGTACTTTTACCAAGAATGTTAAGTGGTCATTTTCAAGGACGTGTATTAAGCATGCTTTCCAAAATTATTCGCCCAAAAAACATATTGGAAATTGGAACCTATACTGGATACTCCGCTTTGTGTTTGTGCGAAGGCATGCAAGAAGATGGACAATTACACACTATCGATATTAAAGAAGAATTGGTTGATTTTCAACGAAAACATTTTGACAAATCACCTTGGGGAAGACAGATTACTCAACATTTAGGAGAAGGGACTACAATAATTCCAACTATTGATTTAACTTTCGATTTGGTTTTTATTGATGCTGATAAAGAAAATTACATCAATTACTTCGAACTAATTGTTCCAAAGATGAACAAAGGTGGTATTATTTTATCAGACAATGTTTTATGGAGCGGAAAAGTGGTAGAACCTTTGCAAAAAAACGATATAAGTACGAAAATTTTGTTAGAATACAATCAACTTTTGGCTACCGATCCTAGAGTGGAAACCGTTTTACTTCCGATAAGAGATGGTTTAACAGTGAGTCGAGTATTATAACTACGTACTTAATTGTTTAAGTAACCCAATACCTACCGTGATAGTTTATCCAAACTACATTTCCTTTGGATAATATTTTTTTTGCATTAATAGGTAAATTTTGTACGTCAAAAAACCAAAAACGCCTCCACACAAATAACCAGTAAATATATCTAAGGGATAATGCAAACCTAAGTAAATCCGACTGTAGGCAAAAACTAAGGGCCATAAAAAAAGGAAGCCAATATATTTTATTTTATTCCTAAAAAGTAAGTAAATAAAAGTTACTACCGCCATAGAATTGGCAGCATGCCCGGAAAAAAAACTAAACGAATTTCTACTTTGTACAATTCTAATAAAGGAATTAATTTCCGTATTATTACAAGGGCGCAATCGTTGAAAAGAATGTTTAAACAGATTGGTAGTTTGATCAGTACAAGTGATCAAAACTGCGACAAAAAGCAGTAATAATAAACTCTGTTTGAGCCCAATCTTGCTATAGATCAAGTAAAGAATTAAAATAAATAAAGGGGTCCAATTAAGCTGTTTGGTCACAAACAACCAAAAACCATCATAGACAGGAGATCCTAAACTATTTAAAAAAACGAACAACCGTACATCAAACGCTTCAATTGTTTCTATCATTATGATTGTCTTTTTATAGGTCCGTCGTAGTCATCCGAAAGCGTATCGGTTGTTTTTTGATCAGTTTGAGGTGTATGATCCACAACATCTAATGCACTATTTACATCGGAAGTTAGTTCATTGGAAAATTTCGTAAGAGAGTATTCTGTGTCTCCTAAAATATTTTGTTTGGCTTTTTCAATTTCTTGTGTAATTCCTCCCGATATATCGTTTAACGTTTTTTGATCAAAACCATTCTCTTCAGCCCCTTTTTGAATCTCGTATTTAATATCATTGGTTGCGTTTTTTAGTTGAGCCATAGCTTTACCCATAGTTCGTGCAATTTCAGGCACTTTATCAGAACCAAACAACATTAAAACGATAAACATGATAAAAACGAGTTCTCCTCCTCCTATTCCAAACATATGATAACTTTTTGAAGCGACAAATATATTAATTTTAAAAATGAAGCCTTTGAATTATTTCACAAAATGGTCTTTAAATGACAAATGAATACAGAATTATCCCTAAGTAGATATATAAAAAAACGCCACTTAATTAAAAGTAGCGTTAATCATTAATAGTTATATTATCAAATCAACAACTTAACATAATACTTTTGAAGGGTGTAACAATTCAAAATAGGCTTTGTCGATAGATTCTTGATGGTCTGGATGAGCGATATTAATCATTTGCTTGGCTCTTTCTCTCAATGTTTTTCCGTACAAATCCGCAACGCCATACTCTGTAATAATATATTGAACATGTGAACGGGTCGAAACTACGCCGGCTCCTTGTTTTAAATAAGGCACAATTCGACTTTCTCCTTTTTTGGTCGTTGAAGGAAGTGCAATTATGGCTTTTCCACCATCGCTCAAGGAAGCCCCTCGTACAAAATCCATTTGGCCTCCCACTCCAGAATACATAGTTGCACCAATAGAATCCGCACAGACTTGACCAGTTATATCAACCTCAATTGCTGAATTTATAGACACCATTCTAGGATTTCTTCTAATTTTGGCGGTATCATTAACATAACAAGATTCTCTAAGTTCAATAAATGGATTATCGTTTACAAAATCGTACAGTCGTTTTGATCCTATTAAAAAGGTGGAAAGCACACGCCCAGGAGTCACCCCTTTGTAATTGCAATTGATAACATTTTTCTCGATCAAATCAATTGCACCATCCGAAAACATTTCGGTATGCAAACCTAAATCCTTATGATTCATTAAATTGGCCAAAGCTGCATTTGGAATAGAACCAATACCCAACTGCAAGGTACTTTTGTCTTCGATCAAATCAGCTATATATTTCCCTATTTTTGCTTCTAATGGCGATATAGGCTCTGGCTCAACCTGATAAATTGGACAATCTACATTTACCAAATAATCAATTTCTGAAACGTGTAAAATACCATCGCCAAAAGTTCTAGGCATATTGGGATTAACTTGCGCAATTACGGTTTTTGCACATTCGATAGCCGCAACAGCCGCCTCAACCGAAACCCCTAAAGAACAATAACCATGAATATCAGGTGAAGAAACCTGTATAAAAACAACATCCAATGGCACGACTTTTTTACGAAACAAGCGAGGTAATTCGCTCAAAAAAACAGGAGTATAAGATCCGTTACCAGCATGGAGAGTATGTCTAACATTCTTTCCTATAAAAAATGAATTTACGTGAAAACTAGCCGCCAATTCAGGATTAGCATATGGAGCTGGTCCTTCGGTATGCAAATGACAAATCTCCACATTGCGCAACTCAAATGCCCGATCGGTTAAGGCTTTCGTCAGTACATTTGGGGTTGCCGCTGCGGCATGTACATACACTCTATTGTTGGACTGAATTACCTTTACAGCTTCTTCAGCACTTACATATTTTTCCATAACACTTACTTTTATTTTCTTAAAGTTACAACAATTCGAACGCATTAGAAAACAAAACCTTAGCTTTTTTTGGTTTCCTCATTAATCAATCACTAAAAAAAAGTTAATTTTTGCAAAATTAAAAGCATTACTATTAACTTTGTGTAGTATACAATCACAGCACAACATTTTTACTTACAAAAAAACTAAACCTTATGAAAACTAAAATACCATCAATGCTCTTAGTTTTCTTTTTTGTGGCTCAAAGTTGGGCACAAAAAAAAGAATACACTAGTTGGGAACAAGCGATAAAAGAACCCGAAAAAGTCTATCGCTTGAATTTGAGCAATCAAAACATCCCGTTAGACTCTCCGATTTGGGCTAAATTTAAAAACTTGGAGTACTTGAATTTAAGTAACGATGGTTTACAATCGCTCCCAAAAGGTATTTTAAACTTAAAGAATTTAAAAGTTTTGGAACTTAGTGGCAACAAATTCAGCAATGTTCCTCCTGAAATTAGCAAATTGGAAAGTTTGGAAGAGGTATACTTAAATGAATTCAAATCGATTAATTTGCCACAAAGTTTAGAAGCGCTAGCCAAACTTCCCAATCTCACCATGTTGCACTTAGAAAACAACAATTTAGATCGTTTACCTGCAGAAATCGCTATGTTAAAAAACTTATCACAACTGTACTTGAATCAAAATCGATTTAAAGAAATACCGAAAGAAATCAGAGGATTACAACATCTACAACAGTTAGATATTAAAAACAATCCTATCAAAATACCCATGAATTTACAAGAAGATTTGAACTTTGGCTTTCGAATCAATTTTTAATTCTATGGCTGCATGAAAATAATTTTAATCAATTGAAATAATTCTATATTTTTTTTATGGATAGCATTTTAACCAATATCAAAATTCAAATCAACAGCAAAATTTTCGTCAAAGATCCTGAAACTTCCGCCTTAGGAAAAAAGATCATCGAGAACAGCATAATACTCATTAATGAAATTGGCTTTGAAGAATTTACTTTTAAAAAACTTGGCGAATTAATCGGCTCGAATGAAAGTTCTATTTATCGGTATTTTGAAAACAAACACAAACTCTTAGTGTATCTAAGTTGCTGGTATTGGACTTGGATGGAATATCGATTGGTTTTTTCAACAAATAACATTTCAGATCCTCTGGAAAAACTTACTAAAGCCATCCAAATTGTCACCGAAAAAATAGAAGACGATCAATCGACAACACACATTAATGAAAGTATTTTAAACCAAATTATAATTCAAGAATTCACCAAAACACTTCACACCAAAGAAGTAGACGAAGAAAATAGAGAAGGTTTTTTCTTAATTTACAAAAGAGTTAATGCCAGAATTGTATCTATGGTTGAAGCCGTAAATCCGGACTATCCTTATGCAAAAAGCTTGGTTTCTTCTATTTTGGAGGGTGCTTCGCATCAACACTTTTTGATGAATCATTTGAAAACCATCACTAATTGTACTCCTCAAATTAGTCCCACTGATTTTTATACCCATTTAGTAACCTCTCTTTTAAAACGCAACTAATGACTCCTTTACAACGCTATTTAAAATTATTACTCCTTGATAAAAAAGATATCTATCAAATATTTTTCTATGCCATATTCGCAGGATTTGTCAGCCTATCTTTACCCCTTGGAATACAGGCCATTATCAACTTTATACAATCTGGTAGAGTTACTGTTTCATGGATTGTTCTAGTTGTATTTGTTGTGATAGGCGTGGCTTTGGTTGGGATTTTGTCCTTAATGCAACTTCGTATTACCGAAAACTTACAACAAAAAATATTTGTTCGCTCGTCCTTTGAATTTGCTACTCGTCTACCAAGAATAAAGTTTGAAGAACTTTACGATACTTATCCTCCGGAACTTGCCAATCGCTTTTTTGATACCATGACCATTCAAAAAGGGTCATCCAAACTCCTTGTTGATTTTTCGGCTGCCTTATTACAAATATTATTTGGGATACTTTTATTGTCATTTTATCACCCCTATTTCATTATGTTGGGGGTTTTGTTACTGATATTACTCTACTTAATTTTTAAATACTCTTATTTTATTGGTTTAGACAACAGTTTAAAAGTCTCTAAATACAAATATAAAGTGGCTGGATGGTTGCAAGAAATGGCTCGCAACAATTATAGCTTTAGGAGAGAACGCAATTATGATTTTGCCTTGCAAAAAAATGATCATTTTGCTACTGAATACCTTCATTATAGAGAATCACTTTTTAGTGTACTGAAGAGACAATTTAGCCATCTTATCGTTTTTAAAATGGTCATTACGGCTAGTTTACTTTCAATAGGAGGTTATTTAGTAATTTCGCAAGAAATGAATATTGGACAATTTGTAGCCGCTGAGATTATCATTTTGTTGGTTATAAACTCTGTTGAAAAAATTATTTTAGGTTTAGAAACCCTATATGATGTATTAACTGCAGTAGAGAAGATTGGCTTGGTAACCGATTTAAGTATGGAAGAAGACACCGAATACGACAGCAACAAATGCTATCATGCCATCTCATTAACCACCGAAAAATTAGGTATTCAATTTCCTGGTAGTACCTCAAAAATTTTGGGAAAAATCGACATAAAAATTGATCAAGGCGAACGCATTTTTATAGATGGTAAAAACGGATCTGGAAAAACCACATTAATCCGAATTTTGTCGGGCTTGTTACAACCTACTGAAGGCGCAATGTTCATCAATGACGATACGTTTAAGAAAATTAATCTAAAACAATACCGCTCTCAAATTGGCAACATCATTCATAGCGAAACCCCTTTTGAAGGAAGTATTTTGGATAATCTTATTTTCAACACGCCAAATTACTCTGATGAAGAAATAAAATGGGCTTTAGATGGGGTACAACTTACCAATTATATCAAATCCTTACCCAAGGGACTAGATACCCCCATTTTCCCCGAAGGACAACAATTGTCCTCTTCCAATGCACAAAAAATTCTCTTAGCCAGAAGTATTATTAGTAAACCTAAAATATTATTTTATGAAGATCCTACTGATGCTATGGATGAAAAAATAGCAAACGAAATCATTGATTTTCTCACCTCTGAAGAAAACAAATGGACCATTGTAGTGTCTTCAAAAAATCCGTATTGGAAAACCAAATGTACCCGTCATATCACAATGGAAAAAGGAGTTCTCATTTCTGATCAAAAACTATAATTTATGCTTAATATTTCAGACGACAATTCTACACGCTCGAAAGCCTTTAAAAAATACAAAACCGTAAACGATTTAGGGAATAGACCGCATTATAAAATTCTAAACCGCATCATTAGTGCAGTTAGTATATTAGCGCTTATCTCAATGTTTTTACCTTGGACACAAAATATTTCTGGCTCAGGTGCAGTGACTACTTTAAAACCCAATCAACGCCCTCAGTCCATTCAGAGCGTTATTTCAGGTCGTATCGAAAAATGGTACGTAAAAGAAGGAGATTATGTGGAGAAAGGTGATACCATCATGTTCATTTCCGAAATTAAGGAAGATTACATGGATCCTAACTTGGTGGCCAATACCAAAAATCAAGTGTTGGCCAAAAAACAAGCTTTGCAATCCTATGGGTCTAAAGTTTCAGCTTTATCCATTCAAATTCAAAACATTGAAAATGAAAAAAAATTAAAACTAGAACAAGCTCAAAATAAGATCCAACAAGCTCGTTTCAAAATCAAAAGCGATTCTATAGATTTAGAAGCCGTAAAAACGCAATTAAAGATTGCCAACACCCAATACAATCGTGCTGTTCAATTGAATAAAGAAGGGCTAAAACCTCTTACCGATGTAGAGGAAAAAAGGCTCAAACAACAAGAAGTTGAAGCCAAAATTATCACACAAGAAAACAAACTTTTAACCAGCAAAAATGACCTGATCAATGCCAAAGTAGAAATTGGCAGAATCAATGCTGAATATGGTGAAAAAGTCTCCAAAGCACAAAGCGATCAATTTACCGCTTTGAGTAATCAATTTGACACCGAGGCACAAGTCAACAAACTTGAAAATCAATATGCCAACTATAGCATCCGAAATGGCATGTATTACATCAAGGCGGTTCAAAGCGGTTACATCAATCGAGCAATACAAGCCGGGATTGGTGAAACCATCAAAGAAGGCACCCCTATTGCCACTATCATGCCTGCCAACTACGATATTGCTGTAGAAACCTATGTTAATCCAGTTGACTTACCTTTGATTCGTAAAGGTGAAAAAATAAGGGTTTGGTTTGATGGGTGGCCTACGATTGTGTTTTCGGGTTGGCCCGAAATGTCATACGGTACTTTTGGCGGCGAAATTGTGGCTATCGAAAACTTCATCAGTGACAATGGAAAATTCAGAGTACTCATAGCGCCTGACCCTAAAGATCAACAATGGCCAAAACAATTGCGTGTAGGTTCTGGCGCACAAACTATTGCCTTACTCAACACTGTTCCGGTTTGGTTCGAAATTTGGAGAACGCTTAATGGTTTCCCTCCAGATTATTACAAAACCAATACCAAAGAAAAAACCAAAAATGCCAAAAAATAATGAAAAAGATAATCGTTGTTTTTTTATTTATTACTAAGTGTGTTTTTGCACAAAACAATACGCCCACAAACCCAACTTTGAGTAACGAATTTAGTTATAGTGAGTTTTTAGGTTATGTCAAAAAATACCACCCTTTGGTAAAAAATGCGAATTTAGAAATCACTCGTGCTCAAGCGAATTTAATGATGGCTCGAGGAGGATTTGATCCAAAAATTGAAGTAGATTTTGACAAAAAACAGTTCAAAGACAAAGACTATTATTCCATCCTTAACAGTAGTTTCAAAATTCCTACATGGTATGGTATTGAATTAAAAGCCGGTTTCGACAATAACGAAGGCTTGTATTTGAACCCTCAAAATACAGTACCTAATCAAGGACTAACTTCCTTTGGCATCAGTATACCAGTAGGTCAAGGTTTATTTATTAACCAACGTATGGCCGATGTTCGTAAAGCCAAAATGCAAGTAAAATTAAGCCAAGCCGAAAGAAAACTAGAAGCCATTGCCATTTTGTATGACGCATCCGTTGCTTATTTTAATTGGAAAAAAAATTATGACGAAGTGCAATTGTACAAAGTGTACAAACGCAATGCCGAGATTCGATTCAAAGGTATCGAAACACTGATACAACAAGGTGATAAACCCGCCATCGATAGCATTGAAGCAGGCATCATTGTCAAAAATAGAGCCTTGAGTTTGGAAGATTCTCAATTAAAACTAACTAAGGCTAGACTTGAGCTTTCTAATTATTTATGGCTGGATAACAACATCCCTTTGGAACTTTCGGAAAACTTACATCCAGAACAACAATTGGCATTAACTATCCAAGAAACGTTACGCACCAACGATCTGCAAAATCAGGATTTCTCCATTGCCGATCATCCTAAAATCTTTGCTCTTGAACAAAAAATTGATTTGCTCAATGTAGACCGAAAACTTAAAGCCAATGCGCTTTTACCCAAAATTGATCTGAGTTATTCCTATCTCTCCGAGCCCAGTTACATCGATAACTATCAGTTTAATGATTACAAAATAGGCGTCAATTTTGCGTTCCCTTTGTTTTTGAGAAAAGAAAGAGGTAGTTTAAAGTTAGCACAATTCAAAGTCCAAGAAGTCCAAAACAACTTGAACCTAGAAAAAGTACAATTGACCAACAAAATCAATGCGCAAAAAACCGAAATCAACTCACTTTTTAAACAACGTAATTTGATTGATGGTTTGGTCAAAAACAACCAATCAATGTTGCAATCCGAAGAACGATTGTTTTCGTTTGGTGAAAGCTCTTTATTTTTGTTGAACACCAGAGAGAACAATCTAGTTTCGGCACAGTTGGCGGCAATTGCTCTAGAAAATCGTTTTTTAATTTCAAATTCGGAATTATTCAGAATCATGGCCAATCCGGATTAATCCTAGGCCATCCTAATTAAAAAAAGAGCTCTTTTGGGAGCTCTTTTTAATTATATTAATGTTGTTAAAAAATATATCAAAAGCCCGACCAATCCACCAACAATGGTCCCGTTGATTCGGATAAATTGCAAATCTTTACCTACCTGAAGTTCTAATTTTTCGGTTACTTCCTCAGCATTCCATCCCTTAACCGTAGAAGCGATTAATTCGCCAATAGCATGCTTATTTTTGATTAACACCTCCAACACATCATGTTTAACAAAAAGATTTATTTTTTCTCTCATCAAAAAATCTGAAGCTATATTTTTTCCAAATTGCTGAAGCAAACTCACTATACTTCTTTGAATCAAAGAAGCATCACCTTTGGCAATATCTTCGATAATTCCTTTTTTTACCTCGTCCCAAATTCCTATCAAGTAGGATTGTACTTCTTCTTTTTGAACAAAATCTAAGACCGTTTCATTAACTTTTTTTTGCAATTCAGGCGTGGTTTGTAGCTCCATTACAAATTCCTGAATATAGGAATCGATGCGTTCTCGAACTTTACTTTCAGGGTAACTGGCTTGTTCTAAAAACTCATACAATCCATTAAAAATGGCAGTAGTAATTTTTTTGTCTGCTAGTCCGAATGTCAAAAAAGGAGTCGACTTTTTTACTTTCTCCTCAATAACATCTTTATTGTTTTGCAATTCAACCAATAAAGTTTTCAAAACATTTGTAACCAACTGTTGTTGTTTTTTGCTTTTAGACAAAGCTTCTAAGCCTATTGCAATCCATTGGCTAAAATTGATGGTACGCACCCTTTTTTGAAATTGCTCTTGAACAAATCTTTGAATTTCGTCATCATCAATACTTTTTAAAATCGAAGGCAAAACATGTTCAACAATTAGACTACCTACCATCAAAGCATTTTTTTGCTCAGCCAACCAATATGCTGCTTTTAATCCAGGATTGAATTGATCTACTTTGAGTTCTAAATTCTTTTTCACTAAAAATTCTTCCGAAACAAAACTCCCTAAGTTATCGCCAATACTATCTTTATTTCTTGGGATCAATGCCGTATGAGGAATCGGAATACCTAGAGGATGTTTAAACAAAGCCACTACCGCAAACCAATCGGCTATTCCACCTACCATTGCCGCCTCTGCAAAGGCTTTCAATGCTCCCCATTTAAAATAAAGACCAACCAAGTAAAGACCAAAAGCAATTCCTAAAACCAATAAAGCAAAGCGCTTCATTTTGATTAGTTCTTTTTCTTTATGATTCTTTGGGTTATCCATTGTGCTTCTATTAACATCTCATAGCTAAGTTATTGCTTTTTTCCACTTGATTTACATGCAAAATGAAGTTAGTCCATTCTATTGTTTAAAATAACATTTTAAAATTCGGGGTTTAACTCAAATTAAAGAAATGCTCCTTTCGATAAATTATTTTAAAAGTCGTACTTTTGCCCACTGAAAATTTAGCTGCTATGATTATTGTAAAATCAAGAGAAGAAATTGAATTGATGCGCGAAAGTGCTTTGATTGTTTCCAAAACGTTAGGAATGATTGCCTCCGAGATTAAAGAAGGAGTGACTACTTTATATTTAGACAAATTGGCCGAAGCATTCATTCGTGACCACGGTGCAGTACCGAGTTTCTTGGGATTGTACGGTTTTCCGAATTCGTTGTGTATGAGCCCAAATTCTCAGGTTGTACACGGTATCCCGAACAACAAACCGCTAGAAAATGGAGATGTGATTTCGGTGGATTGTGGGGCTTTCAAAAATGGATTTCACGGTGACCACGCCTACTCTTTTGAGATTGGCGAAGTGGCACCTGAAACGAAAAAATTATTACAGGTTACGAAGGAATCGTTGTATGTTGGAATTCGCGAGTTCAAATTAGGAAATCGCGTGGAAGATGTAGGAAATGCGATTCAGAAATATACCGAAGCCCACGGTTATGGCGTGGTTCGTGAATTGGTAGGTCACGGTTTAGGGCAGAAAATGCACGAAGACCCCGAAATGCCAAACTACGGCAAAAGAGGTCGCGGTAAACTTTTTGTAGAAGGTATGGTGGTGGCCATCGAACCGATGATTAATATGGGTACCAAAAACATCAAACAACACAAAGACGGCTGGACCATTACTACTGCCGATGGAAAACCAAGTGCTCATTTTGAACACGATGTGGCCATCATTGACGGAAAACCTGAAATTTTATCGACTTTCAAATACATTTACAAAGCACTTGGCATTGAAAGCGATGAAGAAGAGGAGTTTAGAAAAGTGCCTTTGGTGGTGTAAACACTAATTGCACGAATTTGAATTAAGACAATATCTACTGAGATTGCCAATAAATTATAATTCAAAAATTTCAAAAAATAATATAAAACGATTCATAAACACCGCTAGAGAATTCTAAATCTTTGTGAATCTTAGTGTAACAACTATGAAAAGACTTTTCAAAACCGTACTCAATACCATTCCGCGTCCCTTATTAATTCGTTTGAGTTATGTGGCGCGACCCATCATTGCTTTTACCTTAAAAGGTGACAAATTTACGGACCCAATTGATGGCAAAAGCTTTAAATCGATGTTGCCTTACGGATACGAAACGCAACGCAACAACGTGCTTTCACCAAGTACGCTTTCGCTAGAAAGACACCGCTTGTTGTGGTTGTACCTCAACGAGCAAACGGACTTTTTTACAGCACCCAAAAAAGTTTTGCATTTTGCTCCTGAACAAGCTTTTTATAAATTGTTTCGCAAACAAAAAAACTTGGACTACACTACTACCGATTTGTTTTCGCCTTTGGCAGATGTAAAAGCAGACATTTGCAATTTACCGTTTGAAGACAATCAATACGATGTGATTTTGTGCAATCACGTTTTGGAGCACATCCCAAACGATACCAAAGCGATGCAGGAATTGTATCGCGTGTTGAAACCGGGTGGAATGGCTATTTTGCAGATTCCACAGGACTTAAATCGTGAAGTGACCTTTGCCGATGACTCGATTACCGACCAAAAAGAGCGCGCCAAAATATTTGGACAATACGACCACGTGCGCATTTATGGTCGTGACTATTTTGACAAATTAAGAAGCATTGGTTTTACCGTAATCGAAGAGGACTATACCCGGAAAATTGCTCCTGAACTGGTAGAAAAATACTGTTTGGCCAAAGGCGAAATTATCCCGGTTTGTTTTAAATAAACTTTGACAAATCAACACGAATGTCACGAATTAGCACGAATTGTTTTGGTGTAATTTGAGTTAGTTTACCATCAATCACAAATAAACTTTTGGAACCCGAAAATCATTTCCAGTTTTGCTTTGACATCAGTTTCGAAGCGAGACTCAATTACTATATTCCTACTGCCTATGTAGTTGGGCATACGGATACCATTACCTATTTAGAAAAAAAAGCAAGTCCAGAAGTCCTAAAAAGTATGGGTATAATTCTGGGAAACTTGGATGCTGCAACACAAAAAACAGTATCTCTTTGTGAAGTACTCCAACCTGAAGCCCTGTTTAAGAAATACCGAACTAAAAGCAAATCGGCCAAAAACATTGAAGATTTACTTAAAGACGAGAAACTAAAATTCGGCATTGAGCAGTTTATAAAAATAAGCTTAGCGCAATTTTATACGTTAGTAAAAGAGAACGATTTCCCCCTTTCGCTGAACTTGGGGAAAGATAAAGATTTTCGTATCAGCCGTATCGCTACTCAAAATCCATCCTTAACAACCAAACTGCATTTTGACAAACACGACAACGGGATTTCGTACACCTTACAACTGAAAGATGCTGATACTACATTTTACCCCTCGAATACTAAAATTACACTTTTATTAGACGAGCCAGCTTGGGTTGTGGCACATCATAAACTGTATCAACTACTAGACATCAATTCGAAAAAAATCACGCCTTTTTTGACCAAAAAAGTCGTGGAAATCCCCTCAAAATTAGTGCCCGATTATTTTGAAAAATTCATTAAAGACATAGCCAAAAAAGTAGACATTACGGCTACAGGATTTGAAGTCATTACTCGCGAAACCATACACAATTGTACACTACAATTGGTCTATGATTTTTTCAAAAACAACTATTTCATTGGGCTTTTATTTGATTATGACGGCTATGTGTTTGATGCCACCAAACCCAAAAACACGCACTCAGAAATTGATCTAAAGGATTTGAACAACATCCAATTGGTACAATACAAACGAAGCCAAGCTGAAAATAATTACACCCAAGCCTTATTGGATTTGGGTTTAAGCAAAAACGAAAACAATGTATTTGGACTTACTCAAAACACAACAAATCAAGACGCTTTCGCCAGTATTCAGTGGGCTATCGAAAATAAAGAAAAGCTAGAATCCTTAGGTTTTTCATTAGAAAATTTAAAAATAGACGGAAAGAAAATCGATAGCAATACCGTAACGATTACATTCTCCAACACCATTCAAAACGACTGGTTTGACATCAAAATGACGGTGGTTTGTGATGATTTTGAATTTAACTTCAGCGAGTTGATTCCGAATATAAAAAACAAAAATCGTCTGTTTGCCTTACCCAACGGAAATTACTTTTTGATTCCGTCAGAATGGATGACGCGCTACAGTGCGATGGCAAAATTAGCCAAAATCAAAAATGGAAATCTTGCGGTGCTCAAAAGTAATTTTGCGGTTTTTGAAGACATTCCACAGTTGAAACAGTCCTTGCACGTCAAGGAATCCGTTCAATACCAACCTTCGCCTTTGGTTAAAGCCACCTTGCGACCGTATCAAATAGAAGGGGTACAATGGCTTTTGGAACACTACAACAACGGATTAGGCGCTTGCTTGGCCGATGATATGGGATTGGGGAAAACATTGCAAACCCTATCCACGCTGGTCGCGGTACAAGAAAAACTAGAGGTTGAAAAAGCCGAAAACATTCAGCTCGATTTGTTTGGCAACGAAATTCCTGTAGCCAAAGAATACTTAAAAGCGTTAATTGTGCTTCCCTCCTCTTTGGTGTTCAATTGGTACAATGAAGCTAGAAAATTTACACCACATTTTCGAAGAATTCAGTATGTAGGTCAAGACCGAAAAATACTATCTAAAAAATTAGAAAAATACGACTTGATCTTTACCAGCTACGCCGTAGTGTCGAGAGATCTTTCGATTTTAGAAAAATACCAGTTTCGCTATTTGATTTTGGACGAAAGTCATTACATCAAAAACAAAAATTCGAAAATTTTCAAAGCCATTAATCAACTGCAAACCACTCATAAAATCTCGTTGAGCGGCACGCCGATTGAAAATTCATTGGACGATTTGTGGTCTCAAATGCAATTTATCAATCCAAATATTTTGGGGAGTTATGCTTTTTTTACTGAACATTACAAATTTCCGATTGAGAAAAAACAAGACGAAAACAGTCTCGCAGAACTCAAAACCTTGGTGAGTCCCTTTATTCTAAGACGCACCAAAGAGCAAGTTTTAAAAGACTTACCGGAACTCTCTGAACAAGTTTTCTATTGTGAAATGGAACCCGAACAAGAGAAATTATACGAAGAAGAAAAGTCGAAAGCGAGAAACGCCCTTTTAAAAACCGATGGCTCAGGCATTGACAAAATCAATATTATCAATACGTTGATGCGTTTGAGACAATTGAGCAATCACCCAAAAATGGTCGATGCCACCTCCGAAATGGATTCTGGAAAATATATGGCGGTGACGCGTTATTTGGAAACCTTGGTACAGTCCAATCAAAAAACGATAGTGTTTAGTTCGTTTGTCTCGAATTTAGAATTTTATAAGAAATGGAGCCTCGAAAACAAGATTGATTTTTGTGAACTCACGGGCGCTACTCCTCAAAAAGAGCGCGCCTATCAAGTTCAGAAATTTCAAGAACAAGAGCGCGCAAAATTGTTTTTTATTTCCTTAAAAGCGGGTGGCGTGGGGCTCAATATTACCAAAGCTTCTTATGTTTTGTTTTTGGACCCTTGGTGGAATCCCTTTGCCGAAAAGCAAGGTATCGGTCGTGCCCATCGCATTGGACAGCTGAACAAAGTGAATGTAATTCGATTCATCACTAAAAATACAGTGGAGGAAAAAATCATTCGTTTGCAAGAAAACAAAAAACTGCTTTCGGATGCGTTGCTTGATGAACAGCACATCAGCCCAGAACTTGAAGAAAATTTAGATTTTATTTTAACCTAAAAACCATTTCAATAAATACTTATCTTTACTAGAAATTTAATTGAAATGAGAAAAATTTCTGTTGCCTTACTTTTATTGATCTATTCATTTGTTGATGCCCAAGTACTTCAAGAAATAACACCACCTTATAACATTAAGACTATTTCCTTTATGGATAATGGCCAGAATGTCATTCCTGTTTTTAAATTAGGTGAGTCATTTGAGTTGCATTTTGATGATTTGTTTGGCAATGACGTTAATTATTATTACGAAATTATACATTGTGACTACAATTGGAAACCTTCGGAAATACCCAAACAAGAATACCTAAAAGGCCTCGACAATCAAAGAATAATCAATCAAATCAACTCTTTCAATACCCTTCAAATCTATACCCATTACCAATTAAATATCCCAAATCAATTTTCTCAGTTAATCATCAGCGGAAATTATATTATCAAAATTTTGAACGAAGACCGAGAGGTAGTTTTTTCTAGAAAATTTATTCTCTATGAAGATCTGGCATCGGTACGTTTACAAATAAAAAGAGGCAGAAATTTGAATACTATAGAAAGCAAACACAATTTGGATTTCTCTATAACATCAAAGAGTCTAACTTTTCAAAACCCTTTGCAAAATGTAAAAGTTTTGCTGTTACAAAACCGTCAATTCAACACGGGTATCAAAAACATTCCTCCACAATACACTATAGGCAACGAATTAATATACAAATATGATGTAGAAACTCAATTCTGGGCGGGCAATGAATTTCGTTTTTTTGACAATAAAGACATCCGAAATGCTTCTAACAATATTGCCAAAATAGATTCAAATGGAGCCATATACAATGGATATCTATTTACAGATGAAGCACGTGCCAATTTCCCTTATAGTTTTACCCTAGATGCGAATGGTAATTTTGTGGTGCGTAATTTAAACGCTGCCAATTCGACTACCGAAGCTGATTACGCTTGGATTTATTTTTCTTTATCAGCACCAAGTTTACCCGCTCAAAAGAACATCTATATCAATGGTATGTTCAATAATTACGCATTAACTGAAGAAAACAAAATGGAGTATAATGAAAAAAGGAATGTGTATGAAAAAGCCATGTTGATTAAGCAAGGTTTTACCAATTACCAATATGTAGTTACCGATAAAAAAGGCAATATTGAAGAAGAAAACAGAGTGGATGGGAATTTTTTTCAAACTGAAAATGAATATGAAGTAGTAGTTTACTACAGAGAAAACACGCAACGCTTTGATCGCGTCATAGGATTTGTAGCTTTGACTTCTGTAAATGTTACCAATTAGTTAAATATAAAAAAGTACATTCTTTTTTTGTAAATTTGTTAACGATAAAAGAATTATCATCGATGGTTTCACAAATTACAAAAGGCATAAAAATTTCGGTAGTTACTAGTTTTGAAGGCACCTATTTCAAAAACTACAAAATTCATTTTGCCTTTCGCTACCAAATCACCATCGAAAATCATAGTAAAGACTCCGTTCAACTTACTTCGCGTCATTGGGAAATCTTCGACTCATTAAATTATAATGAAATCGTAGATGGCGAGGGTGTTATTGGTAAAAAACCAGTTTTAAAACCTGGAGAACAATATACATATAGCTCTGGATGTTTATTATCGTCTCCATATGGTGCTATGAAGGGTCATTTTAATATGATCAATTTTACTACTACAAAAACGTTCAAAGTATTTGTCCCTACATTCAAGTTATGTGCTTCTTTTGCCTTGAATTAATTTGACTTTTATTTAAGATTTAAGAGTTAAAATTAATATTTACTTTGTATTTTTGCTTCAATTTTAAGGCAAAAGCCTGATTTTTATTGTTTTTCATTTTTTAATACTTAAATAAAAAAATATGCTAAAAGGATTTTTTAACGTACCCAAAGCGGTGAATGAGCCTGTTAAAGCTTACGCCCCAAACTCCCCAGAAAAAGCAGCAGTTCTTGCAGCATACAAAGCCATGTGGAATTCAAAAATTGACGTTCCTTTATACATTGGTAGCGAAGAAATCAAAACGGGTAATACTAGAAATATGACCGCTCCACACGATCACCAACATGTGGTAGGAACGTATCATTTAGCCGAAAAAACACATGTTGAAAAAGCCATTGCTAGCGCTCTAGAAGCCAGAACAGCATGGGCAAATATGGCATGGGAACAACGTGCAGCTATTTTCTTGAAAGCTGCCGAGTTGATTGCTGGACCATACAGAGCCAGAATCAATGCTGCAACTATGATTGCGCAATCTAAAAATATTCACCAAGCCGAAATTGATGCAGCTTGCGAGTTGATCGACTTTTTACGTTTCAACGTAGAGTTCATGACTCAAATTTATGCTGACCAACCTAAATCGACTTCTGATATGTGGAACCGATTAGAATACCGTCCACTAGAAGGATTCGTATACGCGATCACTCCATTCAACTTTACCGCTATCGCTGCCAATCTTCCAGCAAGTGCTGCTATGATGGGTAACGTAGTAGTTTGGAAACCTAGTGACAGCCAAGTATTCTCTGCAAAAATCATCATCGATGTATTCAAAGAAGCAGGAGTTCCTGATGGTGTAATCAATGTGGTTTTTGGAGATGCTTTAATGGTTACTGATACGGTTCTAGCAAGTCGCGATTTCGCAGGAGTTCACTTTACAGGTTCAACACATGTATTTAAAGATATTTGGGCAAAAATTGGAACGAACATTCACCATTACAAAACCTACCCAAGAATTGTAGGAGAAACTGGTGGTAAAGATTTCGTGGTAGCGCATCCAAGTGCTAATGTAAAACAAGTAGCGACAGGAATTGTTCGTGGCGCTTTCGAGTTCCAAGGACAAAAATGCTCTGCTGCTTCAAGAGCTTATGTGCCTCAAAGTATGTGGCCAGCCTTAAAAGAACAATTGATTACCGATGTAAAATCAATGAAAATGGGATCTCCAGAAGATTTCAGCAACTTCATTACAGCCGTAATTCACGAAGGTTCTTTTGACAAACTAGCTAGCTATATTGATCAAGCTAAAAAAGATGCAGATGCTGAAATTATTGTTGGTGGAAATTATGATAAATCCGTTGGGTACTTTATCGAACCTACCATTATCGTAACCAGCAATCCAAAGTACACGACTATGGAAACCGAATTATTCGGTCCTGTAATCACCATCTATGTTTACGAAGATGCCAAATGGGCAGAAACCTTAAAATTGGTAGACACCACTTCTGAGTATGCTTTAACAGGAGCTATCTTCAGTCAAGACCGTTACGCCATCGAAGAAGCAACTTTAGCTTTACAAAATGCCGCAGGTAATTTCTATATCAATGACAAACCAACAGGAGCTGTGGTAGGTATGCAACCGTTTGGTGGCGCTAGAGCTTCAGGAACCAACGACAAAGCAGGTTCTGCCTTGAACTTATTGCGTTGGGTTTCTCCAAGAACAATCAAAGAAACTTTTGTAACACCAGAAGATTACAGATATCCATTTTTAGGAGAATAATTTTCTAAACACAACTATTTAAAAACCCCACATAAATCAAAATTGATTTTTGTGGGGTTTGTTGTTTACTCTATTTTAGCAACAGCTTCAAAAGGCATTTTGGCCAGCAAAGTCCCGCTGTCCGCTATATCTTGCTTTCCGAACCCCGTCAAGCAAGGATGCCGGTACCATCGGGGTTAAAAGGATAAATGGGTTTGTTTTTGTAAGCAATAAAAATTACACCACAAACTTCAACGGTAAGTGCACCACTTTTTTGGTTTCAAAAAATTCATCTTCAAAAATGTCGGCCAAATTGTATTCGGTCGCATTTGGAAAATCCTTTAGCTCCTCGGTCAAATCGCCTCCTTTTAAATACAAAATACCATTTTTCAATTCGTGTTTGTGTTGCTTTTTGATTTTCGTTTTTACCCAAGAAACAAAATCTGGCATATTGGTCACCGCTCGGCTCACAATAAAATCAAAATCGCCTTTTACATTTTCAGCGCGAATTTGTTCTGCCTTTACGTTTTTCAGCTCCAAAGCTTCAGCAACTGCTTGTACTACTTTTATTTTTTTGGCAATAACATCAATCAAATAAAAACGCGTTTCTGGAAACAAAATCGCCAAAGGAATTCCAGGAAATCCACCTCCAGTACCTACGTCCAACACATAAGACCCTGGTTCAAACTTGTTTATTTTGGCAATTCCTAACGAATGCAAAACGTGTTTGGTGTATAAGGCATCAATATCTTTTCTGGAAATAACATTGATTTTCTCGTTCCAATCATGGTATAAAAAATCCAATTTGGCAAATTGCTCTTTTTGCAAGTCGGTCAAATCAGGAAAATACTTTAGAATTTCATTCATGGTAAAAATTTTTAACAAAAGTACTCAATTTTAAATGGAAATTTTTAAGTCGTTTATACAGATGCAACAATTTTTAATCTATACATTTGCATATATTTAAAATTTCAAATGAATACTATTACGCCCACATTCTCCAAACAAGATAATGCAAAATTTTTCAGAACACTTAACTCACGGGTTAACAACTATTTCAAAGAAAACAATATTGCCAAAACCGGCAATTGGCAATTACACTTAAAAGCCATCATCCTGTTTAGTGTTTTCTTGGCTCCTTATTTCATCATTTTGACCCTAGAATTACCATTATGGGCACATTTGTTACTCACAATTGTCATTGGAATTGGGATGGCAGGGGTTGGTATGAACGTGATGCACGATGGAAATCACGGCTCGTATTCTTCAAAAAGTTGGGTAAACAAATTCATGGGAGGCACAATCTACATTTTGGCCGGAAACGTGTACAATTGGCAAGTACAACACAATGTATTACATCACACTTACACGAATATTCCTGGACACGACGAAGACTTAGATGCGGGTAGAATCATTCGATTTTCGAAGGCTGCCAAATGGTATTCCTTTCATCGTTTTCAACATTATTATTCCATTTTCTTGTATGGCTTATTAACCTTCAATTGGGCATTAACTACCGATTTCAAACAAATGAAAAGTTATTTGAAGCGAAAACTATCGTATGGCGAAGCGAAAAGTCCCAAAATTCTTTGGACCACTTTGATCATTACAAAAATCATCTATGCTACCGTTTGGATTGTTTTACCAATTGTAATTGGCATTACTTGGTGGAAAGTTTTACTAGGCTTTTTCGTCATGCACTACACTGCCGGATTAATTTTAAGCGTGGTATTTCAATTGGCACACGTGGTAGAGGAAACCACCAATCCGTTACCCAATGAAAATGGAGAAATCGAAAATACTTGGGCCATTCATCAGTTGTTTACTACCACCAATTTCGCTCCAAAAAATTGGTTAGTAAATTGGTATACTGGAGGTTTGAATCATCAAATCGAACACCATATTTTTCCCAACATTAGCCACATCCATTACAGCAAGATTGCTAAAATTGTAAAGGATACAGCCAAAGAATGCAACCTACCCTATTACGAATACAAAACCATGCGTAGTGCAGTAATTGCTCACTTCAAGCATTTGAAAGATCTTGGGAAGAATCCAGAATTAGCCTAATTTTTTTTTGAAATATTAATTACTATTATCTAACAAATGAATCCACTTTCAGACAGAATTAACAACCTCGCTACTTCACAAACCCTAGCGATGGCCGCATTAGCAAGAGAATTAAAAGCACAAGGCAAAGACATTATCAGTTTAAGTTTAGGGGAACCTGATTTTAACACCCCTGACTTCATAAAAGAAGCCGCCAAAAAAGCCATAGACGAAAACTACAGCACCTATACCCCTGTAGAAGGTTATGCAGAATTAAAAGAGGCCATTTGTAGAAAATTCAAGAGAGATAATAACCTAGACTACAAACCTTCTCAAATTGTAGTTTCTACAGGTGCCAAACAATCGTTGTACAACATTGCTCAAGTAATGTTAAACGATGGTGACGAAGTAATTTTACCAGCGCCTTACTGGGTTTCTTATTATGAAATCATAAAATTATCAGGTGGTGTTCCTGTAGAAGTTCCTACATCTGTAGAAACCGATTTCAAAATCACACCAGAACAATTAGAAGCAGCCATTACTCCTAAAACAAAAATGATGTGGTTCTCTTCTCCTTGTAACCCTTCAGGTTCAGTGTACAACAGAGAAGAATTGACCGCTTTAGCTAAAGTATTAGAAAAGCATCCAAATATTTATGTAGTAGCCGACGAAATCTATGAGCACATTAATTTCTCAGGAACTTTTTATAGCATTGCCTCTATCCCTGGCATGTTAGAAAAAACCATCACTGTAAATGGAGTAGCCAAAGCTTTCGCCATGACCGGTTGGAGAATTGGTTACATTGGTGCCCCAGAATTTATCGCCAAAGCTTGTACTAAAATCCAAGGTCAAGTTACTTCTGGCGCCAACAGTATTGCGCAGAGAGCAACCATAACTGCTGTAGATGCAGATCCATCGGTCTTAAAAGATATGGTACAAGCCTTCCACAGCCGTAGAGATTTAGTAGTAGGTTTATTAAAGGAGATTCCTGGTGTCAAAATCAACGTTCCAGAAGGTGCTTTCTACGTTTTCCCAGATGTTTCTTCTTTCTTTGGAAAAACACTTAGAGGAACTGAAATTAAAGATGCTAATGATGTATCGATGTATCTTTTGGCAGAAGCTTGTGTAGCAACTGTAACAGGAGACGCTTTTGGAAATCCAAATTGTATTCGTTTCTCATATGCTACCAGTGAAGCTTTATTAACCGAAGCTTTAAAAAGAATCAAAGACGCTTTGGCTGGATAAACCAAAGTGCTACTGCTTTAGTAAGCCTCAAGGATTATTTCTTGAGGCTTTTTTTTGTGACCTAAAACAATTTTGGAACCTTGACTTGCCTCAGTGAGAAAGGGACAACTTACTAAAATTACATCAAAAAATCCTCTATGGTATTTGGAGTAATCACCAAAGTGGTTTGAGGTAGATAATTATCCAAAAAGGTTTTGGAAAACTTTGCATTCGCTTTGTTTATATTCCATTTGAATTCAAAAGCCGAAAAAGCGCCATCTGTTTCTTCAACCCAATCTATTTCTTGCTGTTGGTAGGTACGCCAAAAATAATAGCGCCCGTGCCAACGTTCATAATTAAGTTTTTTTACTCGTTCAGCAACTACGAAATTTTCCCATAATGCTCCGGTGTCCTGACGAAATTCGAGTGATTTGAAATTGCCAATGATCGCATTCCGTATACCATTATCATAAAAATAAACCTTTCGTGAGGTGTTCAACTCGTTGCGTACATTTCTACTTAAGGGCTGCAATCGAAATACCACAAACGCCTTTTCCAACAAACCGATGTAATTTTCTACTGACGCCCTGTCGACACCAACCGTTCTCGAAAGTTCGTTATAATTCACCTCCGAACCCAACTGCAACGCCAAAGCCAGTAATAGTTTATCTAAAACTTCCGGTTTGCGAATACCCTGATATTGCAACAAATCTTTGTATAAATAACTCCCTGCGATTTGTTTTAAAACAGCCTCACTTTCAATAGGATGCGTAATCACCTCGGGATACATCCCGTAAATCATATAGCGTTGCAAATTCTTTTTATGGGTCAAATAGCCAAAATGATTTTGAAGCTCCAACCACGTCAAAGGAAACAAATTAAACTCCCATTTTCTTCCTGTTAAAGGCTCATTTATTTCATTGGCAATCTCTAAAGCGGAAGAACCACTTACGATCAATCGCACTCCTTTTATTTGATCGTGAATGATTTTCAAAACCATTCCTATGTTTTTTATTCGTTGTGCCTCATCAAAAAAAACAGTAGTATAATCGCCAATAATTGTCCGCAATTTGTTTTCTCCGGCATTTTCTAACCACAATCTATCTTCTGAATCGTCTCCATTGACGAAAAGATAGTTCCCTTCGGCTTCACAAAGCGACCGAATCAAAGTGGTTTTTCCTACTTGGCGAGGTCCGATCACAATCAATACCTTGCCAGAATCCCATTTTGCCAGTACATTTTCTTTGAGTGTTCTGTTTATATCCACCATATCCCTCTATATTTCAATTCATTAATTCCAAACAAAGATAGTAAAAACACCAGAATTCAACTATTTAATCTACAATTTAAATAAAAATATGAGATTATATTCTGCAATTTATATATAATTATAAGATTACGTTCTATTATTTATATATAAAAAACAGATTACACGAGTTGTTTTTTAATAGAATACAATGAAAATAATTCGGTAGAAAGCATAAAAAATTACATTAATTCAATTGCCAACGTATACTTATTTCGATTGTAATGAAGTCGACTATTACAATTTGTGAATAAGAGTAGGCGTCAATCACCAAAAAAAACCAATCTAGAATTAGAAATCTTAACTTTTTTATAAGACCTTTGCACACTTTTTTTGAGGAAATCGACAAAAGCTAAAGTTGTAATAATGAAGAAGAAGAAAATAGAAATACTAGCGCCTGCCAAAGATTTAGTTCATGGTATGGCCGCCATCAATGCTGGAGCCGATGCTCTTTACATTGGCGCACCAAAATTTGGCGCCCGATCTAACGCCACCAACCCCATCAACGATATTGCAGAATTGGTGAAATATGCCCATTTATTCAACGTGCAAGTATTCGTAGTTATCAATACCATTTTGTATGATAACGAACTAGAAGAGTGCCGTCAAATGATTTGGGAATTGTACGAAATTGGTGTAGATGCGCTAATTGTTCAGGATATGGCTGTTTTGGAAATGGAACTCCCTCCTATCGTTTTACATGCTAGTACTCAAGCCAACAACCGTGATCCTCATAAAATCAAATTTTTGAAAGAGGCTGGAATGAAACGCGTGGTTTTGGCCCGGGAATTGAATTTACACCAAATCAAAGAAATTGCCGATACCGCCGATGTTGAGTTAGAATTCTTTGTAACGGGTGCGCTTTGTGTATCATTTAGCGGTAATTGTTATATGAGTGTGGCCAATGGAGAGCGCTCTGCCAATCGTGGTTCGTGTGCCCAAAACTGTCGTTTGCCTTACAACTTAATTGATGGTAACGGTGAAACCTTAATCAAAAACAGTCACTTACTTTCGATCAAAGATTTTGACGTTTCCGACCAAATTCCAAATTTAGTTGAAGCAGGAATTTGCTCATTCAAAATCGAAGGCCGTTTGAAAGACATTGTTTATGTAAAAAACAACGTGTCGTATTTACGTCAAAAATTAGACGCTTTCTTAGAAGGAGACGGCTATGACAACTACACCAAAGCTTCTTCTGGAACGTGTACCTATACTTTCGACTCAGCTCTAGACAAAACCTTCAATCGCGGATA
The DNA here is from genome assembly GCF_055231795.1 of Flavobacterium riviphilum. Classification (NCBI taxonomy): domain Bacteria; kingdom Pseudomonadati; phylum Bacteroidota; class Flavobacteriia; order Flavobacteriales; family Flavobacteriaceae; genus Flavobacterium; species Flavobacterium riviphilum. The sequence goes on from NZ_JBUYSY010000001.1 coordinate 97,692, forward strand.
TACAGATTATTTTGTCAACGAAAGACATCAATCCATTGGTTCTTGGGAAAGTCCAAAATCAAAAGGACAATACATTGGTAAACTCGTTAAAACTATTGGGAAAGCTTACGAAATCGAAAACGGTGAATTCCTAAACAATGGTGACGGCCTTTGTTTCATCAACGAAAACAACGAAGCAGAAGGACTTTACATCAACAAAGTAGAAAACGGTTTGGCGTATCCTAATGTTTTGAAAGACATCAAACCTGGAACTTTCATTTATCGCAACAACGATGCCGCTTTCATCAAATTGGTAGCTCGAGAAGATAGCGCCGTGCGAAAAATTAGCACTAGTTTATTACTCACCGAAAACGAAGAAGGTTTCGAACTAATTGCAACCGATGAAGATGGCAATGTTAGTACCGTTACTTTAGTTCATGCCAAAGAACGCACCAAAAACAATGAATCCTTAGCAGAAAATTTCAAAGCCAATTTGGCCAAAACAGGATTCACACCATATAAAGCTGATGAAATCAACGTGATTTTTTCAGACAATTGGTTCCTTCCGATTTCCAAAATCAACGAAATGCGAAGAACCGTTCTAGAACAATTGTCAGAAATACGATTGAAAAATTACCATCGCGAAGAGCAACAATTGGTAAAAACAGAGCATCCTTTTCCTGAAACCAAATTGGATTTTACCTATAATGTTTCGAACAAATTGGCACGTAAATTCTACGAACGTCACGGCGTTACCGAAATAGAAAAAGCCTTTGAATTGCAATGGGACCCTGGAAAATCACGTGTAATGACCACGAAATATTGCATCAAATATGAGTTGGAACGCTGTCCAAAATACCACCGCGAAAACATGGACAAAAAGGTAAAAGAACCTTTGGTATTAAAACAAGGCGAATTGGAATACAAACTCAAATTCAATTGCAAACCCTGCGAAATGGAAATTTGGGAAAAAGATGCCGAATTTGAAATCGAAGAAGATCATTTTCATTAGAATTTAACCGTTAAGTGCGCAAAAGATTATATAAGGTTCGCAAAGAGTTTATCATACAAACTTTGCGAACCTTTTTTATTACTTCAAATTTAACTTGCGAACTTTGCCGTTAAATACCTATTTTTGAAAAAAACTAACACTATTTTTATAGCACTTATGAAAAAATTAATTACTCTTTTTGTGGCATTATTCAGTTTTGTGGTTTCCGCTCAAGAAAAAAAAGAAACTCCTAAGAAACAAATTGTAGAGGCTTCTTGCGGGCAATGCCAATTTGGTATGGAAGGAAAGGAATGTGATTTAGCCGTTAGAATTGAAGGCAAAACGTATTTTGTAGACGGTACTCACATCGACCAACATGGAGATGCGCACGCGGAAGATGGCTTTTGTGCTAAAGTAAGAAAAGCCGAAGTGGTTGGTGAAGTTGTTGACAATCGCTTTAAGGTTACGTATTTCAAATTGTTGCCCGAAACAAAATAAATGGGCTTAATCCTCCAAAATATTGCCAAACACGTGGCCTTAACCCCCGAGGAAGAGGCCTTATTTTTGTCTAAAACAACGACACAAAAGCACAAAGCCAAATCGGTTTTACTCCATGCTGGCAAAGTAGCAGATTGCACGTATTTTGTGAATTCAGGGATTTTGAGAAGCTTCACTATCAACGACAACATTATCGAACACGTATTGCATTTTGCCTGCGAAGGCTGGTGGATGGCCGACATGTACAGTTATATTTCTGGAAAACCCGGCCACCTTTTTATTGAAGTACTTGAAGACGCCGAAGTTGTCATTCTGACCAAAGAAAACCATCAAGAACTCTACAAAGCCCTACCCAAACTAGAACGCTTTTTCAGAATACTCGCCGAGAATTCCTTAGTGACCCACCAAGAACGCTTGATGGATAATTTGAGCTTGACCGCCGAAGAACGCTACGAAAAATTCTGCAAAAAATACCCCACTCTAATTCACAAACTCCCTCAAAAACACATCGCCTCCTATATTGGCGTTACGCCTGAATTCTTTAGTAAAATGAAGAGTAGGTTATTGAAGAAGTAAATAGCAGCCCATAATCTAGTGAACAGTCCCGAGCACTAAGTACTTTTTTCTTAATCTAGGTTAAGTAACTTTTCCTCACAACGAGTATACCTTTGTATTGTAGTAATCACTAAATTTATACGAAGATGAAAAAATCAGTTGTACATACCGCAGATTCAAGAGGACACGCTAACCACGGATGGCTGAATGCTTATCACAGTTTTAGCTTTGCTAGTTGGTACAACCCCGACAGAATTCAGTTTGGAATGCTTCGCGTTTTGAACGATGATACTGTTGCGGCAGGAATGGGTTTTGGTACACATCCACACGATAATATGGAAATCATCACCATTCCGCTAGAAGGCGATTTGGCGCACAAAGACAGTATGGGCAATGCCGCAACAATCAAAACGGGCGATGTACAAGTAATGAGTGCGGGAACGGGTATTCAGCACAGTGAATTCAACCCGAATGCAGACCAACAAACCAAATTATTCCAAATTTGGTTGTTCCCAAAATACCGCAATGTAGCACCTCGTTACCAACAAATCACTTTGGACGTTACCGAGCAAAAAAATGATTTTGCACAAATTCTATCACCAAATCCTGACGATGCGGGGGTGTGGATTCATCAAGATGCTTGGTTTTATTTGTCTGATTTTGATGCCGATTTTTCTAAAAAATTAGCCTTACAAAAAGAAGGTAACGGTTTTTACATTATGACTATTGAGGGCGAAATAGAAGTCAACGGAGAACAACTAAGCAAAAGAGATGCCCTTGGAATTTGGGATACTCCAGAAATTGACATCAAAGCCACAACAGCTGCTAAATTTTTGGTGATGGAAATCCCGATGGAACAATAAAAAAAGTAATTAGTGATAAGTAAATAGTAATCAGTAAAAAAAATGAAAAAAATACTAGCCTTTGGCGCATCCACTAGCACAACATCAATCAACAAACAATTGGCAACCTATGCCGCACATCAATTCGCCAACGCAACTGTTGAAGTTTTGGATTTGAACGACTACGAAATGCCTATTTTCTCAATAGACAAAGAAACCAACAATGGAATTCCACCATTAGCGCACGATTTTTTTGCCAAACTGGGCAGCGCAGACCTTATTGTCATTTCGTTTGCGGAACACAATGGCGCCTATTCAACTGCTTTCAAAAATATTTTGGATTGGACTTCTCGCATCAATGGTAAAAACTTTCAAGAAAAACCAACGCTTTTACTCGCTACTTCACCCGGACCACGAGGAGGTGCTTCGGTTTTGGAAATGGCCAAAAACAGATTCCCTTTCCAAGGAGCCGATGTTAAAGGTGCTTTTTCGTTACCGAGTTTTGCCACCAATTTTGATACAGAAAAAGGAATCACCAACGAAGAGCTGAAAGCACAATTGTTAGAAATTATTGCTTCAATAGAGTGAGAAGTGAAAAGTAATTAGTAAAAAGTGATTCGTGATTTTATTTCGTAATCACTTTTTGTATTTAAGACCACTATGAATTAAGATCACAAATTCACATTCAGAATTCACAATTCATAACTCATAACTTATAATTCACAACACCTTCTCCATCGCTTCTATAGCTTTATAAAAATCAATGGGTTTTACTTCTTCAAAAAAGTCTATTTCGTGGGTATGGGGCAAGAAATCTGAAATAATACGTACAATAAAATCTTGTGGTTGTTTTAAATACATAAAGGTATAATCTTCCATATTCACCACGGTGCGTTCGGCCAAATTAGTCGTTTTCACAAATTTGTCCGAAGTTAACGAAGACAAACAAAGCAAGTTGGTTTTGGGTTCCGATAAAATAGGTTTGCCGTTTTCGAACAATTGTCCTTCGTAACCATAAAGCGAAGCATTGGTGATTTCTATTGGCATTCCTAATTGTAATTCGGAAGGAAGGTTTTCGGGTTTTCCTACGATGGCAGCAAAGCCAATTAACACACACAAATCGTGCGGAGGCAAATGCATCATGGCTTTGGCGGTGGTTTCTCTTCCCACTCCAGAGATAACGATTTGGTAGTCATTTTGTAAAGATGGAAAGCGTTGCAAGGCATTTTGCACTTTCTCGGCTTCGATTTCCATTGGGGTAAGTAGGATAACTTTCATATGCAGTTATTTATTGACTTTTATAGGTCATATGTAATTCGCATATCTTCATTGGTATTTGCGTCCAATTTAAGATAATATGACTGTCCGCTATGTGTGCCAGCAATGGAACGCGGATGACACGGATGGTACGGAATTTCGCTGATTTATATATAAAAATCCGTTTAAATCTGCGTCATCTGCGTGTTATTTTTATTATTGGTACAAGTAACGGATTGTCAAATAAGATAATGCTCATTTCATAGATTAAATTTATTTTAGGGATGTTGGCCAATCAAGCCCTTTCTTGCCTTCTAGCCCCGGGAGGAGCAGCATCCTTTGTGGCCGGGGTTCGGCAGCAAAGATACAGCGGATGACGGGACTTTGCCTATAAAAATGCCCTTTCTTTCTGCTCCTAAAAAGGATTACTGCAACTTTCGAATGACCCGCGCAGGATTGCCTACAGCCAGCGAATGTGCCGGAATATTCTTGGTCACCACCGAGGCTGCGCCAATCGTGCAACCGTCGCCAATGGTCACTCCTGGGCAAATCACGGTATTGCCGCCTATCCAGCAATCGTCGCCTATTGTGACGGGTTTAGATACCTCGAAAGTGCGTCGCTCCACAATATTTAAGGGATGCGAGGCGGTGTAAATATGCACGCCTGGTCCAAAAAACACGTTGTTACCAATGGTGATTTTCATGGTATCGAGCACCACACAATTGAGGTTGAAATACACATTTTCGCCCGTGTGAATGTTGTACCCATAGTCGCAACGAAAGGGCGGTTCTATGTACAAACGCTTGTGCGCATTGGGCAGCAATTGCTTGAACAACCCGCGTGTTTTGCCGTTTACAATATACTCGGCATTGATTTGTTGGAGCATCTTTTTGGCCCACAATCGCTCTTGCACCAACTGTTTGTCGTTGCTGAGATAGGATTCGCCAGCGAGCATTTTTTCTTTTTCAGAAGTCATACCTTTGAAGTTATTGAATTTTAAAATTAAAATGATTTGGGCGTGCCCCGAAGTCTCGTTTTTTTCAACGAGACTTCGGGTCGCGCTGTACGTTCCCGCTTTTTTCCCTTCAATTGCCTATGGTTAAACCATAGACAATTGAAGGAAAAAAGAGCTCCACTGCCATCGCTCACGCAAAAAACGTCCTCGTAAAGATAAACAATCCATCATTTCACTACAGGTTCAGTAAAGAAATTCAACTTCAAAAGAGCATTTTGCCAAAAAACACTATTTTTGTTGCCCAATTGGTTTACGAAACGACCAATTTTTTAAACATTTAAACTAAAAAAAATGAAAGCATACGTTTTTCCAGGTCAAGGCGCACAGTTCACAGGAATGGGCAAAGACTTATATGAGAACTCTCCATTAGCCAAAGAATTATTCGAAAAAGCCAACGAAATTTTAGGTTTCCGCATCACCGATATTATGTTTGAAGGCACAGCAGAACAACTAAAAGAAACCAAAGTAACACAACCTGCGGTGTTTTTGCACTCGGTTATTTTGGCTAAAACTTTAGAAAATTTCCAACCTGAAATGGTGGCTGGACACTCTTTGGGTGAATTCTCTGCCTTGGTGGCTAATGGTGCATTATCTTTTGAAGACGGATTGAAATTAGTTTCTCAAAGAGCTTTGGCAATGCAAAAAGCCTGCGAAATCACTCCTTCTACGATGGCAGCCGTTTTGAACCTAGACGACAAAATAGTAGAAGACATTTGCGCTTCTATTGATGGTGTTGTGGTTGCGGCAAACTATAACTGTCCTGGTCAATTGGTGATTTCTGGGGAATACAAAGCCGTAGAATTGGCTTGCGAAAAAATGAAAGAGGCAGGTGCCAAAAGAGCCTTGATTTTACCTGTTGGTGGTGCGTTTCACTCTCCAATGATGGAACCAGCTAGAGAAGAATTAGCCGCAGCTATCGAAGCGACTACTTTTGCTACTCCAATTTGTCCTGTGTACCAAAACGTAACAGCAAGTGCGGTTTCTGACCCTAACGAAATCAAGAAAAACTTAATCATTCAGTTGACTGCTCCAGTAAAATGGACACAATCCGTACAACAAATGATTGCTGATGGAGCAACACTTTTTACCGAAGTAGGTCCTGGAAAAGTATTGACCGGACTGATTGGAAAAATCAATAAAGAAGCCGCTACGGCAAATGCTTAAAAATGATACAAAATGGTCATTCTGTTTGCAGAATTAATGACCCAAACTTTTAAAAAGAAGAATCCTCATGAAATTTTATTTGTGAGGATTTTTTATTTACCTTTATTCAATGTTTAACACAAACCTTAAAACCCATTGATTATGAGAAAACTAATTTTAGGATTGGCATTTATAGCCTTGGTAACGGTATCTTGTAAAGAAGAAACCAAAGAAAAAATGGACGAAGCTAAAGAAGCAGTAACAACTGAAGTGGAAGCAAAGATTGACACTGCAAAAGCAAAAGTTGATAAAGCTGTAGATTCTTTGGAAGCCAAAACAGATAAAGCACTTGAAAAAGGCGCTGAAAAACTAGACAAAGCGGCCGACAAATTAAAAGAAGCCGCTAAAAAGTAATAAAAAAGCCGAATCTCAAAGATTCGGCTTTACTTTTATTTACAACTCGGTTGCTTCTTCGCAATGATTATTACTTATTCCTGTAATCAAAATAGCGGATGCTTTCTTTTCGAAAAAAATATACCAAGTAGTTCTTTTATTCGATTTGTAAAAAATATAATAGGTACCTAAATGAGAAAGTGCTAAAGGTGTTTTTTTATGCGGAAAACTAGCTATTTCTGAAACTATAAAGTCAACAATTTTATTTACATAAACTTGCGCATTCTCACTATAGCTAAAATATTCTTCTTCAAAAAGCACATATACTAATTGATCCAAATAATTCGAAACCTTATCCGCAAAAATTATTTTTTCCAAGGATAGGCTTTTATTCTTTTGAGCATCTCGGCTTTGAACTCTTCTGGAGTCAATCCATTAGCGAACTCGGTATCGAAATCAAATGTTGCTCGATCTATTCCTTTCGGCTTCACCTGCGAAGATTCATAAACCACAGCTGGTTCTTCTACTTTGGGCAATTTTGAGGATATTTTTTTAGCGCTCATTCCTTTATATTTTTACCTAACGAATTTACAAATAGTTCTTTAAAGAAAAAAACACCAAATTATCAATCGATACTTTGGTGCTTCTTACTGATTACTTTTTACTGATCACTGGATACTATCTATGATCGTATTTTTTGTTCCCATTTCCAGGCACTTGCCATTGCTTCATCGAGTGTTGACTCGGCTTTCCATCCCAAAACCGTATTGGCTTTGTGTGTATTGGCATAAGCTTCAGTAATATCTCCTTCTCTTCGAGGCATAATTTTATAGGGCAATTTTTGGCCACTTACTCGCTCATAACTCTGAATCACTTCGAGCACCGAACTTCCTGTGCCTGTTCCAAGATTAAAAGTTTCTACTTTGTCTGTATTTTTCTTTTCTAACAAACGTTCTAGCGCAACAACGTGGGCTTTGGCCAAATCCACTACGTGAATATAATCGCGAACCGCTGTACCATCAGGCGTTGGATAATCGTCTCCAAAAACCGATAATTCTTGGCGCAATCCAATACCCGTTTGTGTGATAAAAGGCACTAAATTTTGTGGCACACCAATAGGCAATTCTCCAATTGAAGCACTTGGATGTGCCCCAATAGGATTGAAATAGCGCAATAAAATCGCATTGATAGACGACGCTTTTGCAGTATCTCTGATGATTTCTTCTCCAATTTTTTTGGTATTCCCGTAAGGTGACATCGGTTGTTGTACAGGAGCATCTTCGGTAATAGGCATTTTTTCGGCCTGACCATAAACGGTACAAGAGGAACTAAATATAAAAGAAGCTGCCTCTTTTTGCTGCAATTCTTGCAAAAGATACACTAAGGCTGCAATGTTGTTTTCGTAATACAATAACGGATTCTCAACACTTTCTCCTACCGCTTTGGAAGCGGCAAAATGAATGACTCCAGCAATATCTGAATATTCTTTAAAGAAGGCCTGCACGGATGTTTTGTCGCGCATGTCAATATTTTTGTAATGCGGTGCAATTCCCGAAATACTTTCTATCCTTTTTAGAACGTCGATAGATGAATTGTATAGATTGTCGATTATGACTACTTCAAATCCTTTGTTTTGCAATTCTACTACGGTGTGAGAACCGATGAAGCCTAAGCCTCCTGTAACTAATATTTTCATTAATGATTGGTTATGGTTAGCCCTGATGGAAGCGGCATCCTTGCTTGGCGGGGTTCGCCAAGCAAGATACAGCGTACAGCAGGAAATAGCTCCTAAAAATTATTTTAAAAATTCTAAAACGCTGTCTGTAATAAATTTAATTTGCTCGTCATCAAGCTCAGTATGCATGGGTAAAGACAACACTTCTTGCACCAACTGATTCGTAACGGGGAAATCTTCTTCTTTGTAACGTGTATCCAAATAGGCTTTTTGTGCGTGCAAAGGAATTGGATAATAAATCGCACATGGAATGCCTTTATCTAACAAATACTGCATCAATCCATTGCGATCTGCGTTGATGATTCGTAAGGTATATTGATGAAAAACATGGCAATCGCAGCTATCGCAAATACTTGGCGCAATGATATTAGCGTGATCTTGAAAAGCCAAGGTATATTTGCGAGCGGCATCTTGACGCGCTTTATTGTATTGATCTAACAACGGTAATTTGGCATTCAAAACTGCTGCTTGAATACTATCCAAACGCGAATTTACCCCCACTACATCGTGATGGTATCTTTCGTACATTCCGTGGTTTACGATTCCGCGAAGGGTGTGTGCTAAAGCATCGTCGTTCGTAAAAATAGCGCCACCATCACCATAACAACCTAAGTTCTTAGAAGGAAAAAAGGAAGTCGCTCCTACATGACCGATAGTCCCAGCTTTCTTTTTGGTACCATCTGAAAATTTGCAATTGGCACCAATAGCTTGTGCATTATCTTCGATTACATATAAGTTATGCTCATTAGCCAAAGCCATAATCGCTTCCATATTGGCCGCACGACCAAACAAGTGTACGGGTACAATCGCTTTGGTTTTTGGAGTAATGGCTTTTTTGATTGCTTCTAGAGAAATGTTCATGTTATGCATATCAACATCTACCAAAACTGGGGTAAGTTGTAATAATGCAATCACTTCTACCGTCGCTGCAAACGTAAAATCGGCAGTGATTACTTCGTCTCCAGGCTGTAATCCCAATCCCATCATAGCAATTTGCAACGCATCGGTACCATTGGCACACGGAATGACATGTTTTACACCCAAATACGTTTCTAATTCTTTTTGAAAAGTATGCACTTCTGGCCCGTTGATGTAAGTATTCGTATCTAAAACGTTTTGAATTGAGCTATTTACAACGTCTTTTATTTTATCATATTGACTTTTTAAGTCAACCATTTGGATTTTTTTCATTGAAAAATAATTTAAAGTTTGAAAACAAAACAGGATTCCCCTACTCCATTTTCTCAAAAAAGTGCAACAAAAATAGTCATTTAATGCCTTTGCACAACGAAAAAACCGCAAAGAAACTGTATTTTAGCCAAAATTTAACCCTATGTTTTTTTTATACAATTGCCTTGTTCTTATCGCGGGAGTACTCTTAAAAATCTTAGCTCTTTTTAGTTCAAAAATGGCTCTTTTTGTAAAGGGTCGCAAGGATATTTTTAAGACTTTAGCAGAAAAAATTCAACCCAACGACAAATCCATCTGGTTTCACGCCGCATCCTTAGGCGAATACGAACAAGGGCTTCCTGTCATTGAAAAAATAAAAGAAAAATTCCCTTCCCATAAAATTATAGTCACTTTTTTTTCTCCTTCAGGTTACGAGGTGCGAAAGAACAATACTGTGGCTGATTGCACGGTTTATTTGCCATTGGATACTCAAAAAAATGCTAAACAATTCATTGAGTTAACCCATCCCGAACTGGTTTTCTTCATAAAATACGAGTATTGGCCGAATTACTTGAACGAACTCAAAAAACGACACATCAAAACCTATTTGATTTCTGGAATTTTGAGAGAAAATCAAGCCTTTTTTAAATGGTACGGCGGTTTTTACAGAAAAGCGCTAAACGCTTTTGATTTCTTTTTTGTGCAAAACGAATCCTCCAAACAACTCCTACAAAGCCTTGGTCACCAAAACGTTTTGGTATCTGGAGACACGCGTTTTGATCGGGTAAGCACCATTTTAGAGAAAGACAACACCCTAGATTTTATAGCCGAATTCAAGAATAACAAAACCACAGTTGTAGTAGGGAGTTCTTGGCCAAAAGACGAAGAAATTATCGCCCAATACATTAACGAATACAGCAATGAAAACGTAAAATTCATCATTGCTCCACATAACATCAAAGCAGAACAAATAGCAAAACTAAGAGAACAAATTACAAAACCAACGGTCTTATTTTCCGAAAAAGAAAATCAATCCTTATCCAACCAACACGTTTTTCTTATTGACACCATTGGGATTTTAACCAAAATCTACAGTTATGCCGACGTAGCTTATGTAGGTGGTGGTTTTGGAAATCCTGGAGTTCATAACATTTTAGAACCCGCTACGTTTGGAATTCCCATCGTTATTGGACCTAATTATTCTCATTTTGCCGAAGCTATTGCCTTAGTTAACGCACAAGGTTGCATTTCCATCAAAAACGCACACGAACTCGCCGAAATATTTAACAAATTGTTAAAAGACAATATGATTCGCAAGGAAAAAGGCGAAATTTGTAGTTCTTTTGTCAAAGACCACAAAGGAGCCACTCAAACAATTATAAACCATATTACATAATGTCCATTTCAACAACTAGAAAATGGCTATACCCCATTTTTAAAGAACCTATAGATTAATTTTTTTAACCTTATTGCCCCAACATCCATTGGTATTCCCATTTTAAGAATCGACTCAATAAAATCATATTTCAAAAACTCAATTCAAATCCTTACTATGAAATTTTTAAAACTATTATTAGTCCTTTTTGTTGTTCAAACCTATGCCCAACAAGGGGGCATGTGGATTCCTTCCTTACTAGAAGGTATGAACGAAAAAGAAATGAAAAGCTTAGGCATGAAAATGTCGGCCAAAGATATTTATGACACCAACAAATCAAGTTTAAAAGATGCCGTACCTCAGTTTAATGGTGGATGTACCTCGGAAGTAATTTCTCCTAAAGGTCTTTTATTGACCAATCATCATTGTGGTTATGGTCAAATTCAATCGCACTCTAGCACAGAACACGATTATCTAGCCAATGGTTTCTGGGCCTATAAAATGGAAGACGAATTACCCAATAAAGATTTGGTAGTTACTTTTATTGTGCGAATTGAAGATGTTACCACTAAAGTATTAGAAGGAGTTGCCGCCTTGGCAAACGAAGCCGACAAACAAAAGAAAATACAAGACAACATTACCCAACTAAGCAACACGCTCCCAAAAGAAACTTGGCAAGAAAACAAAATACGTACGTTTTATGAAGGCAATCAATATTTACTTTTTGTAACCGAAACCTTCAAGGATGTTCGATTAGTAGGAGCACCGCCTTCTTCTATTGGAAAATTTGGGTCGGATACCGACAATTGGGTTTGGCCACGACACACAGGTGACTTTTCACTTTTTAGAATTTATGCCGATAAAAACAATCGCCCCGCCCCCTATTCCAAAGACAATGTTCCTTACACTCCAAAACACTTTTTACCCGTTTCTTTAGACGGTATTGCCGAAGATGATTTTACATTGGTATTTGGATATCCCGGAAAAACCAATGAATACCTACCTTCAGTAGCCATCAACCAAATTGCAAATGAACTGAATCCCGCTAAAATTGAAATCAGAGAACAAGCCTTAAAAGTAGCCGATGGTTTTATGCGCAAGGACAATGCAATTAAAATTCAATACGCTTCAAAATACGCTGGTACGGCAAATTATTGGAAAAAATGGAAAGGAGAAACCCTTGGTATCAACAAATCAGATGCTGTTGCCGTGAAGAAAGAAGCCGAAAAAAAATTTCAGGAAAATGTCATCAAAGCCAACAAAACAAAAGAATACGGAAATCTATTGAGTGATTTTGAAAAAAACTACACAGCAATAGCTCCTTATGCATTGGCACGAGAGTACTTTAACGAAACCGTACTTAGAAACACTGAATTATTGACAGTAGCCTTCAAATTCTACCAATTAGAACAAATACTTAATACTAAAGGTGAACAAGCCTTCACAGACAGAAAAAACAATCTATACAATGGTTTAGGCGATTTCTACAAAGATTTCAGCCCTCTTGTGGATGAAAAGGTTTTTGAGCAACTCATATCACTATACACTACAAAATCGCCCAAACAATTTTTACCTCAAGAGTTACATCAAATTGATGCCAATCAACTATCAAAAAACATCTATTCTAAATCCAAACTCACTTCTTTTGCTGGCGCCAAAGAATTACTAACGGGTGACACCAAAACTATTTTAAGCAACCTCAACCAAGACCCTGCTTTTAATTTGGTAAAAATCATGGCCAACTCCTATTTCAATAATGTTGCTCCAACATACGACAATTTGAACTTAAAAATAACGGCCTTACAACGTGACTATATGAAAGCACAATTGGAATTAGGCAAAAACGCAAGACTTTTTCCTGATGCCAATAGCACCCTAAGAGTAACTTACGGAAAAGTAAAAGGATATGAACCAAGAGATGGAGTATATTATAATCCCGTAACCTATTTAGAAGGGGTTATGGAAAAATACATTCCCGGAGATTACGAATTTGACGTTTCTCCAAAACTTATTGAACTCTTCAAGAACAAACAATATGGCAATTATGCCGAAAACGGAAAACTACCCGTTTGCTTTATTGGCACCAATCATACTACAGGAGGCAACTCAGGAAGCCCAGCACTTGATGCCAAAGGTAACCTTATTGGATTGAACTTTGACCGTGTTTGGGAAGGCACCATGAGCGACATTTATTACGACCCTAGCATATGTAGAAACATCATGGTAGACATACGTTACGTTCTATTTATTATAGACCAATATGCTGGTGCCAAAAACTTAATTGAAGAACTTCAATTGGTGCACCCAAAAAGAAACAAAAAAAACAAACCATAACCTTTAAAATTAATGGGCTACATTTTGATTTTTTTTTGGCATAGTATTTGAAATATAGCTCGACGTGTGCAAAGAATATATTTTAAAAAAAATATGAAAAAATATATTGCGTATTAATTTTTTTATATCTTTGCCACGAATTAATAATTAACCTTTATAATAAAATTAAGATGAAAAAAGTATTTTTAAGTTTAGCTGCTGTAGCTGTTTTAACTGTTGTATCTTGTAAAAAAGCTGAAGCTCCTGCTGAAGAGGCTGTAGCTGTTGATTCTGCTGCTGTAGCTGTTGATTCTGCTGCTGCTCCTGCTGTTGATTCTGCTGCTGCTGTAGTTGATTCTGCTGCTGCTCCTGCTGCTGCTCCAGCTGCTGAAGCTCCTGCTGCTAAGTAATTTTAAAATTACAGAAAAAAATCAAGCCATCCATGTGATGGCTTTTTTTTTGCTTCAAAAACAAAAAAAAGCCCAAGAAATTCCTGAGCTTATTTATACTTTTATTAACACTTCCAACCATCAATCTGGAAACACGAAATTATTTTCAGAGAAATCCAATATCTCAGCCGAAGCCGCTGTATTTTTCACCTCTTCAATTCCTTTTTCTACTCGCAACTCCGTTGTATATTTTCGACTGTTTGCCAATAGACGGCCTTCCAACCAAAGCTGAAACCAAAACTTACCTTTGGACGATTTCATTTTAACAAAAACCACCGCATCCATTGCACGCTTTAAAGACTCAATATCTTCCTCTCCCTCAAATTTCAGCTCATAACTTTGACTCGTAAAAATCACCTTCCCTTTTCGAGAAGTAAACACAAATTTATAAGTTTCATTAAAACGCTTGCTGATCACAAAAGCCCCCATCGTATTCTATTATTTCACTAGCTATATTAGACAAAATCCTTCACAAAAGAGCAAAAAAAAACCCCTTCAAAAGAAGAGGTTTTAGTACTCAGAGCGGGACTTGAACCCGCACGAACATTGCTGTTCACTGGATTTTAAGTCCAGCGTGTCTACCAATTTCACCATCCGAGCATTATGTGATGTTGAGCGAAAAACGGGGCTCGAACCCGCGACCTCGACCTTGGCAAGGTCGCGCTCTACCAACTGAGCTATTTTCGCATTTCAAATTTTAAAAGAACCGCAGTACTTGTTTCGTATTGCGGTTGCAAATTTAGCACAAATATTCAATTAAACAAGCCTTTTTTGGAAAAAAAATTCAAATAAAATATAACCTTCTGATTCCGTTTTAATTAAAATTGAATTATTTTTTAGTCAACATCCTTTTAATTTCATTAAGCTTCATTAAAGCTTCCATAGGGGTAATCGAATTAATGTCGAGCTGAACAATTTCATCTTTAATCTCTTCCAACAATGGGTCGTCAAGATTAAAAAAGCTCATTTGGATAGCCTCATTAGCATTAGCTGCCTTCACTCCATTCAGAGCTGCACCCGAGTGATCTTTTTCTAGTTTTTTTAATATTTTTTGAGCCTTCAACACCACTAACTGTGGCATACCCGCCATTTTTGCCACATGGATACCAAAACTATGAGCAGATCCACCTTTGACCAATTTCCGAACAAAAAGCACTGTATCTTTCAATTCTTTGACCGCCACATTATAATTTTGAATGCGACCCAACGACTCACTCATTTCATTCAACTCGTGATAATGGGTAGCAAAAAGCGTTTTGGGCTGCGCAGGATGTTCGTGCAAAAACTCAGCAATGGCCCATGCAATTGAAATCCCATCATAGGTACTGGTTCCTCGACCAATTTCATCTAAAAGTACTAAACTTCGATCCGATATATTGTTCAAAATGGAAGCCGTTTCATTCATTTCAACCATAAATGTCGATTCTCCCATCGAAATATTATCAGAAGCTCCTACTCTAGTAAAAATTTTATCAACCACACCCATTTTTACGCTCTCTGCCGGCACAAAACTTCCCATTTGCGCCAAAAGCACAATCAAAGCCGTTTGTCGCAAAATAGCCGACTTCCCAGACATATTGGGACCCGTTATCATAATTAACTGCTGCGTATCTCGATCCAAATACACATCATTAGCAATATAAGGTACCCCAACAGGCAATTGTTTTTCAATCACAGGGTGTCGTCCGTTTTTAATATCCAATTCAAAAGAATCATCCAATTCTGGACACACATATTGATTTTCAATAGCCAATTGAGCAAAAGAACACAAACAATCCAATTGAGCCACCAAATTAGCATTCATTTGAACCGGCTTTATGTAGGTAGCCATCCATTGTACCAATTGCTCAAATAATTCGGCTTCAATTTTTTGAATTTTTTCTTCGGCACCTAAGATTTTAGATTCGTATTCTTTTAGCTCTTCAGTGATGTAACGCTCTGCACTTACCAGCGTTTGTTTTCTAATCCACTCACAGGGCACTTTATCCTTGTGCGTGTTTCGAACTTCGATGTAATAACCAAATACGTTATTGAAAGAAATTTTTAAAGACGATATCCCAGTTCTTTCCGATTCTCTCTTTTCAATTCCCTCTAAAAATTCTTTACCCGAAGTAGAAATAGCCCTTAATTCATCCAATTCTTCATGCACCCCTTTTGCTATGGCATTCCCTTTTGCTATAGCCACAGGCGCATCTTGATTTAAGGTAAATTTTATCTTTTCTCGCAACAAATCGCAACTATGCAAATTATCACCAATCACCTTAACCGCTTCTTGAGAACTTTGAAGTGCTAAATGCTTAATAGGCAATATTGCATCCAATGATTCCTTAAGATAAATTACTTCTCTAGGAGAAACTTTTCCTGTAGCTATTTTGGAAATGAGTCGCTCTAAGTCCGAAATTTGTTTGATTTGATGCTGCAATTGCTCCAAAACCTCTTGGTTCTCTTTCAGATAGGACACTACCTGATGCCTACTTCTCACTTTGGCGATATCTTTTAACGGCAACGCCAACCATCTTTTCAACAAGCGTCCACCCATTGGCGAAAGCGTTCGATCAATTACATCCAATAGCGTAACCGCATTAGGATTGTAACTGTGATACAACTCAAGATTGCGAATAGTAAAGCGATCCATCCACACATAAGCATCTTCGGCTATACGCTGAATCGATGTAATATGCTGTACTTTATTATGCTGGGTTTCGGAAAGATAGTACAATACAGCACCAGAGGCCACAATACCATCTTTCAAATCTTCTACTCCAAAACCTTTTAGAGAAACGGTCTGAAAATGCTTGGTTAACGATTCAAAAGCATAGTCTTCTTTATAAATCCAATCCTCCAGATAAAAAACATGAAACTCTTCACCAAAAGTTTCTTTGAAGGCATTTTTATTAAACTTAGGAACTAATATTTCACTTGGATTAAAATTTTGCAGTAATTTATCGATATATTCTCCATTGCCTTGTGCAGTTAAAAACTCACCTGTTGAAACATCCAAAAAAGACACTCCAATATTTTTGTTTCCAAAAAAAACCGAGGCTAAGAAATTATTCGTTTTAGATTGCAACACTTCGTCGTTTAAAGCCACCCCTGGAGTTACTAACTCCGTCACACCGCGCTTTACGATTGTTTTGGTCATCTTAGGGTCTTCGAGTTGATCACAAATGGCTACTCGAAGTCCAGCCTTCACCAATTTAGGCAAATAGGTATTTACTGAATGATGTGGAAATCCTGCCAAAGCCGTTTCGGTTTCTGTTCCTGCCCCTCTTTTGGTTAAAGTAATCCCTAGAATTTTGGAAGCACGAATAGCATCTTCCCCAAAAGTTTCATAAAAATCCCCTACTCGAAACAACAAACAAGCATCCGGGTATTTCCTCTTTATCTCATTGTATTGTTTCATTAACGGCGTTTCTTTAACGCTTTTATCTTTTGCTGCCAAAATTTGGATGGTATTTAGATTAAAAAAATAATAGGTCAGCGAATTTATAGATTTTATAATGAATAATAAAAGGATTAAAAAATTAATCGAATTTTAAGTTTGCATATTATTTTTTTATATAGATTTGCGTGTACTAAAAAATTTAACCTATGAAAAAGATATTTGTCCTTTTATTCGTTTTCGGTTTAGGATTAGCCACAGCTAATGCTCAAGAAACTGCCAAAAAAGCTAAAAAAGCAAAAACTACAGCTACAGCAAAAGTTCAAGGTGCTGGCATGGTTTTCGTGAACGAAACTATCGATTATGGTACTATTGCACGTAATGCAGATGGTAAACGTGAATTTGTATTTACCAACAATGGCAATGCCCCATTAATCATTACAAGCGCACAAGGATCTTGTGGTTGCACCGTACCTAGTACTCCAAAAGAGCCAATTTTACCAGGAGCAAAAGGATCTATTGGAGTAAAATATGACACCAACCGTGTTGGTCCATTTACAAAAACAGTTACCATAAGCTCTAATGCTGCGGGACAACCTAGCAAAACGTTAACCATCAAAGGGAATGTTTTGCCAGATGAAGCAAAAAGCTAATAACAAAAAATACAATGCATAAAAAAGCTTCCTTTCGGGAAGCTTTTTTGTTAAAAATTATTTCATCATGAGAAAACTTGACAATAGTGAATTAGATAGAAAATCTATAGAAGGCTTCAAACAATCGCAAAAAACACCGTTAATTATAGTGTTAGAGGATGTAAGAAGTTTACACAATATTGGCTCAGTATTTAGAACTGCCGATGCGTTTTTAATTGAAAAAATTATTTTGTGCGGCATTACCGCCACACCTCCCAATAAAGAAATCCATAAAACCGCTTTAGGAGCTACTGAAACTGTAGACTGGGAGCATTTTGAAAATTTTGAAGACGCCCTGATTCAGCTCAAAAATGAAAACATTACCACCCTTGCCATCGAACAAGTAGAAAGCGCTATTTACCTTCAAGATTTTCAAGTTGATCCTTTACAAAAATATGCTATTGTCTTCGGAAACGAAGTGCATGGAGTGACACAAAAAACAGTTAGCCTATGCGATGGATGCATCGAAATTCCTCAATTGGGCACCAAACATTCTTTAAATATTTCGGTAAGTGTAGGCATTGTAGTTTGGGATTTATTCAAACAATTCCATTTTCAGCAAGGGTAAAAACTATAGAAATACTAACAAATTCTTAAATAAAAACTCGAATAAGGTTCCCAATTTAAAATTTGTTTTACATTTATGGAATGAAGGCATCTTTAATGTTACTATTACATATATTTTTTCTCTTTCCTCAGATTTTGTTGCCATTTCATGGTGGTACAGACAAGGGTTTTCCCACTCATTTTACGGAAGAAAATCAAAAAACAATTGTTGCCAACATTGCACCTAGCATCAAAGCAACCGGAAACCAAGCCTATTGTCCTTTATCATACACCAACATTGTATCTAGCATTAGTATTACCGACCCTGATGACAACGCAACAGAAGCCATTTACATCCAAATTTCATCAGGATACGACCAAGGCAATGATTTTTTAATTTTAAATAACTCAACTGCTCACCCGAACATAATAAGTAATTGGAATCCACAGGAGGGCAAACTTATATTAGCTTCACCAACTACAGGCAACTTAGTTCCTTATACGGATTTGGTAGCTGCTATTAAAGACGTTCAGTTTTATAATACTTCCCCAAACGTTAAAGGAAGTAGGAGTTTTTCGATAAGTATTAGTCAAGCCAATTATTTACCAAGAAACGGCCATTATTACGAATACGTTCCGAGCTTAGGGATAACCTGGCAAAACGCCAAAATTGCTGCCGAAGCTAAAACCTATTATGGTTTAAAAGGCTATCTAGCCACCCTAACCGCTGCCGACGAAGCACAATTAGCCGGCAAACAAGCACCTGGAGCCGGATGGATTGGCGGAAGTGATGCTGAAACAGAAGGCGTATGGAAATGGGTAACAGGCCCAGAAGCAGGCACCATTTTTTGGAATGGTACCGCTAATGGCAGCAGTCCCAATTTTGCTTTTTGGAACAATAACGAACCCAATCAACTTGGAGATGAGGATTATGCCCACATTACAGCTCCAAGCATAGGCAAACCTGGTTCTTGGAATGATTTATCAAATACTGGTTCTGCAAGTGGAGACTACCAACCAAAAGGGTTTATTGTTGAATATGGCGGGACCCCAGGTGATCCAATTTTAGAATTATCTGCCAGTACCAGCTTAACGGTTATTGACATCACAAGCACTTCACCTGCTTCCAAATGTGACCCTGGTAGTCTAACCTTACAAGCCACTGCTTCTATCGGAACTATTAATTGGTACGACCAATACTCAGGCGGCAATTTAGTTGGCACAGGATCGAGTTTTACCACCCCTTTTTTAAATACTACCACTACTTATTATGTCACTAGCTCCGCATCAGGATGCAGCTCTGAACGTAAAGCTGTAGTGGCCACAATTAATCGTATACCCTCCATCACAACAACCAATTCTCCGGTTCAAAACTGCGGTCCCGCATCAGTAACACTGACAGCAACTAGTACAACTGGCACCATACATTGGTATGAAGATGAGAATTCCAACACTTTACTTAGTACGGGAAATAATTTCATCACACCCCTCATAAACAAAAACACCACTTACTACGCTGAGGCAGTCAATGGAAATTGCACAAATGGCAACAGAATACCAATTACTGTTATCATCAATTCCTTTCCCGATGTAACTGATGAAGAAAAAATCATCTGCCAGTCCAACCCCTTAAAATTAGATGCTGGGGGTATAGGGATGACCTACTTATGGTCTACAGGCGCCATTACTAAAGAAATTACCATAAATGATGTAGGAACTTATTTTGTTGACATTACCAATACAACTAATTGCAGCAGTCGTAAAACATTCACGATCCAACGAACTACCGAACCAAAAATTAATGATGTTTTAGTTACTGAAAATAGTGTAACAATTACAACTACTAATGAAGCTTCTTATTTTGAATACTCTTTAGACAATATCCATTACCAATCCTCGAATATTTTTACCCAAATTCGTCCAGGGATTCAAACGGCCTATGTTAGAGACGCTAATCATTGCTATCTTGACCAACAAGCTTTCATCGTAATTTCACCTCCAAAATTTTTCACCCCAAATAATGATGGGTTTAACGATGTGTGGTATGTAAAGGATTTTGATACTTTCCCAAATGCAACGCTATCAATTTTTGATCGTTTCGGAAAGTTATTAATTCAATTATCACCTAACAACAAGAGTTGGGATGGCACTTTTCAACGCCTACCAATGCCCTCGGATGATTATTGGTATGTGCTGAAATTAGATGATTCAGGGGTGGAGAAAAGAGGTCATTTTTCTCTGAAAAGGTAAAATACAAAGTTGAATAACCAACTATTTCAAATGAATTTTCTTCTGAATTTCATCCAATACAAAAAGGTAATCTTCTTGGTTTTTGACAAAGTCAAGGTCTGAAACATCGATGATAAGAACATTTAAATCCTGTTGCGATTTGATGTAATCTAGATAACCCGTGTTGATTTTGTCTAAATAGTCTGCATCAATATTTTGTTCATACCCACGTCCTCTTTTCTTGATGTTCTGCAATAACCGATTCGTGTTTTGATACAAGTACACATACAAATCGGGTTTGGGCATTTCTTTATAAATAATCGAAAACAGATTGCGATACAAATGGTATTCATCTTCGGCAAGAGTAATTTTGGCAAAAATCAACGATTTAAAAATATGATAATCCGCTACGATAAAATCTTTAAACAAGTCATACTGCGCCAAATCATCCGATAATTGCTGGTAACGATCTGCCAAAAACGACATCTCCAATGGAAACGCATAACGATTCTGATCATTGTAAAATTTAGGCAAAAATGGATTGTCTGCAAAACGCTCTAACACCATTTTCGCATTAAAATCTTCGGCTATTTTGGTAGTCAAGGTAGTTTTGCCTGCACCAATATTTCCTTCGAAGGCAATATAATTATAGTGTTCTAAAGGAATTTTGGACAAAGGCGCTTCTAGCGTATCCACTTTGATACACATACTAGTATCCTTAGTCTCTTTGATCAAGTCATTTACCGACTTGTTAAACACTGGATGAATCCATTGAAATTGAAGATCCTGAAAAGGAAGTAAAACAAACTTCCTATTCTGCATAAGTGGGTGTGGAATTTGTAATTTGTCCGTCTGAACAATTTGTTCATCAAAAGCCACAATATCAATATCAATCACTCTTGCTTGATACCCCAGACTCTTTTCGTTTCGAACTCGACCCAGTTTTTTTTCAATTCTAAGAATTCTTTGCAACA
Organism: Flavobacterium riviphilum; assembly: GCF_055231795.1. NCBI lineage: Bacteria > Pseudomonadati > Bacteroidota > Flavobacteriia > Flavobacteriales > Flavobacteriaceae > Flavobacterium > Flavobacterium riviphilum. The sequence goes on from NZ_JBUYSY010000001.1 coordinate 119,231, forward strand.
CTTTCATGGGCGAAAAATGTGTATGCAATAACAACGCACAATTGTAAAAAGAATCACTCTCAAAACCCCAAGCAGGCGTTTCGAAAACAGCCGATATTTTGATAACAGTCCCTACTTCTTGATGCAACAGCTCAAGGCATTGTTTTATATGGTCAAGACGATTTCCTTGATTACTGCCTAGAGATAAAATGACTTGATATTGTGAATTCATAAGGCTACAAAGTAACTAAAAGAAATTTAAAAACGCTATGGAACACCCGAAGTATTCCTTTTAAAATTAAAAATAAAATCTACATTTGTAACAATCAATTCAAAACTTCGACATACTACATAAACAATTTTAAAGATGAGATTTTTAGGAAATATACTAGCTACTGTAATTGGTATTTTTGTATTCATAATGCTGACTTTTATTGGCATCATTGTGCTGGGCGTTGTTTTTGGAGGCGATTCAGAAGAAGTCGAAGTCAAGAAAAACTCGGTAATTGTTTTGGACCTAAAAGACATCCAAGATGACTACGCTGGAAAATATTCAGACCCTTGGTTAACTGCTTTTTCAGATCGCAAAAAAATGGGGTTAATTGATGTCGTAAATGCTATCGAAATGGCCCAAACCGATGAGTCAATCAAAGGAATTTCACTCTTAAACACACAATCTGCTTTAGGAATGGCTCAAAGCAAAGAATTACGAGATGCTTTGGATCGCTTTAAATTAACAGGAAAGTTTATCTATGCCTATGCACATGCGTACTCTCAAAAGGGCTATTATTTAAGTTCTGTTGCCAATAAAATTTTCCTAAATCCAATTGGAGAATTAGACTTTAAAGGATTGAGCACCGAAGTGATGTTTTTCAAAGATTTTCAAGAGAAATCAGGTTTAAAAATGGAAGTTATTCGTCATGGAAAATACAAAAGCGCTGTAGAACCATTTCTAGAAAACAAAATGAGCGATGCCAACAAAGAACAAACAACAGCTCTTTTAAATTCGATTTGGGAAGCTATGGTTTTGGATGTTTCTAGAAGCAGAAACCTCAGCATCCCCCAACTCAACACTATAGCTAACGGCCTTTTGGCTAGAACACCAGAAATGGCAAAATCTCAAGGATTAATTGACCAAATTGCCTATGAAGATGAATACCATAATGCTATAAAAAGACTTCTAAAAGTTGATGATAAAGAAGAATACAACACCATCTCGATTGCGGATTACACCCAAAAAACGTTAAGTAACGCCATCGACTTGAATGCCGATGCTTCGATTGCTGTAATTTACGCCCAAGGAGAAATTCGCAGTGGCGAAGGCGATGTTAACGAAATTGGAGAAGGATCCATGCGTCGTTCTCTAAAAGAAGCTAGAGAAGACGATGATGTGAAAGCCATTGTACTTCGAGTAAACAGTCCCGGTGGTAGCGCTTTAACTTCCGATTTAATTTGGAGAGAAATCGAGTTGACTAAAAAAGTAAAACCAATCGTGGTTTCGATGGGGAATTATGCTGCTTCAGGTGGTTATTATATCGCTTGTAATGCTAATACTATTTTTGCACAAAAAAACACGATTACAGGCTCAATCGGTGTATTTGGAGCTTTACCTAATTTCTCGGTTGCTGCTAATCGATATGGGATACATTCAGAGCAAGTGAGAACACATGAAAATGCTTCAAATTATAGCCCATTTGTACCTCTAGACGAAAAATTCAAAACCGTAACGTTAGAAGGCGTTGAACAAATCTACCGCACCTTCATAAGTCATGTGGCTCAAGGCCGAAAACTGAGCCTTGCTCAAGTCGATTCTATCGGTCAAGGTCGAGTTTGGTCAGGAAGTGAAGCAATAAAGATTGGACTTGTAGATAAAATTGGAGGCTTAAAAGAAGCATTAACAGAAGCTGCGCGTTTGGCTAAAATAAAATCATACCGAACTGTCAATTATCCTGAATATGAAAAAAGTTTTGAAGACGTATTGGCCAACTTGCCTTTTGCTAAATCCAAAACCAACCTCATAATTGAAGAAATTGGAGAAGAAAACTATCAAATTCTACAAGAAGTAAAACGATTCAAAAGTCGCAAAGGGGTTCAAGCCGTGCTACCTTACGAACTCAGAATAGACTAACAACTATATCAAAAAAAACCAAGCTTCACCTTTCTCATAAACAACTGGTTTAAAAAAAGGAAGCTTGGTTTTTTGATTTAAATATCATTACCTAAAAATTATCCTACTGTAAGCTGAACAACGTACCCTTCATTGTTCCGAACATTAAATACTGTTCCGCCTTCAAACAATAAATACTGGCCTTTTATCCCAATCAACTTCCCACTATACATTGGTGTTTTGTCTAAATTTAAACTACTAATTTTAGTTGGATAAGTCACCACAGGGTAATTCATACTGATGATTTCATTTTGATTTGGGTAAAAATACTCACGCACTTCTTCTGGCAACCAAGCTTCCACCTTACTTTTTTCTTGTGATAAATCAGCAGGTACAAACGAATTGGTCAACATTTTTCGCCAATTGGTTTTATCTGCAAAATGATTCTTCAGGGCCACCTCGGTAATTCCTGCCAAGTACCGATTAGGCACTTCTACTAAAACAATAGCTTGATCGGCTCCTTGATCAATCCAACGGGTAGGCATTTGGGTTTTACGAGTTACTCCAACTTTTACGTCACTTGACAACGCTAAATATACGATGTGAGGTTGTAACTGCACTTTTTGTTCATAAGCCAAATCTCTATCTTCTATCCCTAAATGTGCGGTACTCAACTCGGGTTTCATAATCCAATCGCCTACAGCTGGGCTTGAATAAAAACAATCATAACAAAAACCTTGTCTGAAAATTGTTTTATTCTTTCCACAATTCAAACATTGAAATCCTTTCAACTGAATACTGATTTCTCTATTCAACAATTGATTCATATTGATAAAATCAGATTCAAACACTAAGTAATACTGAATGGGATCTCCCATTTCGGTGGACATTTTGGAGAGCACTCCTTCGTAAATCATTTTGGGCTTACATTTTTAGGTGGATAATTAGAATTCTTATAGTGGAGAAAACTATTTCCAATTAGAATTAATTTGAAAAAAAAAATACTATTTTTGGAATAATAGCAAAGTTAGTATTTGTCAGTCGATTTTCAAATCTAAAATCTGCATCAAAATTTAAACCCTATCGCTTCATGCCATTATCCATAATCAATTCCATAGCTTCGTGGTTTCTAAAGCAGCGCATTCATCAAATTGAATTATTCTTGAAATACCCAAACGAGGTACAAGAAGAACTCTTGATGAATTTAATCCGTTCGGCAGAAAACACAGTTATTGGCAAACAATATGATTTTAGCTCGATTAAATCGTATGCACAATTCATCAACCGCGTACCTATTTCGAGTTATGAGGAGCTCGAACCATTTATAGAGCGCACCCGAAAAGGCGAACAAAATGTATTGTGGGAAACCCCTATAAAATGGTTTGCCAAATCCAGCGGCACTACCAATGCCAAAAGCAAATTTATCCCCGTGAGTAATGAAGCTTTAGAAGATTGTCATTACAAGGGAGGTAAAGATTTGTTATGTCTTTATCTTAATAATAACGAAGATTCTGAAATATTTTTAGGAAAAAGTCTTCGATTAGGAGGTAGCTCTCAAATTTATGAAAACAACAATACATTTTTTGGAGATTTATCAGCGATTCTAATTGAAAATATGCCTATTTGGGCTGAATTCAGTAGCACACCGAGCAATAAAATTTCACTTATGAGCGAATGGGATTCTAAAATGGCAGCCATTGTCAAGGAAACCATCAACGAAAACGTTACAAGTTTTGCTGGAGTGCCGTCTTGGCTATTGGTATTGATGAACAAAGTTTTAGAACAAACAGGTAAAAGTCACCTCATGGAAGTTTGGCCTAATTTGGAAGTTTATTTTCACGGAGGGGTAAATTTTGATCCGTATCGAGACCAATATCATAAAATTTTACCCAAAAACAACTTCAAATATTACGAAATCTACAATGCCTCTGAGGGATTTTTCGCCATACAAGATTTAAATTATTCTAGTGATTTATTGCTCATGCTCGATTATGGCATTTTTTATGAGTTCATCCCAATGGACACTTTTGGCACGCCCAACCAAAAAGTTATTCGCTTATCCGAAGTAGAATTATTCAAAAATTATGCTTTAGTCATCACTACCAATGGTGGATTGTGGCGCTATTTAATAGGCGACACCGTTCGATTTACATCATTAAGCCCTTATAGAATTCGAGTTTCTGGCAGAACCAAACATCATATTAATGTTTTTGGCGAAGAACTCATGGTAGAAAACACCGAGCAAGCCTTGGCCAAAGCGTGCAAAGAAACCCAATCCGAAATTGTAGATTACACAGTAGCTCCAATATTCATGAAGGGCAAGCAAAAAGGAGCTCACGAGTGGATGATTGAATTTAAAACACCACCAAAAGACCTAACAGCATTTGAAAAAATACTAGACCAAACCTTACAATCGTTAAATTCGGATTATGAAGCCAAACGCTACAACAACATGACATTAAACCCGTTAATCATTAATGTAGCGAGAGAAAATCTTTTTTACGACTGGCTTAAACAAAGAAATAAAGTAGGTGGACAAAACAAAATTCCTCGCCTTTCTAATCAACGAGACTATTTGGAGCAATTGAAGGAATTGCAATCCTAACTCATAATTAAGAAAAAAAACGTTTAAAAATTTTGCTGTTTTTACTTTTAGTAGTAATTTCGGCCCCTCGCGGGATGTAGCGCAGCCTGGTAGCGTACTAGCATGGGGTGCTAGGGGTCGCTGGTTCGAATCCAGTCATCCCGACGAATTCTTCAAATTAAAAATCCCATTTACCAAGTGTAAATGGGATTTTGTTTTTCTATAAATAAAATTTACTGTACCCTTGTTTTATAGTTTTTGTCAAATCGAGCGCAGTCGAGATTGATTGTTCTCGACTGCGCTCGAACTGACAAAAACAAGTTTGTATTGCAACTACTATTCCTGCATCATGTCGATGTGTCGATCGTGATAGCCTAATAAGTATAAAACTCCATCCAATCCTAAACTCGAAATGGACGTGGAAGCACTTTCTTTTACTTTAGGTTTTGCATGAAAAGCAATCCCTAATCCTGCCAAATTCAACATCGGCAAATCATTGGCGCCATCTCCTACTGCTATGGTTTGGTTAATATGAATTCCTTCTTTTTCAGCGATTGCTTTTAAGTATTCGGCTTTCTTTTGTCCATCAACGATTTCACCTAAATAATTGCCCGTCAACTTACCGTCTTTTATTTCTAATTGATTGGCAAACACATAATCGATACCCAATTCTTTCTGCAAGTATTCTCCAAAATAAGTAAACCCTCCCGATAAAATCGCCGTTTTGTAACCATAATACTTTAGAGCCTTCATCAAACGATGCGCCCCCTTGGTAATCGGAAGATTAACAGCCACATTTTGAAGCACTTCTTCGCTTAAACCTTCCAAAAGAGCCATACGCTTTTTGAAACTTTCGCTAAAATCAATTTCTCCATTCATGGCCGACTCGGTGATCGCTCGTACTTGTTCCCCTACACCTGCTAATTCTGCCAATTCATCAATCACCTCGGTTTGAATTAGTGTCGAATCCATATCAAAACAAACCAATCGACGATTACGACGGTACATATTATCTTCTTGAAAAGAAATATCGACATTCAAATCGCGAGACACATCCATGAAACTAGAAGTCATTTTGGCTTTGTCCAACAAATTTCCAGTAACGGATAATTGAATACAGGAACGAGGATATTCTTCTTTTTCAACCACAGAGGTTCTCCCTGTCAATCGAATAATTGAATCAATATTGAGCTTATTATTTGATAAAATTTGAGTCACAGCAGACAATTGTACTGCTGTCAATTCTTCTCCCAATACATTGATGATGTAGCGCTGTTTGCGTTGGGCTTTCACCCAATTCTCATAATCCTCAATAGTTACAGGAGTAAATTTTACTTTGATTCCCAATTCGTAAGCTTTGAATAATAAATCTTTCAAAACCGGACCAGAATTTGAACCCTTTTCTATTTCAAACAATATTCCTAAAGACAAAGTATCGTGTATATCGGCCTGACCAATATCTAAAATCGTTGCTCCATATGTTGCCAAAATAGAAGTTAAACCGGCAGTTACCCCTATTTTATCTTGACCAGAAACTTTTAATAATATTATCTCTTTATCTTCTATCGCCATTTTTGAAATATTTAAAGTGTGCCAAAAATCGGAATTCTATCGTTTAAAAAAAAGGACTTTGACGTTTTTATCGAAAGTGAAAATATTATTTTAAAGCGTATCCGTTTATGAGTAAATTCGAAACAAAAGGTCTCATTTAAGGTTAAATCATTAACAAATAAAGCTCAAAAACGAATGTTTCTGAGCTTTATCTTTATTTTAATATACCTTAAAACATTAAGAAGCCATCTCTAAACGCTTCAATAAATTTTTATTCAAGGCTTCTTGTGTATACGCTTTGTCAATTGCCAAAACTTTATGGTCCGAGCTAGGCAATTCGTACATCGCATCTGTTAATACTGCTTCGCAAAGGGAACGCAATCCACGAGCTCCTAATTTATATTCCAAAGCTTTGTCTACAATAAAATCTAAAGCTTCATCAGTAATACTAAATTCAACCTCATCCATCATAAACAATTTTTGGTATTGTTTGATTAAGGCATTTTTGGGTTGCGTTAAAATGGCTCTCAACGTAGCCCTATCCAAAGGATCCATGTGTGTTAGTACCGGCAAACGCCCAATGATTTCAGGAATTAATCCAAAATCCTTGATATCCTTTGGGATAATATACTGCAACAAATTGTCTTTGTCGATATTGTCCTCATTTTTAGAAGTGGAATACCCCACTGCTTGACGATTCAATCGCTTAGAAATAATACGCTCAATACCATCAAAAGCACCACCAGCAATAAACAAGATATTTTGAGTATTGACTTCAACAAACTTTTGATCCGGGTGTTTTCGACCCCCTTTTGGCGGTACATTTACTACAGTTCCTTCCAATAATTTCAATAATGCTTGTTGCACTCCCTCGCCAGAAACGTCGCGAGTAATGGAAGGGTTATCGCTTTTACGAGCAATTTTATCTATTTCGTCAATAAAGACAATACCACGTTCTGCTTTGGCCACATCATAATCTGCAGCTTGCAACAATCGGGTCAAGATGCTTTCTACATCTTCTCCTACATAACCGGCTTCTGTTAACACAGTAGCATCAACAATCGCTAGAGGCACATCTAACATTTTGGCAATAGTTTTGGCTACTAAGGTTTTTCCTGTACCTGTTTGCCCCACCATAATGATGTTACTTTTTTCGATTTCTACCTCATCTTCCAAATCTTGTTGCAACAATCTTTTATAGTGATTATACACTGCAACCGACATCACTTTTTTAGTTTGTTCTTGACCAATAACGTATTGATCTAAAAACGCGCGAATTTCTTTAGGTTTTTTCAAAATCAAATCGCCCACCAACTTAGAGTTTCCGTTTGATTTTAATTCTTCGAGAACAATACCATGTGCTTGCTCGATACATTTGTCACAAATATGTGCATCTATACCTGCAATAAGCAAATTGGTCTCTGGTTTTTTCCTTCCGCAGAAAGAACAATGTAATACTTGTTTTGCCATCTTTTTTTAGTGGTCAGTGGTCAGTGTTTAGTTATCAGTATCGGTTTTACAATAAACTTGTTAGTATTATAAACACATAACTCATTCTTAAAACTGAATACTAAAAACCTGAACACTGAATACTAATTTAACTTCTTCTTAAAACTTCATCAATCATTCCGTATTCTTTGGCTTCATCAGAAATCATCCAATAATCGCGTTCGCTATCAGCATATACTTTGTCAAAAGGTTGTCCCGAATGGTGCGAAATAATTCTATACAATTCGTCTTTCAATTTCAACATCTCGCGTAAGTTGATTTCCATATCCGATGCCACCCCTTGCGCTCCTCCTGATGGTTGGTGAATCATTACTCGTGAATGAGGCAAAGCCGAACGTTTTCCTGCTGCACCCGCGCATAATAAAACCGCTCCCATAGAAGCAGCCATACCAGTACAAATAGTAGCAACATCAGGTTTGATGTACTGCATCGTATCATAAATTCCTAAACCTGCATACACACTTCCCCCTGGTGAATTCAAGTAAATTTGAATGTCTTTGGATGCATCGGCACTTTCTAAGAACAACAATTGTGCTTGTACAATATTGGCAATTTGATCATCGATACCTGTTCCTAAAAAAATGATTCGGTCCATCATCAATCTTGAAAAAACATCCAATTGAGAAATATTCAACTGACGTTCTTCAATGATGTAAGGAGTCATATTTGTCGGATTCATTGCCGCAACGATTTTATCGTAGTATAAGGCATTAACACCTTGGTGCTTTGTCGCAAATTTTTTAAATTCTTTACCGTAGTTCATAGTAATAAGTTTATGGTTTGTCGTTTACAGCTTATAGTTTGTATAAAAAACACTATAAAATCTTGAAATAAAAGAGCGTCAAAAAAAATCTTTTGACGCTCAAATATAACTATTTTTTATGGTTTGGGTTTTCTAATGAAATCATAAAGTTTGCGCTCTATTTCAGGAATCAAACTTTCGACTTCAATCTTCTAACCGCTAACTATAATTTATTCTCCGAAAGAAGCAGCGATAAACTCTTCGTAAGTTACTTCTTTCGTAGTTGGATTGGCTTTTTCTTTGAATAAATCCAACAATTTAGCTGCTACTACTTGATCAGAAAGTCTTCTTACTTCTTCTTGATTAGACAATACTCTAGCTACAATTCCTTGTACTTCCTCATCCGTTGGATTGGTTTGACCGAATTGTGCCATTTGTTGTCTGATTGCATTTGAAGTAAATGTTTTCAAATCTTCAAAAGTGATTTGGATATTACTTTGTGCCATCGCTTTACCTTCGATCAACTGGAAACGCAATCCTTTTTCAGAACGTGCATATTCTACTTCAGCTTCTTCTGGTGTTAATTTTTTCTCACCAACAGTTTGCAACCATTTTTTTAAGAATGTTGCTGGCAATTCAAACGGAGTATTATCAATCAAAAAGTTTTGAACATCAGCTAATAATTTTTGATCCGCTTGTTGTGCGAATTGCGCTTCAGCATCTTCTTTGATTTTTGCTTTCAATTCCTCTAAAGAAGCTACATTTCCTTCTCCGAATAATTTATCAAATAATTCTTGATTCAATTCAGCAGGTTCAGAAGCATTAATAGCCTCGATAGTAAAATCAACATCTACTGCTAAATCGTGTACATTATCATGTCCTACTTTTAAGTAGTCCATCAATTGGTGATCGTCTTCAAATAAACCTTTAGTGTTTACTGTTACCACATCACCTACTTTTTTACCAATAAACAAATCTTGTGTTGCTTTGTCTTTGAAAGTCTCTAATGCAATTGTTGTTGGATTGTTGATTCCGTTAGCTTCGCTAGAGAAAACTCCAGTCAAATCGCATCCTGCAGCTACTACTTCTTGTGGAATTGCTTTTCCGAATTGTTTTTGGATACGCGCTACTTGACCATCAATCAATTTATCATCTGCGATAACAGTGTATTTTACGATGTCATTTTTCGCTTCTAAATCCAATTCAAAATCAGGCACTAAACCAATTTCAAATTCAAATGTTAACTCTTCTGCATCCCAATCCAAATTTTCATTTTCAATTGGCAGTGGAGATCCCAAAAGATTTAATCTCTCGGATTGTATATATTGTTGAATAGCCAAATCAACTACTTTCTTTACCTCTTCTTTTTTAATACCTTTTCCGTATTGTTTGGCCACTAAGTCTCTTGGTACTTGACCTTTTCTAAACCCTTTAACTTGTGCTAAAGGCATTTTTTCGTTGATTCTTTTGGCTACTTGACCTTTGTAATCCATGTGCACCACATTCATCACAATTGTTTCAGTCACAGCATCTATCGCTACTCTTTTGATATCCATCTTGTTCTTATTTTTACGTAATAAAATTGGGTGGCAAAATTATAAAATTTTCAACACCCATACAAGCTTTTTATTTTCAAGCTTTTGAACAACAAAACTTGCCTTTGATTAAATTAAAATTATGTTATAATTCATCCAATTCTCTCCCATAATGAAGATTATGATTTAAATTTAATGTTTTAAACAAAAAAAACATGAACAAACCACTTATCGTTATCACGGGAGCTAGCTCGGGTTTTGGGCTGGAAATGGCAATAGAATTTTCAAAAAGCGGCTATCCACTTTTACTTTTGGCCAGAAGACTAGAAAAAATGGAAGCGCTTAATCTTCCAAATACACTTTGCAGAAAAGTAGATGTTACGGATAAAAATGCTTTTGAAAATGCCATTAGAGAAGCAGAATCCTTGTATGGAAAAACAGATTTACTCATCAATAACGCCGGAGTAATGCTACTTGGCAACATTGCCACACAAGATCCTGCAGAATGGAAATCGATGCTCGATATAAACATTTTGGGAGTCATGAATGGAATGCAGATTGTAATGAATGACATGAAAGCAAGACAAAGCGGCACCATTATAAATGTTTCTTCCATTGCCGGTTTGCAACCTTTTGGAAATCACGCAGCCTATTGCGCTTCAAAATACGGTGTTCGAGGGCTAACACAAACTGCAAGAATGGAATTAAGTCCTTATAATGTAAGAGTAATTGTGGTAGAACCAGGAGCTGTGACTACCGAATTACTTGGCCATACTACTGACAAAAGCATTATCGAAGGCTACAACCAATGGAAAGAAACCGTAGGAGCAGTAAACATTACCGCCAAAGACGTAGCTAATACTATCAAATTTGCCTATGAATTGCCTCAAGGGGTACTATTACGAGAACTTGTTATTACCGACACCAAGCAAGACGCCTAAGAAATCATACAATAGACTTTAAAAAAAGGAGTTCGTTTTACCAATGCAGCAAAACGAACTCCTTTATGTTTTTACCTACAGCAAAAACTAAATACGGTATCGAAATCTATCACCTATTTTTAAGTTGAATGGTAATTTGATCTCCTATAGCAACTTGACCCAAAGTAGTACTTATTAAATTCTGCCCAAACAAAACTTTATTTCCAACTCTTCGATATTCTGCTAAAGTACGCAAGGGATCGCTTCCTGAAACCATTCCTTTGTCTTGATCTACAGTTGTCATTACACAACGTGCGCATGGTTTTACCCCATAAAAAAACTCCTGGCCAATAGTAAATTCCTTCCAAGTTTCTTCTTCATTGGCAGTACCACCAGTAAAAACAAAATTGGGACGAAAACGATTCATCGGAACTGGATTTTCTAAGCGCCTATTCAACTCATCCAAAGAATTTTGACCAATAATCAAAAAAGGATACCCATCGGATAAGGAAGTAAGATCCGTTAAAGTTACAGCATAATCAGGCTCTACTTTTCGCAGACTCTCATCAGGCATATAAACTAATTTCACTTTAAAATTTAGGATGTTAGAAAACCATTGGGAAACCTCAGGCTTAACTTCATAGGCTGCAACCAAATCATCCCATACCGAAACCAACAAAGACGCATCATTATACGTCGAAACCAAAGGAAACTCAACGGATTCACCAGTTATTCGATACTTAACATTTAAAAATTGCTCCTTTATAGCTGTCTGAAATAAGGCCAATTGAGGATATTCTCGCTGAGACACAAATCGGTTTTGCGCATCTACTAACATCCATCGACGGTCATGTGCCAAACCACGATCGGTCAATTGGGCCTGATTGAGCGAAATCCCCCCCATGGATTTGATGGGATAAATCCAAATTTCGGATAGAAGCAACATATTTACTTTTGTTATTAAATTGTATTCTTATGATGTTTTTCTCAAAAACTTCACCTATTCTTTGATAAACAATTTATAAGCTATTGATTGGGACAAGGAAAGCAATAAACTAAAAAGCAAGGCTGTCAAAAAGGAATCCACTACAAAACCACCTACAATTTTAGTACACAAAATGATTACCAATCCATTTATAACCAACAAAAACAACCCAAAGGTAATTATGGTAAAAGGCAATGTGAGCACCACCATTATAGGCTTTATAAAAATATTGATTACTCCCAACACAAATGCTACGATTAGAGAGGTAGTAAAACTTTCTACATGTACCCCAGAAATAAGGTTAGAAATTAACAACACCAACCCTGCGGTGATGAAAAGACGTAATAACATATTCATAGTTTCGATTTTAAATTAGCGTATAAAAAATAAAGTTGAATCATTATTTAAAAAACTCAATACAATATTGATAAAACAACTTCGGATTTTCGGCGTGCAACCAATGCCCCGCTTCTGGTATGGTTTGAAGTTGTAGGTTTGGAAAATGATGCTGAATCCCTTCTAGATCTTCATCCAAAATATAATTAGAATTTCCTCCTCGAATAAAAAGAACGGCCCCTAACCACACCAATTCTTCTGACAAGGCTTTTCCAATTTCTTCAATTTTTTGATTAAACACTGCCAAATTGAAACGGAAAGCCAACTGTCCTGGTTCTTGCCAGTACAAACTCTTTAATATAAATTGTCGAGTTCCAAAATCAGGTATGTACTTAGTAAGTATCACATCTACCTCATTTCGACTAGGCTTAATGGAGAAATCTACTGCGTTCAAACCCGCCAAAATATCTTGATGATGTGGAGCATAATATTTCGGACCTATGTCGGCTACGATTAATTTGCGAATCAAATCAGGATATGTGGTAGCCAACAACATAGCTACTTTCCCCCCCATAGAGTGTCCAATGATATCGATGTTTTGCAATTGTTTATCTTGACAATAGTCGTAAACGTCTTGGGCCATCAATTCATAACTAAAGTCATCCGAATGAAAACTACGTCCATGATTTCGCAAATCCAACAAATGTACTTGGTAACCATCGGTAGCAAATTGAGCTCCCAATGTTTTCCAATTGTCAGACATTCCTAAAAAACCGTGGAGAATAAGCATCACTCTATCTCCCGAAGAAGGAATTGAATTCTCTTGAAGTATAACACTATGTAAAGTCGTTTTACTGTTTACCATCTGTTTTTAATATTTGGATAATACTAACACTGCTCTGTTTTGGACTAGTGAGCTAATTTTTGCAAATACATATTGACCACATTTTCCAAACCTAAATAAATAGCTTCAGAAATCAAGGCGTGACCAATAGAAACCTCTAATAAGCCCGGAATGTTTTGTTGAAAAAATTGAACGTTGTCTAAACTCAAATCATGTCCTGCATTAATTCCTAATCCCAATTCGTTAGCAAGTTCGGCAGCTTTTACATAGGGATCTATTCCTTTTTCATTTCCTAAACTATACTGATGCGCATAGGCTTCGGTATACAACTCTATTCTGTCTGTACCCGTTTTTTTAGCTCCTTCGATCATGGCCTCAATGGGATCCACAAAAATAGAAGTACGAATACCATAACGTTGAAACTCCTGAATCACTTCTGTCAAATAGGATTGATTAACTATCGTATCCCAACCAGCAGAAGAAGTAATTGCTCCAATGGCATCTGGCACTAAAGTAACTTGTGTGGGCTTGCACTCTAACACCAAATCGATAAAATTATGTTGAGGATTTCCTTCGATATTGTATTCTGTATACACTATTGATTTTAAATCTCGAGCATCTTGATAGCGAATATGACGCTCATCGGGACGAGGATGAATGGTGATTCCTTGCCCGCCAAACTTTTGAATATCGGTAGCAACTTGTAATAAATTTGGAACATTTCCCCCTCTAGCATTTCTTAAAGTGGCTATTTTATTGATATTAACACTTAACTTTGTCATAGTAAATAGAAAAATAATTGCAGATAGTTTATTTTGACAACAAAAATACAAAGTAAAACTTAGGACTTTTTCCCTTTTTTTGATTATTTTGCATGAAATATACACAAGAGTATCATGACCGATATCTTAAATTACATTACCAACGACTATAAGGCTATTGACTTCCAAGAAACTATTGCGGAGGCTCAAGATTTTTTACATGAGATTCCTTTTTCACATTTTCCTGTAATTGAAGATGGGATTTATTTGGGATGTTTGATAAAAGACGATTTGGAAACCTTTGATGGAGAAAAAAAAATAGCCGATTATCGTTTTACTCTAGAACCTTTTTTTGCCAAAACTTCAATGATTTGGCTCGATGTATTGGAAGTTTTTGCCAAAAACCACACGAATCTAGTTCCCGTTTTAAATGATGAAAACGCATATGTAGGGTACTATGAAATTGAAGATATCATTAATTTTTTTCACGAAACCCCTTTTTTAAAAGAACAAGGAGGCATACTTGTAGTACAAAAAGCCATACAAGATTATTCCATGAGCCAGGTTTCACAAATTGTAGAAAGCAACAATGGCAAACTATTGGGGTTGTTTATCTCTGAAGCCGATACAACTACCATTCAAATTACTGTAAAAATAAGCTTAGGACCAATGAATAACATCATTCAAACCTTCCGACGCTACAATTACGAAATCATTTCTGAACACCACGAGGACAACTATATCAACAATCTAAAGGAACGATCCAATTATTTAGACAAATACCTTAATATTTAATTCTTCGGATTAACCTACTCTCCTATTATAATGAAAATAGCCATATACGGACAATATTATTTAGTTAGCACAGAACCCATTATCAAAGATATTTTTGTTTTTTTCAATGAAAACAATATCGAAATGGCCATAGAAGCTTCTTTTCTTGAAATGTTGTACGAAAAAAAAATTGTTACCAAATCTTACAACACTTTCAATTCGCATACTGAATTGGACCAAAGCTTTGATTTACTCATAAGTATCGGCGGCGACGGCACCATGCTTAGAGCTGTTACCCTAGTACGAAATTCGGGTGTACCAATGCTCGGAATTAACGCGGGACGACTGGGCTTTTTGACCAATGTTGAAAAAGAAAATATTGCCGCATTTTTACAACTTGTACTCGACAAAAAATACAAACTCTCCAAACGCACCTTATTAAGTTTATCCTGCTCACCAACCAATGAAGCCATTTTGGACTTAGACTTTGCGTTAAATGAAATTTCTGTCAGCCGAAAAGACTCCACTTCAATGATTACTATTGAAACGTATCTCAATGGCGAATTTTTAAATTCTTATTGGGCCGATGGTTTAATCATCGCAACCCCCACTGGAACCACAGGCTATTCCTTGAGTTGTGGTGGCCCCATTTTGATGCCAAACGTAAAAAGTTTTGTTATCACCCCCATCTCTCCTCATAATTTGAATGCACGACCGCTTGTTATCTCGGATGATACCGAAATTTTATTACGTGTATCCGGACGTGAAGATCATTATCTAGTATCTTTAGACTCTAGAATCGCAACCATTCAAAATGAATCCGTTCTAACTATAAAGAAAACTCCTTTTGAAATCAACATGATTGAAATTCAAGAAGTCTCTTTCCTAAAAACCCTCAGAAAAAAATTACTTTGGGGAGAAGACCGAAGAAACTAATCTTGATAAAAAAACCTAAATTATTGCATAACCAACAACATTATAACATAGGTTTTTTCAGAAAACTTAAAAATGCGCACATTTATGCTATAGTTCATCAATTAGAAGTGAATATTATTATATTTGCAGGCAATTGAAATCGTATGAAGAAAATCATTTATTTACTTGCTTTCCTATTTTCTTTCGGAATTTCCTATTCTCAAATTCATGAGATTGGATTTTTTGCCGGAGGCAGTAATTATATAGGTGATATTGGTCCAACGAATTATATAGCTCCTAACAAATTGGCCTTTGGACTGCTATACAAATGGAATAAAAGCCCAAGACACGCTTACCGTTTTTCCTACACACAAACCACATTATTTTCGAACGATTTGGACTCTAAAGAAATCAGCAGATACCAGAGAGGCTTTGCTTTCGAAAACAACATCAAAGAGCTTTCTGCAGGTTTAGAATTCAATTTTTTTGATTTCAATTTACACGAATCAAAAGTAAAAGTAAGCCCGTATGCGTTTACAGGAATTAGTTATTTTTTCAGAGACGAACTTTACAATAATGCAGGAGTGACCCAAAAAGAGGGTAACTCGAATTCATTTGCCTTACCTATTACCGTTGGTATAAAAACAAGTTTAATGCGCAACTTTGTGCTTGGCGCAGAAGTTGGCGCTCGTTATACTTTTACAGACAACATAGACGGAAGTTTTCCTAACAATACAAATTATCAAAAATTTGGCAACATGAATAACACCGATTGGTATGTGTTTTCAGGACTAACCTTAACCTACACATTTGGTGAAAAACCATGTTATTGCGCTTATTAAAATGAAAACAATTAATCAAATAGACAGATCAAAATTACCTAGCCACCTAGCTATTATTATGGACGGGAATGGCCGTTGGGCCAAACAACAGGGGCTTTTAAGAGCCTTTGGTCATGAAAGCGGCACAAAATCAGTAAAAAAAATCATTCAAGCTTGTGTCGAAATAGGTATAGACTTTCTTACACTCTACGCCTTTTCTACCGAAAACTGGAAACGACCAAAACTAGAAGTCGACACCTTAATGAAGGTATTGATCAATTCCTTGCAAAAAGAATTACCAACCCTTCAAGAAAACAACATTCGTTTGAATGCAATAGGGAACTTAGAACTACTACCTTCCAAAGCCCAAAAGCAACTATTGGAAGTAATGGAACTTACCCAAAACAATACAAAAATGACACTCACTCTAGCGTTAAGTTACGGATCTAGAGAAGAATTAACACATGCAGTAAGAAAAATTAGCGAAAAAGTTAAAAATAATATAATTTCTTTGGAATCTATTGACGATTCCATTATAAATAATCATCTTTACACGCACAATTTACCCGATGTAGATTTAGTAATCCGTACTAGTGGCGAACATAGAATAAGCAATTTTTTGTTATGGCAAATTGCTTATGCAGAGCTCTACTTTACGGATATTTTATGGCCTGATTTTAAAGAAGAAGATTTATACGAAGCTTTACTCAGCTATCAAAAAAGAGAACGTAGATTTGGAAAAACAAGTGAACAAATTAAATAAGATTGTAGTGTTAAATAAAACTATAAAAATAGCCCTTTTTACCCTCCTTTTAGGGAGTTTTTTCCAACTATCGGCGCAAGAAAGGGTACCCTTTGATCAAGGTAAAAAATACATCCTTGCTAATATTGATGTAACCGGAAAAATTAGCTTTAACAAACAAACAGTAGTAACATTTACTGGCCTTGAAAAAGGACAAGAAATTACGATTCCTGGAGAAGAAGTAAGTAGTGCCATCAAAAAACTTGGAAAGTTAGGACTATTTGAAGAAATCAATTTTTATGTAGAAAAAATTGAAAACGACAGCGTATACTTAGAATTAAACATACACGAGCTACCCAAATTGAGCGAGGTTCGTTTCAATGGTGTTAAGAAGAGTAAAATTGATGGGCTTATCAAAGACAATAACCTAAAAAAGGGAAAAATTGTCAACGAAAACCTTATTACTACTACCAAAAATTATATTGAAAACAAATATAAAAAAGAGGGATACTACAACACCAAAGTTGTGATTACAAATACCCCAGCAGATACTACGAGCAGCAATCTCGTAAATATGTTGATTAACGTAGACACCGGTACTAAAGTAAAAATTGCAGCTATTGATTTTGTAGGTAATGAAAAATTGACCGACAAGACCTTGAAAGCCGCTATGAAAGAAACCAAACAAAAAAAGGTAACGCGCATCTTCAAAAAATCCAAATTCATTAAGAAAAATTACAAAGAAGATCTAGATAAAGTAATTGCTGCATACAAAGAAAAAGGATACAGAGATGCCCGTATAGTTTCGGATTCTGTAGCTTACAATAAAGAACAAAATGCAATCAACATTAAAATCAATGTTGAAGAAGGTAATAAATATTATTTTGGTAACATCAAATTCTTAGGAAATACAGTGTATACCGATCAAGGGTTATCGCAAATGCTCGGGATAAAGAAGGGCGACACGTATAACGGAGTGCTACTCGAAAAACGCATTGCAGACAAAAGCAAACCCGACGGAGAGGATATTACCAATTTATACCAAAACAATGGATATTTATTTTCTAACATCAATGCCGTTGAGGTAAAAACGGTCAACGATACTATTGATTTTGAAGTAAGAATTACCGAAGGTCCTATCGCGTATTTTAATAAAATTTCTGTAGTAGGAAACGACAAAACTAACGACAAGATTATCTACCGAGAACTTCGCACGAAACCAGGCGAAAAGTACAGCAAAGAAGAACTTGTACGTACCATTCGAGAAATCGGACAGCTAGGATTTTTTGATCCAGAGGCAATCGATCCAAAATTCAAAAATGTAGATGCCGGTGCAGGTACCGTAGATATAGAATACAATTTAGTTGAAAAAGGAGCCAGTCAAATTGAATTACAAGGAGGATATGGCGGAGGAGGTTTTATTGGGACCTTGGGATTATCTTTTAACAATTTCTCTGCTCGAAATCTTTTCAATAAAGAGGCCTACAAACCATTACCAATGGGAGATGGTCAAAAAGTTTCGCTAAGATTGCAAGCCAGTACGTATTTCCAAACCTATAGTTTTTCTTTCTCCGAACCTTGGTTTGGTGGAAAAAAACCAGTTTCCTTCAACACCTCTCTTGCGTATAGTAAACAATACCTCAATAATTTTGTCACTAGAAGAGCGGATAGAAGCAAAAGTTTTAACATTCTGTCGCTTTCTGCTGGAATTTCAAAACGTTTGAGTGTACCAGATGATTTTACTTATCTATCGCACTCTTTAAGTTTTCAAAATTACGATTTGAACAACTATTTTACAGGATTGTTCAGTTTCGGAAATGGGTATTCTAACAACTTAGCTTATACTATAGGTATTACACACTCTAATAAAGGAACTAACCCGATTTTCCCAATGTACGGTTCCGAGTTTAGTTTTTCTGCCAAGTTCACCCTGCCCTATTCTTTATTCAATGGTGTAGATTACAGAAATCTTGGTGAATTAAAAGAAAACAAATACCAATATGATGGTAGTATAGGAGACTCTTACATAGGCGACAATGGGATTATTGTAAACAAAGGAGATTATGTAGAAGCCATTCCTACACAAAATACTAGACCGAATAAAGTAGACGATTTCAGAGATGCCGTAGCAGACCCAGCAAAAGTTGATCAAGAAAAATTTAAATGGTTGGAATACTACAAAATAAAATTTAAAGCCGATTGGTATACTAAAATATACGACAAACTCGTTTTAAGAACTTTAGGCGAATTCGGATTTTTGGGCGCCTATAACCAAAGTAGAGGCTTGATTCCATTTGAAAGATTTTTCTTGGGAGGTGATGGTATGGCGAACTTTGCAATGGATGGTAGAGAAGTAATCCAATTACGTGGATACCCCAACCAATCATTAACGCCAGACGGCCAAAATGATGGAGGTACCATTTATAACAAATTCTCTATGGAATTGCGTTATCCAATTACACTGAAAGCTTCCGCTTCTATTTATGCGTTGGCATTTCTTGAAGCAGGACAATCGTTTGCCGACTTTAAAAATTACAACCCTTTTAATTTAAATCGTTCAGCAGGATTTGGACTACGAGTATTTATGCCGGCCTTTGGATTGCTAGGAATCGATTTTGGACATGGATTTGATGCATTGCCTGGACAAACAAAAGCCAATGGTTGGGAAACCCATTTCATAATTGGGCAACAGTTTTAAAAAAGAGCTATTAACCTTTTTCAAATACTATAAAACTATGAGAAAACATATTTTATTTATATTTTTATCGCTTTTTATAGTAAGCATTGGAAACGGACAATCCAAAGGACCAAAAATCGGCTACATCGATATGGAATACATTCTACAAAATGTAGGAGGCTATATCGAGGCAACAAGTCAATTGGAAAATAAAGCACAAACTTGGAAACAAGAAATAGAAGTCAAAAAAAATGATATTAAAAAATTAAGAGACGCTTTAAACATTGAAAAAGCATTACTCACTAGAGTATTAATTGAAGAAAGAGAAACAGAAATCCAATTTCTTGAACAAGAGCTCTTACAGTTGCAACAACTAAGATTTGGAGCTAACGGTGATTACATCACGAAAAAAATGGCCTTATCTAAACCGATACAAGACCAAGTTTTTACAATAGTTCAAGATATTGCCGAACGATTAAAATATGATTTTATATTTGACAAAACCTCTGATTTCACAATGCTTTTCGCTGCCAAAAGATTTGATATTAGCGATCAAGTACTGAGAAAATTAAATACCGCTGAAAAAAGAGAAAAATTAAGCAAGAAAGAATTAGAAGCGCAAGAAGCCAAAGAAAAAATTCAAGAAGCGTTAGATGAAAATCCAGAATTAAACGAACGTCAGTTACAAATTCAAGCAAAAAAAGAAGCGCAGAAAAAAGCCTTAGAAGAGCGCATTCAACTGCAAGAACAAAAAAGAAAAGAATTTGAAGAAAATAGGCGAAAATTAAAAGAAGCGAGAGGAACTAAAAAAAGTGGCACAATTTCTGAGAGTACAGAAAAACCCACCACCAATACAGAAGGTGTTAGCAATCAAAACAGTACTACCGTTTCAAAATTGGCTACAGAGCTAGACAAAGAAAAAGTAGCTACAGAAAGAGCTCAAGCCGCAGAGGCGAAAAAACAAGAAATTGCAGAGAGAAAAAAAGCTCTAGAAGAAAAAAGAAAAAAAATACTCGAAGAAAGGGAAGCACAAAGAAAAGCTAAAGAAGAAGAAAATAAACAAAAAACAAACGGAAATTAATTACTAAAATTTAAAACAATGAAACAAATTAAAACTTTATTAATTGCAGCAGTAGCAATGTTAGGAGTAAACAGTATGAACGCTCAATCTAAAGTTGCACATGTAAATGTTGCTGAAATTATGACTAAAATGCCAGCTATGCTTGACGCTCAAAAACAATTAGAAAAATTGAGCACTACATATGATGCTGAGTATAAAAAAATGGTAACTGAATATCAAGATTTACTTAAAAAATATGATGCAGAAGCAAAAACAGTAACCGATGCCGTTAATGAAACACGCGGTAAAGAAGTACAAGATATGCAACAACGTATTGTAGCTTATAGAGACAATGCTCAAAAAGAATTACAACAAAAAGAAGGCGATATCACTAAACCTTTATACGAAAAAGTAAGAGCTTCAATCCAAAAAGTTGGTAAAGCAAAAGGAGTACAATACATCCTTGATGCTGCATCATTATTGATGGCTGACGGTCCAGATTTAACTGCTGATGTTAAGAAAGATTTAGGTTTCTAATATCATTCAAATTCTAATACAAACGGCTCCTTTCATTTGATTGGAGCTTTTTTTTTGGTATCAAGCCATAAAACCGTAAATTTGTACTATGCACAATAATCATCCAATTGGCGTTTTTGATTCTGGAATTGGGGGCACCTCGATATGGAAAGCCATACATCAACTCATGCCTAATGAAGCGACAATTTATTTAGCAGACAGTAAAAATGCTCCTTACGGTCAAAAATCCAAAGAAGAAATCATTGCATTGAGCAAGAAAAACACCGATTTTTTATTGAGCTTAGGATGTAAAATCATCGTAGTTGCTTGCAATACCGCCACTACCAATGCCATCAGAGAACTACGCGCTTCATATGACATCCCATTTATTGGAATTGAGCCAGCGATCAAACCGGCCGCTACACATTCCAAAACACAAACTATTGGTATATTAGCCACTCAGGGCACCCTAAACAGCGAACTGTTCAACAAAGCTGTAGAAATGTACCAAGACACTAAAATTATTGAACAAATTGGCCACGGATTAGTACAATTGATAGAAAGTGGTCAAATGTACTCTCCAGAAATGTCGAAATTGCTCCATGACTATCTCACACCAATGATAGCCGCCAATATTGACTATTTGGTTTTAGGTTGCAGTCATTATCCGTATTTGATTCCACAAATAAAAAAAATACTTCCACCTCATATTAAAATTATAGATTCAGGTGAGGCTGTTGCCAAACAAACGCAACATGTATTAAAAGAAACCGTGGGGCTTTCAAATCTATCGGAAAGTCACCCCATTTTCTACACTAATACCAATCCAAAAGTACTGACTGATATCCTAGAACACCAATATCAAGTAATACAAAAAGACTTTTAACGTTCTGTTTCTTCTTTAAACCAACTAGAATACAACACGTAATTATTGGAAATACGTGCAATTTCGCCAGCAAAATCCGACTGATCAATGTCTTTTACTTTCTTTGCCGGTACTCCTGCGAATATAGTTCCTGAAGGGACTACAGTGTTTTGAGTAACTACCGCTCCCGCAGCAATAATAGCATTACTTTCAATTACACAATTATCCATAACAATTGCTCCCATCCCGATTAAAACATTGTCATGAATGGTACAACCATGTACAATAGCATTATGACCTATTGAAACATTATTCCCAATAATGGTGGGATGTTTTTGATACGTACAATGAATAACTGCACCATCTTGAATATTCACTTTGTTTCCAATGGTAATAAAATGCACATCGCCTCGAATAACAGCATTAAACCACACACTACAAGAATGACCAAAAGTCACCTCTCCAACAATTGTTGCATTTGGAGCTACAAAACAATCTTCTGGTATTTGTGGAGACTTTCCGTTTACTGGTAAAATAATCATGTTGAAATCTTTTATTGTTAATTAATTGCCGGACAATCGCACTCAAATTTTTCTCGCTTGCAGAACAAATTCAACCCTAAAGTAAGTTGATGATAACCGCCATTGTCAAATCGAACAGCACCGGCAACATGAGAATAGGTATATGCAAACATAAAATTATGATAATTTACACCAATAATTGGACTAATAAATTGCAATTTTTGAGAAGCGACACCTGAATTTGTAGCATATTGAGCCCCATCAAAACTATTTCTATAGGATAAACCAGCCCAAATACTTCCAAAATCCAAATTTTTATAGGCTTTTAAATTGACATCAATGGCTTTTTCTTTTGTTTTTTCAGTGAATTGAAACAATACCGAAGGTTCCCATAAAATTTGATCTTTTCTACCGAAAATATACCCTGAAGAAATCAAATATTTGCGCAAATTATCAAATTCGTAAATGCTATAAATCTCTCTTCTTGTTTCTACCACATTCTTTATGGTGGCATGGGTATAAAAATTCAGAAAATTATACGAAATGCCCAAATCAAAATTTAGGTAAGCATCACGTTGTACTATAGTTCCGTTTATGCTAGGATCAAAATCACCGGATTGAATAAAATCAGTTTCATCCAATTGACTTTGAATAAAACCTGTACTAATCCCAAACGATAATTGATTTAAATCCAAAGCATCTCTAGAAAACATTAAATGATACGCATAACTCAATTTTACACCTTTTTGAGAATGATATCCATTTCTGTCATTAAAAACAATTACACCAGCACCAGCTTTATCTGTAATTCTACTATTAAAGCTTAGGGTTTGTAATTGAGGCGCATCCTCTTGTCCAAACCATTGTTTTCGAGCGGTAAGCCGCAACTTATCACAATTGGCGGCACCAGCCATCGAGGGATGGATCAAATAATAATTATCAGATAAATAATCAGAATATACTGGAATTCCTTGTTGTGAAAAACTCGAAATTGAAGTCAGTAAAAAAAATACTAAAAGAAAATTTTTATACAACATTAAATTGGTATGGTAAATTGGATTGGTTCTAGCTAAAGAATAATTGAAATTAATTGACGGATTGGAAAATGCTATTATAAAAAACCAAATATAACGATAAGTAAAAAATATCTTTAGTAATTTTGCGAAAAATAAATTGACATGATAAAAATAGCTATAAAGGAAACTCAAAACCCAACGATTCTTAAATTTGAATTTCCAGACTTTATTACACAAAATGAAAATTTTGAATTTAAAAACATAGACGAAGCAAAAAATTCACCATTAGCCCAACAACTTTTCTACCTTCCATTTGTAAAAACAGTATACATTTCCGGGAATTTTATTGCTATAGAAAGATTTAGCATTGTAGAATGGGAAGATGTGAAGGAAGCTGTAGCAGAACAAATTGAAAAATATGTAAATGAGGGTGGGGCAATTATTACTATTGACACAACTAAAGCAAAAAAACAACCCGTAACAGTATACGGTGAAACTACGCCAAATCCAGCTGCTTTAAAGTTTGTAGTTAACAAAATGCTCACCAAAACTCCAATAGAGTATAAAAACATAGATCAAACACAATCTTCACCTTTGGCACAAGAACTTTTCAAATTTCCATTTGTAAAAGAAATTTTCATTGACGAAAACTACGTTTCAGTGACTAAATACGACATTGCCAATTGGGATGAAATCACATTAGAATTACGCACGTTTATCAAACAATACATCGAAAATGGTGGAACTGTAATTGAAGCCTCTCTACTCGACAAAGCTCAAACAGACGAATCCGTTAAAGACGAAAATTTTGATAATCTAGATGAAACTTCGCAAAAAATCATCAACATCTTGGAGGAATATGTAAAACCTGCTGTTGCAGCCGACGGAGGAAACATTGTTTTTGATTCTTATAGCAATGAAACCAACACCGTAAGAGTAATCATGCAAGGAGCATGTAATGGATGTCCTTCATCAACATTTACTTTAAAAAATGGTATCGAAAACATGTTAAAAAGTATGCTCAACAACGATACAATTAAAGTAGAAGCTGTTTAATCTATCTCACAAATACACAATGCCATCTTCATTTCAAGATGGCATTTTTTGTTTTACGAATTTACTTCACTGATTTTCAATAGTTATCAAAAATATTTAGTTAAATTAGTGTCTAATTTAAACTAACTAGTATCATGGGAGTAACATCATTTTTCAAAAACTTATTTGGATCAGCGCAAAAAACAGCCGCTGAATTGGCAAAAGATGCCGAAACTGCTTTTGAAGAAGCAAAAGAAGTAGCCGCGCCTCATCTAGACAATGCAATTAAATTTGCGGATGAAACCATTGACAAAGTCAAAGACTCCTCGGCTACTTATCTTGAAAAAGCTGAGCAATTTGCCGAAGAAACTATCGATAAGGTTTCTGAATCAGCCGCACCAATAATCGATAAAGCTGAAGCACTTGCCCATAAAGCCAAAGATTCGATAAGCGAATACTCTGAAAAAGCAGAGACGGTTATTGGAGATATTGTTGAGGATGTAAAAGAAAAGTCGTCCGAGGTCGCAAAAAAAACTTCAGAAATTGTTGATGAAACCGTAAATGAAGTGAAAAAAAAGTTAGAATAAGAATCAATTATTTCATACAAAATCAAAAAAATTGTACTATTGTATAGTCAACATAACCTTCTCTTTGGTGAAGGTTTTTTAATTCAATTGCTGTATGGATGCTAATCAAATTCAATTTACCAATTACGCGTCGCTATTGTGGAACGCAATTTTAGACTATTCGCCAAAATTGGTGTCGGCTTTTGTGATTTTAATCGTTGGTATTTATGCCATTCGATTGATTACTCGGGTGATAAAAAAAGTGATGCTTCAACGCGAACTAGACCCTACTCTGAGCAAATTCTTGGCTGACATTTTGGTGTGGGCTCTTCGAATTTTACTCTTTGTTGCCTTCATTTCAAAATTAGGCGTGGAAACCTCCTCTTTTGTAGCAATTCTAGGAGCAATGGGATTGGCCATTGGTTTGTCCTTACAGGGGTCTCTTTCAAATTTTGCTGGTGGTATGTTGATTATCCTTTTCAAACCCTTTAAAATGGGAGATACAATCGAAGCCCAAGGTCAAATTGCTACCGTACTCGAAATTCAAATATTTGTCACCAAATTAGTCACCGCCAACAACCAAACTATTTTTATCCCTAACGCCTTATTGTCCAACGGCATGATCATCAACCATTCTATGCAAGGACAACGCAGAGCCGACTTGACCATAGCTATTTCCTATGATACCGATTTAAAGAAAGCTAAAGAAATTATTGCAGAGGTGATGCACAACAATCCAAAAGTTTTATCCCACCCTGCACCAGAGGTAAGTGTAAAAAACCTTACGGATAATGGGATTCAACTAGCGGTACGACCCTGGGCAAAAAATGCAGATTTTGGAGCTGTATTCGCAGAAACTCTCGAAAATTGCAAACTAGCTTTTGACGCAGCGGGCATAGAAATTCAACCTTACGTAAAAGAAGCCTCGAAGAGTTAAGCTTTTTTTGTAGTGATCATGAAGTCTTTCAAGTAAAATGGTTCAAAATATGCCACATCAACAGTGTCATTTTTGAGGTACTTCTCATAACTCAACTGAGACATTTCTTTGGCTGAGGGATACTGAACTCCATCTAAAAAAATAAAATTAGGTGACGAAAGTACCGTTTGACATTTTGCATTACAATCTCCAATGAAGTAGATTTTTTCTTGCCATTCTTCGAATGATGTTTCGGTAATCACTTCTGCCAAAATGGATCTTTTTGACTCATATTGGGCATCAAAAATTGCGCTATACACTTCCATTCTTCGGGCATCAATCATTGGAATTATCAATCCCTCCTCAACTTGAACTTGTCTCGCTAAGGTTTCTAAGGTATCAACTGCAATTAGGGGTATATTCAAAGCATAACACAAACCTTTGGCAGCCGAAACACCAATACGCAAGCCTGTATAAGAACCAGGCCCCTGACTTACAGCAATGGCATTTAACTGTTGATAAGTAATGCCGGCTTGTTGTATTAGTTCCTCAATAAATACATGCAAGTACTCTGCATGAGAATAACCCTCTTCTGCGAGTTCTTTGCTGAAGATTGTAATTCCATCTTTGGCCAATGCTACAGAACAATTTTTAGTAGCTGTTTCTATGTTGAGTATATACGTCACAACTTTATGAATATAAACTCGAAAATCACAATCGTAACTTATGATTGTGATTTTTCGAATTTGATTGATACAATATTACTTTTTATTTTCTTTTTCTTTATCCGATTTTAAAGAAACTTTATCTCCCGAATTCAGTTCTTTGGTGACTGTGGTATACGGACCGGTAATGACCACATCACCTTTTTGCAACCCTGACAACACTTCGATATTGGTATCGTCTTGAATGCCGGTTTTAATGATTCTAATCTTGGCTTTATCGCCAACTTTTACAAAAACACATTCGAATTTCTTATCACTTTTCGGTTTTGATTTTTCTTCATTCGGATCCTCAACTTTAATCTCTTTTACAGCAGCGGTATCCGATTTTACGACCACAGAGCTAATTGGCACAGTCAAAATGTTCGACTTTGTATTTGTAATAATGTCTACAGTGGCGGTCATTCCAGGTCTAAAAGGAGAATAGGTACTTGGCTTTCCAACCAATAGATCTTGATAAGATTCTTTCAATATTCTAACTTTCACTTTAAAATTCGTCACCTGATCAGCTGTTAAAGTCGAGCTGGCAGAATTAGAAATACTCGTAACAACTCCCTTAAATTGTTTTTTCAAATAAGCATCTACTTCTACATTGGCTTTATCTCCAACTTTTATCTTAACAATATCATTTTCGTTTACGTCTACTTCCACTTCCATATTGTTCAAATTGGCTACACGTAAAAGTTCGGTTCCTGCCATTTGCTGTGTTCCCAAAACACGTTCTCCTAATTCTACATTCAAAACCGAAATGGTACCGTCAGCAGGAGCGTAGATTGTAGTTCTTCCTAAATTATCTTTAGCCTCAAGTACCGTAGCCGAAGCACTCTGTACGTTGTAATAAGCGTTTTGCTTATTCGCTTTGGCCACCTCAAAAGTAGCAACAGCTTTATCCCAATCAGCCCTAGAGATTATCCCTTTTTCGTATAAAGATTTGTTGCGATCATAATTGGCTTTGGCTTCTTTATAGGAAGCTTCAGACTGACTTAAACCTGCTTTGGTTCCTGACAAATTAGACACCGTTCTGTTGTAACTTGAGGTGTATAAATCGGGATTGATCTTAACCAACAAATCGCCTTTTTTTACGACTTGACCTTCCTTAACATTCAATGCAATGATTTCTCCAGATACTTCTGAAGATATCTTTACCTCAACTTCGGGTTGGATTTTTCCTGTAGCAGAAACGGTTTCTACAATTGTGGATGCCGCCACATTGGCAATTTCAATTTCTTTACCTTTATCCTTATTCCCAATAATTCCTGCTTTGGAGAGTCCTACTAAGGCTCCTATTAAGACCACAGTAACGGCTAAAAGTATATAAATAGTTTTCTTAGACATAATGTATTAATTTTTTAAGATTGGAATTCCGAAATAGAATTCAAGTATTTTGATTTTAAAAATATAGTCGTATTTGGTACGGATTACTTCAGATTGCGCATTGGTCAACAACGTTTGTGCTTGATTAAAGTCGAAAGAATTCATCATCCCCACCGCATAGCGTTCTTTCGCATAATTGAAAGCCTCTTGTCTTGATTCTAAGGCAACAATAGCAGACTCATGAGTTTTCAAAGCACCTTTGGCATCTGTAAAAGCTGTATAAACATTACGTTGTAAATCCAATTCTTGTTGTTCTAGCGCAATTTTTGATTTCTCAAGATTGACTTTATTACGTTCCACATTATTTTTCACTGACCATCCATTAAAAATTGGAACAGAAAGTTGCAAACCAAAAGCTTGTCCTTTATTGTCTTTAAATTGATTCCAAACAGAATTTGGCCCACCCAAAACAGGTAAAGTATTTGGTCTCAAAACATTTTGATTGGTTCCTTCAACATAACCAATAGTTGAAGTAGGATTTGAAGGATCAATTTTAGACCCAACTATTTGATCAGAATATGCTGCTCTTGTATTAAAATTATAGAATCCTTGCAAAGTGGGCTGAAAAGCTCCTTTAGCAATAGCCACATCTTTTTCTGCAATTTCTAGATTCGTTTTTGCAATTTTCAACTCTGTTCTAGTTTCTTTAGCTTTATCATAAATTGCCGTAGCAGGTTGACCTAAAATATTATTTTCATCTTTAAGAGAAGTATTATCAATAACATCAAAGTCATAAAACTCTTTTAATTGCAACAATTGCGCTAAACTTAACTTAGAAATCAATAAAGCATTTTCTGCCGTAACTACATTTTGTTTATTAGTTGCAACGTTTGCTTTGATATCCAAAAGATCTCCTCTTGGAATAGAACCTGCTTTTACTAATTCTTCTGAACGGGTTAATTGCTTTTCTGTAATAGCTAGCTGTTCCTTTTGAACTTTTAAATTTTCTTTATTGAATAAAACTTGCAAAAAAGCATTTGCTACATTTAGAGCAATATCTTCTTGCATCTTTAGCAATTGATATTTAGAAGCTACAATAGCCAGATTAGCTCTTCTTAGGTTGTTTTGGTTTTGTAATCCTTTGTAAACATCCACACCTACCGTAGCTCCAAAAGAAGAGAATTGTGTGGTTTGATTTCGTAATAACCCTGTAGTGATATCTTGGTTCAAACCAATATTCCAAGAGTGAGAGGCGTTAGCATTCAATGAAGGTAAAAAGTTTCCTTTAGCTCCTCTTTTATTAATATCAGCAGTTTTTGTATCTAGCTCGGTGTTTTTGATAGAAATATTATTCTCTATGGCATATTTTACACACTCTTCAAGTGTCCAAGATTTGGTTTGCGCTGTACCGTAATAGGTTGAAAACATCAACAGTACTAGACCAAAAAAATTATTTTTTTTCATAAATCGAGAGTGAAAGTACAGCAAATATACTGTACATATTTAACATTTTATTTAAAATCATTTGAGTTTACCTAATTAAGGTTTGGGTTCTTCTTGTTGCAATCCTTGATTCCATATTTTTATCTTATCCGAAGGTTGAATTCCTTTTTTTACCTGAACATAAATCCCATCACTTACACCCAAAACCAAATCTCTACGCACAAATTTTTGAGGTCCCGTTTGTACTTCTACATAGGGTTTTTGTGTCTTTTTATCAAACTGTACTAAAGCTTCTTTGATTGCCAACACTCTATCTGCTTTTTCCAAAATAATAGAAGCATTAGCACTCAATCCAGCTCTGATAAAAGTGTTGTCACGATTGGTCATTTTGGCTTTAATTTCAAACTGTATGGCTCCATTTTCGGTTTTTCCCTTTGGAGCAATATAATTTAAGACAGCATCAAACTTCTTGTTTTCGATGGCGCCAATTGTAATTTCAATAGGTAAATTTTCTTTGATTTTGCCCACTTCGGATTCATCAATTTTACCAACAAAAATCATTTTCCCTACATCTGCCACACTAGCAATAGTAGTCCCTTCATTAAAGTTATTGCTTTCGATTACTTGGTTTCCTACTTTTACTGGCACGTCTAACACCATCCCATTAACTGTAGAGCGAATCAGCGTATTGGCATAATTACCCATGCCTGCTGTGGTACCTGTTTTTACAATATCATTGCTTTTTTTGGCTGCGGCATAATTTTGTTTTGCTTGTTTGTATGCCAGTTGAGCAGCATCAAAATCATTGGCCGAAATTACGCCTTTTTCAAAAAGTGTTTTTTGACGTTGGTACAATTTTTCCTGATTATCCAAATCAATTTTGGCTGTTTGCACTTGATTTTGAGTAGCATTTAAATTGGAAACATTGGCCACCACTTTGATTTTAGCAATCAAATCGCCGGCTTTTATACTCTCTCCTGCTTTGATATATACTTCTTCTATAATCCCAGAAATATTGGGCTTTATTAAGACCTCCTCATCAGGAACAATATTTCCCGTGGCAATAGTTGTTTTTACAATAGTTTTGACCTCTGTTTTATCGGTTTGAAAAACTACGGGAGGTTCTTGGTTTTTAGCATACAAATAATACAAAGCCCCAAAGAAGACTAATGCAATAATTGTCAAAATGGTAATGGTGATTCCTTTTTTCATTGTATTGATTGATTTAATCGATTTACTATTATTCGGTTCTTAACGCATCTACAGGCTTAACTTTAATGGCCGTTTGAGCAGGAATAAAACCTGCCAACAAACCCGACCCCACTAATATGAGTAAGGCAAAAAACACTACTGCTAAGTCAACACTTGGATCGGCAAACATTCGATCCTCACTTGGCATCGCATCTAATATTGAATTCAAAACATATAAAACTCCAGTAGCCATAGCTATTCCAAACATACCTGCGATAATGGTTAAAAAAATAGCTTCGGTCAAGATTTGTGTTCGGATAGCACCGGGTGTAGCACCCAACGCACGACGAATACCAATTTCTTTGGTACGCTCTTTTACTACAATCAGCATTATATTTGAAATCCCAATCACACCCGAGAGCAAAACCAGAGTTCCAACAAAATAAGCAATAAACCGAAGAATGGCGAACAAACCTTGTACTTTACTAAACTCCGCATACAAATCAAAATTGCCAATTGCCCGTTCGTCCTTTGGATTAATGGTATGTCTTTGCTTCATAAACTCAATAATCTGAGGTTTTAAGTCTGTAATTGAAGCTTCATCATTGGCCGTTAATGCCATCCATCCTACTGTATCTCCAAAATTAAAGGCTTGTTGAAAAGAAGTAAAAGGAATGTATATTTTCTTTTGTTCTTCTTCGCCACCACGATTGTTTCCTTTGGATTTGTACACGCCAACAACCATAAAGTTTACACCATTAATTTTGATATAACTCCCCATAACGTCTTCGCCAATGGTATACAATTCTTTTATAACTCCTTGACCAACAACCGCAACTTTTCGTTTCAAGTTAATATCTTGTTGATTTAAAAATCGGCCCGTTACGATATCCATTGGCTCTTGCTTGATCAATTCGGGATAATCTCCATAAATGGTATAAGCAGCCGTTTTAGTTCCTCTAACTACGTTATTGGCACCTTGAAAACCTCCCAATTGATTTCTTGGAGAAACATACTGCAAATCCGGAAATTTTTCCTTCAAAGCGGCCACATCAGCATTTTTAAAATTGAATTTTCTATTCGCTGGTAATCCTTTGTAGGGTTTGGAAGCGGTTTGAGACCACATAAACATGGTATTCGTAGCAATACCATCAAAGCCTTTCTTTACGCCATTTTCCAATCCATTGCCAGCTGCCAAGAGAATAACCAAAATAAAGATTCCCCAAAACACTCCAAAAGCAGTAAGTAATGTTCGAAAGGTATTGGCCGTTAATGCCTCTAAAATTTCATCCCATTTATCTTTATCAAACATAATTATTCGTCTCTAAGTGCAACAATAGGTTTAATTTTAGCGGCTCGATACGCTGGAAAAAAACCAGCTAAAGCCCCAGCAAAAACCAACAAAATAAGTGTAGTAATAGCCACTCCAAAATCCACTTCTGGATTTAAAAAATACTCACTTTTTACGTAAGGTCCTGCTAATTCCAACAAAAGCAAACTTGCCAATAATCCCACAAAACCAGCAAGGGTGGTAATAAAAATAGATTCGTGCAATATCATAGTAACTATTGATAAAGGAGACGCTCCAAGGGCTTTTCGAATTCCAATTTCTTTGGTTCGTTCTTTCACAATAATGAGCATAATATTGCTTACTCCAACTACTCCAGCGATTATAGTACATATACCTACCCACCAAAAAAACAAACGGATATATAAATTTAAATCATAAAATTGTTTGGCATTTTCAACACTATTATAAATCCCAATGGCACTTTCATCATCCGGAGCAACGGTATTTTTACTACGAAGCAACTGTCCTAATCCAGACGAAAACTCCTTAGACTGCGCCAAGGCTTCATCGTATGTAGCTTTTTTATTGAGCGTAAATTGCATATTGCTAATTTTATCGCCCACACTAAACGCTTTTTGAGTGGTTGTAATTGGCAAATACACTCTAGACTCTTCTCGCTCTCCAGAAGGATCAGTATAAACACCAATTACTTTAAAATTGACCCCATTGATAACGATGGTTTTTCCAATTGAATTTTGCTCTTTGAACAAATCCATTTTTACTTTTTGACCAATAACTGCCACCTTTTCATTATGCTGCAAGTCATTGTCATTTAAGAATCGTCCGTTTACAATTGTAGCGTTTTCCAAAACAATATAATCCGGATACACCCCTCTATATTGATAATTGCCGTTTTCTTTACCATAAACAATCACCCCATCCCAATACGTATAAACAGCAGAACGATTGTCTAATTTATCTATATATTTTTTAACTGCCACATCATAATCGCTGTTTCGAAACTGAATTTGACGCCCTGGATTCATTCCTTTGTATTCTTTGGTAGTTGTTCCAGACCACACTTCAATGATACCTTCTGCATCGCGCTCAAATTGTTTGGCAATTCCATTCTGCAAGCCTTTACCGGCACCTAAAAGGATCACTAATATAAAGATGCCCGAGGCCACCGAAATCCCAGTTAAAAAGGTTCGTAGTTTATTCTTTGCAATTGCTTCGAATATTTCTTGCCAGCGTTCGGTATTAAACATAGGAAGAAGCTCTAACTTGTTCTACAAATTTATCATCAATAATAACCCCATCTTTGAGCACAACATTGCGTTTGCACATCGCAGCGATATCCGGTTCGTGGGTAACAATTAAAATAGTCTTGCCCTCATCATTGATAGCCTGAATCAACTCCATTACTTCATAAGAAGTTTTGGTATCCAAAGCCCCCGTTGGCTCATCGGCTAGCAAAACTTTTGGATTCGAAGCCAAGGCTCGAGCAATGGCAACCCTTTGTTTTTGTCCTCCTGAAAGTTCATTAGGCAAATGATGCGAGTGTGAAGCCAGCCCCACTTTTTCGAGATAGGACATGGCAATTGCGGTTCTTTCTTTTCGTTTAATGCCCTGATAGTACAAAGGCATGGCAACATTGTCTAAAGCCGTTTTATAATTAATCAAATTGAAGGACTGAAAAACAAAACCTAAAAATTGGTTTCTGTATTTGGAAGCTATGGTTTCGTTTAACTTCTT
The DNA here is from genome assembly GCF_055231795.1 of Flavobacterium riviphilum. Lineage (NCBI taxonomy): Bacteria > Pseudomonadati > Bacteroidota > Flavobacteriia > Flavobacteriales > Flavobacteriaceae > Flavobacterium > Flavobacterium riviphilum. The sequence continues at coordinate 153,224 of NZ_JBUYSY010000001.1, forward strand.
GATAGGCACCGTATCTAGGGTATAACTTCCCGAATCAGCTTCGTCTAAAATGCCAAGAATGTTCAGCAAAGTTGACTTTCCGGATCCCGAAGACCCCATAATGGCAACCAATTCACCTTCTTGAATATTGAAATTGATTCCTTTTAAAACATGCAACTGAGAAGCACCCATTTTGTAGGATTTATGTAGGTCTTTAATTTCAATCATCTTAATTATTTTTTAACAATATTAGCCAATTTCGGAGCTTATAGGTACTAAAAAAAAGTTAAACCTTACGCTAGTGTGCACTATATGTCTATCACTTTTAATAAATGTTACAAATAAAAAAATTTATAATAGTTTTAGTACTTTTACCTCAACAAACCGAAGTATTATGGCCAAATTACTTTCTTCTTTATCAATAGCAACGCTTGTATTCTTATTCTATGGGTGCACTTCGACCTCTAAAATCGAAACGTTAAAACCCGAACCTGATGATGCCATTCCATTGACTTACGAAAATAATCCTTCGTATATTAATCTTCCCATCACCATTCGATTAAAAGATATTGAAAACAAAACCAATGCCCTATTGAACGGACTTATTTACGAAGATAATAACATAGAAGATGATAATATTGCTATCAAAGTTTGGAAAGAAGCACCAATTACTATTTCGAATGCTAACGTTGCAAATTCTGAAAAAATAAAGACGATTTTACCTTTAAAAGTTTGGATCAACTACAGAGTTGGAACCAAAAAAATGGGGCTAAATTTATATCAAAACGAAGAATTTAATTTAAACGGAGTTGTAACACTGACAAGCGATGTTCAATTAAACAATTGGAGTTTACAAACCAAAACTGAGCTTACCGATTTAGCGTGGAAAGAAAGTCCAAGCATGGTTCTTTTAGGCAAAAATGTTCCAATTACTTTTCTAATCAATCCCGCTGTAAAAGTATTTCGCTCCAAAATAGAAAAGAAAATTGATGATATGATTGAAAAATCGATCGATTTCAAACCCAATGTTATGGCAGCTATTGAAGAAATTTGTACGCCTTTTGAAATGAGCGCTGCCTATTCTAGCTGGCTACGGGTTACTCCTTTAGAGTGTTATTCAAGTCGTTCAAGCTTAAAAAAAGATAATTTTCAAATTGTTATGGGTTTAAAATGTTACATGGAAACGTTAATAGGTACTAAACCAACAAGCAAGTTTGACAAAGAAAAGTTGATTCTCAAATCTGTTACGCAAATACCTCAAAACATCACTACCAACATAGCTGCAGTCTCATCCTATACCGAAGCCTCACGCATACTTTCCAAAAATTTTAAAGGGCAAATTTTTGGCTCAGGAACTAAAAAAGTAACCGTAGAAAATGTCACGCTTTGGCACAAAAATCAAAAATTAATCATAGCCTTAGAACTGGTAGGCAGCGTAAATGGAACCATTTATTTATCTGGAATTCCTCAATACAATCTCAAAACAAAAGAATTGTATTTTGAAAAACTAGACTATGTATTGGACACTAAAAACAAATTAACACGTACCGCAAATTGGTTGTTACAAGGAATCATCCTTCGCAAAATTGAAGCCAACTGCAGGTATTCTATACAGCCTAATTTAGATGAAGGCAAGAAAAACATCATGGAATACCTCAGCAACTACTCCCCCACACCCGGTGTCTTTATCAATGGTAAAATTGAGAGCTTAGAATTTCAAAAGATTCACTTGACCAATCAAGCCATTATTGCATTTGTTTCATTAAATGGCAATGTAAAAGTAACGGTAGATGGGTTAAAATAATGAAGCAGAAAACTATTTTTTCTGCTTCATTTTATAAATATAATACCCAATTCCAGCTATTAAAATATAAGGAATTACCATCAAGTACACAATGCCATCATTGACTGCCTCGGCTTTGGTGACATTATCTTTGTTAGTCAATACAGCGCGGCACATGGCGCATTGTGCTTGTGATTCAAAACTGATAAGTAAAAAAACAAAACTTAGTAAAACAAATTTCAACCTACTCAAGGATGTCTTAATAGTAAAAACAGCACTAGTTTTATCCTTCATTACTTTTAACTTAATTAGCATAATAGGGTGAAATCATTAGATACACCAATACTCCTGTAACGGCAACATACAACCATATTGGAAAAGTAATTTTGGCTATTTTCTTATGACGATCAAAGCGCTCTGCCAATGCTCTTACATAAGAAATAAGTACAAGAGGTATTACCGCTATTGACAATAGGATATGCGTTAACAAAATAAAAAAATACACATAACGTAATACCCCATCACCTCCATAACTAGTCGACTCTGTGGTCATATGATAGGCTATATACATCAGTAAAAAAGCCAACGAACAACCAATGGCTGTTTTCATTAAATTTTCATGCAATTGTCTGTTCCCTTTTTTTATGGCTAATACAGCCCAAACTAATAAAACCGCAGTGATTCCATTAATTGTCGCATAAATAGGAGGTAAAAATCGTAAAGGGGCAACCTCTATACCAAAATCTTTGAGTTTAACCTTAAACAAGATTGCAACAGCTATCGGAATTACTATCGACAAAATAACTATCCACTTATTGTATTTCTGTTCGGCGCTATTTGAATTCATGTTATTCATTTAATAATAATTTAATATCTTCTTGTATGTTTTTAACTCCTTCACTATTTAAACCGTCGTAATACAGAATTGGGTTTCCAAACTCGTCTTTACGACAACGAATATGTCCTTTTTTGTCAATCAAAGCAAATAATCCAGAATGCTCGAATCCGCCATTAACTTTGTTATTTTCGGCGGCGTATAAATTAAAGCCTTTGTTGGCAAGATCAAAAATCGCCGTTTTATCCCCGGTTAAGAAATTCCAATTCGAAGATTTGACACCTAACTTTTGAGCGTGTTCTTTTAGCACTTCAGGGGTATCGGTCGTAGGATCGATAGAAATAGAAACGATTCCAAAGTTTGGGTTCCCGAAAAAAGTATTTTCAATTTGAAGCATACTTAAATTCATCTTAGGACAAATAGTAGGACAAGTGGTAAAGAAGAATTCTAATACATATACCTTTCCATCATAAAAGGCGTTATTAATTATTTTTTTATCTTGATTTGTCAACTCGAATGTTGGAGCAGGTCCTATATCGACTAAATCTTCGGCTACGATTCCTGTGCCTGATTTTTTATCTAAACGATTAGCGTTTACAATAGCATTTCCTTGAATTCTATCAACAATTTTAGGTATTGCATAAATTCCAAAAATCAAAACAATTAATGAAATACCTATGTAAGATTTATTTTTGAGCATATTAAAGTTGTTTTGAGGCGTTTTTATTTTTCTTCAAAGCGGCTTTATATTCATACAATAGAATTTTGAAATCATCCATCATGGCGTTACTCAATTCCGAGGGATGAAAAGTATCATACCCTTCTTTGTATTCTTTAGCATCTTTTCGTCCTCGTAGATTTCTTTCCTTATCCAACAAATAAACATACGAAGTGCTCAGGTGTGCATCTAGATTGCCTTGCAATTGCAATTGATCATAGAAAGCCGTAATCTCCTGGGGAGTAGCAAAAACAAAATGCCATCCTTTGACATTGGTAGTCGTTTTTAGCGCATCGATTAAGGCTTTAGCTTGACTTTCGGTTCCTTTTGGGCACAACATTACAAATTGCAAATCCTGGAATTCATGATAACGCTGGTAAATCTTTTGATTCAAATTAAAAAGATTCCCTCGATTAGCCAATACATCTTCTCCTAAAAAACCTAAGACAGTAATTTTTCCAGTAAGTTTTACATCGTCTCCACGAAGCGATTTCCAGGAGCCAAAATCAGAGACTTTGGGTGTAATTGTAGGTAGTTTCGTGAAACTATTCACCCCAGATGCGAAAAACAAATAAGCTACAATAGGAAGAATGAACAATACAAAAAGTACAATGTTTTTTTTCATCTGAAGTATAAAAATTAATGCTGTAAAAATAAAAAAAGCTCCGATAAATCGGAGCCTTTTTCTGAATTAATATTTAGTTAAAAATTCCACTTTATGATAGAATTTTTAAAAACCCCGAATACATAATCACCTTCCGTTAATAGAATAAAAAGTAAATATAAGATCAAAAATACAAGTGGAGCAACTACAGCATATTTTAGAGAGGTTTTCTCACCTTCCATATGCATGAAAGCCCAAACAATGTAATACGCTTTAAAAATCGTTAAGATATAGAATATCCAATTTAACAAGTTTAATCCAAGAAAATCTGTATAATGCAAAGAATGAGGCTTAATGATACCTAAAATTACTTCAATAGTAGTAACTACAGATAATAAACCAAAAACAAACCAAATTCTTTTAGTGTTAGAAACGTGTTCGTGTGACATAATAATAAGTTTCTTTTAAATTAAACAAGATAGAATACAGTAAATACGAATACCCAAACCAAATCTACGAAGTGCCAATACAATCCCACTTTTTCAACCATTTCGTAGCTCTTACGTTTTTCATAAGTTCCTAATAAAACATTGAAAAAGATAATAATGTTAAGTACTACCCCTGAAAACACGTGGAATCCGTGGAATCCAGTGATAAAGAAGAAAAAATCAGCAAATAACTTATTACCATACTCATTGTGATGCAAGTTTGCACCTTCAATAACAAGTTTAGCTTCGGCCAATCTTGCTTCAGATTCAGCTCTAGAAAGCACTAACTTCTTTTTATCTTTTGTTATCGTTTCAGTTCTTACCAATAACTCTGGATGTGCTTTGAAACCTGCTTGAATTTCTTCCACAGTAAAGGACGGCAAAGTAGGCTCACTCATGAACCATCTCGCTTTATCACGTGTTAATTGCTCACGCTCTCCAGGTAAAGTTTTTGCAAATTCAGCCAAAGCTACACGTTTGCCATCTTTATCAACAAACTGTAACAAGCTTCCACCAGTGGTCTCAACTGCACCATATTCTCCTTTAATAAAGTTTTTCCATTCCCAAGCTTGAGAACCAACGAAAATCAATCCTCCAATAATAGTTAGAAACAGATAAAGCGCCACTTTGTCTTTCTTCATTTGATGTCCTGCATCTACAGCTAAAACCATAGTTACAGAAGAGAAAATCAAAATAAAAGTCATTAAGGCAACATAATACATAGGAGCTGGTACTCCATGTAAGAAAGGGAAGTGTGTAAACACCTCATCGGCCAAGGGCCAAGTTTCAATAAATTTGAATCTTGAAAATCCATAAGCAGCAAGAAATCCAGAAAAAGTTAAGGCATCTGATACGATAAAAAACCACATCATTAATTTACCGTAACTCGCTCCCATTGGCTCGTTTCCGCCAGCCCAAGTTTTTTGTTCATTGTTTGCAGTAGTAACTGTCGCTCCCATAAAAATTAATTGGTTAAAAAAGTCCCCAAATGTACATTTTTTTCTTATTTAAAGAAATATAAAAACAAAAATATGTAAATCCACAAAATATCTAAAAAATGCCAGTAGACAACTCCTAATTCAATCCCCAGAGTTTGAGCGGAATTATACTTTTGTTTATAATGATTATAAATTATAATTAACAAGGAAATTATACCACCTGCTAGATGCAAAAGGTGCATAACCGTTACCACATAAAGGAAAGTTGTAGTAATTGTACTGGCTGGTCCAGTAAAAAAGTATCCCATTTTAACAATTTGGCCAAAACCTACGAATTGTAAAACTACAAAAACTACCCCTAAAAATAAAGTAGCCATCAACCAGGTAGTAGTTGCTCCATACTGATCTTTTTTGATGGCTTTTTTGGCCAAATAAAATGTTAAACTACTCAAAATAATTACCCCAGTACTTACAAAAAAAGCCAAAGGCATTTGAAAATCTTTCAACCAATCCACCCTTGATTTACTCACCACAAAGGCACTTGTTAATCCAGCAAACATCATCGTCATACTGATTATTGCAAATAACAAAATCAATTTGTAAGATCTTGCCGTTCTTGATTGATGCTCTTCTTTTGTCATTATTGTATCCATATTATCTCAAAAATTTATCTACTATATATATTATTTGCAATAGTGTTATGTAGGAAACACTTACCAACATTAAGGTACGAGCGGATTTGGGTGTACGCAATTGGTATACTTTTACCGCAAAAAACAACATCCACAAGCCCAACAAAAACACCAAAACAGCTGCTATAGGTGTCAAAAACAATGCACCGGTATAACCAAACATAGGCAACAAAGAAGCAATGATTAACCAAACGGTGTATAAGATAATTTGCAAAGCGGTACCGTTATCTTTTTTTCCTGTGGGCAACATAAAGAAACCTGCCTTTTCATAGTCTTCATACAAAAACCAACCAATAGCCCAAAAATGCGGAAATTGCCAAAAAAATTGTATCAAAAACAAGGTACCGGCTTCAATACCAAATTCGCCAGTTGCTGCGACCCATCCCAGCATAAAAGGGATAGCCCCAGGAAAGGCTCCTACGAAAACCGACAAAGAAGTCATTGTCTTTAATGGCGTGTAAACGCTTGTGTACAAAAAGATAGAAATAGCACCAAACATGGCCGATTTTGCATTGATACTATACAACAAGAACAAGCCTAACACTGTTAATGCGGTAGCTACCACTAGCGCAACCCTAGGTTGCATTCTACCCGAAGCAACAGGCCGATTTTTGGTTCTATCCATCAATGCATCGAGATCCTTCTCTATAACTTGGTTATAAGCATTAGATGCCCCTACCATACAATAACCTCCAATAGCTAACTTCACAATTATCCAAAAAGTGTCCCATTGAAAACTTTCGGCTCCCAACACAAAACCCGCTATTGACGAAAAAACCACACTTATGGCCAATCCCGCTTTGGTAATAGCCTTAAAATCTACATAAAGCGAGGAAAGAGATACAGAATTTGTCAAAATAAATGTTTCTTAAATATTTTTAAATAAATTGCTGCAAAAGTAGAGTTTCAAATGTGATTTGACAAAAAAGAAGTCTTAAAAAAGCTGTCTCAAAAAACACATTCTCTAATAATCAAAATAAAAATTAAAAATATCCGTCCTAATTCCCACTGTAAACCAGTTGGTGCTTTGAGTAAAAGTGGCAATCGTATTTTGAGTTGGATCAAAATTTCTGTAGATATAACTGGCAAAAAGTTTCAAATTAGTAGCTGGATTAACCAAATACCCTCCTTGAATATCCGCTATAAAAATTTTCGTTTTATTGCCTTGCCCTACTTTCACTCCTTTATCAAAAGGACGCTTTTCATCATAATCTTTATAAATATTGCCTCCATAATTAAACCCATCTTCTTTGGTATCAAAATCTAAACCTCGGGTACCGAATGTAATTTTGGCATCGGCAAAAAATCGACCTTTATAGTATCGAGCAATAGCAATACACTCATTAAAGTTCCCTCCCCATTGATGGCCCAAACTTTGATTATTATGAGCATAATTCGTAATAGGATTGCTATGCGAATAGACATAAGGACGCACCAGATTGTATTCTAATTGCAGTAATAAATTTTGCACTTTAAAGGCATTGTAATACTTCACGCCTACTTGATAACCAAATTTATTCTTCCAACTATTCTCTCTTTCTTTGATATCGCCTAGCGAAAACTCATCTACTAAAAATTGCCCATAAGCGTTGACTGAAGCATTCCACTTATACTTAAACGTTAAGCCAAGTAACGCATTTCCACTTCTGGAAGAAGAACTAAACTCAACGGCACGATAAAAGATAATCGGATTGACAAAACTCATATCAAAACCTCTATTATTGTCTTTGGTCCAAACTACCGATTCAAAAAAACCCAAATTCAAACGATTGGAAACATTCCAGCTCAAGTAATGATTGGCCATAAACTTGGTTGCATACGTACGATCTACCGTTACTTCGGGACGCACATCTTTGAGCCACATATAGGTGTTGGTGTACTTTATTTTCCAAAAATTGGTGTTGATTTTAAAATAGGGATATGGACTTGCTCCATCGCTTTCCAACAAAGAACGATACCCGTCACCTATAAAATTTCTACCATAGCCCAACTGCAAATCAATAAATTTATTTGGCGTAAAAGTAATATTGGCTTCCGCCAAAGGAAAATCATAAGCATCGTCTTTGAATCTTTTGGCAATTCCAACACCGGGAATGATAGCGGGATTTCCTCCCGAAGGTTTTATGGATTCGGCATATTGATTATAATAGCCCGCAAAACGGCCTTGACTTTCGAAAACAGTAGTGGTAAAATTCAATTGTTTACCCAATCCTCCTCTAAAATTTAGCGCTCTTGTATTCACAAAGGTATTAGGATTATCACTCTGTGACGCTCTACCTACTTGAAGATCCACAATTGGATTCAAGGCAAACCAATAGTCTTCACCTTGAATTTGAACCATATTTTCGTTCCATAATTTTCTTGCCCACCAACCCGAAGCCTTCTTTTGTAGTTTGGCATTTACCGCATTCATATCATAATACTTGGCTACCTCTGCATAAGTATATGGTTTAGACGCCGTATGATTATTACTGCCAATTTGATTCATTTCCGCTTCAAATTGAGCATACACTTGATCTGAAAAAGGCACATTAAGATGACTACTAAATTCTGGATTATGATATTTTTTGTAAACAATACTATCTAATTCAGTCAATTTAGGCTTTTTACTATTTAATATTTCTGCCTGCGCCAAAGCTTGTGCTGCTATGGTTTCTTTGGTTTGCAAAGGCAAACTAAGGGTCATAACAAACTTGGAATAAGTAGGCTTTCCGTTATAAGTAGCAGGTTGAATCCTTGGAAAGGAAACAAACACCCTTTTAGTTTCTTTTTGAATGTCTTCTGAAAAAGAATCCACATACAACACTTTGAATTGACCTTCTGCAGTTACTTCAAAAAGCACTTTAAATGATCCGTTGTTCAACGCTTTATTGGGTAAATTAAAATTAGCAAATACCCAATCTTGAACTTGATCATAAAAACATTTCTCTAAACCAACACTTGGTTGGTCTTTACAATTTGAAAAAACAGGAAACTGTTGGACATCACTAAAAGGTGTTAACGAAGTATTTTGACTATACGCATATTGAAGTCCAAATAGAAGAACTATAGCTTTTAAAAAATTTGACATTAGTAGGCTTTGGGGAGAAATTAATACAAATCCGTTAATAAGTTTGTTGATGAGATTCACCATCAATTATGGCTTTAGCACCAGAGGTTCCAATGCGTTGAACACCCAATTGAATCATCCGTACGGCATCATCATAATTGCGCACTCCTCCAGCTGCTTTCACAGGCAATGGCGAAGCATTTTCTAGCATAATTTTAATACTTTCAAAAGTAGCTCCATTAGGCTCATTATTGGGAGTAATATAAAATCCAGTAGACGATTTCACAAATACATTATTCCATTGAGACGAATCGAAATTGTCCTGTATTACATTTTTAATAAGAGCTGTCAATTGAGCAATTTGATCTGCACTTAAAGCAGCAACTTCTATAATCCATTTGACTACTTTATGATGTGCCAAACCTAGTTGGGTTCCTTTGACAATCTCATCTTTAACTAATTCTTCATTACCTAGTTTAAATGCCTCATAATTGCACACAAAATCCAAATCGTCGGCACCATTTTGAATGGCAATTTGTGCTTCTGCTAATTTTACTTCTATCGCTGAATCTCCTTTTGGAAAATCAATTACAGTACCTATCAAGACATTGGATTGCGCCTCGCGAATCAATTGTTTTGCCAACGTCACACGATCCGGACGAATCATTATTAATTTAAAACCTTCTCGTATAGCCTCTTCAATGAAGGATTTTGCCACTAAAATATTTTCAGATTCTGAAAGTTTAGCTTGTTCATTCGTTTTTAAATACGTGGAATCTAAATAAGGTCTAAGGTCCATAGTAACGAAATTTCATTAATTATCAATGAGAACAAAAGTACATTAATATTCGATACAATTGTTTTTGAAATACATTTTAAACTAGAAGCACGTTTTATCGGTCTCAACATACAATTGCATAAATTAGCAATGAAGATTACCAAACTACATTGTTCCAAAAAAAATCCCATCGGAATGGGATTTTGATACTATTTCAATGCGGTAAAGTGTTTTTGGAAAGATTTCAACAAAGACAATCCTATTAAAGCCCCAAATACATTGGCCAAAACATCTCTATAATCAGCACTTCGAGTTGTGGTAAAATAGGCTTGCATAAATTCTATTCCGATGCCAAAAAAGAAGGAAAGCAAAAACACTATCCCAATAACTTGACTTAAGGACAATTTACTTGTAGTTACTAATGCAATCCCCCAAAAAAAGACAAACAGTAAATGCAGCATCAAATGAACTAATTTATCCACTCCCACTACATTTATTTGGGGAACGTCAGAAGATCGTATCAAACACAGATACAATATTATTCCTGACCAAAGTATAGCAATACAAATGAAAAAAAATTTACGCACCAATTAATTCTTTGTAAGCCTCATCAGAAAGCAATTCTTCAATTTCTGAAGGATTCGCAATTTTCACTTTAATCATCCATCCTGCACCGTAAGGATCTGAATTAACGGTTTCAGGAGCACTTTCCAAAGCATCATTAAACTCAATAATTTCACCAGAAAGAGGCAAAAATAAATCTGAAACTGTTTTTACTGCTTCTACTGTTCCAAAAACTTCGTCTTTGTCTAAAGTTTGGTCTAAGGTCTCTACCTCTACATATACGATATCACCTAACTCTTTTTGAGCAAAATGTGTAATCCCTACTGTGGCAACATCACCTTCAATGCTTACCCATTCGTGATCTTTTGTGTACTTTAAATTGGATGGAATGTTCATACTATAAAATGTTGTGTTATTATAAATAAAAGGCAAATATAACTATCTTAAACTAAATTTTGACACCCTTTTAATCAAATTAATTACCAAAATTATATCGCAAGGTGAATCCCGATCTGATGTTCGTTAAAGGAAAAGTAGTTGAAATTACGGCCTTAGAAAACGAATGATCATAATAAAAAATAGCGGTTAGATTTTTACTAAATGCATAATCGGCAGCAATGCGTAATTGCCATAAATTTTGACCCGCAGCCAATTGATTGTTATTATAGTCTAAATACCGAACTATCGTTTGATTGTTTCGATAAGACAAATCAGCCTTCAAATTGATATCACTTTTGATAATGCCCGTAGGATTATCGGCTAATCGTGAGGAAAAAATCACATCTTTGAAACGATAACCCAATCCAACAATGTATTCTACACCTTTGACCTCGGTCAATAAATTATTATCAAAACTCATCGATAAAGCGCGATCTTTCTTAATTTCTGTCAACACTTTGAATGAATTCTTCAATTCAAAATCCAAGCGAATAAGCGGACTAAATTGTTCTACCAAATTGACATTGGAAAGTACTGTTGGATTGTAAAAATTACCACTAACATCAACTCCATTAGGGTTCTTAGTATACTCAAAATTGGAACGATAATCATTTATAGTGTACGATGCACGGTAATTGTGTAACAAAGAAACTCTTCTAAAATTATTCTTGAAGAAATTATAACGCATAAATCCATTATACTTTATTGACCAATTGGGAATAGGAAAACTTCTGAAGATACTCGTACTTATTCCTTCGGCATTACTCCCTGTATAAGCCGCTAAGAAAGCAGGCAATAATACACCCTGATTATTTTTTCCAAATCCTTTAGGAAAGCCTTCTGCGTCTAGATTTGCAGGATTATTGATATCTATCCCCCTTTGTGATGCTAATCTATTGGCTATAATAATTCGGTTATCTCTAAACGCATCAAATGCATCTGACCCAAGTGCATCGCTTTTAGAAAATGCGGTTTTTATCAATACCGTAGAAATAGAAAACATTCCATAACTATAAGGCGACAAGGGCATATAAACCCCATTAAGCACATTATATTGTTCCGAAGAATTTTCAGAATAAGAGCGATCAGCAGCCAAATCTACTTTGAAATCCGGAAACAAATCAATGTTTGCCGTGGCTTTCAACAACTTATTGGTTACTTGCGTGAAATTTTGGTTAAAATCTTGATACGTGGTCAACCAACCTCTTTTGGCCGATTCGTATCGAACATCATCTTGGCTTCCAAAAATAAAACCAAGAGAAGGTCTTGAGGAACCTAAAAACCCTATACTTGGAGTATATCCTGGCAAAACTGTTCCGCTATTGTGAGTATAATTAATCTGAACATTTTTCACACTGGTCAATACTCCAATTACCCCCTCAAGAAACGGACTTCTATCAAGCGCTGGTTTAACGGCAGTATTCACTACTTTTTCACCTGGTTTAGGAATAGCAGGCTTAGGTTTTGCAGTTGAACTTGCAGTTGATTTCTTAGACAACCCCAAATATTTGTATAAGGTTTCCATAGCAAAAGAAGCATTCAATATTTTGGAACTGGCATTTTGTATGGTATTCCCTAAATTGTACTCCACTCCTCCAATACTGATATCTGATAACGCATTTGAAGCGCGTTGCCAACTATAGTCACCGGTATAAGTAAAATTGGCTTTTACAAACCCAAATACTGGTATTTTATTTAATGGAATATCATAATTTACAATCAATTGTTGCATATGCTGATTGGGGTCTCCAATATCAAAATAACTATCCCAAATAGAAAAACTATCAATAGGAACATCATCCGCATTCAAATAATTTCTGACAATATTATTGGAGGAAGCCGTGTAATTGACCCGCAATGCTTTTGTTAAATTATAATTGAAGCCGTATTGATAATTAAATGCAAAATTTCTTCGGTATAACGGATCAAGTCCAATACCTACCACATCTACTTGTCTAAATTGTTGTTTATTATACTGACGTACGATACTTGAATTGAACGTAATATTGGTAGGAAGAAAATTAAAATTAAAGTCTTGCAACCATTTCCAATAGTCACTTTTCTTAACAAAAGCTTTTTTCTTAAACGGCTCAACGGTTTTGTTTTCAAAAGTATAAGCGTAGTTAACCGTTGTATTGCTTAACAAGTCCTCATAACTTTCAATTTCATAATCATGGCGTTCCACTTCATTGTATGACTGCGAAAATGTAAAATTCTCTGGATCATAAACATGGGGTTTTTGTTCTGGTAATCTTTCTTTTCTAACCCCTATAAAATTGATACTCGTACGTTTGGTATAATCAACAGCTCTAGTTTCAATATTATCTTTTTTGTCTTGATCAGAAGTATTCGCTAACAATTGTTTTAACTTAATATCTTGGTTAAAAGGATCATATTCTGGGGTAATTACCTCTTCGCCAATACCGTAATTAAATGGCAAATTGATTCCCCACTTTTTGGGTAATAATTGACCTAAATTCAAATTCGTTACCAAACCATATTGTTGCAAATCTTCTCTACTTCGCTCATTTGCCCCTTGCTCTAAAGCTCCAAAGCCTATGGTTGTTTTTCTTCCTGACAAAGAGAAGGTAGCAAAATCAGCCATATTGGAATCGATATTCAATAAAGCAGCCATACCTCCGCTATTTTCCATATCGGACATCCGCAACTCATTGAACCATACTTCTCCTTTAATATCCTGACTCGAATCATTGTTTTTTAGCCCCACCATCAACGTACGAACGAATCCAAAATTGGGATTTCCTTTGATTCCAATTTTAAGCTTATTGGGTTTTCCCGAAGCTGAATTGTCCAATTCGTCTTCATTTTTATACAAAATCCCATCAGGAGGAAGTGTAGTTGGGTCCACATTCATGGCCAAAATTTTCAGTTTGGTCAACAACTCAAGTTTTAAATCCAATTCATTAACTTCTGGCCAGACCAAAGAAGGACTTTGAGGAGGGCAGTTCGAAGTACCATTCGAACTAGGCAAAGTAACCTGTAATGGGATTTCAATTTGATAGAAATTTTCGGTAAAATCATTTCCAAAACGAATGAAACCCACCATCTGATTGTCTCGCAAGGCTACTTCATTAGGCAAAGACTCGGCATGTAAGAACATTTTAAGTTTTTTAAACTGTCGCATATCAATGCTCACATTTTTAAAAACCGCCCTAGAGTCCTTAGGTTCTAATCCTTTTCCAGAAACACGCAAAGAAAGCGATTGCTCGTTTTGATTGATTACTGTATTATTATTGAACAATTGCTCTCGAACTACTCCGGGAGGTGTAACATAATTTACAGGACAACGTTGATTGTTTTCTTGAATATTTACTGACAACACGTCCAATGTTGTATCATCATCAGATACATTAACATCATTAAAATCTAAAGTATTTGTGTACCTTCTCCATTCTCCTCGAACCAAATCCAAAGCACCAAAACGAAGGGTAATGGGAGTTTCAAAATTGGTCATAAACATTCTCATAAAACGAATAGAACGAAAATCCGTAATTCCTCCTATGGTATTTTGAGGTTGAGACACTGGTATTTTGAATTGAATCCAACGCGCCTCCGTGGCCGAACCGTCGGGCAACGTAACTTGAGTATTTCTGATATCCGTAATAAAATTTTCTCCTACTTTCATGTTCGGACGCATATCTATACTATATTCATAATAGGCATTGATAGTATTCATTGTATTGTCGCGATTGATATCTTCTATATCGGGAAATGTTGTAGCCCCTCTATTGGCATCTGTAATACTTACAGCAGAATTCCCATCGGTACCATTATAATTTTTATATCGTTCGACTACTCCACCAGTTGTATTGGCAAAATAGGTATAATCATCTCCTGCTGGATCAGGGTCTGAGGCGTAATTGGAATACACCGAAGCCTCTTGGCTATTTTTCATTCCATCCAACCCAATGTCTTGATTAGTCCGATTTGAAGCATTGCTGTCAAATGCATAAATCAAAGATTGTGAGGCGGGAACCTCTCCCCAAATTGGTTTTGGAGTCACTAAAATTTGATCGGGTCCTAAACCATTTTCATATTGTTTTCTTCCGTCTTTAAGAATATCCTCAGAGATTTCTCCTAAGTTAAAATATACTTTCCCAGTATTTGCCGGAGCACTATTTCCTTTTCCAACATAAGGATCTAATACCCAAAACTGGATATACTCCACATTACCTTGTTCAAAATTAGTGGTGGCTATGGATCGCATTATTCCTCCAAAGTTATCCCTTGGCGAGGCCGCAACATTGATAGCATTGTTATAAGGACCTCTTTCGGTAGGATAATAACTCAAATCCAAAGTATTTACTACCTGAGACTGTCCTTGGGCTATATCAGTATTGGGATACAACTCTTCACTAAAAATACGTCTAGTCGTATTTAGTGAAATATCAGCATTTGAAATTCCATCAGGTTTTTGGGTAAAAAATAGTGGATCGATGGTATACCAAGACAATTTGGCTCTTTTGAAACCATAACTCAAGTCGGTAGCACTTTCATTAAAATTATAAAGACTTTCAGCGTCATTAACAGGTGTAGAAGATAAAAACCAAGCTAAAGGAGAACGCAAATCAATCGTAGACTGAGAGCCTTCGAAGTCATCTACATAAATGGTAGATTCGCCATCAAAGCGGTCTGCTTTTGGGGTGTCTGGTTTTAGAAAAGCTACTTCTCCTCTTATCGAAAGATTAGAAGGGATATCGGTATCTATATTGGGCAATTTATTTACTAATCGGGTCAAAAAGGGAACCTCTGTGGCATAATTACCATTAAAACCAAAAATGGTATTGTTTACAGATTCTTGACCGTAATTGGATTTTTGAGTAAATGGACGCTCAGACATTTTAAGAAAAGTACCTCCTAACACAAATTTATCCGAAATTTTATGCTCCACATTCACTCCCATAAAACGGCGAGTTTGTTGACCAAAAATAGAATTATTCTCCAAAGAAACTTCAATTGGAGTATTTGATGCCTGTAGCGAGGGATCCAATATTTGAACCCTTCCCAATTGATAATTCACACTATAATCCACACCTTCAACCAAACGTCGTCCTGCAGCAGTAACTACCACAGACCCTTGAGGGACATTAAGTGCACCAATTGGAATACCATCACCACTAGACGATTTGTATTTACCACGAATCAAATACTTGTTTTTATCGATATCTTGTAATGCTCCTGCTTGAGTATTGCGATACATGCTTCTAAACACGTATTTCTTTTGATTGGCATTGTAGGTATCAACATTTTTGTAATCTTCAAACGATCCAGGGTTTTTCAATTTTGAAAAGATTAATTCCCCAAAAGGCTCCTTGGTCGTAAACATAATTCTACCATTTTGTGCATCAACGGTAGTTCCTGGCAAAAAGTCAAAAAAACCATCGCCTCCAGCTTGAGGATCGTTGAAAAAATTCAATCGATCCAGATTAAACACCTTTAACAAAGGAGTTTCAGCAATTTTATTTTCTGGCGTCGGATTTGCAGGAAAAGGAGTGCCATTAACCTCTGTAATATAATTAATCGGCGAAGGATCGGCATATAGGATATTCATTCGAAAATCTTCTTGCTTCAATTGATAGCCCCCTGGCACTTGATAAATATTTTTCATCATCAAATTCCAAATAGGATCCTTTACATTAGTCAAGTTGCTTTTTAGCATTTTCAACACCAAACTTTGTGTAATAATCGCCTGAGGTACATTGTTGTTTCCACCAACTACATTGGTTGCATCTACCCCATCATTTCCAAATTCTCCTACTTGATAAACTTTGTCTCCAATAGTATATTGATAAGCAACAGCCAATACTTCATCATTACTCAATCGTTGTTGGAGTGATATAAATCCTAACTTAGAATTAAAAGTATATTCATTTGAAGTTAACTTTCTTGCGTTCTCCAATTTAGCATAATCCCTTCCTTCACTTACAGTAGTGTTAAATCCCGAATTTGAAGTAGCAATTTCGCGTATGTTTTTATTTAACAATCCAGTTCCTGTTTCAATTTGACCTGGGTCGTAGTCATTATTGGCATTATCTGAAGGGGTATCAGGAGGTGCGTTGAAAATACCCGTGGCAGGATTTAAAACCACAATTTCATTAT
Source organism: Flavobacterium riviphilum (assembly GCF_055231795.1). Classification (NCBI taxonomy): domain Bacteria; kingdom Pseudomonadati; phylum Bacteroidota; class Flavobacteriia; order Flavobacteriales; family Flavobacteriaceae; genus Flavobacterium; species Flavobacterium riviphilum. The sequence goes on from NZ_JBUYSY010000001.1 coordinate 170,210, forward strand.
CTGTCAATCCAGTCAACTGTGCTTCTCCCAAATCTTGAATGGCAATTATATTTCTTAAATTGTTAGAAGTAGGTTGAACCCGATTTTGTTTATTAGTCACCCACACTTCAATTCTAGTAATTTGCACACGGCTATCAATAAATGGGTAGGCTTCTAAAGCTTTATCATAGCGGTTTCTAAAATATTGCGACAAGAAAAAATGCCTGTCGTTATCGTAATCAAGAGCAAATAGTTCATAATTTTGAATTGTACCTCCTCCTTCAGCTACTAAGCTTCTTGTTTGTGATTTTTGTTCAGAAAAGACGCCAGTAATGGTTGTTTTCCCAAATTGCAATTGTGTTTTTACCCCAAACAAACTCTGCGCACCTCTAATTAGGGAACTGTTTAGTGGCAAATTCACATTACCCACCTCAATTTTTTGGATGATATCATCTTCAGAGGGGGTATACTCAAGTTTTATTAAATTTTGAAAAGCAAAAGTAGATTGGGTATCATAATTGGCATTTACTCCCAAACGAGTACCAACTTTTCCCATCAAACTCATACTTATTCTTTGATCAAAATCGAATGAAGTATTGGCTCTATTTCTAGGTGAAAATGCTGGGTTGTCTTGTTTGGTATAACGAACTCCCAAATCCATTTCAACCGATCCTGTGGGTTTAATATCGATAGTATTACTCCCAAAAATCGATTCGAAAAAACCTGACCTTACATAATATCGGGGAAGCAAATCCTTTTTGGCAGCTTCGGCTCCTTTCTTTTTCCCGTCTATAGCATCGGCTTTTTTCTTGAAGTAATTACGTCTTGATTCTTGCAAAGCCAATTTTTCATACTCTGCAGGGGTAAGAATAATTGGAAAATCAATTGTAATTCCATCTATAGAGTTAGTATACACATACCGGTCTGTAATGGGATCATAGGTATAAGCAGAGAGCAGACTTTTAGGGTCTTTTAATTGAAGCTTCCCTTTTGTATAGCCTTTTTTAACAGTATCTTGTACCGATGGATTGACTTGCCCATAGGAAATGACACTGAGAAATACGAATAATAAAACTATACATTTTTTTTGCATATAGTAAAGCGCTTCTGTTTTATAAACTTTGTAAAGCTTTTTTAATGATTGTTTCAACTGAAGCTTGAGGATCTGCTAGTACAATTTTTTCAACTACTTTTTCGCAAGCTTTGCGTACAAATCCTAAAACCTCTAGAGCTGATAACGCTTCATCTTTATTTGTATTGCTTTCTACAACCGAAAGTTCATTTAAATCATACAATTTAACTACTTTTTCTTTCAAATCCAAGATAACGCGTTGAGCTGTTTTACTCCCTATTCCTTTTATAGATTGTATTGTTGCCACATCAGCACTGGCAATGGCATTAATGATTTGTTTGGGTTCTAAAGAAGAAAGCATAGTTCTGGCTATTCCGGCCCCTATTCCTGAAACCGAAAGCAACAAACGAAATATCTCTCTTTCTGATTTTTCGATAAAACCATACAATGTATGAGCATCTTCTTTAATCTGAAGATGCGTAAATACTTTTACAAAATCTGTATTGGGTAATAACGAATAAGTATGCAAAGAAATATTGATATGATAACCCACACCCGCACAATCTATAACGATATGAGTAGGTGATTTTTCAACGAGTTTCCCTTGTAAATGTGCTATCATTATTTTATTTTAAATCAAATATAACAAAAAAAGTCTAGCAAATGATTCGAAATCAAACGCTAGACTTTAGAGTGAGTTAGAATTAGTTTTTTTTGCTTCTCTTATGCTTTTCTTGAGCGTCAATAATAGCAATTGTAGCCATATTTACCATCTCTTCTACACTTGCGCCAAGTTGAAACACGTGAACCGGTTTGCCCATTCCTAACATAATTGGACCTATAGATTCCACACTATTTAACTCTTTTAAAAGTTTATAAGTAATATTAGCAGATTCTAAATTTGGGAAAATTAAAGTGTTCACTTTTTTATCAGCTAATTTTGAAAAGGGAAACTTCGCTTTTAACATGGAAGCATTCAGAGCAAAATCAGCTTGGATCTCGCCATCTATACATAAATCTGGATAATGTTCATGTAAATAAGCAATAGCTTCTCTTATTTTTGATGCCGAAGGAGAATTTGACGAGCCAAAATTAGAATACGACACTACAGCAATTACTGGTTCAATTCCAAACATTTTGGTCATCTTTGCGGTCATCAAAGCAATTTTGGCAATTTCTTCTGCCGAAGGATTGACGTTAATAGCTGTATCGGCACAAAACATTGGCCCTCTTTTGGTCATCATAATATTAGCAGAAGATACAATAGAAGCTCCTGGAGCTTTATCTACCAATTGTAACATAGGTTTCACAACCGATGGATAACTTCTTGTGTGTCCAGTTACTAAAGCATCAGCTTCACCTTCATTAACCATCATTGCTGCAAAATAATTACGCTCGCGCATTAACTTTTGAGCGTCCAAAAGAGAAATACCTCTACGTTTACGTGTTTGCCAATAAGCGTTTGCAAAACGATTACGTCTTGCTTCTTCTTCTTTTTCTTTGGGGTCAATAATAGGAACATTTGCTGAAAATCCTATTTCCTCTTTAAGTTCTAGTATAATTTCTTTGTTTCCTAATAAAATAGGGAAACCTATTTTTTCGTCATGTACAATTTGAGCAGCTTTGAGAACATCCAAATGATCTGCTTCTGCAAAAACAATCGATTTTGGATCAGATTTAGCCCTGTTTGTTATCATTCGAACCAACTTATTATCGTGGCCCAATCGCTCTAATAGTTCTTCTTCGTACTTTTCCCAATCTGTAATTGGATTTTGGGCAACGCCAGAATCCATAGCAGCCTTTGCTACTGCAGGAGCAACAATAGCAATCAATCGTGGGTCAAAAGGTTTTGGAATGATATATTCTCTTCCGAAAGTCAATTTTGTAGCTCCGTAAGCTACGTTTACTTGTTCTGGCACCGATTCTTTGGCCAATGAAGCCAAAGCTTTTACAGCAGCCATTTTCATTTCCTCATTAATTTTGGTAGCTCTTACGTCGAGAGCACCTCTAAAAATATATGGAAAACCGAGTACATTGTTTACTTGGTTAGGAAAATCTGACCTTCCTGTAGCCATGATAATATCTTTACGTGTGGCTACGGCTAAATTATAATCGATTTCTGGATTTGGGTTAGCCATGGCAAAAACGATTGGATTTTCAGCCATTGTTAACAGCATTTCAGGAGTCAAGACATCAGCTGTTGAAAGTCCCAAAAACAAATCACAACCAACCATAGCTTCTGCTAAACTTACAGATTCTCCTTCTCTGGCATACTTTTGTTGCAAGACAGATAAGGATGGGTTGTCTTTTGTTAACAAACCTTTACTGTTGTACATGTATACATTTTCGGGTTTTACACCCAATAGCACGTATAGGTCAGCACAAGCAATAGCAGCCGAACCAGCACCTGATACCACCATTTTTACTTCCTCTGCTTTTTTACCTGCCAATTCTAATGCATTAATCAAAGCTGCTGACGAAATAATTGCAGTTCCATGTTGATCATCGTGCATTACAGGAATGTTTAATTCCTCAACCAAGCGACGTTCAATTTCAAATGATTCGGGCGCTTTGATATCTTCTAAATTGATTCCTCCAAAAGTAGGCGCAATATTTTTAACGGTAGCTATAAACTCGTCTACATTTTTGGTGTCAATTTCAATATCAAAAACATCAATGTCAGAAAAAATTTTAAACAACAATCCTTTTCCTTCCATTACAGGTTTTGAAGCTTCTGGCCCAATATCACCCAAACCTAATACAGCAGTACCATTTGTAATAACAGCAACCAAATTTCCTTTTGCTGTGTATTTGTATACATTATTTACATCTTTTGCAATTTCCAAACAAGGCTCTGCAACACCAGGAGAATATGCTAATGACAAATCACGTTGAGTAGCATAGCTTTTAGTGGGCACAACTTGAATTTTTCCAGGAGTTGGCTTGGCGTGGTAAACCAAGGCTTCCTTTCTTTTATTGTTATTATCCATTCTGTTATTTTTATTTGTCTAGCTACAAAGATAAAAGTATCGAATTAAAAAGTGCTTAAAATGTAATTTTGTTTTGGTGGAATAAAATAAAAAAAGCTGCCAAAGCAGCTTTTTAGAGGGATTAACCAAAGTTTTATTGGGTAATATAAGTGTTTAACTGATTTATTGTGTTTTTTTGAGTATCAATAATCGCTTTTACAACATCACTAATTGATATGATTCCTATCACAATATCGTTGTCAATTACAGGCAAATGACGTACTCTCTTCTCACTCATTAACTCCATACAATATTCTATATTATCATTTGGGCTAACGGTGTACACATCAGTTACCATAATTTCAGAAACTAATGATTTTTTAGATGATTTCGATTTCAAAACGATTTTTCTAGCATAATCTCTTTCGGACAAAATTCCTTTCAATTTTCCTTCTTCAATGATTAGAATTGCCCCGATATTTTTCTCACTCATTACAGTTAATGCCTCGAAAACGGTATTCGTTGAAAGTATAGAATACACATTCTTTCCCTTTACGCTTAAAATTTGATTAACAGTCATTTGATTTAAATTTTAGTATTTATAAAATTAAAAAAAATAAGAGTACAAATTACATTTTTTTAAAGTTTTTGACACTCGAAATCAAAGTTACTTTTTACTATTCATCACATTGCGCATCATTCCTGACCACTTCGTTCTTTTTAAGGGCGAATTTTTAAAAAAAGTAGCAAAGGTATCAGCTGTTAATTCTTCCCAATCTTGTTTAGTCCATTGCAACACAGTACTACTTGGCGAAAAAAGGGGTTCATTATGAGGTTTGGAGAATCGATTCCATGGACAAACATCTTGACAGACATCGCAACCAAAAATCCAATCATCAAATTTTCCCTTATATTCAGCAGGAATAGCATCTTTTAATTCGATGGTAAAATAAGAAATACATTTGCTTCCATCCACTACATATGGAGCAACTATTGCTTGGGTGGGACAAGCATCTAAACACGCAGTACAGGTTCCACAATGATCGGTTGTAATCGAATCATATTCTAAATCTAGATCAATTATTAACTCCGCAATGAAATAAAAAGAACCTACCTTTTGTGTAATTAGATTGCTGTTTTTACCTATCCAGCCCAAACCGCTTTTAGCAGCCCATGCTTTATCTAACACTGGAGCAGAATCTACAAAAGCTCTACCATTAACCTCACCTATTTCTGTCTGAATTGAGTAAAGTAATTCCTTTAGTTTATCCTTGATGACAAAATGATAATCTTCACCATATGCATATTTCGATACTTTGTAAGTATTTTTAATCTGCTCTTCGGAAGGATAATAATTATACAACAAAGAAATCACACTAACTGCACCATCAACCAATAATGTTGGATCAAGACGCTTATCAAAATGGTTCTCCATATAAGCCATTTGGCCATTTCGATTTTCTTGAAGCCATTTTTCTAATCTTGGCGCTTCTTGTTCCAAAAATTCAGCCTTTGAAATACCACAGGAAAGGAAACCGAGACGTTGCGCCTCGGTTTTTATAAAAGCAGAATATTTTGATTTTAAGTTAAGAAGCATCGCAAATTTGTTACATTTCAAAAAGGGTACCTGGTTTATTCATTGGAGATTTTCCCAAATGCTTATATGCTTTTTCAGTAACTTCACGTCCTCTTGGCGTTCTCATAATAAAACCTTCCTGTATCAAAAAAGGTTCGTAAACCTCTTCTATAGTTTCGCTACTTTCAGAAACAGCTGTAGCTAGTGTAGTCAATCCAACAGGGCCTCCTTTGAACTTTTCTATAATTGTACTGAGAATTTTATTATCCATTTCGTCCAAACCATGCGCATCAACATGCAACGCTTTTAAAGCAAATCGAGCAATTTCAATATCTATCGTACCATTCCCTTTGATTTGAGCAAAATCACGAACTCTACGTAATAAAGCATTAGCAATACGTGGTGTTCCCCTACTACGACCTGCAATTTCGACAGCTGCTTCCATGGTTATTGGCATTTTAAAAATAGAGGCACTACGTTGAACAATTGTTGTCAACAATTCTGTAGAATAATACTGCATTCTTGAAGAAATACCAAAGCGTGCACGCATAGGAGCCGTTAATAAACCTGAACGGGTGGTAGCACCAATTAAAGTAAACGGATTTAAATTGATTTGAACGGTTCTAGCATTGGGACCAGATTCAATCATGATATCGATTTTGAAATCCTCCATTGCGGAATACAAATACTCTTCGACAACTGGACTCAAACGATGAATTTCATCAATGAACAAAACATCTCTCTCATCAAGATTAGTTAACAAACCTGCTAAATCGCCAGGCTTATCCAACACTGGACCTGAAGTAATTTTAATACCTACATTCAATTCATTGGCTAGAATATTCGCCAATGTAGTTTTTCCTAATCCCGGTGGGCCATGAAAAAGGGCATGATCTAAGGCTTCATTTCTTTGATTAGCTGCTGCAACAAACACTTTAAGATTTTCTAGTACTTGATCTTGCCCAGTGAAATCATCAAAACTAAGCGGTCGTAATCGTTTTTCAAGATCTAATTCCTCAGAATTATAATTACTGTTGGTTGGGTCTAAATGTGCATTCATTGGATAAAGGTAGAAAAAGAGGTAATAAAAAAAAAGCCTTTCCAAGGAAAGGCTTTTAAATTACTGTATATATTTTAGTGATGTAAGACTTCTTCGCCGTCTTTCATAGGAACATTTTGAGGGATAAAATCTTCATCATGTCCAGGTTTGCTATAATCATATGGCCATCTGTGTACTTCAGGAATAGCTCCAGGCCAGTTTCCATGAATATGCTCAACTGGTGCCGTCCATTCTAATGTATTAGATTTCCATGGATTTTGTTCAGCTTTTTTACCGAAGAAAATACTAGAGAAGAAATTGTACAAGAATACTAATTGAAATACCCCACCAATAATAGCAAAAGTAGTAATCAATACATTTACATTTTGTAAATCATCAAACAATGGGAAATTTGTATTTGTATAATAACGTCTTGGCAATCCAGCTAATCCAATAAAGTGCATTGGGAAGAAAACACCATAAGCACATACGGCTGTTACCCAGAAGTGAACGTAACCTAAGTTTTTATTCAACATTCTACCAAACATTCTTGGAAACCAGTGGTAAATTCCTGCAAACATCCCGTACAAAGCAGAGATACCCATTACTAAGTGGAAGTGAGCTACTACGAAATAAGTATCGTGTACGTTGATATCTAGAGTACTATCTCCTAAAATGATACCTGTTAAACCTCCTGTAATAAAAGTGGAAACTAATCCAATTGAAAACAACATAGCTGGGTTCAATTGCAAATTACCTTTCCACAAAGTCGTAATATAGTTGAACGCTTTAACTGCTGATGGAATCGCAATTAATAATGTTGTAAAAGTAAATACAGATCCTAAGAAAGGATTCATTCCTGATACGAACATGTGGTGACCCCAAACGATGGTAGACAAAAAGGCAATGGCCAAGATTGACATAATCATCGCTCTGTAACCAAAGATTGGCTTTCTAGCATTTGTAGCAATAATTTCTGAAGTTATACCTAATGCTGGCAACAATACAATGTATACCTCAGGGTGACCTAAGAACCAGAATAAGTGCTCAAAAAGAACTGGAGAACCTCCTTGATAATGTAATACTTCTCCAGCAATATAAATATCAGATAAGAAGAAGGATGTACCGAAGCTTCTATCAAAAATTAACAACAATGCTGCTGATAATAACACAGGAAACGAAATGATACCAATGATAGCTGTTACAAAGAAAGCCCAAATTGTAAGTGGCAATCTTGTCATCGACATTCCTTTTGTACGCAAATTGATAACTGTTACAACATAATTTAAAGACCCCATTAAAGAAGATGCAATAAACAATGCCATAGAAACCAACCATAATGTCATACCTGTTCCAGAACCTGGTATAGCTTGAGGTAAAGCACTTAAAGGAGGGTAAATTGTCCATCCAGATGATGCAGGTCCAGCTTCAACAAATAAAGAGCTAACCATAACAACACTAGACAAAAAGAACAACCAATAAGAAATCATGTTCATGAATCCAGAAGCCATATCTCTTGCTCCAATTTGTAGCGGAATCAATAAGTTACTAAAAGTTCCACTCAAACCAGCGGTTAATACGAAAAATACCATTATAGTACCATGAATCGTAACTAAGGCTAAATAAATATCATTAGCCATAACCCCTTCAGGTGCAAATTTGTCTCCAAGTAAAATGTTAAAAATCTTAAAAGACTCTTCTGGCCAAGCCAATTGCATTCTAAAAAGCAATGACATCCCTACACCAATAATCCCCATAACAATACCAGTAATTAAGTATTGCTTAGCAATCATCTTATGATCAATACTAAAGATATACTTAGTAATGAACGTGTCCTTGTGATGGTGTTCGTGTTCTTGTTCGTGTCCGTGAACGTGACCTTCTGCTGACATATATGTAAACTTTAAATATTTAGATTAATTAATTCATTGCTACTTTAACGGCAGCAGTATCCTGTGTAGTTTGTAAACTATCAGCTCCTTTAGCAGCATCTGTTGCAGGTGCTTCTTTAGAGGCTTTGTATTCTTTAACTAAAGCTACTTTATCACTTAGCCATTTTTTGTAATCCTCTGGAGTATCTACTACAACTTTCATTTGCATGTTGTAATGTGAAGCTCCACAAATTTTATTACAAAGTAAAATATAATCAAAAGTATAAGGATCTAAGGCAGTTTCTCCTTTTGCTACTAAATCAGCACTCTTTTTTGCTCGTAAAGCATTAATTCTAGCTACTTTTTCAACCATAAATGGCAATTCTCTATACTCAGCCGATGTGTAAATTGGTGTAAAAGCGAACTGAGTCACCATTCCAGGAACACAATTCATTTGAGCACGGAAATGAGGCATATAAGCTGAGTGTAATACATCTTGAGAACGCATTTTGAAAAGTACTTTTTTTCCTTTTGGAATGTGAATTTCGGAAGTTAAAAAGTCATCTTGAGCATTTTTATCCGCTAAATCCATACCCACAGTATTTACGCCTTCAATTAAACGTACGTTAGCTTTACCAAGAACTTGATCAGCTCCAGCATAACGTGCTGTCCATTTGAATTGTTGTGCGTAAAGTTCTATTACAATTGTATCTTCATCTTCTTCTACAAACATGATGTTTGTCCAAGCATACAAACCATATAAGATTAATCCGGCAAGTGTTACAGCTGGAATCAAACTCCAAATAGCTTCTAATTTATTGTTATCAGCAAAATACAATGCTTTTTTATCGTTGCTCCCTCTATATTTAAAAGCAAAATAGTGCAATAATACTTGAGTAACTGCTTGAACAATAAAAATCAACACCCAAGAGATATTCATTAAACTATCTACTGTTGCACCATGTTCAGATGCTGGTGTATGAAGAGGTAGATCTCCCCATTTAATTAATCCATAAATTGTAAAAAGGTAAATAAAAGCTAAAAAGCCAAACATTAAATATCCTTGAACATTATTATCATTATCAGTGGCTATTTGAGAATCATCTGATTTTGATCCTACTTGAGTAAGATCAAAAATTTTAGTTAATTGCCAAACAGCAATAGCCAATAAAACTACAACTAAAAGTACCAACAAAGTTGTCATCTGTTTTTTTATTTTAAATATTAATAATGAAAATGTTTACTCTCTTCGATAAAAGGATTTCTTTTTGGCAAAAGAGGCGCTTTAGTTAATGCTGTAAACACAACAAAAATAAACAACCCTGCGAAAAATAAAACAGAAGAAATTTCAGGAATTCCAATAAACCATTGATCTCCAACTGTACCAGGCATGATCATGTTAAAGAAATCAATATAATGACCCAATAATATTACTGTACCAGCCATAATTAATACCCAAGTGATGCGTTTAAAATCAGTATTGATCAAAATTAATACTGGGAATAAAAAGTTCATCGCGATAGCACCAAAGAATGGTAAATTATAATCAGAAATACGTGTTACGAAATATGTGATTTCTTCTGGGATGTCAGCATACCAAATTAACATGAATTGCGAAAACCATAAGTAAGTCCAAAATACACTGATTCCAAACATAAACTTAGCCAAATCATGAATGTGGCTGGTATTTACATACTCTAAGTAACCTTTTGCTTTCAAGTATAGTGTTACCATACAAATCATAGTAATTCCACTTACAAAGAAACTTGCAAATACATACCATGCAAAAAGAGTACTAAACCAGTGCGGATCGATAGACATGATCCAATCCCAAGCCATAACAGATTCAGTAACAATAAAGAATACTAAAAATGCTGCAGACATTTTGAAATTCTTTTTGTAAAAGTAATTATCATCTGCTTCATCTTGTGCTAAACAGTTTTTTCTAGAGAAATAACGGTATAAATTCCATCCTGCTAAAAATATAGCAGCTCTAACAATCCAAAATGGGAAGTTCAAATAACCTGATTTTTTTTGAATTAATTCATCATGTGCTACTACTTCAGGATCTAACCAAGTGAATAAATGGTTAAAATGTAAACCACACAAAACTAATACAATAAAAAAGATAACAGAACCTACAGGTAAATACGCAGTAATTCCTTGCATTACTCTAAACAATACAGGAGACCATCCTGCTTGCGCTACTTGTTGAATAGCATAAAAAGCCAAAGTTCCTAAAGCAATAAGCATAAAAAAGATACAAGCCACATAAAGTGCCGCCCAAGGTTTATTGCTTAATTGATGGAAAACATGCTCTAAATGTTCTTGATGTTCAGCATCAGCATGTGCATCGTGTTTAGTCGTTGTAGCTTTTTCTGAATGTGCCTCATGACTAGCTTCAGCTGTTGCATGAGTTGCTTCACCATGACCACCATGAGATTCAGCAGCAAGAAGTGCTTCAACTTCTTGTACGTTTTTAGGCGCACTGTAAAAACCATATCCTATTCCTAAGATTCCTAAAACCATTAGGATAAGAGAAAAGGTTTTTAATTTACTTGAAAATGTATACATATCTATAACAATCAGTTTGTTCTACAATTATAATTGACTTTTAAGTTTTAGTACATGGTCTACCACTAACCAGCGCTCATGTGCACTAAGTTGATTAGCATGCGATCCCATAGAATTTAATCCGTAAGTGATTACATGAAAAATACTTCCTTCCGTAATGGGACGATCTGCATAACTTGGAACTCCTAAGAATTTTTCTCTTTCAACTAATTTACCTTTACCATTACCAGCAGCGCCATGACAACTGATGCAATAAATTTCGTAAAGCTCTTTACCTTTTTCAGAGTTTCTTTCTAAAGAATCAAGAGGTGATTTTAAATTAGCTTTTGCCAATTCATATCCTGCAGGTGAGTTTTCGTATTCATAGACTTCAAAACCTCTTTTGATAGTACCTTTGGCAGGTAACTGCCCTTCTTTTCCATCTTTAAATGCTTTTGACTCGACATAGGTTTCATATCCTACAGACTCATACATGTTAGGAAAATACTGATAGTTTGGTGTTAGTTTATCATAACATGATGTTACCAAGACAGACAAACCAGCTACAAGTGTTAATTTTAATATACTTTTCATAGCTTTAATTAATTCTTATCAATTACATTTACTTCTACAGCACCAGTCGCTTTAAAGAATGAAATCATTTCTTCTTCATCTTTATTAAGAGCAACTTCCATCAAGAAATGGTCATCTGTAGTTCTTACGTCAGGGTTTTCAGCTTGTTTGAAAGGCCACAATTTACTTCTCATATAAAATGTGATTACCATCAAGTGTGCTGCAAAAAATACCGTTTCTTCAAACATAATAGGTACAAATGAAGGCATATTTTCAATGTAACTAAAACTAGGTTTTCCTCCGATGTCTTGAGGCCAATCTTGGATCATAATATAATTCATCATCCAAGTACCAAAAGAGATTCCACACAAACCATAGATAAATGCACAAATGGCAATTCGTGTTGGAGCTAATCCCATTGCTTTATCCAATCCGTGTACAGGAAATGGAGTAAAGACTTCTTCAATATGATAATGAGCAGAACGTGTTTTTTTAACGGCAGACATTAAAACATCATCGTCATTATAAATAGCATGTATTACTTTATTACTCATGGTGTAAATCTTTATTTGCTTCTCTTTCTCTTTTGTAATTATCTCCTGATCCTTTTAAAATTGTTTTTACCTCTGCTTGAGCGATTACAGGGAATGTTCTTGAATACAATAAAAACAATACAAAGAAGAATCCAATAGTTCCAATAAATATTCCAATATCAACGAAAGTTGGTGAAAACATGGTCCAAGAAGATGGTAAATAATCTCTGTGCAACGAAGTAACAATAATTACAAAACGCTCAAACCACATTCCAATATTTACTACAATAGATATCACGAAGGAGAACATGATACTTGTACGTAATTTTTTAAACCACATAAATTGTGGAGAGAATACGTTACAAGTCATCATTGCCCAATACGCCCACCAGTAAGGACCTGTTGCTCTATTCAAGAATGCATATTGTTCGTACTCTACTCCAGAATACCAAGCAATAAACAACTCAGTAATATAAGCTACCCCTACAATCGAACCAGTAATCATGATTACGATATTCATCAATTCAATATGCTGAATAGTAATATAAGCTTCTAAATTGGACACTTTTCTCATGATGATTAACAAGGTATTTACCATAGCAAATCCTGAGAAAACTGCACCAGCCACAAAGTAAGGAGGGAAAATGGTAGTATGCCATCCAGGAATTACCGAGGTAGCAAAGTCCATCGATACAATGGTATGTACAGAAAGTACCAAAGGAGTTGCTAATCCTGCAAGTACAAGAGAAACCTCTTCAAAACGTTGCCAGTCTTTTGCTCTACCACTCCAACCAAAACTAAGGATTGAATATACTCTTTTATTAAAAGGTGTGATGGCTCTATCACGTAACATCGCAAAGTCAGGTAAAAGACCAGTCCACCAGAAAACTAATGACACCGATAAATACGTAGAAATTGCAAATACGTCCCATAACAATGGGGAGTTGAAATTCACCCATAAAGACCCAAATTGGTTTGGAATTGGTAATACCCAGTAAGCTAACCATGGACGTCCCATGTGAATGATTGGGAACAATCCTGCTTGAATAACTGAGAAAATTGTCATGGCTTCCGCTGAACGGTTAATCGCCATTCTCCATTTTTGACGGAAAAGTAATAGTACAGCAGAAATAAGAGTACCTGCGTGACCAATACCAACCCACCAAACGAAGTTAGTAATATCCCAGGCCCAACCAACTGTTTTGTTTAATCCCCAAGTTCCGATACCGGTAGATACAGTGTAAATAATACAACCCAATCCCCAAAGGAAAGCGGTTAATGCAATTGTGAAAACAATCCACCAATGCTTATTAGCCTTTCCTTCAACAGGTGCAGCTACATCTACAGTTACATCGTGATAAGTTTTATCACCTATAACTAAGGGTTTTCTAATGGGTGCTTCGTAGTGAGACGACATAATCCTTTATATTGATTCTTAATTAATTTATTTTCTAGATATTTCTAACTTTAACTTGGTAAACCACGTTTGGTTTTGTTCCAACATGTTCTAACAAATGATACGATCTTTTATCAGCAGCTAATTTAGTTACTGCAGCTTCTTGATCATTAACATCTCCAAAAACCATTGCTCCAGAAGAACAAGCACTTGAACAAGCCGTTTGGAATTCACCATCTTTAATAGCTCTTCCTTCACGTTTTGCTTTTAATATCGTAGCTTGAGTCATTTGAATACACATAGAACATTTCTCCATAACTCCACGTGAACGAACGTTTACATCAGGGTTTAATACCATACGACCCAAATCATCATTCATGTGATAATCGAATTCACTGTTTTTGTTATACAAGAACCAGTTAAAACGACGAACTTTATAAGGACAGTTGTTTGCGCAATAACGTGTACCAACACAACGGTTATATGCCATGTGGTTTTGACCTTGACGTCCATGCGAAGTAGCCGCAACTGGACATACAGTTTCACAAGGCGCATGGTTACAATGTTGACACATTACAGGTTGAAAAGCAACCTGAGGGTTATCGCTAGCATTTTCCATTTCATTGAAAGTAGACAATGAACTAGAAATTCCAGCAATATTCTCTTTTCTTTCAACATCACCAGCAAAAGTGGTTTCAGAAGAATAGTATCTATCAATACGCAACCAATGCATATCTCTACTTCTTCTCACTTCATCTTTACCAACTACAGGAACGTTATTTTCTGCATGACAAGCAATAACACACGCTCCACATCCTGTACAAGCATTTAAATCTATCGATAAATTAAAATGATGTCCAATAGAACGGTCAAAAGAAGTCCATAAATCTACTGTAGAAGCTTCCACTTCTTTGTGATCTAATGAAACTACCGGTTTTTCATTCCAAATTTTTGCTTCTTTAGTATTAAAGATTTCTAAAGTAGTTTCTTTGATAATATCACCACGACCCATCAAAGTTTTTTGACCTTGAACACAAGCAAATTCGTGCTCACCTCCAACTTTTTCAATGGTTACAATTTGTGTATCGATATTATTTTTATACAAAGCGTAAGCATTAACACCTACTTGCATTTCTTCTTTCAAAGCTGCTTTACGACCATACCCTAAAGCCATACCTACGGTTCCAACAGCTTGTCCAGGTTGTACGATTACAGGAACTTTTTCTAAAGTAACGCCATTGGCAGTAACTTTTGCATAAGACCCATTCAATCCACCATTAGCAACAATTTCATTAGATAAACCTAAAGCTTTAGCGTCTGCTTGAGAAACAGTAATGTAGTTGTCCCAAGATACTCTTGTGATAGGATCTGGGAATTCTTGTAACCAAGGATTATTGGCTTGTTGACCATCTCCTAAACCAGTTTTGGTGTACAATACCAACTCTAAACCTTTTGCAGTAGATGCGGCAGAAAGTGCTGTTGCAGCTGCTGCAAAATTAGCAGAACCTGCTGATACAGTAGCAACATTTCCTACTACTACTCCATCATGCACTGCTTTATTCCAAGTAGTACCTGCAGTATACGCTACGGATACCGCTTTTAAATAATCATAATAATTTCCAGGAACTCCATTCAATGACATTAAAACATCTTGTAATTGTTTTGTATTGAATAGCGGACGGATTGTAGGCTGAGTAATACTATAAGTACCTTCAGTCAACATTAAATCTCCCCAAGATTCTAAGTAATGAGGAACCGGTGCAGCTATAGTAGCTAATAAAGCAGTCTCGTCCTCCTTCATTGACATGGCTACTGAAGTAGATACTTTTTTCAATCCTTCAGTAAACGCTTTAGAATCTGCTAATGTATAAACAGGGTTTACACCACTCATGATTAAGGTATGTACCAACCCAGCGTTCATATCTTTTACTAATTGAGCTACTTCTGCGCTAGAACCTTTTCTTATTAAACGAGCACCAGATAACACAAATGACTCACTAGCTAATGCTTGATTAATTGCTAAAACTAGCAATTGAGCATTCACATCTTGAATACCAGAAACCAAAACTCCTTTTGCGCCAGCAGACTTCAACTGTTGAGCAGCTTTAGTAACTTCTGCTTTTACTTTACTATCTATGTTAACCGCAATATTATTTCCGGTTATAATGTTATAAATATGAACTAAAGCTTGTTTTTGAACCGCAACCGTCATTGGAACTCTCTTATCAGCAGCAGCTCCAGACAAAGTTAGATTTGCTTCAAATTGAAAGTGACGTGACATTTTTCCAGCTTGAGGTATTCTACCTTTTGCGTAGCCAGCATCAAATCCACCACCTTGCCAATCTCCAAGGAAATCAGCTCCTACAGAAACAATTAACGATGCTTTAGAAAAATCATAATCTACTAATGCTCTTTTCCCATACACTGTTTGATAGGCATCTAAAGCTTCAGAAGAAGAAACCGCATCATACACTACATGCTTCGCATTAGGATTTTTAGCCAAAAACTCAGCAATTAACTTTTCAGTTGATGGACTTGCCAATGTATTGGTCAAGAAAACCACTTGTTTTGCATTTGCTTTTGCCTCTGCCACACTAGACTTCAATTTCGCGTCAACATCTGACCATGACGCAACTTTTCCAGCTACTTTAGGCTCTTTCATTCTCATATTGTCATACAAAGACAAAATAGAGGCATGAATTCTTGCATTTGCAGAAAACTTAGCTCCTGCAATAGTATTATTATCGATTTTAATAGGACGCCCTTCGCGAGTTTTTACCAATAAATTAGCAAAATCAAAACCATCAAAAACGGTTGTAGCATAATAATCGGCTACACCTGGAATGATTTCCTCTGGTTGCAACACATACGGTATTGATTTGTTAACCGGTCCTTCACAGGCCGCTAATGTTGCAGCCGCTGTACTAAAACCAACGTACTTTAAAAAGTCACGACGTGAAGTAGAAGAATTAAGCTTATCACTATTTCCTAAAAATTCATCAGTAGGAATTTCTTCAACAAATTCGTTATTTTTAAGCGCCTCAACAATTGAACTATTTTGATCTAGCTCTTCAACACTTTTCCAGTATTTTTTGTTTGTTGACATATTATATATAAATATTAAATCTTAATAATCTTTTTAATAGTGACATTTACCACACTCTAAACCACCCATTTGAGCCGCTGTAAGCTTTTCAACTCCATACTTTTTAGAAAGTTGTTCGTGGATTTTGGTATAATATTCGTTCCCTTCCATCTTCACATCTGTTTTACGGTGACAATCAACACACCATCCCATTGTTAATGGAGCAAACTGTTTTTGAATTTCAAAAGTTTCTACAGGACCATGACAAGTTTGACACTCAATACCAGCAACAGTAACGTGTTGCGAGTGATTGAAATATACAAAATCAGGCAAGTTATGAATACGCACCCATTTTACAGGCTGAGTTTTCCCAGTATAACTTTGTGTTGTTTTATCCCAACCAACTGCAGTATATAATTTCTGAATTTGCTCATCGTAAAAAGCTTTGCTATACTCAGGAGTTGCAGTAGTTTCAGCCACTTCAGAAATGTTTTTATGACAGTTCATACAAACATTCAACGAAGGGATACCTGCATTTTTACTTACTCTAGCTGCTGAGTGACAATACTTACAATTGATTTCATTATCTCCAGCGTGAATTTTGTGCGAATAATGAATTGGCTGAATTGGAGCATAATCTTGATCAACCCCAACCTGCATTAAAAACCCATAAACAAAATAAGCACTACTCAAAAGCAAAAAGATAGCAGTAACCAATACCAAAAATTGGTTTTTCACAAATGCTTTCCAAATAGGAGTACCTGCCGCTTTAGCCTCTACTTCTATTCCATTTGCTTTAGCAACTTTTCTCAATAAATTGTTAACTAAAACTAGCAACACTACTAGCATAGCCATCACTAATGCTAAGGCACCAAGAATTACATTATTACTAATCCCTCCATCTTGTGCTTGTGTTGTAGCTGTACCCGTTGCAGCAGCTGCCGCTGGAGCTTCTTCTTTTGGCGCAGAAGTATACGCTATAATATTATCAATATCTGCATCAGACAATTGAGGAAAAGCAGGCATTACTGACTTATTATTTTCCTCAAAAAGCTTAACTGCATAAGCATCCCCAGATTTTATTACCTCTGAACTGTTCTTAACCCACTTGTGAATCCAAGCTGCATCTCGTCTTTCCGCTATACCTCTCAAAGCAGGTCCAGTCGCTTTGGCATCTAATTTATGACAAGCAGCACAGTTAGTGTTAAATAATTCCTTACCTTTCACAGCATCACCTCCTGATGCTGCTGGCGCAGCCGCTTCTGCAGGAGCAGCCGCTTCTGCGGGTGCAGGATTTTGCGCAAATAAACTCAAGGAAGCCGTCAGCAGAATTGCCAGACTCAAACCCATTCTCCTTGTAATCGAACTATGGTTACCCATCTTTTTCATATTGTATATTAATTATCTAAAAAATTTTAGCGTTTTACCAACTAATTTTGTTTGACAAAACCACTTTTTTGAAAATACGCGACAAAAATACACTTTCAGAACTATCCACAAAACCTTAAAATAGTCTTAAATTCAATTTATACGCGTTCTAAATAAGGAATTTGATTTATTTTAATTTTTAATATTCTATTTTTGCGTAAAAACCAAGTAGTTATGATAAAACAAAGGCTTATAAAACGTTTTCTTCTAGTATTTCTAACAACTATATCGTTGTCGAATATTTCTGCTCAAAATAAAAATTTAACAATAATTGATGACCCTAGAGTAGACCAACTTCTTAATGAAAAGAAAAAAATAAATCCATCGTTAACCCTACAAGAACGCTATCAAATACAAATATTCAGTGGTAGTTCCGAAATTGCTAAAAAACAATTAACAGAATTCAAAACAGAATACAAAGAAGTTGATGCCACACTTTTTTTCCAAACACCCAACTACAAAGTTTGGGTTGGCAACTTTAGAACCAGAATGGAAGCGGAAAAAAAACTGATGGAACTCCAAAAAAAATACAAGAATGCTTTCTTAATAAAACCATCCAAATAACCTACAAAAAAAAGCCTCGAATAATCGAGGCTTTTTTTTATAGATCACATCTTATTTTAATTTCTTCTTAATTGCTACTTCGTGATATGCTTCAATAATATCTCGCTCTTCAATATCATTGAAACCTTTGATTTGAATACCACAGTCATATCCTTTGGTAACTTCCTTAACATCGTCTTTAAATCGCTTAAGCGCTAACAATTCGCCCTCAAACACAACTACTCCGTCACGGATTACGCGAATTTTAGCGTTTTTCGTTATTTTACCATCGGTAACCATACTACCTGCAATTGAACCTACTTTAGATATTTTAAATATCTCTCTGATTTCAGCGGTACCTAATACCTCTTCTTTCATTTCTGGAGCCAACATTCCTTCCATAGCATCCTTCAAGTCATCAATAGCAGCATAGATGATAGAATAGTAGCGTATGTCGATTTCTTCCTTATCAGCTAACTGTCTAGCATTACCCGCGGGTCGAACATTAAATCCAATAATAATAGCATCAGAGGCAGAGGCCAACATTACATCAGTTTCAGTAATCGCACCTACACCTTTATGTATAATATTGATTTGAATTTCATCAGTAGACAATTTAGAGAAAGAATCCGATAACGCTTCAACAGATCCGTCCACATCACCCTTAAGAATGATATTCAATTCTTTGAACTGACCTAAAGCAATACGTCTTCCAATTTCATCTAAAGTAATATGACGTTGCGTTCTTACAGACTGCTCACGCATTAATTGAGCACGCTTAGCAGCAATTTGTTTAGCTTCTTTTTCATCCTCAAATACCGTAAACTTATCACCAGCAGTGGCAGCTCCATCTAAACCAAGAACAGACACAGGAGTAGAAGGGCCTGCTTCTTTTACCACATGGCCACGCTCATCATGCATTGCTTTGATTTTTCCGTGATGCTTTCCTGCCAACATATAATCTCCTACTCTTAATGTTCCGTGCTGAACTAAAATCGTAGACACATATCCTTTTCCTCTATCAAGATACGCTTCAACTACCGTACCTTGTGCCAACTTATTTGGGTTGGCCTTCAAATCAAGTATTTCAGCTTCAAGTAAAACTTTTTCTAACAATTCTTTCACCCCTGTTCCTACTTTCGCAGAGATATCGTGTGATTGAATTTTTCCTCCCCAATCTTCAACTAACAGATTCATTCCTGCCAATCTTTCCTTTACTTTATCAGGGTTAGCATTAGGCTTATCAATCTTGTTAATTGCAAAAATAATTGGCACTCCAGCAGCTTGCGCGTGAGAGATTGCCTCTTTGGTTTGAGGCATGATATCATCATCTGCAGCGATAACAATAATCGCTATATCCGTTACTTGAGCTCCACGTGCACGCATAGCAGTAAACGCTTCGTGACCCGGCGTATCTAAGAAGGCAATTTTTTGACCATTATCCAATGTCACTCCATACGCCCCAATGTGCTGAGTAATACCTCCAGACTCCCCTGCAATTACATTTTCTTTACGAATATAATCTAGCAAAGACGTTTTCCCGTGATCAACGTGACCCATAACAGTAACAATTGGAGCACGAGTTACTAAATCCTCTTCTCTATCTTCAACAACTTCTATTGCTTCTTCAATATCAACAGTAATAAACTCCACTTCATAACCAAACTCATCACAAACAATTGTCAAGGTTTCAGCATCCAAACGTTGATTCATGGTCACCATTATACCTAAAGACATACACGTTCCAATCACTTTTGTAATTGGCACATCCATCATAATTGCGATTTCACCAACGGTTACAAATTCAGTAACTTTTAGGATTTTGCTTCCTTCGTCTAATGCTCTTTGTTCGTCATCAGTTTTTTGACGATGTGTTTCTCTTTTTTCTCTTCTATACTTAGCTGCTTTAGATTTACCACCTTTCCCTTGAAGTTTTTCAAGAGTTTCACGGATTTGATTTTTAACTTCTTCTTCCGTTGGCTCTACTTTGGCTACAATTGCAGGACGATTCCCTTTTACAAATCCTGGTTTATTTCCTCTATTAGGCCCACCAGCATTGCCTTGTGCGTTTCTATTTGGATTTGGTCCAGTTGTAGTTCCTGGGGTCTTTTGCGCATTTGCACCTGGTTTTGGAGCAATACGTTTGCGTTTATTTTTGTTTGCATTGGCCCCTGGAGCACCTGGCTTATTAGGTGTTATTTTAGGATCTTCTTTTTTCTTTTTAGGTTTTTCAAATTGAGAAAGATCAATTACTTGCCCCGTAAGCGTAGCCCCAGAAAGTTTCTGATATTGAGTAGTGATAGTATCTTCTACTACAGGCTCAGAAACCACAGGTGTAACTGTTTTTTCTTTAGAAGGCGTAACTACAGGAGCTTCAGCTTCCTTGCTCTCTTCAATTTTCTTCTTAGGCTCTTGAGGAAGCCCTTCTTTTTTATCTGAAGAAGTTTCATTTGAAATAACCGCCGTTTTTTGAACAGGCTCAGTAACTTTTTCAACCGGAGGCACTACTTTTTCTTCCGCAACAACAGGAGCGCTAATTGGAGCTGATTTTTTGGGATTCAAATCGATTTTCCCAACTTGAACAGGACCAGTTACCGTTGCTCTAGCTTTAATGACTTCTTGCTGTCTAGCTTTTTCTTCATCTGCTTTACGTTTATTCTCAATTTCTTTCTCTCTTTCGATACGTAAAGCTTCCTTCTCTTTTCTTTTTTCCTCTCCTACTTCTTTAGACGCCTCTTTGTTACCTTTGTCTCCAGCAAACTGACTGCACAAGACATTGTATACCTCTTCAGAAATTTTAGTGTTTGGATTGGATTCAACAGCAATCCCTTTATCTTTAAGATAATCCACCGCTCTTTCTAAAGAAATATTCAATTCCCTTAAAACTTTGTTTATTCTTATTATTCTCTCTTCAGACATAAAACCTTTTTATTATTATCTATTTTGTTGTGTTGTGTGAAGAATATAGATTAACTATCGAATTCTTCTTTCAAAATTCTAATTACATCTAGAATTGTTTCTTCTTCTAAGTCAGTTCTTCTAACTAGATCGTCTACATCTTGGCTCAAGATACTTTTAGCGGTATCCAAACCAATTTTTGCAAATTCATCGATAATCCACTCATCGATTTCATCTGAAAACTCTGTTAATTCAACATCATCTTCATCAGCAGTTGCCCCAGCGATATCTCCTTCACGAATAACATCCAATTCATAACCTGTTAGCATACCTGCCAATTTGATATTTTGTCCTCCACGTCCAATAGCTTTTGAAACTTCTTCTAATTTCAAAAACACTTCGGCACGTTTAGTTTCTTCATTTATTTTAATAGACGAAACTTTAGCAGGACTTAAGGCTCTAGTGATATACAATTGAATATTATTGGTGTAATTGATTACATCGATATTTTCATTTCCTAACTCTCTAACAATACCGTGAATACGAGAACCTTTCATCCCCACACATGCTCCAACTGGATCTATACGATCGTCATAGGAATCAACAGCAACTTTTGCTTTTTCTCCAGGTATGCGCACTACATTTTTGATCATAATCAAACCATCAAAAACTTCTGGAATTTCTTGCTCAAACAATTTCTCTAAGAACTTCTCAGAAGTTCTAGACATGATAATTTGAGGTTTGTTTCCTTTTAATTCTACGCTTTCAATAATTCCGCGAACATTATCTCCTTTTCTAAAGAAATCAGAAGGGATTTGTTTTTCTTTTGGCAATACAATTTCATTACCTTCATCATCAACCAAAATTACAACTCTTGGACGCACATGGTGCACTTCGGCTGTATAAATCTCACCGATAATATCTTTAAATTGTTTATAAAGATTCGTATTATCGTGTTCATGGATTTTAGAGATTAAGTTTTGACGTAAAGCCAAAATAGCACGTCTTCCTAAATCTATTAATTTTACTTCTTCTGAAACTTCTTCTCCAATTTCAAAATCCGCTTCAATTTTACGAGCTTCTGTTAAAGTAATCTCTTCGTTTTCGAAATCCAAGTCTTCATCGGCAACAATTACTCTTCTTCTCCAAATTTCCATATCTCCTTTATCAGGATTGATAATGATATCGAAATTTTCATCAGAACCATATTTCTTTTTCAAGGCATTTCTAAATACATCTTCTAAAATTGCCATAAGCGTTACACGATCAATAAGCTTATCATCTTTAAACTCTGAAAATGATTCGATTAATGCTAAATTTTCCATGCGAATTCTCTAATTAAAATGTTACTGTAACAATTGCTTCTTTAATATCTGAATAAGGCAACTTTAGTTCTTTTTGAACAGTTTCCTTTCCTTTTCCAACTTTTTTAGGCTCTCTTGCTTTCCAAGACAAAATTATAAAATCATCGGTTGCTTCAACTAATTCTGCCTCAATATTTTCAGTAGCAGTTTTCACAATCAATGTTCTTCCGATATTTTTCTTGTATTGACGAATCATTTTTAATGGCGAACCAACACCTACAGATGCCACTTCTAATGAAAAATCCTGTGCTTCACGGTCTAATCCATTTTCGATTTCACGACTTACATCTATACAGTCCTGAAGAGCAACCCCATTATCTCCATCTAAAGTAACTTGGATTTTAAAGGCATCATTAATAGATACGTCTATTAAAAAAACGCCTGGCTTCTCCAGCAAAGCCGCCTCGATCAACTCTTGTACTTTTGCTTTAAATGACATAATTTTATAATAATTGTATAAAAAGAGGGGACTACTGCCCCCTCATTACTTAATTTTTAATAAATAATGTTGCAAATATAGTGTTTTTTTACAAATTAATTTATTTGATTATACTAAAAAAAATATTAAATTTACTATAACCTTTTAAATAAAGGAATTTCTCACATTAAAACCCCAAAACCAACCATGAAAAGGATTTTAGTTCCAACTGATTTTTCAATCTATGCCGAAAACGCATTAAAAGCCGCTGCACAAATCGCAAAACAAAACCAAGCAGAAATTGTGTTACTGCACATGTTAGAACTCCCAAACCAAATGTCTGATGCTGTTTCAAGCGGAAAAAGCATTCCCGAAGTAATGCTATACATTGAAAAAGCAAAAGAAAAACTATCAGAAATTTCAGAAAAACCTTATCTTGACAACATTCAAGTATCTGAATTGATTCAATTTGAAAAAGCTTTTGATGGCGTTTTAAAATTTGTCAACCAAAACAACATCGACCTAATTATAATGGGTTCACACGGCGCTTCTGGAATGGAAGAAATATTTCTAGGATCCAATACCGAAAAAATTGTTCGCTCTTCCGAAGTACCCGTTCTAGTAATCAAAAACGAAGAAGATGATTTCAAAATTAACAACATTGTTTTCGCCTCGGATTTTTCCAATGAAGCCAAAATTCCATTTTCTAAATTAAAATCATTAGCCGAAAAGTTTGATGCTAAAATTCAATTAGTAACTATATGCACACCCAACAGCTTTAAAACAACTCAAGAAGCAACTATTTTAATGCAATCTTTTGCGCGAGAATTTGACTTAACCAATTATAGCATCGCTGTATTTAATGAAACCAATGTAGAAAAAGGGATCATGAAGTACGCTGACGAAGTTAACGCAGATCTTATCGCCTTATACACACACGGAAGAACAGGATTTGCTCATTTCTTCAACGGAAGCATTACAGAAGATCTAGCTAATCATTCTCAAAAACCAGTTTTGTCTTTTAAACTTTAATTCTTCCAATAGGCATAAAAACAAAAAAACCTCTCATTTCTGAGAGGTTTTTTTTCTTTGTTGGTCTACTAGGACTCGAACCTAGAAAGACGGCACCAAAAACCGTAGTGTTACCATTACACCATAGACCATTGCTATCGTTTTGCGAGTGCAAATGTAATACAAAAAATAAGTTTCGCAAACTTTTTAAGCGAATTTATTCAAAAAAAATCACATTTTTTTTCTCGAATAAAAAATTTTCTGGTTATAAAATTCATAATCAAATATTTACCTACAAGCCCAACAAAAACATAAAATACCATTAATGCTTTTCGCTTTCCACAAAAAAACATTTTCTTTGTAATCGAAATAAAAACACATAAGATACATGGATCAAACTTCCTTTAATTTTAACAAATGGAACACCATTCTAGGTTGGTTCACCTTTGGAATTGCCCTTTTGACTTATTCTTTAACTGTAGAACCCACCATGAGTTTTTGGGATTGTGGCGAATACATTGCTACAGCCGCTAAATTAGAAGTAGGCCACCCTCCTGGAGCGCCTTTATTTCAAATGATGGGAGCCTTTTTTGCAATGTTTGCTACAGATCCATCTCATATAGCCTTAATGGTAAACATGCTTTCTGTTTTTTCGAGCGCCTTCACTATTCTATTTATGTTCTGGTCCAGCTCCATGATTTTAAGAAAAATGATTGCGCACTATTCAGAAATCAACACTAATAATGAAATTGCTATTTTAGGAAGTTCTTTTGTAGGTTCA
Source organism: Flavobacterium riviphilum (assembly GCF_055231795.1). Taxonomy (NCBI): domain Bacteria; kingdom Pseudomonadati; phylum Bacteroidota; class Flavobacteriia; order Flavobacteriales; family Flavobacteriaceae; genus Flavobacterium; species Flavobacterium riviphilum. The sequence continues at coordinate 195,299 of NZ_JBUYSY010000001.1, forward strand.
CTGGCTTATACTTTTTCGGATAGTTTTTGGTTCAATGCGGTTGAAGCCGAGGTATACGCTATGGCCTCATTACTTATTGCTTTATTATTTTGGCTTGGTTTGCGTTGGGAACAAGACATGGACCAACCCAAAGGCAACAAATGGTTGCTTATCATCTCTCTAGTAATAGGATTATCCTTTGGGGTGCATTTCATGGCATTGCTAACTATACCTGCCATTGGTTTTTTATATTATTTCAAACACTATGAAAAAGTAACTATAAAGAATTTCATTATTGCCAATATAGTGGTAATATCCGTTTTATTATTCATATTCAAACTACTTCTACCTTTAACCATGGCGTTCTTTGGAAAAACAGAAGTATATATGGTGAATAATCTAGGTTTACCATTTGATTCCGGAACCTTGTTTGTAGCCCTGCTTTTTGGTTTGTTTTTCTATTTCGGACTACAGTACACACATAGAAAAGGCTTAGTGTTTTACAATACTATTATTCTATGCATTTTATTTATATTAATTGGATTTTCTACTTGGATGATGTTACCCATCAGAGCTAATGCCAATGTGGTAATAAACGAAAACAAACCTTCAGATGCGAGAGAAGTATTAGCATACTATAATCGTGAACAATATGGTGCTAGCCCATTATTTTATGGATCACAATATACTGAAGCTTTTGCCGGATTAGATCCAAACAACCCGTATTTAGACAAAGCTCCAAACTACGAACGAGACTATAAAACCGGCAAGTATGTGATTGTTAACAATTACAAAAACGCGGAACAAAATAGTGATGATGCTCATAAAACTATTTTGCCTCGAATGAGAAGCGGTGATCACATCGAAAATTACATTAATTTCACCAACCCTCCAGCTTTTAGACTCAACCCCGATTACCCATACGAAGAAGATCTGTTACAATATGGTATAGATCCAAGCAAATTGAGTGAAGAAGATTTAAACAAAGCTACGGCTCAAGTACGTAATGAAATTGAAAAAATTGTTGCCGAGTTTAGAGCAGCTTATGCCCAAAAACAAATTGACAACAGTGGATATGTAAAATTCCTTAAAAGCTATGGCGATTATTTAATCGTTGAAAAACCAACTACATGGGACAACTTATGGTTTATGGCTGAATACCAATTTGGATATATGTATTGGAGATACCTTATGTGGAATTTCGTCGGAAGACAAAACGACATTCAAGGAAAGTATGACAATCTTGACGGTAATTGGTTAAGCGGAATTAATGCACTAGATTCATTTCGTTTGGGCAACCAAAACAATTTACCAGAAGACGTTTTGAATAATAAAGGTAGAAACACTTATTACTTCTTACCTTTTATCTTAGGTTTAATCGGATTAATGTTCCACGCAAGTAAAGACCGTAAAAGTTTTTATGTACTATTAACACTTTTCTTATTTACCGGTCTTGCCCTGAAAATATACTTAAACGAGCGTCCTTTTGAACCTCGTGAAAGAGACTACGCCTTAGTGGGATCCTTTTATGTTTTTGCCATTTGGATTGGTTTTGGGGTATATGGACTGTATGAGAGTCTCAGAAAATATGTGGCACCAAAATGGGCTGGACCAATACTAATTGCCGGAAGTTTATTAGCCGCCCCAGTATTAATGGCTACTCAAAACTGGGACGACCATGATCGTTCTGATAGATATACTGCTGTAGCCATGGCCAAAGCTTATTTAAATTCTTGTGATAAAAACGCAATATTATTTACAATTGGTGACAATGACACCTTCCCTCTATGGTATGCTCAAGAAATAGAAAAAGTTAGAACCGATGTCCGAATTGTAAATACCAGCTTATTTATGACGGATTGGTATATCGATCAAATGAAAAGAAAAGCATACGAATCCAACCCACTACCCATTTCCTTTAACCATGATGAATATGTGGGCGATAAGTTAGATTATGTTGCGTATATCGAAAAAATCGATACGCGCTGGGACATCAAGGATATGATGAATTTCATCAAACATCCAAAATCAACCGTTGAGTTACAAAATGGACAAACCATACATTTTTTCCCAACAAATAAACTCAGATTGCCTGTAAACAAAGAAGCTATCATCAAAAACAAAATTGTAGCACCGTCTCAATATGACTCCATCGTACCTTATATTGATATCGACATCAAAGGAAGAGCATTGTACAAAAACCGTTTAATGATGTTGGATTTAATTGCCAATAACAATTGGGAGCGACCTATCTACTTTAGTGGAGGCGCTTATGATGACGAAGACTTCCTTTGGATGAAAGACTACCTACAATTAGAAGGTATGACTTATAAGCTAGTACCAATTAAAACAAAAACGTCAAAAGACGCAAGTCCATTAGAAATGGGAGGAATGGACTCTGAAAAGATGTATGAAAATGTCATGAAATGGGATTGGGGCAATAGCGAAAGTCTAAACATCTATCACGATCCTGAAACAAGAAAAAACAGCATCACCTACCGTTCGTACTTGTCAAGACTTATGAATCAATTAATTGCAGAAGGCAAAAAGGATAAAGCCAGAAAAGTAATCGAACTTGCTATGACCAAAATGCCTCTGGATAAATTTGGTTATTACTCCTTGGTGGAACCCTTTGCCAAAGGATATTATGATCTTGGTGAAACACAAAAAGCACAGGAGCTATTGTCTAAATTAATCAAAAAATACCAAGACAATCTTAGGTATTTCAGCACCCTTCCTCCATCTGACCAAACAGACATAGCCATCGATATAATTACAGATATTGAACGTTATAGAAGTTTGCTGATGGTCATGAAAGAAAGTGGCGACTTGAATTTTTACAATAAAAACAAAGCTGCCTTTAACACCTACATCAACATCTTTGAAAGATTTGGTAGAGAAAAAGAATAGTAAAAAATAATACCCCATTTAAAATGTAGCATAATTCGATTATGCTACATTTTTTTTAACTTTATAGTAAAAACTAAAGAAACATGTCATTCTATTGGATAAAGACCAACGCATTGATTAAAAAATATTTTTCCAATTATCTTTGGGATTGTCCTAACCATCACAACAAAATCTATTTAACGTTTGATGATGGACCAACCCCCGAAATCACTACTTGGGTGCTCGAACTCTTAGAAAAAGAAAACATAAAAGCAACTTTTTTCTGTGTTGGAAAAAACATAGAATCCAATCCATTGTTATTCCAAACCATACTATCACAAGGTCATGCTATAGGAAATCACACCTACAATCATCTTAATGGATGGAAGCACACTTTAGAAAACTACATTGCAAACGTCAAAGAGTGCGAAACAATTATTCATAAAAAAACCAATCATAAGCCAAACTTATTTCGCCCTCCTTATGGGAAAATAAAAAGAAAACAAGCTCAACAATTGAAGGAATTGGGATATAAAATAGTCATGTGGGATGTCCTAAGTGCTGATTTTGACACTACAATTTCTCCGCAAAAGTGCTTAGACAATGTTATTTCATCAGTGCAATCGGGCAGTATTATCGTTTTTCATGATAGCGTTAAAGCCTCCAAAAACTTATACTTTACCCTACCCAAAGCTATTTATGATTTAAAACAAAAAGGATTTGTATTTGAAACGCTTTAAACATCTCAAACACAAATCCTTTTTTAAATAGGAATCAAAAAACTAGATTCTATATTTGTTCTTGAACTAATCCAATTATTGTATTAGCATCCAATTCTCCTGATTGTCTCCACATCATGACACCCTCTTTGTAAATCATCAAAGTTGGCAAACCTTTGATACGTAAAACCTCTGCTAACTCTTGATTTTTATCCACATCAATTCGAATGACTTTGGCTTTGTCTCCTAAGGCTGCAGCTACATCTTTTATCACAGGATGCATCGAAACTGAAGATTCGTTCCAATCAGTGTAAAAATCAATTAACACTGGAACTTGAGCGTTTATTAGTTCTCCAAATTTTGACATATAACCAAAATATTTAATTTATAATATTTTTTTAGTGATATTATTTGCAAATATAGCATATTTAACCAATCATGCTCTATTTTCTCCTTTTTTTAGTTGAATTACAGTTATTTCCGGCATAATACCCACTCTACCAGGATAAGCATGAAACCCAAATCCACGGTTTACGTAGACGTATCTTCCTAAATGTTCATATAGTCCCGCCCATTGTTTGTATACATATTGCGCTAAACTCCATTTGAAATAGCCTGGAATTTCGATACCAAACTGCATTCCGTGGGTGTGTCCAGAAAGGGTCAGCTGAAAATGCTTTTCATCCTCTCTAATGATGTGTTCCCAATGACTTGGGTCATGACTCATTAAAATTTTAAAATCGTTTCGTTTCAATCCTTCGGAAGCCTTAACGATATCACCAGCTTTTTTAAAGTTATGCCCCCAATTTTCTACACCAACTAGAGCAATTTTTTGATCCTCTTTTTCAATAAAAACATGTTCATTTAGCAAAAGTTTAAAACCAATTTGTTCATACAATGCTTTTATAGCTTCAAAATTCTTGGCTTTCTCTTCATTGGTTTTCCATGTAATGTACTCTCCATAATCATGATTCCCTAAAACAGCAAATTTCCCATAAGGATGCTTTTCGATTTTATTAAAGGTATCAATCCATGGAAGCATTTCATTAGCATGAGTATTCACGATATCGCCTGTAAACAATATGATATCGGTTTTTTGTGCGTTAATTAAATCTATCGCATAAGCAATTTTATCTGGATTGTCGAAGCTACCACTGTGCACATCTGAAATTTGAGTAATCGTAAAACCATCAAAAATTTCGGGTAAATCAGGAAAATAAATAGCTTGTTTTATGACCTTAAAATTATATCGTCCCTCGAAAATACCGTACAACAATGAAAAAAATGGTACTGCAGCTAAGCCCAATCCCATTTGACTTATAAATTTACGACGAGTGGGCAAAAACCCAACTTCTTTTTCTCTATTTACCACATATCCAATACAAGCAGAAACTACTCTAAATAAATCTTCTCCCAATAATACAAAAGCAAGAAAAGTTTTAGGAACATAAATCAACAACATCAGTCCCATGGTGCGCAAAGTAGCTTGGGTTTGCCCTACCGAACGATCAAACTGAGAAAAACCATATACAATGTAAATCAAAAGAACAGCACTTACAAAAAGATAGCTCCACAAAAAAAATTTGCTTTTAACGATTGATCTAATAGCTTGAAAAGAATAGACTTCTATAATTGCAATGATGACAAAAAACACCAAAAAACGAAACATCATACCCGAGGATTTACAGCGCAAATTAACAAATAATGTAAAGTAAGTTGGAGCGGATTATCTTAATTTTAACTTATTTTTTTTAAACATACACCATACTTCGCTAATTGAAAATAATCCTTTATAGTCTCCAATTGGAAGAATATACTTTAAGCAATATCTCCCTAGGTTTTCCAATTGCTTTGATTATTTTTACCTTTTCAAATTTATAGATAAAAAAACCATGTCAACACCAAAACGACTTTTCCTGCTGGATGCCTATGCGCTTATTTTTCGTGGCTATTATGCTTTTATCAAAAACCCGAGAATCAACTCAAAAGGCATGGACACTTCGGCCATTATGGGTTTCATGAACTCTTTGATGGATGTTATTCGAAGAGAAAAACCCGATCACTTGGCTGTAGCTTTTGACAAAGGAGGCAGTGATTATCGTTATGAAATGTATCAAGAATACAAAGCGCATCGTGACGAAACGCCCGAAGCGATTAAAATTGCGGTTCCCTACATTCAGGAATTGCTAAAGGCCATGCATATTCCAATCATAGAAAAAGCTGGTTTTGAAGCCGATGACCTTATTGGGACCTTAGCCAAACAAGCCGAAAAAGAAGGTTATCAAGTATTTATGGTTACACCCGATAAAGATTTTGCACAATTGGTATCCGAAAATATTTTTATGTACAAACCTGCCCGAATGGGGAACGACATTGAAATATGGGGAATTCCAGAGGTTTTGGCCAAATTTGAAATTGAACGCCCCGAACAAGTAATCGACTTTTTGGGCATGATGGGCGACTCGGCAGATAACATTCCAGGACTACCGGGAGTTGGCGAAAAAACCGCTAAGAAATTCTTGGCCGAATACGGAACCTTAGAAAACTTGCTGGCCAATACCCACCAACTCAAAGGGGCTATGAAAAGCAAAATAGAAGCCAATGCCGAATTAGGGATTTTATCCAAAAAACTAGCCACCATCTTACTCGATTGCCCTGTTACCTTTGATGCACATGATTTTGAGCTATCCAAACCAGATGTTGAAAAAACCGACGCCTTGTTTCAAGAATTAGAATTCCGTCAAATGAAAGCGCAATTCGACAAACTCTTTGGAACTGGAAAAGAATACGATGAGATTGAGAGCAATGGAGGCGAAACACTTACAGCTACAACTAAAAAAACTCCATCTAAAAAAACCGCAGAAAACCAAATGGATTTATTTGGGTTCTCTGACGAAGAAAATAGTCATGAGAATGGTTTCAATAAGTTTTACAAAACATTAGAGGATACCCCTCACTTTTACCAAACTATTCAAGGTGATTTTCCTGTAAAATTATTGCTTCAAAATTTATTGCAACAAACTTCAGTTTGTTTTGATACCGAAACTACCGGAATTGATGCTTTGAATGCCGAACTAGTTGGGATGTCTTTTTCTTGGGAAAAAAGCAAAGGGTTTTATGTTCCTTTTCCAGAAAACCAAGAAGATGCGCAGGTATTGATAGAAAAATTCAGGCCCTTTTTTGAAAATGAAGCCATCGAGAAGATTGGCCAAAACATGAAATATGACCTGAAAATTCTTTCCAATTACAATATTCAAGTCAAAGGAAAACTATTTGACACCATGATTGCGCATTATTTGATCAATCCCGATATGCGACACAATATGGATGTTTTATCTGAAACCTACTTAAAATACAGTCCAAAATCGATCGAAACTTTAATTGGCAAAAAAGGAAAAAACCAATTATCAATGCGTCAAGTAGAATTGGAAGCCATTAAAGAATATGCTACCGAAGATGCTGATATCACATTTCAATTGGCAACCCATTTTCAACCAATTTTAGAAAAAGTGGGCACTCAAAAATTGTTTGACGAGATCGAAATGCCTTTAGTACAAGTGTTGGCCGATATGGAGAAAGAGGGTATCAATTTGGATGTTGACTTCCTAAAAAACATGTCGATTGATATGCAAAAAGAAATCGATGCTTTCGAACAACAGATATATGAGACAGCGGGTGAAAAATTCAATCTAGCTTCCCCAAAACAACTGGGCGATATTTTATTCGACAAGTTAAAAATTGGTGGAACAAAACAAAAGAAAACCAAAACAGGACAGTATGCTACGGGTGAAGAAGTTTTATCTTATTTAGCCCATGAGCACCAAATTGTTCGTGATATACTCGAATGGCGTCAGATGGTAAAACTGCAAAGTACATACATTGATGCTTTACCCAATCAAGTCAATAAAAAAACCGGACGAGTGCATACCGATTACATGCAAACGGTGGCTGCAACAGGTCGCTTGAGTTCCAATAATCCTAACTTACAAAACATTCCTATTCGTACAGAAAGAGGACGACAAATCAGAAAAGCATTTATCGCACGTAATGAAAATTACACGCTCCTTTCTGCGGACTATTCTCAGATAGAATTGCGCATTATCGCGGCTTTGTGCGGTGAAGAGAACATGATCAAAGCTTTTCAAAACAAAGAAGACATTCATAAAAGTACGGCTGCCAAAGTGTTTAATGTTCCTTTAGAAGAAGTAACCAAAGAACAGCGTAGCCATGCTAAGACAGTCAACTTCGGAATTATCTATGGTGTCTCTGCTTTTGGATTAAGCAACCAAACCAATTTGTCTAGAAAAGAAAGCGCTGATTTGATCGAAGCCTATTACAAAACCTATCCAAGATTAAAATCATTCATACAAGAACAAGTTGATTTTGCCAGAGAAAACGGCTATGTAGAAACCATTTCAGGCAGAAGACGTTATTTAAAAGATATTAACTCTGCCAACGCCATTGTACGTGGTGGAGCAGAACGAAACGCTGTCAATGCTCCTATCCAAGGTTCCGCTGCCGATATTATCAAAATTGCTATGATCAATATTCATAAAAAGCTTACTGATGAAAATTGGCAATCCAAAATGTTATTACAAGTGCATGACGAATTGGTGTTTGACGTACACAATTCGGAACTTGAAAAAATACAACCGATGATCAAACACGAAATGGAAAATGCCTTCAAAATGGCAGTCCCACTAGATGTTGAAATTGGAATCGGTAAAAATTGGTTGGAAGCACATTAAACTAGGACATTGCTACAGTAGTATTAAGTCCAAAACCAAAACCAGAAAAGGCAGAAATCGAAAAGCCAATGATCTTATCGATTTCTGCCTTTTTGTTTTAATCCTACAAACCATTTTCAATTATCAATCCCTAAAGAACTATAAAATACCGATTAAAAAAATCGAAGATTTTTAAATTAATCCACTATCTTTACACTATTGATTTACAAATAATTGCGCGAACCAAAAAAATATTTTTATGAAAAAAACATTCAAAACGATTCTTTTGATTTTGGTATTTCTTATCGGCGCAGGCACCTATACATTGAGTGCCCAAAATCCACCTGCTCATGCAAAAGCACACGGATTAAAAAAGAAATACAGATATTATTCGGAAGCCAATGTCTATTACGACCCCATTGCTAGGTTATACACTTTCCTGAATGGAGGCCGATGGATTACTCGCGGCTCTTTGCCCAACACTATTCGATTAGAAGGCACTTTTAATGATTTTGATTTTGAGGGAGACGATCCTTGGAGAGAAAATTCAAAACACAAAGAAAAATACAAACTAGCAAAAGCTGTCTCTAAAGGGAATACAAAAAAAATTGAAAAGGCATTTGATTCAAATGATCGAAATAAAAATAAAAGGCACGGAAAAAAGAACAAATAGCTCAAAAACAACAATCAATACAAAACAAAAAGGCAATCAGAAAAATTTTGATTGCCTTTTTATAGTAATGTGAATCGATTATTTTGATCGGGTCGATTCTCTTTCTTTCAATTTAGTTTTAATCACTTTAGTTTGATATGGCAAATGCTCTTCTTTAGATTCCAGACGATCAATTAATAATTGAGCCGCTACTTCACCAATTTCAACACCATGTTGACTTACGGTGGTCAAACTTGGAGAAAGTCTTCGAGAAGCTAAGATTCCATCAGCAAAACCTATTACCGATAAATCCTCAGGGATACGCAAACCTCTTTTTATCCCGAATTTTAAGGCCGCAACTGACTCATCTTCCGAAAGTGCAAAGACCCCATCTATGGTATTATTAGCATACATGGCTTCTACCTTTTCATTCAAACCTTCGCTCGAATCGGTGCTTAGAATAATATTCTCATTGATTGGCAATCCATTATTTTTTAAAGCTTGCAAGTAGCCTTGTAAACGCAATTTCCCAATACTCAAGTTATCTATAGTTGATAACAAGGCAATGTTTTTACAACCTGAATCTATCAAATACTGCGTGGAATCTAAGGCTGAATCAAAATCATCTACTATAACTTTGTCACAATCTAATTCGTCAGTTGTTCTATCAAATAAAACAATTGGCGTTCCATCACTAATAATTTCCTTTAAATGATTGTACTCATGATTTTTTTGAGCTTCTTCAGAAATAGACAAAACAAAACCGTCGATGGTACCGTTACTCAGCATCTCTAACGTATTGGCTTCTTTTTCTAGCGATTCATTAGAAATACACATGATTACGTTGTAACCTCTAGAATCTGCTACTTTTTCTATTCCACTGAAAACTTTGGCGAAAAAAGAGTTCAAAATATTAGGAATAATTACACCAATCGTTTTTGTTTTACGATTCTTAAGATTTAAACCAATCACATTTGGTTTATAATTTTTTAGTTTCGCATACTCTTTTATTTTAATCTTGGTCTGCTCACTAATTTCCGGGCTGTCATTGAGGGCTTTAGAAACGGTTGACACCGATACATTTAGTTCCTTTGCAATTTGTTTTAGAGTGGCTTTCACTTTCATTTTCGTATATTTTATTTTAATTGATCAGCCATAACTGAAATTTTGAGGTCTCTATTATGACAAAATCTATTGAATTTATTTTACATTTCTTTATCAAATGTAAAAATACAACAAAAATAACATCTTAAAATGCATTTTTCCGAAAATAATTAACTATTTATTACAATTTAAACTACTTTTTCAAAACTACTTTTTCAAAACATGGGCTGCATCGACCCATTTATTTAAGGGAGAATCTACTATCAATTGATACACCTTTGGGATCTGTTTTTGAAACCTTTTGACAATATCTTCCGTAATATTTTGCGCTGAAAAAGGCACATTTAAAACAAATTCCTCGTTGGCCCCCGCATTTCTTCCATACTTATAATCATAAACAAACCTACTCCCATTTGAATCAGTTACAACCGAGGGATTATTCAAATTGGGTACACTAATGAAGAAGTCCGCTTTTTGAACATGAGTAGTAGAGTTATCTAATTTTTGTTGTACAAGATACTCATAAAGTGCTTCTGCGGTATTCACTGAAGGATCAATTAAATGCACTTCTTTCGAAAGCAACTTCTTATAAAGGTAAACTCCATTTTGTTTAACCGTACGCAATTCTCTCAAAACTTTATCAATTTCTCGCGTCAAAAAAGGATAATGCGTACAACCTAAAATTAAAGTTTTTAACGGTAAAGCATTGGGGGTTTTTCTCATTTTTTCAAGTAAAGAAACCAAATGATACCGAACATAATTCTCGGGCGAATTGATTTGAATTAAACCGCATTGATCCACTTCTTTGGCATCGCATAACATTTTAAAATTAGAAAAATCAAACCCATATATATTCAGCAACGTTTTGTCAATAGACAAATCTGAATTAGCCAAACCTGGACCTTTGTAAATAGACCTTGGAGAAGTGGCATTAGGGTCGATATAATTCAAATCTTCATCAACGGCCTCTGCCACACCTACCCCACCTTGGCTATACAACTGAATATTTCCTTTATAACCATTTTTCTTAATATATTCTTGAATCGCATGAGTATATCCATTAGAAGCCACTGTTCCTGCTGTTGCAAAAATACCAATACTTCCATTTTCATTTTTACCAAAAGTCTGAAGGGCGCCTTGCACTCCAGCATTAATAACACCAATAACTTTGACTTTGGTATTGGTCAGTTCCAAATAGTGTTCAATATCCGACAAACCATATGCTGTAGCTGTATTGCAAGCCACAACCATAGTTTTTATAGGTGATTTAGAAAAATTCTTTTGATTATTGACATAAAAAGCGTTTTGAATCAAAAAATGTGCATCTTTAACAATATGCTCTCTTAGCAAATCTGTTTTATTGGTCGCTGCATAATTTCCATAAGGCATGTTGGCCTGATCTGCCAAATAAATAAAATCTTCATATTGAAAATCCAAGATTCCATCGCTCCCTTTTTTATGTGTAACATTATTATAGGAATCCAAATTAACAATAGCATTTAAAACTGTTAACCCACCGGTACCCGAATCAAAAACACCAATAGGCATAGTGGGACTAATCGCAGGATATTGAGAAAAATCATAAAAATAAGGACTGCTTTTATCATTAAAGATTGTCTTTACAATTGCCGGTGATTGAGCATAACTAGAGAAAACAACAAGATTAAAAACAAAAAAAGTAAAGTAAAAAGAATTATTACGCATTCTGAACGGTTTAAATGATATTGATTAGTAAAGTACGTACAAACAAATCTATTCAAAAAAAGAATTGATAAGAATGAAAAAAAAAAAAAAAGGAGTTTCCATACCTTAGAAAGTATAAAGAGGAACTTCAGAATCAGTTTACAATATATTAACATCTGATAATCAACACAAAATATTATAATGAGATGGTTTGGTTTTATAAAAATTAATTGTACTTTTGCACTCCCTTTATTGGGGATGGAATGTTTAATTAAAAATTATTATTGTGAACGCATTAAGCTACAAGACAATTTCAGCAACTAAAGCCACTTCAAACAAAGAATGGATTGTTGTTGATGCTGAAGGTCATAACTTAGGACGTCTTGCTTCTAAAGTCGCTATGATTTTAAGAGGGAAGTACAAACCAAGTTACACACCTCACGTGGACTGTGGAGATAACGTAATTGTTATCAACGCAGAGAAAATTAACCTTACAGGTAACAAACTAGATGACAAAATTTACATGCGTCATACAGGTTACCCAGGAGGACAAAGAACTTTAACTGCTAAAGTATTACAAGCTAAGAACCCAGCGTTGTTAGTAGAGAAAGCAGTAAAAGGGATGTTACCTAAAAACAAATTAGGAGCAGAACTTTTCAGAAATTTAAATGTTGTTGTAGGAGCTGAGCACAAACATGGCGCTCAAAAACCTAGAACTGTTAACCTAAACGATCTTAAGTAATGGGAGTTATTCACAAAATCGGTAGAAGAAAAACCGCTGTTGCTCGTGTTTATGTTTCAGAAGGAACAGGAGTAATCACTGTAAACAAAAAAGAATTCGCAACGTACTTCCCAACTGCTACTTTACAGTACAAAGTAATGCAACCAATGTCTATGACTGAAAATGCATCAAACTTTGACGTAAAAGTAAACGTTTATGGTGGAGGTGTTACTGGTCAAGCAGAAGCTGTTAGAATGGCAATCGCTCGCGCAATGTGTGAGGTAAATGCTGAAAACAGAGGCGTTTTGAAACCAGAAGGTTTATTAACAAGAGACCCAAGAATGGTTGAACGTAAGAAATTCGGTCAGAAGAAAGCTCGTAAGAGATTCCAATTCTCTAAACGTTAATATTGCCTGTCTTGTTCGCTATGGGCAAGACTTAATAGAATTATTTATTCAATTAAAAACAATGTTGTTATTGTCCCGATGCGTCGGGAGATTAGTTTAGCATCTAAATGTAAGTAGCCGATTTTTTCGCCATTCGTACATTGCTATAATCAACAGAACGTAAACTAGTACAAAAATGTCAAACAAAGTAGAAGTAAAAGAATTACTAGAAGCAGGTGTTCATTTCGGACACATGACTAGAAAATGGGATCCAAACATGGCTCCTTACATTTATATGGAGCGTAATGGTATCCACATTATCAATCTATATAAAACTGCAGCAAAAATTGAAGAAGCTAACGAAGCTTTGAAAAAAATCGCTGCATCTGGTAGAAAAATATTATTTGTTGCTACCAAAAAACAAGCTAAAGACATCGTAGCTGAAAAAGCAAAAGCTGCAAACATGCCTTATATCACTGAAAGATGGCCTGGTGGAATGTTAACAAACTTTGTTACTATCCGTAAAGCTGTTAAAAAAATGTCTTCTATCGACAAAATGAAAAAAGACGGAACTTTTAACACCCTTTCTAAAAAAGAGCGTTTGCAAGTGGATCGTCTTAGAGCTAAATTGGAGAAAAACTTAGGTTCAATCGCAGATATGTCAAGACTACCTGCAGCATTGTTCGTAGTAGACATCAAAGCGGAACACATCGCAATAAAAGAAGCTCAAAAATTAAACATTCCAGTTTTTGCAATGGTAGATACCAACTCTGATCCACGTGAAGTTGATTACGTTATCCCTGCAAATGATGATGCTTCTAAATCAATTGACAAAATTTTATCTTTAGTAACTACTGCTGTAATCGAAGGCCTTTCTGATAGAGGTGCTGAGAAAGAAGCGGAAGCTGCTCCTGCTACCGAAGAAGTAGCTCCTGAAGCTCCAGCAACTGAAGAATAATAAATCAAATTTAAATTCCAAAACTTGAATTCCAAAATCCAAAATCAGAAAATTAACCTTCTGATAAAGTTGGAATTTGGGATTTAAGGATTGGAATTTTTACTTTTAAACATTTAAATACAATATATTATGGCAACAATTACTGCTGCAGACGTAAATAAATTAAGAACAATCACTGGTGCAGGTATGATGGACTGCAAAAAAGCCTTGGTTGAAGCAGAAGGAGATTTTGATTTAGCAATCGAAAACTTACGTAAAAAAGGACAAAAAGTAGCGGCTAACCGTTCTGATAGAGAATCTACAGAAGGAGCAGTTATCGCTGCTGTAAACGCTGACAAAACTGCAGGTGTTGTAGTTTCTTTGAACTGTGAAACTGACTTCGTTGGTAAAAACGAATCTTTCGTAAAATTAGCTCAAGATTTAGCTGCTTTAGGATTGAACTTCAACACTAAAGAAGAATTATTGGCTGCTGATTACAACGGAATCACTGTTGCTGAAAAATTAATCGAGCAAACAGGTGTAATTGGAGAGAAAATCGAGATCGGTGCTTTCGAAAGATTAGAAGGAGCTTTTATCGGTTCTTACATCCACGCTGGTAACAAAATCGCTACATTGACTGCTTTATCAAAAAACATCGAAGGAGCTGAAGAAGTAGCTAAAAACATTTCTATGCAAGCTGCAGCTATGGCACCAATCGCACTTAACGAAGAAGGTGTTGATGCTGAAACTATCGCTAAAGAAATTGAAATCGCTAAAGACGTATTACGTCAAGAAGGTAAACCAGAAGCTATGTTAGACAACATCGCTAAAGGTAAATTAGCTCGTTTCTTTAAAGATAATACTTTAGTAAACCAAGATTACATCAAAGATAGCAAACTAAGTGTTGCTGCTTATGCTAAAACTTTAGATAAAGATTTAGTAATTACAGGTTTCAAAAGAGCTGCTTTAGGATAATCAATAATCCAAGAGAAATAAAAAAAAGTCCCAATTTATATAAATTGGGACTTTTTTATTGGTCAAAACTTTATTTTCTATCTTGAGATTCTACTCGGATCATCGTTGTTTTTTCTAATTCTTCTTTTTCCACTAAGGCGAAGAGTTTAAAAACCAAGACCGATCCAATAACACCAAGTGTTGCCATAAAAAGCCAGTTGGTCTCATAACCAGAATAATGAATAATCTCCATACCTGTTTTAGCACTCAAAATATGAGCAAAACTATAACTCATCGTAAAAGCTGCCATATATCTTCCTTCTTGTTGTTCATAGGAACGCTCCATGGCAAAAGAATTAGCAAAAGGAAAAGTCATCATCACTCCACAGGTCATAAATAACATCATTGGAATCAACATCCCTTCTGAAGGATACAAGAGAAACAAAAAACTTACCGTCATACACATCAAACCAATAAATATTACTCGGTGATTGTTGATTTTGTTTCGAGTTACATAGTTTACAATAGGCAATTCAAACAACAATATCAACAACCCATTCAAACTCAACAACAAACCACTATCAAATTCAGACATATTAAATTGTTCTTTGTGGTACAGAGGCAAAGTTGTGAAAATTTGAAAAAACAAAATTCCAGTAATCAAACAGATGATTAAATGCAACATAAACGGTTTGTCATTTCTCAAGCGAACACTTTTAGTAGCTTGCTCCTCGGCTCTAACTTTTAGTGGTAATTGTTTCTCTTTCACAAAAAACACAAACACTAAAATAGCCAATATACAAGTTATCCCATCAGCATAAAAGATATACTCATACCCAGATTGCATGATGATTAATCCCCCTAGAACTGGACCAAAAAGAAATCCTAAATTAACAGCCGCACGTGTCAAGGAATACGCTCTAGCACGATTTTCTTGACTTGTAAAAGTCTTTAAACAAACCAACATAGCGGGTCTAAACATATCAGCAATAGTAGTGAGTAATAAAATCCCAACACACAATTCTTCAAAAGTTCGAGCATTATGCAACAAAATAAATATCACACCACTTACAAACAAGCTAAACACCATTACTTTGTAAAAGCCAATTTTATCCGATAACTTACCACTTAACCAAGTACCAAGTATAGAACCAATTCCGAAAAAAACCATTACCCACCCAATTTGGCTATAACTAAAATAAAGGGTTTCTTTCATGTACTTTGACAGAAACGGAATCACCATTGTACCCGCTCTATTAATAAATGTAATTAAAGTCAAAATCCAAACTTCTCTTGGAAAATCTCTAAAATTGTTAAGGTATTTTTTTATCATAATTCTTAGTTTTGGGGCTATAAAATCAGTTTTAATAAAAGCAAAAATAAATTATTTTTTAACCTAGACAACAATTCTGTGTTAAAAACTACAAAATATGTCTTAATTAAATCTGAAAAAATTACAAAATAAAAATTAATTAAATATGTGTTGAATTTGAAATTTTAATTTAGATTTGCAACATAACCTCAAATCAAACACAGACTATGAAAGGAAAAATATTATTTATTGCCACTTTATTGCTGTTTTCCTATTCTACTTATGCACAACTTTACGGAGGCATTGAAATTGGAAGCAAGGGTGTAAAAATGACCGTACTTGAAGTTGAAAACCTTAAAAAGAACAATTACGACGTAAAAGAGTTTTGGACAGAAAATGTAGGAATTGCTACGGGTATATCCATCGACGGTACACTTTTTCAGGAAGACATTGATAGAGCAGTTGCTGTTGTATTAGCCAATTACAACAAAATGCTTACGGAATACAAAATTGAAGACAAAAATATTTTTATTGTAGCTTCTTCAGGGGTAGGATTAGCCTCAAATACTAATGTTTTAACCGACAAGATAAAAGCTCTTACAAAGAAAAATACCGAAGTAATTTCTTCTTCTATTGAAGCCAAATTATTGCTAAAAGGCTGTATTCCTCCAAAAAATTACATGAACTCTGTTATTGTGGATATCGGAGGAGGAAATAGCAAAGGAGGTTTTGCCAAAGAAATTAATAGCGCAGGTGTATTTTTTCCAATTTCAGCAGATATCGGGACTGTAACTTTAACGGAATTAATCAATAAAAAATGTAAACAAAAAACTGTTTTTGAATTCAACGAACAAATGTTTGAGTATTTACCAACTTTGAGAGAGTCATTCAAAAAAATGTACCTAAACCGACCTGAATCTCAACAAAAAAACAATGTTTACATCTCTGGTGGTGCTGCTTGGGCTTTTTATACCTTACTTACAGGTCAAAAAGCAGAAGAAAACTTTACCCAAGTTACCTATGATGATATTTTGTCTCTAAAAGCTATAGCTGAAAACAATTACCAACGTTTTGTTATCGATGCTGAGACTAACGAAGAGAAGAAAAAAGTATTAAAAACCTACCAACAAAAAAATCTAATTGCTGCTTTTAACCTTTTAGAAACTTGTTTAGAAGTAATTCCAGACATGAAAAGCAAAAAAATATATTTTGCCAAACAAGGACAAATAGCCTGGTTAGTAAGTTATGTATTTGATAACGCCAGAGGTATCAAACAAATCTATTAATAACATCAACATCAATTCAAAAATCCCAAACTTTAGAGTTTGGGATTTTTCTTTTATAAAAAACCGACGACTTTTAATAAAAGTTAAAATAAATAGTACATTTGATAAAATCAAAATCATGTTTAAAACACGCAAAGAATTTGTATTTGTAATCTTGGCTGGCATATTTATTGCTAATGCAATTACCGCAGAATTAATCGGGGGAAAATTAATTCAAATTGGACCATTTGTAATGAGTATTGGGATATTACCTTGGCCCATTGTTTTTTTAACAACCGATTTAATCAATGAGTATTTTGGTGAAAAAGGAGTTAGAAAGCTGTCCTTCATTACGGCATGTTTGATTGCCTATTCCTTTTTGATTTTATTACTAGCCATAAGTATTCCTGCTGCTAAAGGGATTAGTCCTGTTAATGATGAGCAATTCCAAGCCGTTTTTGGGCAAAGCATGTGGATCATTGTTGGCAGCATCATTGCCTTTTTGGCTTCACAATTAATTGATGTGACAGTTTTCTGGTTTTTCAAAAAAAGAACCGGGAATTCCAAAATTTGGTTAAGAGCAACGGGGTCAACTTTGATTTCGCAACTTTTCGATTCTTTTATAGTATTGGGCATTGCGTTTTGGT
Organism: Flavobacterium riviphilum; assembly: GCF_055231795.1. Lineage (NCBI taxonomy): Bacteria > Pseudomonadati > Bacteroidota > Flavobacteriia > Flavobacteriales > Flavobacteriaceae > Flavobacterium > Flavobacterium riviphilum. Next base: position 213,274 of record NZ_JBUYSY010000001.1, read on the forward strand.
TACCTGGCAAAATCAATTTTGAAACCTTTTTAAGTTCGGCCCTAACAGGTTATACTTTTAAACTTTCAATCGCAATCTTATTGACACCATTAATTTATGCCGGTCACTATTCAATTAAAAAGTTTTTGTCAAAAGAATTAGAACTTTAATTAAGATTTGTTTTATTAGATATTCAGCATGATTCGTTTCAGTACACTTCCAATTTTTTTTCTCCTTTTTATGCTTTTTAGTTGCAATAAAAATGACCCGAAAGAAAACGAGATTTTGAATTCAATCTCGGATCAACCTAAAGAAAACAATCAAAATACGACTGAAAAAAAATCGGTTCCATCCACTAGTTCTGCAAAAAAAATTCTCACACCCCCCACAAAAAGCCATACTAAATCACCTTCGATTACTACAAACAAAACTTCTGAAGCAAAACTAGAAGAAAAAGAAAGCTTATTAGCATCTAAAGCCATCAAAACACCGGTAATAGAATTATTGAAAAATGGTCAAATTGGAAAAACCTACACCAAAGAGGAATTAAAAAAGGAATTTCATTTTACCGATGAATCTTTGAAATTAATCAAAAGTCTAACCTTAAAAAACAATACGACCTTAGATTTTAAATGGAAATCCACTTGGTTTGTAGAGTCGGTTTCTGATGCAAAGTTTAAAAATGGGCCTATGACTTTTAATTTTCATCCGCGACAAATTTCGATAAAAGGTGGGGCCATCGGTATTAAATACAAGAAAAAAGTATATACCGATTTACTAATAAAAAACGGCAAAATATATATCCCTTCTGTTAAAGGATTCTATTGGGAAGTACGGAAATAATGGAAAAAGAACTCACACGATGCCATTGGTGTAACTCCAGCGAATTATACCAAAAATACCATGATCACGAATGGGGAAAACCTGTTTATGATGATGCTACTCTATTTGAATTTTTACTTTTGGAAACCTTCCAAGCAGGTCTAAGCTGGATTACGATCTTAAACAAAAGAGACAATTTCCGTAAGGCATTTGATGCTTTTGATTATAAAAAAATCGCCCAATATTCTGATGATAAAATTCAAGAATTATTACAAGATGCAGGTATCATTCGCAACAAGCTCAAAGTGTATTCGGCGGTAACCAACGCACAAAATTTCATTAAAATCCAAGAAGAATTTGGAAGTTTCTCTACTTACATTTGGGCTTTTGTAGACCATAAACCTATAGACAATTTCCCTAAAACCTTGAAAGACGTTCCAGCTACTTCACCAATTTCGGATGCGATAAGTAAAGATTTAAAAAAGCGAGGATTTAAGTTTGTGGGTTCTACAGTTATCTATGCCCATATGCAAGCTACAGGCATGGTGAACGATCATATTGAAGATTGTTGGACCCGAAAAGTTTAAAATACAGTTTTACAACTTCAATATCTTCATAAAATCATCACGCTCAATTTCTACACAACCCAAACTGGCTAAATGGTCGTTGTAGACTTGACAATCTAAAAGACGATACTTATTACTTTTTAATTGATTAACCAAAGCAATAAAAGCCACTTTAGAAGCATTGGAAACCAAAGAAAACATACTTTCTCCACAAAAAACATGGCCTAAATCTACACCATACAATCCTCCTACCAATTGATTGTCTTGCCAGACCTCAACCGATTTTGCTAAGCCTAATTCGTGCAATTTACAGTAGGCCTCAATCATATCATTTGTAATCCAAGTCCCTGTTTGTCCATCGCGTTTTACTTGTTGGCAATAGGAAATAACCGCTCTAAAATTTTGATTGAAGGTGACTTTAAAAATATTCCGATTCAAAATGTTTCGCATACTTTTGGAAACCACTAAATCATCCAAAAACAGCACCATTCTAGGATTGGGCGACCACCAAATAATGGGTTGATCCTTTTCGAACCATGGAAAAATTCCACTTGAATACGCCAATTGCAAACGCTCTGGTGATAAATCGCCTCCAATAGCCAAAATTCCATCGGCTGTTGCCTCAGAAACAGGAGGGAAAACTAAGTTTTCAGATAAATGATACATCTTCTTTCGTGCAACAATTTAATTTTAACTATCATCAAAAAAAAATCCAAATCCCAACTAACCATAAGGCTTTGGGATTTGGAATTTCGAATTTGAAATTTAATTTTTTAGAAAGGCAAATCGTCTGCTTCTTCTTCTTTAAAGTTGGTCGCAGGCGCAAAAGTTTCAGCCGCAGGAATTGGAGGCGTTTGAACAGGAGCTTGAGGAGCTGCCGCTACTTGTTTCTCAATTCTCCATCCTTGAATACTATTGAAATATCTGGTTTCACCTTGAGGATTTACCCATTCTCTTCCTCTGATATTAATGGAAATTTTCACAGGCTCCCCAACAGTATAGTTGTTTAACAAATCACATTTGTCTTGAGTAAATTCAACTAAAATGTGCTGAGGGTATTGCTCATCTGTTGTTACAACTACTTCTCTTTTTTTGAATGAAGCACTCACTTGTTGCTCAGCATTGATTACTCTGATTTTTCCTAAAATTTCCATCTATATATAATTATTTGTTTTACTTATTTTAATTCGGCCAACAAAACTTTCCAAGCCGCTATCGGATCCTTCTTCGCAATGTATTTCTTGGCTTCCAGAAAAATTTTCTCCTGATTATCAGCACTTAAAATCGCTTTAATCGAGAAGTTCTCTTTTACAAATATAGCAACTTCTTCTTTAGTAGGCAATACTTGAACATTTCCTAAAACCCCTAAATCATTACCTGTAAACAAATGACTTTGCTTAATAAAATCAGGAATTGCATCAACTCCAATACCTAAAGTTGTTAAAGGTTTTTCTACTTCAAAAAGTCCCAAATTGGCTCTTGAATACCAATTCCCACCCAATCGAGAAACCAAATCGATTTTGAATTGATCTATCGCACCCGATGCATCCAAAATATTTTCTGAAATGTGCATTTTCACTACTTCACATACCACTAAATTTCCAGCTCCTCCTTGATCTCCCAAAGGAATAATTTGATTCACCTTACATTCAAACTGTACCGGAGCTTCTTTTACACGATAAGGTTTTACTAGATCTGATGCTAATGGAGTAAATCCTGATTTCACAAACTCATCAACACCTTCAGGATATTCGGTACTGGCCAATGAAGTTTGCTCCACCATATCAAAATTAACTACATTGATTACCACCTCACTGATAGCCACTACGTTATCCAAGGTGTGTTTTGTGGTATTATCTCGCACTCTTCGTGCTGGCGAAAACACCAATATAGGCGGATTGGCACTAAACACATTAAAAAAGCTAAATGGCGATACATTGTGTTGCCCTTTGCTATTGATAGTACTTGCTAAGGCGATAGGTCTTGGTCCTACGGAACTTTGTAGATAGCCTTGCATTTGAACAGTGGTGATCTCTTTGGGGTCAATAGTAATCATAGTACAATTTTAAAAAAACATTTTACAAATGTAATCAAAACAAAAGCAATTAAAAGAGTAAACCAGTTCATCGCGCTCTTTTTAAACTTAATTAGATTCATATAAATTGAAACAAAGCAACAATAATTTCCCTATATTTAACCATAAATTTCAACCTATGCATTTTTCCAAACAAAGGAGTTACACACAATGGATCATACTTTTTTTTTCGTTTTGGATAGTTGTTTTGATCCTATGGAACACGTATACTTTTTTTCAAATCTTCAAAAATGAAGAACGATTGAAAATGACCTTTTGGGCTAATGCACAAAAAACACTCATCAACGCAGATGAAAACACTGATGTTGACCTTCCGCTTTTAATATTTAGCAACAACCATTCAATCCCAATTATTCTGACGGAAAACGACAGCATTATTAACACTGCAAATATTGACACTGCAATCGTTAATGATCCCGAACAATCGCAAAAGTATTTACTGCAATTAAAAAAAGAAAACGACCCCATAGTTATTTCCTATGCCCCCGGAAAATCGCAAAAATTATACTACGGAAATTCATCGCTCTTAAACCAACTAAAGTATTTCCCAATAGCTTTACTATTGATTATTGTTTTATTTGCCGCATTGGTTTTCAATTACTTCAAAAGTTCAAAAATTGCTACTCAAAACAAATTGTGGGCCGGAATGGCCAAAGAAACAGCCCATCAAATAGGCACTCCCTTATCTTCATTAATCGGTTGGGTGGAGCTTTTAAAAACAGAAGAAACTGCCGAAAGTATTACAAGAGAAATTGAAAAAGATATTGAACGATTACAAACCATTACCGATCGTTTTTCAAAAATTGGTTCCAAACCCAAATTGGAACAGAAAGATATCGTTGCAGAAACATTGCTTTCATATGATTATCTTCAATCCAGATTTTCCAAACAAATTGAATTTTCGCACACTACACCCATACATGCAATTTGGGTAGAACTCAATCCTACCTTACATAGCTGGACCATTGAGAACATCGTTAAAAACGCCATAGATGCGATGAAAGGAAAAGGGAAACTGCATTTGGAAATCCTAGAAACTACCAACACCGTAACTCTTTTAGTAACAGATACTGGTAGTGGTATCCCAAAAAATAAATTTAAAAAAATATTTGAACCTGGTTTTACCACTAAAAAAAGAGGCTGGGGATTGGGCTTATCCTTAACCAAACGTATTGTCAAAGAATACCACAAAGGACAAATCAAAGTATTACAATCTGAGCTTGGAAAAGGCACAACTTTAGAGTTAATCTTTAAAAAAACATTAGTATAGAATCGAAATGAAACAAAAAAAGGTAGCAACTCAAAAATTGCTACCTCTTAAATCATTTGCATTAGGAATTTTACAAAAACTGTTGAATTCTAATCGTTAGATCTTCAAACTCAGCTTTGGACAAACTCACTTTATTTTGAAAACGCATTTCATTCATTTCGTTTATGGGAATCAAATGAACATGAGCATGAGGCACTTCAAGACCAATTACTGCCATCCCTACTCGTTCGCAAGGCACCGCTTTTTCTAGTGCTGCAGCTACTTTTTTTGAGAAACGCATTAAGCCCAAATACAATTCCTCATCCATATCAAAAAGCTTATCAATTTCTTGTTTTGGAATACAAAGCGTATGCCCTATTGCATTTGGATTAATATCCAAAAAAGCAAAAAACTGCTCGTCTTCAGCTATTTTATAACAAGGAATTTCCCCTTTAATTATTTTGGTAAAAATACTGCTCATCGCTCTATTTAATCACGGGTAATTTCAAGAATTTCAAATTTCAAAACACCATTAGGCACTGTTATTTCTGCTACTTCGCCCACTTTTTTTCCTAATAATCCTTTTCCAATAGGCGATGTTACCGAAATTTTGCCTGATTTCAAATCTGCTTCACTTTCGGCTACCAAGGTATATTTCATTTCCATGCCATTTCCTTGATTTTTAATTTTCACATTAGAATGCACCAAAGCTTTAGACAAATCCAATTGCGTTTCATCAATCAAACGAGCATTAGCATAAACTTCTTCGAGTTTTGCTATACGCATTTCTAATAACCCTTGGGCTTCTTTGGCAGCATCATATTCGGCATTTTCAGACAAATCGCCTTTATCTCTGGCATCAGCAATGTCCTGAGAGGCTTTAGGACGCATTACTCCCTTTAAATAATCCAATTCGTCTTTTAATTTTTTCAACCCTTCTGCTGTATAATACGATACTTTACTCATAATTGTTTAGCATTAATTGTTACATCTATTTTGTTTCTTTTCATGAAATCAACCGTTAATAAGATTGATTATCCAACATAAAACAGAACATTCACTACCTATTTATAAATAGAAAAAATCCCATCGGGACGGGATTTCTAATGGCAAATATAGCATATTTTTTTAAGGAAAAATTAAATGTTAACATTTACTTAGACAATCTTAATTAATTTTAAATTTGTTATTGTCATTAATAAAAAACACACATGATCCAAAAACTCTTATCCCTATTTGCCATCGTATTTTTTGTCAGCTGTAGTGAAAATGAAAGAACCTCTAAAAACCCATTTTTACCCAATTATCCCGTTGCAATAGATATCAATACAAGCCTACCAGCTTATTCCAATTTAAAATTTCCAAGTAATGCCATTTATTATCCCGGGGCTGGAATCCGCGGTGTAATTGTTTTTAACACGGGAAGCGGCTACAATGCGTTCGATGCTGCTTGTCCTAATCAAGCCTTGAGCAATTGCTCCACTATGACCATCAAAGGAATCAATGCCGTTTGTGCCTGCGATACTAAAGAATACAGTTTGTTCACCGGTTTAAGCGACCTACAATATCCGATGAAGCAATACCGTGTAGAGGTTATTGGAAATGTGATTAGAGTATATAATTAAGATTTGGGCGCGTGCTTAAAACATCTCATACTCTTCATACTCTTTGGACAAAAAAAATCCAGTGCCGTTACAACACTGGATTTCAAAAAAACTTAAATTAAAAAAAACGCTAAAATTTCAAGTTCAATCCGGCTAAGAAATTAATCCCAGCTTGAGGATAATAATAAGGATACACATCCCACATATAGCCATTGGATACATATTTCTTATCTAAAATATTATTCACCAAACCAGTTAACACAATTTCTTTAAAAATTGTTTTGGGCTTAAAAGTATAGCTAACATTAAAATCGTTTACAAAGTAATCTGCTAATTTTGCGGCAGGCAACTCAATATTGTTCATGTATTGCGCTCCAACATATTTTTGCAATAAAGACAAATGCAAGGCTTTTATAGGCGAATACACAATAACGTTACCCACAATAACAGAAGGAGAATAAGCAATATCCGTTGTTCCGTAAGAAGTTCCTGTAACATTCAAATCCACATTTTTGTTGGCACTCAAAGTAAAGTTAGGTCTTACGATCCATTGTTCGGATAAAGCAATTGTAGCGTCAACCTCTAACCCCAAACGGTAACTTTTGTCGCTGTTTGAACGAATAGGAGCCCCTACATCATCCAATTTTCCAGTTAAAATCAACTGGTCTTTGTAGGCCATATAATATACGTTGGTGTTCAACTGAATGTTCTCCGTATTTAATCGCCAACCCAACTCAAAATCATTTAATTTTTCGGGTTTAGGATTACCATTTTCATAATCGGTACGGTTAGGTTCGCGGTTGGCTCTTGCATACGAAAAATACAAAGTATTCCCCTCATTAATAGTATAATTTAAACCCGCTTTAGGATTAAAAAAACGAAAAGTATCGTTTACCAAACCCGTCTCAGGGCTATCCGCTTTGTAGTGTACATTTCGGTACTGCAAATCACCATACAAACTCAACTTTTCCGTTAGTTGATAATTCGCTTTAGCAAAAAAGTTACCGTCAGTTTTTGTAGCAAAATCTTCATAATAACGGTCGCCCAATTCACTTTGAGAGGCATAACGCGCCCAAATCACTTTTCCAAAATGAGCGCCTTCGTATTTATTATACCCTCCGCCCAAAATTAATTGCAACGCATCGGTGGTATAATTAGCAGAAAAAGTGGTACCATAGAAATCATTATCCAACCATTTTTGGCGTACCAAATCGGTTCTATTAATGGTGATTCCATTGATAACAATTGGGGTCAAACCATAACTAGAAAACTTAGCGTCTTCTTTATAATTTTCGTAATAGCCTCTGCCTTTGGTGTAATGCAAAGCTACGTTCGAACTCCAATTATCCGACCATCTTTCATTCCAATGCAATTGAGAATGGTCTTGTTGGTAATTATCGGTTTCGTTATCATAGAAGCGAGTATTCCCAGCTTCATCAGTATACATTCCTGCCGAATTGAAAGTGCGATTACTGTTTAAGGTTTCGCCATCAATTCCATTCCAAGATTGGTAGGTTCTTTCTTTTCCTCCAAAAACTAAGGCTTTAATTAAGGTTGTTTTACCCACGTAAGTCCCTTGCAGAAAATACGATTTTAGATCTGTACTTGCCCGATCTACGTAACCATCAGAATTCAACACAGACAATCGTCCTGCCAATTCAAAATGATCATTCAATAGTCCGGTACTAAATTTAACCGTATTTTTAAAGGTATTAAAACTCCCTGCAGAGCTGGAAATTTCGCCATTAGCGGTAGTTGCATACGAATCAGTAAGCATATTCAAACTCGCTCCAAAAGCGCCTGCACCATTGGTAGAAGTCCCTACTCCGCGTTGCAATTGAATGCTCTCTACCGATGAAGCAAAATCAGGCATATTCACCCAATAAGTACCATGACTTTCAGAATCGTTGTAAGGAATTCCGTTGATGGTCACATTGACACGTGTGGCATCGCTACCACGCACTCTGATTCCGGTGTACCCAATTCCGTTTCCAGCGTCAGAAGTGGTCACCACAGAGGGCATATAGTTCATCAAAATAGGAATATCTTGACCTAAATTGCGAAATCGAATCTCTTTTTGCGTCAAATTGCTAAAAGAAACCGGAGTTTTAGAAGTTACCCGCACTGCCGATACCAAAACATCATCTAATTGATTGACTTTGGTCGTGTCTTTTACTTGAGCAAAAGTGATACTAGAACATAGAAAAAAGAGCATAGAAAAAAGACGTAAAGGAGTTGTCTTTGTACTTTGTACTTTATACTTTGTACTTTTTGAATAAAATAAAGTGATCATCCGTAAATGGTTTACGAATAAAAGGGGGAATTATTCTTTTGTTATAATTAATAAATGGTTTGTTCTATGACAAGACAATAGCGTGCACTCTAGTATTTTGTCATTTTTTCCCTTGGCAGCATTACCCGCCCAGGTTCTTTGGGTATGATCTCAGCTCGTTATTTAGAGCACCCCTTTGAGACGGCGCAAATATATATCATTTGTTTGATGTTGCAAGTCTAAACTTCAAAGTTTTTCAAATTGCTAAAAATCAAGCTTTCGTCTTGATTGCTTGATCTCTGACAAATTCTTTTTTTCCTTAATTCTTTTTCGGATGGCCGATTTTGGAATTTTGGTAGCTTTTCTTTCTTTAGGAACGAACAATCCTTGTTCGAGTATAGCCAAAAAACGTTTGACAACCAATGCTTTATTTTTCAATTGACTCCGATCCTCATCGCAAGTCAAAATCAAAAGTTGTGCAGCAGTCAGTCTATGCGCTAATTTGTTTTCTAGCAATGATTTCTGCTCCTCAGTTAATGCTTGTGATTTTTTCAAATCAAATATCAACTGTACTTTTGAAGCCACTTTGTTTACATTTTGACCTCCTGCGCCACTGCTTCTAACCGCCTTGAATTGTAACTCTTGTATCAATTGTTGCTTATCCATTACAAGGTATTTTCCAATTGATGTGCAGGCTTCAGCAAATCATTTACATTTTTGACAGGATTGAAAGTAATCATTGGAACCTCAACAAAAATAGTGATCCAATTTGCCATTGCACCATTCCAAAGACCCGGTAACTCATACGATTTTATCAATTTTTCGCTAACAGTTCGCTCCAAAACAAATCCACTGCTTGGATCTACAAATTGAGTTAAATCAAATTTTTGATTTTTAAAATCTTTAATTCCACACACTAAATCAACCGGGTTAAAATGAGTGGCTTGTTCTAAAAACTGTTGTTGCATTTCATTATTTAAATCAATTTGAGAGGTTTCTACGATTTGCAACGACGTTATTCCCTCTTTATCAGTAACCCAAAATGGCCCACCTCCTGGTTCTCCTTCATTTTTTACCATGCCACAAACCCGAATGGGGCGATTTAAAATTCGATACAATTCCTCTACCTGATTTTCAAAAGTGAACTTAGAAAAGCCTTTTATTAGTTCAATATTAAGATTCTTTTTCGTAAAAGAAATTATTTTTTTTAGCTCGGTCTCGGTAACTTTTTGCTGTTCTATTTTTTCACAATAGTCAAAAATTTGTCTTTGTAATTTCAACAATTGTCCCGCAAGCGCTTTTTTATACAATGCCACTTCTTCATTATGATTCTGGATTACATTATCGATATTTTTCACAAATATGATATCAGCGTCGATGGTATTCAGATTTTCAATCAATGCACCATGACCTCCTGGTTTAAACAAGAGTTTTCCATTTTCATTTTTCACCCATTTATTATGAGAATCAACAGCAACTGTATCTGTTTTTCTACTTTGATATGTATAATCGACTCGCAAACTAGTTTGAGTGTCATTTTCGATTTGGGGTTTTATATCTTTTTCCAACTGCTCGAATAGCACTTGATGAGATTGTGTAATTGTAAAATGCAAGTAGCCTTTTTGTTTATTGCATGCATAGGATACGCATTCTTTTAAATGTTCTTCAAAAGGTGTTAGTACATAATCTACATAGGAATGAAAGGGCAATACCCCTTTTGGCTTATTTGAAAAATTGAAATATTCCGGACGCAACATATAAACAATAAAAAAGTATTGTTTGTAATCTGTACTTAGATTATCAAAAGCTATAATTTCATTGCGCAACCTGGAGTTGATTGTATTAAAAAATGGGAACTTATCCATTCCTAAAAGAAATAAAGAAAGTTCTAAGTCATTTTTACGATTAATATAAGCATTAACACTTTCGGTTGCTACATCGAAATCATTTAAAAATTCATTTAAAAATTTAAACATACGAGTGGCAGCACCTGAAGCTGGCACAAATTTTAAAATTTTTAAATCGCTTTTATTTTGATCATAATAGGTCGCATTTTGTTCAAATTCATTTTGTTCCATGGACCAAATACCGTCACCAACGATTGCTGGACGATCTATGTACGTTTTACTAATGCCATAGGTGTAAATTTCGTATTGTTTTTTTATGCGCTCCAAAGGAATACCATGTTCATAGATTTGCACAAAATCAAGTGAATTCAGACCAAGTTCTCTGGCTAATTGTAATTCATCTATAATCGAAATTGCCTTTTTTAATCGAGTTGCTACATCACCACTTAAAGTTATATAAGGCTTTTGATTGTCTATCAAAGCTTGTTGAAATACTGAAAAAACTGAATCCCTTCCTTCTGGGCTATCACGTAATCCGTCAGCTTCCCAAGGCACATCAATATCCGTTAAAAAATACAAATCGTAATGGTGTGAACGAGCCGCCGCATCCAAAAGTGGATCGCAATACTGATAGTACAATTCGGAAAAAACTTTAGTAACCATCAAATTCGTATCACAAAACAGATACTTATTGGCTACTGCGGATTTTTCTTTTTCTAAATTGGCTTGCCCGTAGGCGATAGGCAACATGTCAGAGAGTTCACAGATTCCTTTTCCACTATCTAATTTTTCTTGAAGATAGTCACGAGCAAATTCTGGAACCCAAGTCGTTTGATAATGTTCTGCTAATTGCTTTGCTAAAGTAGTTTTGCCAGTAGATTCGGGACCAAAAATAGCTATACGAACTATTTTTGTTGCTTTAGACTTGAGGATTTTTGTAAGTTTTTTTTCCATTCTAAATAACCATAAAAGGCAATAATAGTGAAGACAACATATTGTAATGAAGTAAAGGTATACCCTTTTGCAAAATAAAGTGGAATAGAAATACAATCTCCTATGATCCAAAATATCCAATTTTCGATTTTTCTCTTGGCCATTAACCACATGCCTACGAAAAAAATAGCCGTCAATAAAGTATCTAAATATGAATACCAAGTAGTAAATTTACCAAAATAAAGATAAACAAATACTACAAATACTATAGTACTTACAAAAATAAAAAGACCATAGATTTTATCTTTTTTTGATGTTAATGAAATTGGAAATTCTACTTCATCTCCTTTTTTGCGTGTCCAATGGTACCAACCGTAAAGACTCATCACAAAATAATACACGTTGATCATTGAATCGCCCAACAATTCCCATTGCCAAAGTAAATAGGCATATATGGAAGTGCTAACCAAACCCGAAGGGAATACCAAAATATTGTCTTTCTTAGCAAACCAAACACTAATCAAACCGAAAAAAATGGCAATTAACTCTAAACTAACCATTACAGTTGAATAGTCTTTATATTGAGCAAAAAAGTAATCGATCATTGTTTATTGTATATTATTTATTTTCAAAAAAAGAAGGATTTTTTTCAAAAGCCGTTCCGATTACTACCAAATCGGCACCAAAATCATACGCTTGCTGAATGCCTGACCAATTGGTAATTCCTCCTCCTACAATCAAAGGGATGTTGATGCTATGGGCCACCTCATGAATCATTTCTACAGGAACTGCATACTTTGCACCACTTCCCGCCTCGAGGTAAATCAGCTGATGTCCGAGCATTTCACCTGCCATAGCTGTATGACAAACTCCGTCGATATCGATGCGTGACATGGGTTGTGTTTTACTCACTCTAGCCACTGCTGTTACGTTACCACTTTCTATTAAAAGATAACCCGTAGGAATAATTTCTAAGGTTGTTTTCTTGAGAATTGGTGCTGCTTTAACTTGATGTTCAATCAAAAAATCAGGATTGCGACCCGATAACAGGGACAAAAACAAAATGCCATCGGCGTGAATAGAAATTTGAGAAGGATTACCAGGGAAAAGCAAAATGGGCAATTGACAAATTTCTTTAATTTTTACAATTAGCTCATCGAGGATGTTATTCTCTACATGACTCCCACCAACAAAAATATGAGTCGCAGGCGAAGCTATAATTTTTTGAATAAAAAGAGGCACATCTTGCAAATCGATTTTGTCGGGATCCAAAAGAACAGCAAGGAGCTTGCGTTTTTCTTTCTTGGCTTGCAAAATAGCCTGATAAATTGTTGTCATAAGCATCATCACACAGCTATTTGCTGAGCCTTCACAAAACTACAGAAAGAATAAATAAAATCAATAGCTTTTTTCAAAAGCATACACCAAAGTAAAATTGGCAAATTCTTCAAAAAAAATGGCGTATTCGTATTGTTTATTTTCAAAATCAAGCAAAGCGATAGTCTGAGCATCTGGAATCTCAAAAGGATGTACACGAATGTGGTCTTTAAAACTAATGCCTTTTTCGTTACGAATCTTGAAGATTGCTTCCTTGGCACCCCATTTTACGGTTAATTTCCGAATATAATCTTCTGTCGAAAAGCTTTGTAGTCGAGACAACTCAGCGGAATCGACAAATTTATCGGCGATGCGAAGGATTTTTTCTCGTTGTAATTCGATATCAATTCCAACGGATTGATTGCTTATGATGATGGCGGCGAATTCGTGAGAATGGGTAATGGATATGTATTTGTTGTCGTTCAAATGAGGTTTACCCGAAGCATCGTAAAACAAATCAAAGTCGGTATATCCTGCTTCGGCTAGTAATTTTCGAACACTTAAAAAGGCACGTTGATGCAGTTGCGACTTCATTCCGTTGAGTCGTTTCGTACTAAGCGCATTTAGGTGGATTTGCTCGTATAACTCCGAAAAAGACTCGGTGATGTGCCAGACATAGAGTGTGGTTTCTTGGTTATATGTGATGGTTTTAAATAAAGGCATTTGTAAATAGGGTGTTGTTTATAGTTTGTTCATGAATACAATTCTGTTGTCCATTAGCACATTGCCTAGCCCTGATGGGAACGGCATCCTTGTATGGCGGGGTTCGCCATACAAGATATAGTGGACAGCAGGATGAGCTCCATAAAAAAAATTTTACTTTAGGTTTAAAAACTAATTTGGTTAAGAATCTAATTCTTAAGAAATTAAACAATTCACAATTCTCGCCGAAATTGGTTTTTTTCTAAACTTATTACTTAAATTTGCAAAAAATTTCAACATACAAATATACTATAAATGAGTACAGCAACTACGCCTTATGTGGCTTACAAAGTGAAAGACATTTCCTTAGCAGCTTGGGGAAGAAAAGAAATTGAATTAGCAGAAGCTGAAATGCCAGGATTGATGGCACTTCGTGCAGAATATAAAGACGAACAACCTTTGAAAGGGGCTCGTATTGCAGGATGTTTACACATGACCATTCAAACCGCTGTTTTGATTGAAACTTTGGTAGCATTAGGAGCTGAAGTGACTTGGAGCTCTTGTAATATTTTTTCAACTCAAGATCAAGCAGCTGCGGCTATTGCTGCTGCAGGAATTCAGGTGTATGCTTGGAAAGGTCTTGACGAAGAATCATTTGACTGGTGTATTGAACAAACATTGTTCTTTGGTGAAGACAGAAAACCATTGAACATGATTTTGGACGATGGTGGAGATTTAACCAACATGGTTATTGATCGTTACCCAGAATTGGTTCCTGGAATCAAAGGATTGTCTGAAGAAACTACTACTGGAGTTCACAGATTATACGAAAGAATGAAAGCGGGAACATTACCAATGCCAGCTATCAACGTAAACGACTCGGTAACTAAATCTAAATTTGACAACAAATACGGCTGTAAAGAATCTGCTGTTGATGCCATCCGTCGTGCAACTGACGTGATGTTGGCTGGAAAAAGAGTGGTTGTTTGTGGATACGGAGACGTAGGAAAAGGTACTGCTGCTTCTTTTAGAGGTGCGGGATCTATTGTAACCGTAACAGAAATTGACCCAATTTGCGCGCTTCAAGCTGCCATGGACGGATATGAAGTTAAAAAATTAGATACTGTAGTTGGAAATGCTGACATTATCATTACCACAACTGGAAACAAAGACATCGTTTTGGGTTCTCATTTCGAAAAAATGAAAGACAAAACTATCGTTTGTAACATCGGACACTTTGACAACGAAATTGATATGGCTTGGTTGAACAAAAACCACAGTGCTTCAAAAATCGAAATCAAACCACAAGTGGACAAATATACTATCAACGGTAATGACATCATCATCTTAGCTGAAGGTCGTTTGGTAAACCTTGGTTGTGCTACAGGTCACCCAAGTTTTGTAATGAGTAACTCATTTACAAACCAAACGTTGGCTCAAATCGAATTGTGGAAAAACAGTGCCGCTTACAAAAATGAAGTGTATATGTTACCAAAGCATTTAGATGAAAAAGTAGCGATGTTGCACTTAGCTAAATTAGGTGTGGAATTAGAGACTTTACGTCCTGATCAAGCAGAATACATTGGAGTAACTGTTGAAGGTCCATTTAAGCCTGAATATTACAGATACTAGTATTACGATTTTAGTACAAAGAATTAAGACAAAACCCTTACAGGAAACTGAACTACATTCAGTTGTACTGTGAGGGTTTGTTGTTTTTGGTATGAGCCTTCGGAAAAACAAGTATTGAGATCAGTTTCAATCTATATGTCTAAATAAAACATATAAATTTTCAATCCCACTTCCAAAAATTTGTTATAAAAAGCATATTGCATAACAAGTAATTCTATGTTTTGTAGTATATCTTTTAATATATTTGATAAGTAAGATAAAATCATTTCACTAAGACGAATACCAATAATATAAAATGAAGCAAATTATACTACTTTTTTTCTCTCTAATGAACTTTATGCTCCTACTTGCACAAAATGATCCAATTAATAGATTTATAATACCTCCAAGAAATATTGATTTTAAAGACTGCGTAAAGAGTATTACAGTTTTTGATTATTCCATTAATCGCAGTAGAAACAATATGGATACTATTAAGGAAGTAAATAAAATACTATTCGACAAAAAAGGAATAACAACAAAACAATTTAACTGTGTAAAATCAATTGAAGACCCTTGGCAAATAATCGAATATGATAATAAAGGTAGAATAAAAACCATCTCCAGAAAAAACAATGACAAAATTTCATTGTTTGCAAAACAATTTTTTAATGAATTTTCTGAATACCCAGATTCATTAAATATCTATAGAGGAGAAAAAAGCAAAACCGAACAATATATAAATATCTTTAATGGAAAACTTTTAGTTAGACAAGAATTTTACACTCAAGACACATTGAGACATTACAACTCTTATAATTATGACAAAAAAAACAGACTAATTAAGGAATCATTTATCAATACAAAAAACGGATGGGGAATAACTATTGACAAAAGCATTACTGAAAACAAAGACGAAAAAACTCTTAACTCTAATAACCATATAACTTATGAGTACAATCTGATTAAAGACACTTTGGTTATTACAAAAACGAACATTACTCAAAAGCATACTAATAAAGAAATAAAAAGAGTATTAAGAAACAAAAAACACACTTTAGAAATTAATGATGAATATGATAATGATTATCTACAAAAATCCACACAAATTTACACTTCAAAAGATTCAATTTCCCATAATATCTTTTATTACAATAGCAAGAAGGAAATAAGGGGATATTATAAAACAATTACTACCCCAAATAGTCAAATTGGCAGTTGGAATAGCGACGTACATAAGGAAAAAGAAAGTACACAAACTATTAAAATTGAAATTGTACTCGACAAATTCAATAACTGGACAAAAAAAACATATTTATCAGACAATACTATAACAAGAATAATCACAAGAGAAATTGAATACTATTGTCATTAAATTACTAATGAATTTTGAGCAAACATTCCCAGAAAACATAAAACAATAAACAAACCCTTACAGGAAAGGGTTTGTTTATTGTTTTATGTTGTCAATCTAGCACCTCCAAAACCCAAGCTCTTCTAGCCTCCCGAATTAGCAGCCAAATCAAACACCAATAATCAGGACTCCGAATAGCCTAGGCCTTTTTTTTCAACAATCAAACCATAAACAACAAACTGAAATATTTTATATCTTTTTATCTTAATTGATTACTTATCCAAATGACCACACTAACTGTCAACATAAAAGATGTTTCGCAAATTGCCATCATCAAAAAAATTTTGAAAGCATTTGACGTGGAAGTAATTGAACAAAACAATGAAATTACAAATCCAAAAATAATCGAAAGATTAGAAAAACATCATGAAAACTTTCAAAATGCTACATACAGAGAAAAAAACTACACCAAAGTAAATGCCAAAAATATATGGGCAGATATACAATAGAAATAAGCAAATAAGCCCTTGCTGATTTATCCTAAATAAAAAAGACCGATTAGTTTATGAAATCATCGACCACGAAGTCGTAGTGATTATAATCTCTGCTTTAAGACATTATACTGACAAATAACTATTTGCATTTCAACGTAAGGTAATCTTTCAAAAATCATTCACAACATAAACAAACCCTTACAGGAAACTGAACTACATTCAGTTGTACTGTGAGGGTTTTTTATTGGATTTTTTTTTCAAAAAATCTAAACCTCTACTAATAAGCTATTAACGTTTTTTTTTAATATTTTTATGAGGTAAAAAAAATTCAATTGCTAAACTATTGCGTTATGAACAATATTGAAGTTAGACCCGAATTTCTACGCGCCGGAAAAGACGATTTTTTCAGAAAATTAAACAAGGAAGTCCAAGAAAAGGTTTTGAAAGATAAAAAACTGCAATATAAAAACATTTACAAAGCCATATTGTTGCTGTTCGTTTTTATCGCATCCTATAGCTGTATTCTCCTTTTGGGCAATTCCACCCCTTTGTTATTTCTTAGTTATCTTTTGATGGGATTTTCGATGATTTTACTTTTTGTAAATTCCTTTCATGATGCCAGCCACGGGGCCCTTTTTTTTACCAAAAAACAAAACAGAGCCTTTTGCTATATTGTGGATGTATTTGGCTCTAATAGCGAGATTTGGATTCAGCGTCATTTGGTTTTACACCATCCTTACCCAAATATCCAGCATTGGGATTGCGACATAAAACAAAGCGACGTGGTTCGGATATTCCCAAATAGTCCGAGATTTTCTTTTCATAAGTACCAACATATCTACATGTGGTTTCTGTATCCTCTTTATACCCTTATATGGTTATTCATTCGAGATTTTAAAGACTTTTTTGGCACCAAAGACAATTACTTAAAAAGAGTATACACCATTCCTCGTATTGAATACTTCAAACTCATTGTTGCCAAAATCTTTAATTTATGCTATATGCTGTTAATCCCATTTTGGGTGCTTGATCAAAAATTTACAACTATTCTTCTTGCTTGGGTGATCATGCACCTTTGCTCTAGTCTATTTGGAGTAGTAGCGCTAATCTCCACACATGTTGACGAAGATTCTATCTTTCCTGAAGTACCAAAAGATGGCAAAATGAATCTTACTTGGGCCGAGCACCAGATGAGAGTAACCAGAGATTTTAATGCCGGCCATCCTCTTTTTGATTTTCTATATGGCGGATTCACTCACCATGTTGCTCATCATTTGTTTCCAACTGTTGGACACACTTACTACCCCAAAATTACCCCAATTATCCAAAAATATGCTCAAGAAAACCAATTGCCCTACCAAAGCCGTCATGCAATAAATGCGATACATTCTCATTTCAAATTATTAAAAAATTCAGGACAAAAAGATGGCATCTTGTTTTCTTCTGAATTATAGTGTATCCTAAAAATAGTCATCCCCTAAACCACCATATTTTGAAAAGTATCCTCCCTTTTTTATTTTGCCTTAGTGTTTTTTCTTTCAACACTACCCTTTGGAGTCAGAACAAAAAACCCAAAATTGCCTTGGTTCTTAGTGGAGGTGGTGCCAAAGGCATAGCCCACATACCGGTACTTCAAGCATTGGACTCACTTGGCATTGTACCTGACCTAATTATAGGCACAAGCATGGGAAGTATTGTAGGTGGCTTATATGCCATGGGATATTCCGGAGATAGCATTGCCAAAATTGCCAAAACCACCCATTGGGACGAGCTACTCGGAGGCACCGTATCCTTAAACAATGTGAGTGTAGAAGAAATGGGGGAATTTAATAAATACCTTATTGATATTGATGTAAAAGATTACAAACCTAGAATCAAATCTTCTTTAATCAACGACCAAAACTTAAGGGAGTTTTTATCGGTACTCACCTATCCATCCTTCCAAACCACCAAATTTGACGAGCTTCCTATTCCCTATAGAGCCATAGCCACCGATATTGTAAACGGACAATTAGTAGTCATGGACGAAGGCTCCTTAGGTCTTGCTATGCGAGCAAGTATGTCTATTCCTGGGGTTTTCAAACCCGTTCCATACAAAAACACCTTACTTGTAGACGGAGGATTGCTAAACAATTTCCCTACAGATATCGCCAAAAAAATGGGTGCCGATTTTATTATTGGTAGCGATGTAGGAGACGAAAAAGTGAGTAAAGAACAACTCGAAAATCTTTCAACTTTAATTTTTCAATCTACCATGCTGATTAGCAATTTGAAAAACGAAGAAAACAGAAGGGCTTGTGACATTTTACTAAACCATTTCCCAAATCTTACCTACTCCACAGCCGATTTTAATGCTAGTACTACCCTATACAACGAAGGCAAAATTGCTACAAAACAAAACCTTCCCGCTTTAGTTGCATTAGCTCAAAAATTAAGACCCCATAGCAACAAAAAAATTGAGCTCTTACAAATTGACAAACAATTTGTCTTAGACACGATTGTTTACAACAATTTTAGCTCCTCAAATCTAAAATTAGTCACTAAACGTTCTAGCATACAAACAGGACAAAGCTATACCATTTCTAATATCGTTGAAGGTGTAAGAAAAGCCATTGGCACCAATTTATTCAATCAGATAAATTCGAATATTTACACCAAAGACAACCGTACATTTCTAGAACTTAATGCCTTCGAAAACTACAGAAGCCAACTCAAAGGTTCTTTGCATTTTGATAGCTTTAGAGGTTTTGGTGCCATTTTAAACTATACGGGCAGAAATTTATTAGGCGAATCCTCCCGTTTATTGATAACGACCGATATCGCTCAACAACCCCGAATTCGAGCGCAATACCAGAAGATTTTTGGACAAAATAAAAATTGGTGGTGGCGAACCGAAAACTACAACCATCGACTTATTCAAAACGTTTTCATTGAAGGAAAAATCGCTGATAATATTCAGTACAATGCTATTCATTTCAACAACCAAATCAACAGAAATATCAATTCGCTGAAGAGTTATTTGGGACTAGGAATCAACTATCATTTCACCCATTTACGTCCAAAAACAGACCCTACATTCAATACCATCTTCACCTTGCGCAGTTACTACTTGAATCAAACCGAATTGAATATTCACTACCATTACAACACAATTGACAAAGTATACTATGCCACCAAAGGGAGTAATCTTTATGTAGAACTTTCAAAATCATTGTTTCAAAAAGCCGATATTAATTTCATAAATTCCTCGAGAGAAAACTTTAGCGGAAGTTTGAATGGATTTACTAAATTGAATTTCAACTACGAATACAGAAAACCTATTTCGGACAAAGTTTTAATATTTCAAGCAAACTCAGGATTGTTGTTCGAAAATAATCGCAAGCCCAATCAGTTGTCGGTTTCAGAATACGGATACGCTTCCAAATATTTTTTAGGAGGATACACTACAAACCCATTAAAAAACGGCATTAGTTTTCCGGGTATAAAAGAAAACGAATTAAATGTTAGTCAGTTTATACATTTGAACCTGAGTCTTCAGAGCAATCTTAGCCAAAAAGTTTATTTAATTCCGCACATAGACCTTGCTAGTATTGGTTTTTCAAACATTAAAGAATACGGTCAAAATTTTCTATCGCCCAAAGGAAATTGGCAAAGTAAAGAAAGCTCTAGTTTCCTAGTGTCAACAGGAGCTACTGTTTCATATAACTCGTTTTTGGGTCCAATTAGTTTTGATGCTTCATGGGTAAACAATAACAAATTATCCTTATTCATTAGCATCGGGCTATTATTTAATCCGTCGTAATAAAAAAAGCCTGTCTTTTGGACAGGCTTAAAAATAGTAACATCGTTTTTGTTATGCTTCGAATGGAAGAACAGAAACGTATGATTTATTGTCTTTTTTCTTTTGGAACTTCACAACACCATCCACTTTTGCATGTAAAGTATGATCTTTACTGATGTAAACGTTTTCACCTGGATTGTGTTTAGAACCTCTTTGTCTTACGATGATGTTCCCAGCAATAGCCGCTTGACCACCAAAAATCTTAACGCCTAAACGTTTCGATTCTGATTCTCTACCATTCTTGGAACTACCGACACCTTTCTTGTGAGCCATGACGTATTGGTTTTAATATTGTTATTATTCTTTTGTTTCTTCTTTTTTAGCTTTTGGAGCTCTTTTTGCTTTAGGAGCTGGCGCTTCTTCAGTAGTTGCTTCTACAGCTGCTTTTTTAGTCGCTGCTTTTTTTGGAGCACCACCTGCAGTAATCCCCTCAATTACGATTTGAGTAAGATATTGTCTGTGACCATTTCTTTTTTTGTACCCTTTTCTTCTTTTCTTTTTGAAAACGATAACTTTATCTCCTTTTAAGTGTTGTAACACTTTTGCTTCAACTGAAGCACCTTCTATAGCTGGGGCGCCTAAAGTTACATTTCCATTATCGTCTAACAAAAGAACTTTGTCAAAAGAAACTTTTGAACCTTCTTCGTTAGCCAAACGGTGAACATAAACCTTTAAGTCTTTGCTTACTTTAAATTGTTGCCCTGCTATCTCTACGATTGCATACATACCAAATTGATTTATTGATTTTTAAGTTTGCAAATATACAACTAAAAATAAAACCTGCAATTCCTCCCTTAAAATTTATTTCATTCTTTCTTACTCCCTGACAATTAAGCATTTCAAATACCCCCACAACACGCCAAAACACTCGCAAAACAAGAATAACTACATAAGAATAACTAGAAAAAAGTATCTTTGACCTAACAAATACTGTTTTCTTCTACTTAAACAGCAATCAAACAAAGTAATAACCCATGAAAAAAACAATAATGGCCTTAAGTAGCGCACTCATGCTTGGAGGTGTAGCCTCTGCACAAAAAGTAGTTTTCGAAGAATACAACTTAGAAAATGGATTACATGTCATTTTACACCAAGACGCTTCTGCACCGGTTATCATTACTTCGGTAATGTACCATGTTGGCTCCAAAGACGAAAGACCTGATCGTACGGGTTTTGCGCATTTTTTTGAACATTTATTGTTTGAAGGCACCGAAAATATCAAACGCGGGGAATGGTTCAAAATTGTAACTGCCAATGGAGGAGTGAACAACGCTAACACTTCTGATGACAGAACGTATTATTATGAAATTTTCCCTTCCAATAATTTAGAGCTGGCACTTTGGATGGAATCCGAACGAATGATGAACCCAGTTATCAATAAGATTGGAGTTGACACTCAAAATGAAGTCGTTAAAGAAGAAAAAAGAACCCGTTATGACAACCAACCCTACGGCCGTTTTCAAATGGTGGTGAAAGAAAATTTATTCAAAAAACACCCGTATCGCTGGACCACCATTGGCGCCATGGAACATCTTGACGCAGCAACATTAGAGGAGTTTCAAGCGTTCAATAAAAAGTTCTACATCCCAAACAATGCGGTTTTAGTGGTAGCAGGAGACTTTCAAAAGGACCAGGCCAAGAAATGGATCGAGCAATATTTCGGATCCATTCCAAAAGGCGCACCCATAACTAGAACACAATATATTGAAGAACCAATAACCGAAACCATAAAAGCGCGTTTTGAAGACCACAACATTCAAATTCCAGCAGTTATCACTGCCTATCGCACACCATCCATGAAAACCAGAGATGCCCGTGTATTGGAATTGATTTCTTCGTATTTGAGTGATGGAAAAAGCTCTAAATTGTATAAAAAAATTGTTGACGAGAAAAAAATTGCCCTTCAAACGGGCGCTTTTAGCAACAGTCAAGAAGACTACGGCATGTATATAATATTTGGATTGCCCATGCCTCAACATACTGCTGATGATATTTTAAGAGAAATTGATGAAGAAATACTCAAACTCCAAACCGAACTCATTTCTGAAAAAGATTTTCAAAAACTGCAGAACAAATTCGACAATAACTTTGTCAACTCCAATGCTTCTATTGAAGGCATAGCCGAAAACTTAGCTACATACTATTTACTTTATGGCGACATCAACCTTATCAATACCGAAATTGAACTCATCCACTCCATTACCCGAGAAGAAATTCTCGAGGTAGCTAAAAAATACTTGAATCCTAACCAAAGGCTGGTATTAGATTATGTCCCAACTGCCGAAAAAACCAAATAATCCAGTCTGATTCAACATGAAAAATAGCCATATCTTCTTAACTCTTTTCTTTGCAATAGGAATTATGCAAGCACAAAACAGAACACAACCCACCCCCGGAGCTTCCCCAAAAGTTCAAATCTCAAAACCACAAAGCTTTGCTTTAAAAAACGGTTTAAAAGTATTAGTCGTTGAAAACCACAAATTACCCCGAGTAAGCTTTACCTTAACACTAGACAACCCTCCCTTTGCCGAAGGCAGCAAAAAAGGAGTAGACGATTTAACAAGCAGCTTGCTAGGTAACGGTAGCCAAAAAATCTCTAAAAATGATTTTAATGAAGAAATTGACTTTTTAGGAGCTAACCTCAACTTTTCATCTCGAGGTGCATCGGCAAGTTCGCTATCTAAATATTCGGGCCGTGTACTGGAATTACTAGCTCAGGGCGCTTTACTACCCAACTTTACCCAAGAAGAATTCGACAAAGAAAAAGCCAAAATCATCGAAGGTCTCAAAGCCAGCGAAAAAAGTGTAGCCGCTATTTCTAGCCGAGTTGTTGATGTACTAGCTTTTGGAAAAAACCATCCTTTTGGCGAATATCTCTCCGAGGAAAGCCTTATGAATGTCACTTTAGCCGATGTACAGAACAATTACAACAATAGGTTTTCTCCTGAAAATGCGTATTTGGTAATTATTGGCGATATAAAATTCAAAGAAACCAAAAAAGCTGTCGAAAAACTATTTGGCCATTGGGTCAAAAAAGTTGTTCCTAAAGAAACACATACTCCCAATGCCAACGTAGACCAATTACAAATCAACTTGGTAGATGTACCCAATGCCGTTCAATCTGAAATCTCATTGGTAAACAATCTTACTCTAAAAATGAGCGACCCCGATTTTTTCCCAGCTGTCATTGCCAATCAAATTTTAGGAGGCGATTTCAATTCCTATTTAAACATGAATTTGAGAGAAAAAAACGCATGGACTTATGGCGCTAATTCTAGCCTTGGTAGTGGCAAACACATTACCAAATTCGTAGCCACAGCAGCGGTAAGAAACGCAGTTACTGATAGTGCTGTAGTTGAGTTCATCAAAGAAATTAAAAAAATCAGAACCGAAAAAGTAGCCGATGAAGTTCTAAATAACGTAAAAGCAGGATACATTGGTCGTTTTGTTATGCAAGTACAAAAACCACAAGCCGTAGCCCGCTATGCCCTTAACATCGAAACCGAACAACTGCCCACCGATTTTTACGAAAAATATATACAAACGATCAATGCCGTAACACCTGATGACATCCTTCGTGTGGCTAATAAATATTTCCTTCTGGTCCACGCCCGTATCGTAGTGATTGGAAAAGCAAGCGAAATCACTCCGGGATTAGAAAAACTCCAATTACCGCTCTACTTTTTTGACAAATATGGCAATCCTACAGAAAAACCAATAGCAAAAAAAGAAATCCCAACAGGAATTACCGCCAAAAGTGTGTTAGAAAATTACATCAAAGCCATAGGCGGCATAGAAGCTTTAAAAAAAGTAAAATCAATCGTGACCATTGCCAGTGGATCAATTCAAGGCACAACAGTTGAGATGACTTCAAAAATAACCTCAGACAAAAAATTGAGCGTTGAAATGAAAGCTGGAGGCGCAACCATGATGAAAAGAGTACTTGGAGACCAATCAGGATACGCTATCCAACAAGGACAACGCAAAGACCTTTCAACAAAAGAGTTTTTAGAAAAGAAAGCCGACATGAATCCTTTTGATGAATTACCGTTACTTGATAAAGCCAGCATCACATTAGCAGGGATCGAATCCATCAACGATACAGATGCCTACGCAATCAAAGATGGCCAATCAACGTTGTATTACGATACAAAAAACTACTTCAAAATTGCAGAGAGCAAAACGTCTGACAAGGGAACACAAACCACTTATTTCAATGATTACAGAGAAGTTAAAGGAATCAAATTCCCTCACACAACCATAATGAACATTGGCATAGAGCTTAAACTTACCACTTCCAAAATAAAAATCAACGAAGGCGTAACTGATGCCGATTTTCAATAATCACAAATAAAATTAAAACAACAAAGACTGCTTTCATCGGCAGTCTTTTTTAGTTTACAATATTTTGTCCCGGCCATCAAAAATGATTTCCGTTATCGGTTTTTGCATCTCTAGCTTTTCTAATTTGCAGCTTTCTGCCTTCTCTTTTCTATAAATCTACAGTCTATTTCCTTGCCGACAAATACACGCCAACCAATACAATAAAAGCCCCAAAGAGCTGTACAGGAGTCAACATTTCATGATCCAATACTCCCCAAAAAAAAGCCACCACCGGAATCAAATAGGTAACCGAAGTTGCAAAAACAGGGGACGAAATCTGAATCAATTTAAAGAAAACAATATTGGCAATTCCCGTTCCTAAAACACCCAAAATCAAAATGTAAAGCATCGATTCTTGGACCTTAACTTCGTGGAGCACCGTAAAAAAATCCGTGAAGTACAATACCCCCAATGCCGGAAACAGTAAAACCAAAAAATTTCCTGTACTGATACTCAAGGGGGGCAAATCGGATAAATGCTTCTTAATCAAATTGACATTGGTAGCGTAACAAATAGAAGCAATAACCACCAAAATAGCATAGTAATAATTTTGGTTGGGATGATGTACTGCGCCATTCCAAATCAAAAGCAAACTTCCCGCTAGCCCAATCAAAACACCAAAAATTTGATTGCGTCTAAAATCCAAATGAAAGAAGATAGCACCAATTAATAATGTATTCAAAGGAGTTAAAGAATTTAAAATCGAACTAATCGAGCTGTCAATTTGCGTTTGTGCAATGGCAAACAAATAAGCAGGAATAAAGGTCCCAAACAAGGAGGTCAAGGCAACATATTTCCATTGATGGTGTGGAATTTTAATCAAACTTTTAAAACCAATCAACAACAAAAAAAGTGCTGCAAAAATAATGCGCAAAGAACCTAATTGAAAGGCGCTCAATCCTACCAACCCTTTTTTAATCAGGATAAACGAACTACCCCAAATGAGCGATAAAAGCAATAAAAAAACCCACTTGAATTGTTTAGCAACCATACTTTTAATTTTGGGCCAAAATTCTAACAATTTTACGAATATTCGGCGCGCTTTTTGATTAATTTTGTCCCGATCATATTTTAAATAATTATAATTCAACTACAATGAATATCAATAAAACAATTGTTGCGCTTGCTTTGGCTAGTATCGCAATGGTAGGTTGCAAAAAAGAAACTGAAACTGCAAAACCAGCAGAAGTAGCTATTGAGGCTCCAAAAGCCCAAAAACCAATTGCAGCCGCTAATCTTCAAACAGCAAGTTTGGCCATCGAAGGCATGACTTGCGCTATGGGGTGCGCCAAAACTATCGAAAAAAAATTAGCCGAATCTGAAGGAGTAGAAAAAGCTACCGTAGATTTTGACAAAAAATTAGCCACCATTTCTTTTGACAAAACGGTTCAAAACCCAACGTCATTGACTAAAATTATTGAAGGGGTTGCCGATGGAAAAACCTACAAAGTAGTACCTACGAAATCGTAATTCAAAAAACACTAAAATCAAAAAGCATTCGCCAAAAACGAATGCTTTTTTTTGATTCTTACTTACCCTACTGTATTAATTTAAGCATTTTTATGTCATGCTGAGGAACGAAGTATCAAACAAAGTGAAATGCTTTAAGGATTCTCTAAAATAAGACACCTAACAATACAACCCATTACTCTTCTTGTATATGATGATTGACCCTACCTATCTATATAATCAAGACCAAACAACAACTTGAACCTGATGAACATCAAAAAAGAAACGGATGATGTAACAAATCGACCGCGGTCGATTCAGTAATTGACCGCGGTCGATTGATCAAATGACCGCGATCAATTAAACGGTTCGTCTTGATGAATTTATATAACGAACCGTATCAGGTCAAAAAGCGATGAGGATGAAAACAAAAAAATAATTAAATAAGGTTTTCAGGCCAACCTTAATACAAATAAAGCTTTTTTTTCTTATCTGAATTTAAATTTAATTAAAAGAAAAAATAAATATATTTGAAAAACGATATTGCGAAACAAAAATCATTCATCTACCTGAATTTCTGTATTTACTAAAGTTTGTTTCGCTTATAAACAAGTTATGCGTCAGTTTACCGCAGAATACAGAAAATTTACTAACCAAAAACAAAAAAAATATGGGCTTTTTTAATCTTTTCTCTTCAAAGAAACCGTCAAAAAAATTTAATCAAATAGCTTTAGAATTTCAAAGTTTAGATTTTCAAGAACTTTTAGAGATATCTTCCTTTTATGAAGAACACCAAAACGAAGGGAAATTCAATTCGATTTCTTATGAAACAATTTTAAATATACCTTTCTTAAACTCGTTCAACAAAATTAGGTTAAGAGTTTCAAGTACCGAAAAGGAATTTGACAAACTTAAAATGGTAACTTTTGTAAGTGACTATGACATTACAATTGACGAAATTGCAAATCTTGTTAAACTATTTACAAATTTATTTGAAATTTATGATGACGATTTCACTGAAGTTGATGTAATGCGAATCGAATCAGGTGAATGGCGAGGACGAAGTTATTTGTTAGACCTAGGCTTTGTAATGATTGAATTCGACAAATTAGGACAATTAAATTTTAGTGTAGCTGGCTTTCAAAATTTTATAGAGTATCTAGATAACATATCCTAAAGCTAAATATTAAAATAGTAATTATGGGTTTACGGTATCAAAAAAGAATTGGTGGAAATAAGGGATTTGGTTTAAATCTAAGTGGTTCTGGTATTTCAAGTAGTTACAGAACCAAATATGGAACTATTGGTTCAAAAGGTTTTTCAATTAGAAGTGGAATTCCAGGACTATCTTTTAGAAGTGGATATGGTCGTGGTAAAGATAAAGGAGTAACTGCTATAATAATTCTTGGAATAATTGTTTCCGGCTTTTTATTATATTATTCAGCAATAATTCTATACAATTTAGCATTGTTCTTAATTTGGGCTTTTGAGGAAGTTCGTAAATTGATTTTGAGGAAATATTACATTTGGAAAGAATATAAAGAGTCTGAAAAAGTGCAGAATTAAAAACAAAATAATGTATAAAAAACCGAACGCATAACCGCCGTTTGGCAATATGGCGGGATTTGGCTTAATTTAAAGACGGTTTTGTACTTGTAAAATAGTCATTAACCGAAAATTTAGGCTTCTTTAATCCGCCACATCGCCAAGCGGCATAACGTTGTAGGCAATTGCAAAAACAGACGTGATAAAAATCGAAATATGCTAGTTTATAAATATAGAGGCGGAAACTCAGAAATCTTTATTCGCGATTTAGTTTCTTTGGAAAATAATTACTATTGGGCTCCAAATTTCGACGACTTAAATGATACTACTGAAAATGCTGTTGGTCATGAAATATTTTTACAACAATTGACTTTGGTTAATTCGATATTTGGAAATGGGAACAAGGATAGTCAAAATCCTGTTGAAATCGCTCTTAAAAATTTACTTTCTCATAATGCAAAAATGGGAATATATTCTTTATCAAAATCATATCTTGAAGAACTTCTTTGGGTACACTATGCAAACTCACACAAAGGCTTTTGCATCGAATATGACAAAGAAATACTTCTAGAAAGTTTTAAAAATGAAAATCCTTTACCATTTGACGTTGAATATGAGAAATTACCACCAGAAATTGACATTTTGGACATATCCGAAAAAAATGCTATTATCCAAAAGATGGCTGGCTATAAATCACAATGCTGGAAATACGAAAATGAATTTAGAATCGTCCATGGCG
Source organism: Flavobacterium riviphilum (assembly GCF_055231795.1). Classification (NCBI taxonomy): domain Bacteria; kingdom Pseudomonadati; phylum Bacteroidota; class Flavobacteriia; order Flavobacteriales; family Flavobacteriaceae; genus Flavobacterium; species Flavobacterium riviphilum. The sequence goes on from NZ_JBUYSY010000001.1 coordinate 242,076, forward strand.
ATTATGGAAAACAATTCTATAATTATAAAGCTGTAAAATCGATATATTTTGGCGCAAGAATGCTTGAAAATCAAAAAATTGAGTTAATAAATACATTAAAAGGTCGCGGTATAAAATATTTCCAAATAGAACGCATAGATAAAACTTTCCAGTTTACGGCTAAAGAAATAAGAGATCATAATGGTGAAGTCAAAACTTATTTAACACAAATTCCGTGTACAATAACGAAACATAAACCCGTAAAATTTGAAATTACTAAACAAAAGTTCTTTAAGCCAATCTTACTTGGAGAAATTGAAATTAGATTAGAATCAATTATTAATAATAATGAAATAATTTGGCTGGCAAACACCATAAAAGATGTAATTTTTCAAACAGCAAATAGCATTTTCATTACTTACTACATCGAAAATCAAAACGATGATTTGGTTCCGTGGGCGACATCCAATTTTGTTGACAATATGTTTGAAATAAACATTAACGATCATCATGACCTATAGCAACTGCCTACAACCACCATTCCAATCGAAAAACAGTTGAAGACAATTGTTAAATGACCTAATACCTTTGAAACTATGAAAAATAATGACTACTATGTTTATGCTCTAATTGATCCAAGAGATAATCAATATTTTTATATTGGAAAAGGTCGAGGTAAAAGATATATGGCACATTTAAAAAAAAATCGACTTGATTTTAACTTAACTAAGCTTGGTCGAATTGCAGATATTGAAAAAAATGGATACCAAGTTAAGATAGAGATATTATTCCCAAACATATCTGAGGAAGTAGCTTTTGAGTTAGAAAAAATTATAATCTATAAACTTGGAAGACAAATTCTAAATGAAGGGATTCTAACGAATATGAATCCTGGCGGAAATTGGAAAAAGAATGATTCAGTTTTATATTCTGAAAATTATCAACCTGATTTTAATTTAGATAAATTGGATTTTGTAGCGCGAGAAAAATTTCTGTCAATAAAAACTGTAAGGAAAGCAAATTACCTTAATACCAAAAATGAGAAACAAATAATTTGCAGATATACAAATAATGGAGATTTCGATTCAATACAGTCTTTGAATTGTTTTCTATTAGATGGATTTATGGGAAACACAATTGAGTTACTAAAAGCATTGAATGAAAATGAGTTACCAATTTACCTTCACTCGATTTTTTCGAAATATTTTTATCCCAAAATTTATATTTCAAAACATCTTCCATTTTCAGATTTTGATATATTAGATGAACAATTCAATAAAGATTTTGATTTACTATTTGCGCAAGGGAACGATTTTCAATTAGACTTCAATTTAAACGGAATCCTGAGACAGAAAGCCGAACGAAAAAAGGACCTTATATTTCTACATTCTTACTATAATTCTGGATAAATAAAATCTTTTCGACAATCTAAAAACGGTAATCTTTTTGGAGAATCACGTGATTGGTACGAAAACGGCAATCTAAAACTTGAAGAAATACGCAAAGAAAATCAAACAGGAATTTGCCGAATTACATATTTTGAAAACGGAAACAAACACATAGAAACCAGTAATTTCAATAGAAAACAAACTTATAAAAGATGGTTTGAAAATGGGAAAGTACAAATGGAATTTTTTGAAGAGCTTGGTTACATTGAATACAACGAACTCGGTATAAAAATTACATCAGCTTTTGAAAGAAGTAAAATTATCAGTGAAAATAATCAGTTTGATTTTTCATTTCCAATTGAATTGTCCGAGGAAATGAAAGAAGAAAAAAGACAATCAGATCTAGATTGGCAAGAATATGAAAATTTATTTAGAAAACCCGATCGCTCGGATATGGAATAAATTTCTTCGGTTGGATAGCGCGAAGCTTTTTTACTTCGCGCAAAATTACCACAAAGGAAACGTTAGCCTTTTTGAAAAAAGAACTCATGAGTATTAATAATTGCCGACCTCCCCATTTGCACTAAATTTCTAGTTTTTTTCAAAAAAATACCTAAGGATTTTTCGTTATAAATAAGTTTCATTTCATTTGAATAATCTGTTACAAGATACATATCTCCCTCTAACTTAAAAAAAGGAATATCTTGCTTACCTTTCATCTTAATTGCCTTATTAACAACTACCCCTTTTGACAAAGCCTCTTTTAAAATAGATTCATCTTTTTCTTTTGACGCTACTTTTGTATATGAAACCATCATATTCATCCACTCATCACTATCTATCAAATACCAATTTACCTTGTTAAAATCAATTCCTTGGTCACTTATCCAACCATAGCTTGTAAATGCTAGTAGTACTTGTTTTCTTCCATCGAGTTTTGGATTATCCGTTGGACTAAATTCTTGAATTTTGAATGAAATTACAGAAGTTGATGACATGTCCTTTAATTTTTTACCATCAAAATCAAGAGTTTTCAACGAAAAACTTGTTAATTCTGGATGATTGGACAAAACCCATTCTGTAGCATTCAATTCTGCTCTTTCTTTCATATCTTCAATTGCCATGATTCCAGCGCCAATAGCCATTAAACCAGCCCCAACTGCAACTGCTGTAGCGACGCCCTTATCTTGAGAATTAGAATTTTTAGGCAATAACAAAAATACAATGGTTAAAAAAATTACACTTTTTTTCATTTGAAATAATATTAATATTGGTTTAGTAAAATTTAGTTTTTCATTTAATAACAGCTCTAATTTCAGACTTTCATTTTTTGTTTATATTAAATTATATTCAACTTATAAAAATTGATTAAAAAACTATTAATACCTCTATAAAATCAATAACTAATAGATCTATAATAAACTAAAAAAAAAGTTTTAAAAAAATCAAATGTAATATTAAACGATCCTCTATACAATACCCAGATTTAGTGATTTTACAACTGTCTTGTCCTTAAATAGGTTTACATAAAAGTGTAAAATATGGAAAGATTTTCAAGAAACTAGAACGTGTTTAATTAGTGAACAAATCAAAAATGTGGAGGAATGGCTTGAGAAGAAAATTGACATAATTTTCACTTTCGAATTATAAAATTAGAGTGTTTATAAAAATGAATGGTTTCAAATTGAAATTTCGACTATGGTTTATGATTTTGAAAGTAATCCCATTTTAAAAATGTAACCTTGAAAAACGAAGTGATATGACTTCGTTTTCTTGTCATTCTTAGGTCTAATTTTTGTTTTGAAAAAACTTTTATACTTACGTTTACTCAGTCAGATTGAGCTCAGTCGAAAACCTTATTTAGCAGAACCTCTAAGGTAGAAACAAAGAATCACATAATGTAAACAACTTAAGTGGTAGCTCCCCCAATTCGCTTCGCTCTTATTCTCCTTTGTTGGAAAAACAAAATCAAAATTGTTTTTTTTTTAATTAATGACATTTTAGAAAAGCGTCTCGCTCATGCACACCTGCAAATTTATTAACAATGAATCTTCATAAATCAAAAAGCATTCGCCAGAAACGAATGCTTTTTTTGTATTTAAAATTCTTTCTTAGAAAAACAAAAACATTACTCCCATTGTAAGGTTTCCATCAAATGTTGCATGTCGTTTTTAATGTAACTTGCTGCCGGCATGACCGAATCAAAATTGGGCTTGGCATAAAAATACAATGACCCGGTTACAAAATGACGCGTACTGTCGGTCAAATAAAACTGTGAATTGGTCGCCGCATTACCATCCACCTGATAAAACATACCATATACTTTTTTATCCGGATTAATATATGGTTGCTCTACGATATCATCTGCTTTAATTACATGTTCAAAAGTTAGTTTTTGAGCATCACGCAACAACGCTTTTAGATTGTTAGAAACAGGCTTGTACGTTAAATAGAGTGTAGCTTTCATTTTGGGATAATGAATAGTATAACTACAATCGGGTTTGCCATTAATTTGCGCTTTTGCATTCATTTCAAAGCCATAAGCACATTTTCCTTTAAATGCTGTATAGGTGGCTTTAGGATAATCTAAACGCAAATACCCTGTGGGTTTAGGTAACACTTCGTCTTTGCAGGCAACCATCATAAACAACACAGTACAAAAAGCAAAAATAACCGCAATTTTATTTCTCATTCTTAAAAAATCTTTCACTTCTATTTAAAATGGTAAATCATTAATAGGTAGATTACCATTTGCAGGGTCAAAGTTAGTGTTTTTTGCCGATTCTGTATTGGCATTACCCTTTTGTTCCTGCTCCTTTTTGGTAGTCAAAAAGGTAAACTCCGTGACTTGTATTTCGGTAGTTGTTTTCATGGTACCATCTTCGGCTTGCCATTGACGGGTTTTGATACGACCCTCAACGTATATTTTATCGCCTTTGGAAAGGTATTTTTCGCAAATCTCCGCCGCTTTATTACGTACGACTAAGTTATGCCACTCGGTAGACGTAATTTTCTCGTTGGTCGATTTATTAATATACACTTCGTTCGTAGCCAATTGAAAGCGTCCAATACAGTTACCGCCTTCAAAATAATGCATCTTGATATCGTCGCCCAGATGCCCAATTAACATCACTTTATTTAAAGTCCCGTTCATAATAATTAAGGTATTTCAACCAAAGATACATTATTTTTAAAAACTATCTAGCAGCATATTCTTCAATAAAATTGTGAATCACTATAGGAAATGGAAAGATTTTTAATTGTTCCGTAGTGATTCCATCCTCTAAAGCATTGGCAATCGTAACTTTCCAAAACTTAATATACAAATGTTGATGCGATAATTTATGCACTATACTTATAGGATTTACTTCTTCAATACCAACCAACGATGATCCGAAAGAAGTTTCACTCTTTATTAAAGACGCAATCTTTTTGAAACCTTCTTCTTTTGGTGTTTCTATCAAAGGGAACTCATATAGATTATACCAAATGCCTTTGTCGGTGCGCTGTTGTAGCTTCGTATTACCATTGGCATCACTCAGTACTATATAATTAAAGTAACGATGGGTAACTTTTGTCTTTTTCAGCTTTACAGGTAAATCGGCTACTGTTCCTTTTTGCAACGCCACACAACTGGAATTAAAAATACAATCGGTACAATTCGGGCTTTTGGGCACACATTGCAAAGCACCAAATTCCATTATAGCTTGATTAAACAGCGCGGGTTGTGCTTTGGGCAATAATTCGGCAGCTAAAGCGGTAAATTCCTTTTTGGTTCTCCCTAAACTGATGTCAGACTCGATTCCGAAATACCGAGACAAGACTCGAAACACATTTCCGTCTACCACAGGAACGGGTTCTTCAAAAGCAAACGATGCTATGGCAGCGGCAGTATATTCGCCAACTCCTTTTAATTGTATAAGACCAGCATAGGAGTTTGGAAAAACGCCATTCAATTCCCTAACTATATATTGTGCGGTTTGATGCAGGTTTCTTGCTCTAGAATAATATCCTAACCCTTGCCAAAGCTTAAGTACCTGTTGCTCGTCGGCTTTGGCTAAATCAAACACGGTAGGAAAAGCAGTTAAAAACGAAAAATAATAGGGCATTCCTTGCGTTACACGCGTTTGTTGCAGCATAATTTCGGAGAGCCAAATGGGATAAGGGTCGTTGGTATTTCTCCACGGCAACTCTCTTTTATTGCCTAAATACCAGTTTATCAATAGATTAGCAAAATTCATAATAATAATTTGTCAGCAAAAGTAAAAGTTTATGTAATTAAATTTTAACGATTTAGGTTGAATTATTGCATATTAAATTCATATATTTGCAAACTCAAAAAAAACATACAACAATATTAAATAGGAAAGAAAATGACGAAAGCAGATATCGTAGCAAAGATTTCAGAAAAATTGGGTCTTGAAAAAGGTGACGTTCAAGCCACAGTTGAAACTTTTATGGAGGAAGTAAAAACTTCACTTGAAACTGGAGACAATGTATATCTAAGAGGTTTCGGAAGCTTTATCGTAAAAACAAGAGCAGAAAAAACAGGTAGAAATATTTCCAAAAATACTACAATTAAAATTCCAGCACACAACATTCCAGCATTTAAACCTGCAAAAGTGTTTGTTGAAGGAGTTAAGACAAATAACGAAGCAAAATAATCTATTAATTAACATAAAAATCTTAGGATATGCCAAGTGGTAAAAAAAGAAAGAGACATAAGGTAGCAACTCACAAACGTAAAAAAAGAGCGAGAGCTAACCGTCACAAAAAGAAAAAGTAGTTTTAAACTACTTTTTTCTTTTTAAAAGTTCATTGAAATTTGAATTTCAGACATTAGATTTTAGACTTCAGATCGCAGCTTAAACTGCATACTGCTCTCTGAATACTGCCGACTGAAAATTCATCCGGGTCAAACCTGTAAATTATTGTTTAATCCATCCTTACAATTCAGTTATGAGTTATGAGTTATGAGTTATGAGTTGTAAAACTGAAAACCGTAAACTGAAAACTGAAAACTTTAAAGTCTGGATAAAAATGTACCGCGTGAATAAAGAATTAATTATTCGTTCGAGTTCCGATGCCGTAGATTTTGCCTTATTAAAAGATGGAAAACTAATTGAATTACACAAAGAACAAGAAACCAGCAATTTTCAAGTAGGTGATATTTTTATTGCCAAAATCAGAAAACCTGTTGCAGGACTCAACGCCGCTTTTGTACATGTAGGCTATGAAAAAGACGCCTTTTTACATTATCATGATTTAGGTCCAAATCTTGCTTCTCAATTGAAATTCATAAAACTTGTAAGCGCAGGTAAAATAAAAGATTTCTCCCTAAAAAACTTTCAGTTTGAAAAAGAGATTGATAAGGACGGTATCATCACCGATGTGTTGAATGCCAACCAATCCGTTTTAGTACAAGTCGTTAAAGAACCTATCTCGACCAAAGGGCCTAGAATAAGTGCCGAACTTTCCTTGGCTGGTCGATTTATCGTACTGGTTCCTTTTTCTGATCGTGTTTCTATTTCTCAAAAAATAGAGGACAAAAAAGAAAAAGACCGACTTAAAAAACTTGTACAATCCATCAAACCAAAAGGCTTTGGCGTCATTGTACGCACCGTAGCCGAAGGCAAAAATACCGCCGAATTAGAAAAAGATTTGCAGAACCTGCTCAGCAGATGGACTGCAATGTGTAAGAAATTACCAACTGCTCATCATCCGTCAAAAGTATTGGGCGAACTCAACAGAGCTTCCTCCATTCTTAGAGACGTTTTTAATGATACCTTTAGTGGTATTCAAATAGATGATGAAGAGTTGTACCAACAAACAAAGGATTATTTGCAAGAAATTGCTCCTGCCAAACAATCAATCGTAAAGTTTTATCAATCGAAAGACACCCCCATATTCGAGAAATACAACATTGAAAGACAAATCAAAACTTCCTTTGGAAAAACAGTTTCCATGAGTAAAGGCGCATATTTGATTATCGAACATACCGAAGCTCTACACGTAATAGATGTGAACAGCGGTAACCGTTCCAACAAAGCCAGCTCTCAAGAAGATACTGCCATGGAAGTAAACATGATTGCTGCCGCCGAGATCGCAAGACAATTGCGCTTGAGAGATATGGGCGGAATCATTGTTGTCGATTTTATCGATATGGCCAATCCCGAAAATCGCAAAGTATTATTCGACTTCCTTAAAGAAGAAATGAGCGATGATAAAGCCAAACACAAGATCTTACCTCCTAGTAAATTTGGATTAGTTCAAATTACTAGACAAAGAGTAAGACCAGAAGTCAACATCAAAACACGTGAAGAAGATCCTAATAATGGAAATGGCGAAATAGAAGCACCAATTTCTATCATTGACAGAATCACTTCCGATCTTGAAAGACATCTAAAAACCCACAAGAAAGTGGTACTTAATGTACACCCGTTTGTGGCTGCTTACCTCAGTAAAGGTTTTCCATCCTTACGTTCAAAATGGTTTTTTGAGCATAAGAAATGGGTGAAAATTATACCTCGTGACGCTTACACGTATTTAGAATACCATTTCTATGATAAAAAAGGAAATGTTATTGAAGACTAAAACAAACAAAAACCGCTATTCGAAAGAGTAGCGGTTTTTTTGTGTCTTATTTTAGGGATTGAGAAACACTATTATTTCCTCTTCTCAGCAAAAAAACGCTTCATCAAATCAGCGGCTTCCTCTGCCAAAACACCACGAACTACCGTAGTTTTGGGATGCAACTGAGTGCCCAATTTTTCATAACCGCGATGCGTATCACTAGCCCCATAAACAATTTTTGAGATTTGACTCCAATACAAAGCCCCTGCGCACATTTGGCAAGGTTCTAAAGTTACATACAAAGTGCAATCTTTCAAGTATTTTCCGCCTAAGAAATTCGCGGCTGCCGTTATCGCTTGCATTTCGGCGTGGGCCGTAACATCGTGGAGCAATTCGGTCAAATTATGGGTTCTGGCAATGACTTTGTCGGCCACCACAATAACGGCTCCCACAGGAATTTCACCTTTGTCAAAAGCCATTTCAGCTTCTTGCAAAGCTTTTTTCATAAAATATTCGTCGCTGAAAGGATGTATCATAGCCGCCTAACCCGCCATGGCGGGGAATAATTAAGTGAATCGCAAAAATATAAAAAACAAAACCGTAAATTCGCTTTTTAATTATAAATGAAAACCAAATTACTCGAACATATCAATTCCCCCGTCGATTTACGCTTACTTAATGAAGCGCAACTTCCTTATTTGGCACAAGAATTACGCGATTTTATAATTAATGTAGTAGCTGTAAAAGAAGGCCACTTAGGAGCCAGTCTTGGCGTGGTCGAACTAACTATTGCGTTGCACTATGTGTTTGATACACCCAACGATTTATTGATATGGGACGTAGGCCATCAAGCCTATGGCCATAAAATTTTAACCGGTAGAAAAAACATTTTTCACACCAACCGACAATTAAATGGCATATCGGGTTTTCCAAAAAGAAGCGAAAGCGAATACGATGCTTTTGGCGTAGGCCACTCCTCTACCTCCATTTCGGCCGCATTAGGCATGGCAATTGCTTCCAACCTGAAAGGCGACACAGAAAAACAACACATCGCCGTAATTGGCGATGCTTCTATAGCCTCTGGAATGGCCTTTGAAGGGCTCAATCACGCTGGAGTGACTGATGCCAATCTATTAGTTATCTTAAATGATAACGCCATAGGTATCGATCCAAGCGTAGGCGCCCTGAAAGAATACTTAACCGCTGTTAAAGAAGGTAAAAATCATTGGCAAAACAACATGATTAAATCCTTAAATTTTGATTATTCAGGCCCTATAGATGGTCATGATCTCAAAGCCGTTATAAAAGAACTCAAACGATTAAAAAAGGTAAAAGGCCCAAAATTTTTGCATGTTATCACTACCAAAGGTAAAGGACTACAACAAGCCGAAGAAAACCAAGTACAATACCATGCTCCAGGTAAATTTGATGCCGCAACAGGCGATTTACTCCCCAAATCAGAAGGGCATTTACCACCAAAATATCAAGATGTTTTTGGTTTGACGCTTTTGGATTTAGCTCAAAAAAATGAAAAAATCATTGGTATCACCCCAGCAATGCCCTCTGGAAGTTCCTTGAAATACATGATGGAAGCGCTACCCAATCGCGCTTTTGATGTAGGCATTGCGGAACAGCATGCTGTTACATTAGCCGCAGGAATGGCTACTCAAGGTATGATTGTTTATTGCAACATTTACTCCACTTTTTTACAAAGGGCCTATGACCAAGTAATACATGATGTTGCCCTGCAAAACATACCTGTTATTTTTTGTCTAGACCGAGCGGGATTAGTTGGCGAAGATGGAGCTACCCATCATGGCGTTTTCGATATTGCGTATTTGCGTTGTATTCCAAACGTAATAATATATGCCCCCTTAAACGAAATAGCCTTACAAAACATTTTATATACCGCACAATTGGGCTTAGACCATCCAATTGCCATTCGTTATCCTAGAGGAAGAGGCGAATTTCAAGATTGGAAATCACCCTATGAAAAAATTAGTATTGGCTTAGCCAAATGTTTAAAAGAAGGGAGTTCAATTGCCATTTTATCTTGCGGAACTATTGGAAACAATGTAATCAAGGCCTTGAAAGAAACAGAAAACCAAGCAGTTTTTGCGCATTTTGATTTTGGCTTTATCAAACCCCTTGACACCAAGTGTTTGCATAATATATTTAAATCCTATAACATGGTGATTACCATTGAAGACGGAGTAATAACAGGTGGGTTTGGTTCGGCAATTTTAGAATTTGCCTCAGAAAATAGTTATCACATTCCTATAAAACGACTGGGAATTCCTGATCACTTTATTGAACAAGGTAATATCAATGAACAACAATCTATTTGCAAAATAGACGTTAAAAATTTGAAAACTTTTTTTTCAACCTTAAAAATCAATTAAATTGCGCTTACCAAAAAAACCAACAATGAAATTGTACATCATCCCCATTATTCTACTCTTTTTTCTAATCTCTTTACCTACATATTCCCAAGAAAATCCCACACCTACAGAAATTGGTACAGACTCTATTTCTATACTTACCCCTACAGTAGGACCAACGTTTCGGCCGTTTGTAATTCCGAAAAAATTACCTCCTATTAAAGCCCCGATAATCAAGAAAACATCAGTAAACACTTCAGGGATTTCCAATTGGATCAAAACCAACAAATTAGGATTTGACATAACTCAAATTGCTTTTGTAAATTGGAATGCCGGGGGAACTAGTTCCATTTCTGGCCTACTTAAAGGTAATTTTACTAGAATCTATACAAGGGAAAGATACAAATGGCAAAATGAAGTAATTTTTCGATACGGTTTGAATAAACAAGACGGTATAGAACTTCGAAAAACAGACGATGCGATTTTAATAAACTCCACATTTGGATATCGAAGAGATACCTTGACCAATTGGTACTACTCAGCCAAATACAATTTTAACACTCAATTTACTGACGGTTACGCCTATCCCAATAAAGAAGTGGCCATATCACGATTTTTTGCTCCAGCTTATGTGTTTTTGGGTCTTGGAGCGGAAAACCTTGACAAAAAGAAAAAGTACTCGTACTACATCTCTCCATTTACCATGAAGAAAACATTTGTAATGGATCAAAGATTGGCCAATCAAGGTGCTTTTGGTGTTGATCCCGCAATTTATGACTCCAATGGCAATCTGATTCGAAGAGGAAAAAAAACCAAAACAGAGCTTGGATTTTTACTTCAATCACAAATAAAAAAGGAAATCTTCAAGAACATTATTTTAGACAATCGGATCATTTTTTATTCGGATTACTTAAACAATTTTGGTAATATCGATGTGGATTGGAACATTCAATTGGAACTAATTGTCAACAAATACGTTAAAGCCAATATAGGCACACAAATAATTTACGATGATGACATCAAAACAAAAAGTGAGGAAAATGGAGTTCAAATTACCGAAGGGCCTAAAATGCAATTAAAACAAGCATTAGGAGTAGGTTTAGTATACGCTTTTTAACACTTGATAATTCGAGCAACACAAATTTTAAACCACCCATATATTCCTCCTTTAATCATAAAACAAAAAAGCCTAACGCATTATAATTCTTTACTAAAAATAATAATGCGTTAAGCTTAACCAAAACTTCCTACCCTATATTACACGGTAAAACCTCTATTTCTTTGCTAAGGAATTAACTTTTCATGTTTCCTTGCAACATTGCATAAAGCTGCAAGGCATTGCCGTCGGTTAGCATCGAGATGTAGTGACAAATATGCAATAAACGCTCGTAAAGGTTATCTTTTTCGAGATAATGTTTTTCGGGAAGCATTTTTAAAATAAGCAAATCATAGTTTGAAGCATTACCGTCCCATTTATTATTGAAAGCAGTTATAAATTTATCCAATAGAGTTTGAATGATTTGATAGCCCACCAATTCTTTTTCGATTACTTCTCTGCTTTGATAAATATTTTGCACACTAATTTTGATGATATCATCCATTTGTGCTTTGTATTTGCTCTTGTCCATTAAAGCAAAAGGAAAATTACCTTTCAAAATAGCTTCTTCATTTTCGACAAAAACGCTAACTGCATCATTAATCAAACTCCCAATAGCAAGGGCTCTTAAGTAACTAATTCGGTCCTCTTTGGTGGTCAAGGTCTTGTATTTTGACGTATCGATGCTATCTTTTACCAATTTTATCAAATATTCTAAAGCAAAATCTTCAGAGATTAACCCCAGATTGATGCCGTCTTCAAAATCAATTATGGTATAGCAAATATCATCAGCAGCTTCGACCAAATAAGCCAATGGATGACGTTCAAAACCTATATCATCATTTGATTTATTGGCAATCAGGCCCATTTCTCGAGCTACTTCCTGAAAAAATTCTTTATCCGTTTGAAAAAAGCCATATTTTTTATCGGCAATATTTCGGGTTGGTTTTTTAGGCAAACTTTCTTTGGGATATTTCATAAAGGCCCCCAAAGTAGCATACGAAAGTCGTATGCCCCCTTCCACTCCGGGACGAGAGCTATTCAGCACCGAAAAACCATTGGCGTTACCCTCAAAATCAACTAAATCTTGCCATTGTTTGGGTGTCAACAACTTTTGATATTTTTGACCTTTACCTATTGAAAAATATTCACCTATGGCTTTTTCACCTGAATGGCCAAAAGGAGGATTTCCGATATCATGTGCCAAAGAAGCCGCTGCTACTATCGCACCAAAATCATTCATCTGATAACCATGGACCTCACTTAAATAAGGATGTTTTTCAATTATTTTTTTTCCAACTAATCGCCCTAAAGAACGTCCTACCACAGAAACCTCTAGACTATGCGTTAAACGAGTATGCACAAAATCGGTTTTAGACAAAGGAATTACCTGAGTTTTGTCTTGTAAACTTCTAAATGCAGAAGAAAAGATGACACGATCATAATCTACTTCAAAACCTAATCGTGTTTCATCTTGTTCGATACGCAAACGCTTTCCTGTATCGCCTTGACGTTTTAATGATAATAATTGTTCCCAGTTCATGTTGTTTGTGAAAGATTCGTTTTCAAATATACGAATATGGATGATTCTTTATTTTTTATTCGGCTACTTCCTGCAATTGATTTAGCATAGCCTCTTGAATGACATTATTTTTGACCGATTGTATCAAATGATTTTTGGCCTCGGCAAAAGAAATATTATACAAGCGCTCCATTTTTTGAAATTGAGGCGGATACTTTTGCAACAACGTATCATAATACGTATCTAAAACGGTCGAATTGGGTGCAGTAAACTCGAGTTGCAATTCAAATCGACGCACTAAGGCCTCATCGATCATATGAATTTGATTGGTAGCCGCAATTAAAACGGAGCGACTAGGAAAACTATCTATCAACTGAATAATGGCATTCACTACTCGCTTCATCTCGGTATTGTCTTTGTTGTCATAATCCCTTATTTGTCCTAAGGAATCGAACTCGTCAAAAAACAATACGGCACTTTCGTACTGCACTTCTTTAAATAAGCCTTCGATGTTTTTTGAAGTCTCCCCTAATTTGGACGAAACAATTCTTGCCAAATTCACAATGATGAGTTTTTTGTCTAGTTTTTGAGCAATGGCTTTGGCGGTCATCGTTTTGCCACAACCCGTTTTTCCGTAAAGCAACATCTTATTGGCTACAGGCAAATCATATTGTTCGAGTACTTTTCGAAATTGATATTCTTTCAAAAATTGATTAATTTTCTCAGCAACTGCTTCGTTAAAGACCACATCTTCAAGCCGAACAGTACTTCGGTCCGTAAAATATAATACACTCAAGGGGATTAGATTATTAAAAGTTTTTACTTACAAACCAAGTCTTTTTGACCAGTTTTTTGGAGAGCGAGAGGTATGAAAAACAGCAATAACTATAACCTTATTTTCTTTGAATCTATAATGAATTCCATAAGGAAATCTAGAAATAAAACGGATTTTAATATCCTTATATTTCTTTTGGAAAGCATCGGGGTTTCTCAAGATCGCATCAATTGCAGCTTCAAGACAAAGTTCGAAATCATACGAAAGACCTGTTCTTTGTTCTTCATACCATATAACAGCATCCTCAACATCAAATAATGCTTCCTTTGTGAATTGAATCTCAGGCATTATCTAATCGTCTTCAAATGTGCTTTTACGGTCTCCCATGAATACAATTCAGATTGACCTTCTTCTAAATTTTGAAGCCGATTATCTAATTCTCTTTTTACTTCATCAGAGATTTCCAATTCTTTTTTAGAAATGCTATCCCATATTTGCTCCGCAAAAACAATTTTTTCAGCATCGCTATACTTTGATAAATTCTTGATTTTCATTATTGGCTACTTTTAACAACAAAATTAAACAAATAAATGAAAGTTTGTAATGATGGTTTTATTTAAAGATTGTTTGAAAAAGCAAAAAAAAGAGGTTGCTTTATTTCATACAACCTCTTTAATTCATTTACGACCCACACATCTCACAGTCCTCTGGACCAGCATTTCGAGCCAACTCTATCATTGCTCGATACTCTTCGGCCGTCATTTCTTGTGTTTGCACTTCAAGTGATTCTACAGCTACAGGTTTGGATTTAATCTCTGGAACAACTTCTGTTTTTTTATCATTATTCAAGGTAAATTTAATCGCATCAACAGCCGATTTTGTTCTCAAATAGTACATTCCTGTTTTCAATCCAGATTGCCAAGCATAGAAATGCATAGAAGTCAATTTGGAGTAATTAGCATCCTGCATAAACAAATTCAACGACTGAGATTGATCGATGAAATATCCTCGTTGGCGGGACATGTCAATAATATCTCGCATTGACATTTCCCATACCGTTTTATACAAATCTTTCAAATCTTGAGGGATAGCGGCAATATTTTGAACAGAACCATTTTGTCTCATGATTTCTTGTTTCAATTCTTCATTCCACAACCCGCGTTCTACTAAATCGTGCAACAAATGCTTGTTTACCACAATAAACTCTCCAGAAAGCACACGACGAGTGTAGATATTTGAAGTATAAGGTTCAAATGCTTCATTATTTCCCAATATTTGAGACGTAGAAGCGGTTGGCATAGGTGCTACCAATAAGGAGTTACGTACACCATTGGCCATTACTTCTTTTCTCAAAGCAGCCCAATCCCATCTTCCTGACAATTCTTCGTCTTTCAAACCCCAAAGATTGTGTTGAAACTCCCCTTGAGAAATTGGCGATCCTGCAAAAGTAGAATACGGACCTTCCTCTTTAGCCATTTCCATAGATGCCGTAACAGCCGCGAAATAAAGGGTTTCAAAAATTTCTTGGTTCAATTTCTTCGCTTCATCACTGGTAAAAGGCATGCGTAGCAAAATAAAAGCATCGGCTAATCCTTGCACGCCCAATCCAACTGGACGGTGACGCATGTTGGAGTTCTCCGCTTCTTTTACGGGGTAGTAATTTCTGTCGATTACTTTGTTCAAGTTTCGAGTCACACGTTTTGTAACTTTAAATAACAGCTCGTGATTGAATGCTCCATTTTCTACAAACATTGGCAACGAAATAGAGGCTAAGTTACACACCGCAATCTCATCTTTTGAAGTGTACTCCATAATTTCGGTACACAAGTTAGACGAGCGAATAGTTCCTAAATTCTTTTGATTCGATTTGCGGTTAGCGGCGTCTTTGTATAGCATATAAGGCGTTCCCGTCTCAATTTGTGATTCTAGAATTTTCTCCCATAATTCTCTTGCTTTGATCGTTTTTCTTCCTTTTCCTTTGCTTTCGTATTCCGTATAAAGCGCTTCGAATTCTTCGCCATACACGTCATACAGACCAGGACATTCGTTTGGACACATCAACGTCCAATGTGCGTCTTCTTGTACTCGTTTCATGAATAAATCCGAAGTCCACATAGCGTAAAATAGGTCTCTAGCACGCATTTCTTCTTTTCCGGTATTCTTTTTCAGATCTAAGAATTCGAAAATATCAGCATGCCAAGTTTCTACATAAACTGCAAAACTTCCTTTACGTTTTCCACCGCCTTGATCTACATAACGAGCCGTATCGTTGAATACACGCAACATCGGAACAATTCCATTTGAAGTACCATTTGTCCCACGAATGTATGAGCCTGTTGCTCTCACGTTATGAATAGATAGACCAATTCCTCCAGCGGATTGCGAAATTTTGGCCGTTTGTTTCAAGGTGTCATAAATCCCATCAATACTATCTTCTTGCATGGCTAATAAGAAGCATGATGACATTTGAGGCTTAGGTGTTCCGGCATTGAACAAAGTTGGTGTAGCATGTGTAAAGAACTTTTTAGACATTAAATCGTATGTTTCAATTACTGCTTCAAGGTCATCAAGGTGAATCCCAACCGCTACACGCATCAACATATGTTGAGGGCGTTCTACAATTTTGCCATTAATTTTTAACAAATACGAACGTTCTAAGGTTTTAAAACCAAAATAGTCATAATTAAAATCACGGTTATAAATTATATGTGAATTTAAGAATTCTGCATTTTCCATGATAACTTTATGTACTTCATCAGAAAGCAAGGGTGCTTTTTGACCGTTTCTTGGATTCACATAATGATACATTTCGTTCATAGTTTCAGAGAACGATTTGTTGGTATTTTTATGCAAATTAGAAATAGCAATACGTGCAGCCAATTGTGCGTAATCTGGGTGCGCTATGGTCATAGAAGCAGCAGTTTCGGCCGCTAAATTGTCCAATTCAGAAGTGGATACTCCATCATACAAACCTTCGATTACTCGCATAGCTACTTTTACAGCATCTACCAAATCATTCAAACCATAGCATAGTTTTTTAATTCTATCTGTGATTTTGTCGAACATTACCGGCTCTTTATGGCCATCTCTTTTTACTACGTACATAAGTTTTGGTTTTAAAAAAACAGCAAATCCCTTTGCTATTTCAGGGTATTTGTAATAATTGAATTGGGAAACTAATCCCTAAGAATCTATTGTTTAGTTAGAAGCCAATACTGCCTTATCACCATAAAAAACCATGCCTAATAAAAAGACAAAATTTTATAGGTAATAAAAAGAACTACTTACTTCTAGTTACTAAGGATACTACTTAACTTTTTAAAAATCAGCGTCGAATGAAATCTTCTGCGCGTCACTGTCGGTGTTCATTACGCCCGCTTTCTGATATTCTGCTACTTTTTTCTCAAAGAAGTTGGTTTTTCCTTGCAATGAAATCATATCCATGAAATCAAAAGGATTTGTGGTATTGTATTCTCTTTCGCAACCTAACTCAACCAACAAACGGTCGGTTACGAATTCTAAATATTGTGTCATTAATCCTGCATTCATTCCAATCAAACTTACTGGAAGTGATTCAGTGATAAACTCTCTTTCAATATTTAAAGCATCTACTAAAATTTCTCTAATACGCTCTTTCGATACTTTATTAATTAAATGATGATTATGCAAATGCACTGCAAAATCACAGTGTACGCCTTCGTCACGAGAAATCAACTCGTTAGAGAACGTCAATCCTGGCATAAGGCCACGTTTTTTTAACCAAAAAATAGAACAAAAACTACCTGAAAAGAAAATCCCTTCAACCGCTGCAAAAGCAATCAATCGCTCGGCAAACGAATCGGATTTGATCCATCTCAAAGCCCAATCTGCTTTTTTCTTGATGGCAGGGAACACTTCAATTGCAGTAAATAACTCATTTTTCTCTACTTCATCTTTTACATAGGTATCAATTAATAAAGAATACGTTTCGCTATGAATGTTTTCCATCATGATTTGAAACCCATAAAAGAATTTAGCCTCTGGATACTGTACTTCGTTTACAAAGTTTTCAGCTAAATTTTCATTTACGATTCCGTCAGAAGCCGCAAAAAAGGCCAAAATATGTTTGATAAAGTATTGCTCATCGGAATTCAGCTTATTGTTCCAATCGTTCAAATCTTGAGACAAGTCAATTTCTTCGGCTGTCCAAAAACTGGCTTCCATTTTCTTGTACCATTCCCAAATATCATGGTGCTTAATCGGAAAAATTACGAATCGGTTTTTGTTTTCTAGTAAAATTGGTTCTAACTGAGACATTTGCGCTGTTGCTTTTTTTTGTATTATTAACGTGTTCTGTTTTGTATTTGTGGACTACAAAGATTATGAAATATTGCGTGTTTTAAAAGCCAAACTTATTCACAATTCCCTTTAGTTTTTAACAAAACCAAAAGGAATTGAACTCGAAAACAACATTTTGTAATTTGTTGTTTTTCAGTGCTTTAAAAATTTGTAAAATCACAAAACCCTTGAAAATGTTGAGATATAAGGCTTCGAAATGCGATTCCAAAAATCGCAAAAAGGAATTATTTTTTTAGCTCCTTGGCAACGCGTTCGAGCTCCATATACCAATCTTCTCCAAACCTTCTTATTAATGCTTCTTTGACAAATTGATATACGGGGACTTCCAACTCTTTTCCAAGAGAGCAAGCCGGATCACAAATATCCCATTGGTCATAGTTTACTGCTGCAAAATCACTAAAATCTTTTACTCGTATGGGATACAAATGGCAAGAGACAGGTTTTTTCCAATCGATTATACCTTGGTTATAGGCCTGTTCTATACCACAAAGTGCAGTTGCACCATCAAAAATTACGTAAGCGCAATCTTTATTATCAATTAAAGGTGTTTCAAGTTCGCCATCCGTCCCTTTTACCCAAGCCCCTTGTTCCTCGATTACAGCGATTCCTTCGGGTCGCAAAAAAGGTTGTACTTTGGGATAGATCGATTCTAAAATTTCTGTTTCGGCTTGACTTAAAGGCGCACCGGCATCACCATCGATACAACAAGCCCCCTTACAAGCGGTCAAATTACACACAAATTCTTTTTCGAGTATATCTTCGGATACGATGGTTTTGCCTAATTGAAACATGAGTACAATCTTTTTTTATTATGGCAAAGGTACAAAAAGCGGAAGCTGAATCGGTTTTTTGATCCCTCTTTAACTATAATAAATACAAATATTGCCACCTTAACTTGCAATGCTACTGGCTTTGAGGAAGTAATACTTTTACATAAAAACAGAGAAAACACAAAAAAAATTCACAGTCAATGATATACTGTATTGAATGTTATACCTTTGCCAAAAAAAAATTATGTTCGATTTTGATTTGAGAGAAATTGCTACAGTTGGAATGGTTTTATTTGCCGTTATTGACATTATAGGTTCAATTCCAATTATTATTAATTTGAGAGCGAAACATGGTCATATAGAATCCGAAAAAGCTTCATTGGTGGCAGGTATGATAATGATTGTGTTTTTATTTGTTGGAAACGAATTGCTTTCTTTAATTGGAATTGATGTAAATTCTTTTGCAGTTGCCGGATCCTTTGTTCTCTTTTTCTTAGCTCTGGAAATGATTTTAGGCATTCATTTGTATCGAGACGAAGAAGCAAAAACTGCTTCTATTGTACCTATAGCTTTTCCCTTAATTGCTGGCGCAGGTACAATGACTACCTTGCTTTCTTTACGCTCACAGTTTCACACCATCAATATTGTAATTGGCATAATTTTAAATATTATTTTAGTTTATATTGTGCTGAAATCTTCGGGAAAAATTGAAAGAATGCTAGGAAAAACTGGTCTTGGCGTTATCCGTAAAACCTTTGGTGTAGTACTTTTAGCAATTGCTGTTAAATTATTTGCTGCTAATGTTAAAGGTTTGTTTGTCTAAAATAAATTTTTATACTTTTACTTCAATAATAGTTTTAACAATCTCGCTGATAGAAGCGTTAAAAAACTTCTGATTATTAAAACGTTAAATAAAAAAACATGAAGATCTTTACTACTATTTTAATTTTCTTGGCTATTGCTTTAATCATTTTCAACATTACTTTATTGGATTTTTCAGAACCTTTCAAAGGAAATAGTGCTGTAGCCTTAATTGGTGTAGCGGCTTCACTTTGTGCTGTTCTAATACTAATCATTTTTAGAGTATCGAAAAAAATTGAAGAAAAAGTAAACGAAAACCAATAAATGTTTGATGTTTTAATAATTGGCGGTGGTGTTGCCGGAATGTCTTGTGCTTTAATTCTGGGATCAGCTCGATCAAAGTCTTTTGTATCTGATAAACGCATAGGAATCCTCACCCATCAAAAAACATCTGCTCTTCAAGAAGCGAAGTTTCATAATGCTTACGGAGTACCTTCTGGTACTTTGGGTAGTGATTTGTTGGTGCAAAGTGTAGAACATTTAACGCACACTTATCCTCATATCGAACAAATTCCCGACGAAAAAGTCCTTAAAATTGAAGGAACATATCCTGAATTTTTAGTCATTACCAACAAAAAAACGTATCAAACAAAAAGTGTAGTCGTGGCTATTGGCTCGTCAAATACTTTTGCAATAGAAGGATTATTAGATTTTGTAGAACCTCACAAAAAATCTGTAGTCGAAAAACAACGCATTCAATTGCGCAATCAAGACCATAAAGTCACTCAGGGTATCTTTGTTGCTGGAACACTTGCGGGTTGGCCAAGTCAATTAGCTATTGCCGCTGGAAGTGGTGCTGCCGTGGCCACAGATATATTAACTGCATGGAATAATGGCATTCCGACCCACTCACATGACAGTATTCGCTAAGGGGTCACTTTAGACAAAACCTTTGCCACCATAGTATCGTTTTGTAAAATTATTTTATAGAAATATTCATCCCCAAACAATTGTCTGGCAAATTCAGCTTGAATAAACTGCATAATTGGCGTTTTACTTTTTTGGATGGGCAAGGCGACTCCATTATGTATCAAATATTTTTCAAACCGTTGAAAATATTCTTTCGCATTAAATCTTGATTGAAATTGGGCAAAAGTCAATCCCTGGAATAAATTTCGATTATCATCCAACATCTCAAAAACAAAATGGCCAATCATACCAGATTGCTCAATGATTTGGGCATGCTCTTCACCATTGTTTTCATTTATTGGCACAAAAACATCGGGCACTATACCTCCTCCTCCATAAACTATTTTTCCTTTTTTAGTTCTAAACTGTAAAGAATCGGCAATTTTGATACTGTCCTTAGAATACAACTCGCCATTTAGAAACCGCTGGTTGGCCTCGTTAAAATAAGCCGTATTCCCTTTGAGGTATGGTTTTTGAATCGACCTACCCGATGGTGTAAAATATCTTGCAACCGTCAGCCGAACAGCCGATCCGTCCTTGAAATTCATCTCTCGCTGTACTAACCCTTTCCCAAAAGAACGCCTTCCAACAATTACCCCTCGGTCGTTATCTTGTATCGCCCCTGCAATAATTTCACTGGCAGATGCAGAATTTTCGTTAATTAAAACAAACACTCTACCGCTTTCAAAATTGCCTTGCGAAGTAGCGAACGTCTTTTCAACGAGTCCTTTTTTGTTCTTAGTAAAAACGATTAATTCCTTGTTTTTCAAAAAATGATCAGCTACAGCAATCGCCTCTTCCATATAACCTCCACCATTATCTCTAAGATCTACAATTAAGGTTTTCAATCCTTTCTTTTGTAAATCAGACAAGCCCGTATTGAACTCTTTTAAAGTAGACTCTGCAAATCGATTCAACTTAATATACCCTATAGAAGGTTCCAACATCAAAGCAACATCTACACTTTTTATAGGTATCACCTCCCGCTGAATCGTAAAACGGAGGGTTTGCTTGGTTTTTTTGCGATATACTGTGATTTGCACTTTTGATCCAACAGCTCCTTTTAATTTTAAAAAAAGACTATCCGAAGCCAGTTTTCGACCAAATAACTGGTCTTTTCCTGCATACAAAATCCGATCTCCCGCTTTTACCCCTGCTTTCTCTGCAGGACCATTGGGCACGGGTTTAATTACTGCAATTGAATCTCTGTACCGATAAAAATTGATCCCTATACCCACGAAATCACCTTTCATGGTTTGGGCAATTTGTGCTTGTTCGCTAGCCGGAACATAAACCGAATGCGGGTCTAATTTGGCCAAAATAGCATCAACGGTTTGATTCACAATAGAATCGGTATCGACCTTATCTACATATTCGTTATTGATAAAATCGATTAAAGCATTCAGTTTTGATTTTGAAGCATTGCCAGCCACAGCACTAGCAGGATTTGAGTATCCTAATCCTCTACCCAAAACTACCCCAAGCGCCAAAGCAACACTAATAACAAGTGGAATATAATATTTTTCGACTTTCATTTAATCATCTAATGAAGCAATGTGAATAACCTCAACACCCGCTTTAATCAAAAAATCCAACCCTGAATTGTCTCTATACCCATTATGATACACTACTCTTTTGATACCCGATTGATGAATTAACTTACTACATTCTTTGCATGGTGACAAGGTAATGTACAAAGTAGCACCTTCGCAGGATTGTGTAGAGCGGGCAACTTTCAAAATAGCATTAGCCTCGGCATGCAACACATCCCAACGGGTTAGCCCTTCTTCGTCTTCGCAACAATTTTCAAACCCAGAAGGAGTACCATTGTAACCATCCGAAATAATCATTCGGTCTTTTACAATGATGGCTCCTACTTGTTTGCGTTTGCAATACGAAAGCAAACTCCACTCTCTTGCAATGCGCAAGTAAGCTTTGTCGTATTTATTCAATTTAATTTCATTCATATTTATCGTAACCAAAATTCACTTTCTACAATTAAGGGAAGCACTACACCAATAATAAAAGAAGACATCACCAAGGCCCAATCTCTTCTAGAAAATCGAAATAGGGTTTGTACTATGTAAGACAAAATCAAGACTACAAAAACAACGGCAATTTGCGCAGCTTCTATTCCCAATGCAAATTCCGTTAAAGGTAATACTTTTGATTGGGCTGAGCCCCCTAAAATGGTTTTGAAATAATTAGAAAATCCTAAACCGTGAATGATTCCAAAAAACAAAGTAATAAAAAACACCAGATTAATTGACTCTTTTTTATTGGATTTCCCAGCAGTAAACAAATTAAACAAAGCGGTAATTAAAATGGTAATGGGAATCAACATCTCGACCACACTTACTTTGATGGCAATAATTCCGAAGACCGAAAGAAACAAAGCCATAGTGTGCCCAATGGTAAAAAGTGACACTAAAAGAAAAAGACGCTTCCAATCGGCAAAAGAATACGGGATTGCTAAGGCGATTAAAAATAAAACATGATCATAGGCATGTATGTCTAAAACGTGACGTAAACCGATTTGAAAATAAATCCAAAATTCTGACATAGGTATTAAAATATTTTTTGATTAAGGGTTTGTAAACTTACAATTATTTTTGAAAATGACTAGCCCGAAATAAAGTGAGACCTAAGCCTTGATGCCAAAGCTCTCCCGGACTCCCGTAATGATCAGCATCTGATATCGACAATAAACAAATCGTGTTCAAATCAATAGCACATTATTTCATCCTCTTATTCTTATTTTTTATTTTTTTTTGTACCTTTAATACAACCCTTAAAACTATGATTATGTCTATTTCTGATTTATTTGATAACGAGTTTAAACAACGTAACAAAGGTCATTTTTCTGCTATTGTTCGAGTGGCATTGGCCGATGGGAACGCTTCCAATGAAGAACAAGCTTTTTTAGACAAATTAGCTGCTCGATTAGAAATTTCTAAGGAAGAGTACAAAGAAATCCTAAAAAACCCATTGAAATACGACATAAACCCGCCTTATTTGTATATTGAACGCTTGGAACGACTTTATGATTTGGGGCGTATGGTGCACGTCGATCATCAATTGGGAGACAAACAAGAAAAATTATTGGAGCGGTTTGGTCTAGCTCTTGGTTTTACCCCTGGTAACGTTAATTATATTGTACACAAAGCGCTGGCGCTTTTGGATAAAAAAGTTGACGTTGACACCTTTATTTATGAAATGAAAAACATGAATAAATAGTCCTGAGTACTTAACTATTAGTAAGCACTAAGAAACTGTCAAAAACAAAAAACCGGTACCTTTTACAGCTGCCGGTTTTTTTATGTTCACAAAGAAGCGCATTGTTGCTCTTTTAGCCCTGATCGCAGCGACATCCTTTACTGCCGGGGTTCGGCAGTAAAGATATAGCGGAGAGCAGGAACCCTTGTTTGTTGAAAATTCCAGATGTTTCGCTCCTAATTATTGATGGCTTTTGCCATGAATTCTTCGGCTTTTTCGACCATATTGTAGCTACCACAAAAGAAAGGCACGCGTTGGTGCAACTCAGTGGGTTGAATTTCGAGAATACGTCCAAAACCATCCGACGCTTTGCCTCCGGCTTGCTCAGCTAAGAAAGCCATGGGATTGCATTCGTAGAGCAAACGCAATTTCCCTTTGGGTGCTTTGGAACTGGTGGGATACAGATAAATACCGCCTTTAATCATGTTGCGATGAAAATCGGACACCAAACTTCCGATGTAGCGCGACGTGTACGGACGATCGCCTTCTTCTAGCTGACAATATTTGATATAATCTTTCACTCCTTGTGGAAAATGGACATAATTGCCTTCGTTAATGGAGTAAATAGTACCGTTTTGTGGATACTTCATGTTGGGATGCGATAGATAGAAAGTCCCTATAGCAGGATTCAAAGTAAAACCGTTTACACCATGACCAGTGGTATAGACTAGCATAGTCGAAGTACCATAGATTACATAGCCTGCCGCTACTTGATTGATTCCGGGTTGCAAGAAATCCTCCATAGTTACTGGAGTACCAATCGGTGTTACACGACGATAAACAGAGAAAATGGTTCCCACTGATACATTCACATCAATATTGGAAGAACCATCTAATGGATCCATCAAGAGTACGTACTTGTTGTTATGACTTCGATCCGAACCTTCTACGGTGATGAAATCATCACTTTCTTCTGAGGCAATTCCGCACACAATTTCTCTGTTAATGAGTGTTTGTATGAAAATTTCATTGGCATAAACATCAAGTTTTTGTTGGTCTTCGCCTTGAATGTTTTGCTCGCCGGCGGCCCCTACTATGTCAACTAAACCGGCTTTGTTTACCTTATAGTTGACTACTTTGGCTGCTAAACGAATGGAGTTAATAATCCGGGACAATTCTCCCGAAGAATACTGAAATTGGTTTTGTTTTTCGATGATAAATTCACCTAGTGTTTTGTTACGTGCTTCCATTACGAAATCGTTGTAGTTAGTTTAAGTCACAAATATCGTTTTTTTTGTGAAAATGAATTGATAATTATAGAGTTAGTTTTTCTCTATTGTATATTTGTGCACGAAACAACCTAAAAGCCCAGTATTTATTGTTATTTTTAGGGGTATCAATTTTAAAAAAAACAAGATGATTATACGTAAAGGGGTACCCTCCGACATGAAAGGGGTTTTGGCACTTATCAAGGAATTGGCCGTTTTTGAAAAAGAACCTGATGCGGTAGTTATTACCGAAGAAGATTTATTACGAGATGGATTTGGAGAACATCCATTATTTCAAGTATTTGTGGCAGAAAAAGACCAAGAAATTGCTGGTATCGCTTTGTATTATTATCGTTATTCCACTTGGAAAGGCAAAACTATTCACCTTGAAGACTTAGTGATAAAAGAGAATATGAGAGGAACTGGTATTGGAAAAGCACTGTATACCGCGATTATTCAACAAGGAAAAACCGAAGGAGTACGACGAATTGAGTGGAATGTGTTGAATTGGAACACCCCAGCCATTACCTTTTATGAAAACTCAGGCGCGAAAGTTTTAGACGATTGGAGAGTTGCACAAATGGATGAAAATGCCATTAATGCTTATTTAGAAAAATTACATAACCTTTAAAAATAGGAACTTATCGCCTATTTTATCTATTAGATTGAAACATGAAAGTATTTAAATTTGGAGGAGCATCCGTTAAAGATGCTGATGGAGTAAAAAACGTATACCACGTATTACAAACTGTGGGACATGAAGAAGTTGTATTGGTAGTTTCGGCCATGGGAAAAACTACAAACGCTTTAGAACTAGTGATCAAGCATTATTTTGAAAAATCTCCAGAACTAAATGCTTCGGTACAAGAAGTGAAAAAATACCACAATCAAATTGTATTAGATTTATTCGAAGACACCAATCATCCCGTTTTTAGTGCCGTAAATTTACTTTTCGCTGAACTCGAATACTTTTTATCTCACAATAAATCGCCCAATTACAACTTTGTGTATGATCAAGTGGTAAGTTTTGGAGAATTAATCTCTTCTACAATACTGACTTATTTCATGAATTTCATGAATATCGAGACTCAATGGGTGGATGTACGAAATTTAATAAAAACTAATGCCAATTATCGTGATGCCGAAGTAGATTGGGAACAAACCAAGAAAAACATAACCGCTACTATTCATACCAAAACTTTGAATATCACTCAAGGATTCTTAGGATCGGATGAAAATAACTTTACGACCACTTTAGGAAGAGAGGGATCGGATTACACTGCCGCTATTTTTGCGTACTGCTTGAATGCCGAAAGCGTAACCATCTGGAAAGACGTTCCCGGAGTAATGAATGCCGACCCAAGGTATTTTGAAAATGCAAGTTTGTTGAATCAGATTTCGTATCGTGAGGCTATTGAACTAGCTTTTTACGGCGCCACGGTAATTCACCCCAAAACCTTACAGCCTCTGCAAAAAAAGGAAATTCCATTGTACGTCAAATCCTTTATAAATCCTCTTTTAAAAGGAACTTCTGTATCTAAAGGCGCCGATTTAGATCCGCAATTGCCTTGCTTTATCGTAAAGCGCAACCAATTGATGATTTCACTTTCGTCTATTGATTTTTCATTTATTATGGAGGAAAACATTAGTGAAATTTTTGCCTTATTCCATAAGTACAAAATCAAAGTGAACTTGATTCAAAACTCGGCAATTAGTTTCTCGGTTTGCGTAGAAGATAAATTTGGCAATTTCGGAGAATTGAATGCTAAACTTTCTAAAAAGTTTAAAGTAGAGTTTAACGAAGATGTGACTTTGTACACTATTCGTCATTTTAACGACCAAGCCGCTAAACTGGTTGAAGAAAATAAGCAAGTCCTGCTCAAACAAGTGAGTCGTGAAACGATGCAAATCATCACCAAAGAGACTTTATAAAAACAAGAAAGACCATTTTAAAGCAAATTTAAAATGGTCTTTTTTTATTGAAAAACATCATTTGATGGATTACAAATGACGTTGTAATAACTTTTCAATGTAAAGACTTGAAGGTCTAGGGGCGTCTTTGTCAAGTATTTTACCATCTTTTCCAAACAAAACATAACGAGGTATCGAATAAATCTTAATCTCTTTCATTAATTGGTCTTCTTCTGATTTTGTTAGCAAAAAACTATTGTCTTTATTTAAAATTTTGGGATACTGAAGCATTGCTTTTTCCCAAGCTGCTGCACTTTGGTCGATGGATACAAAAACAAAAGCTATAGTAGGAAACTTATCCATCAAAGCTTTTTCGGCAGGGAATTCTGCTCTGCACGGTTTACACCACGATGCCCAAAAATCGACCAAAACCAATTGCCCTTTGTACTTATCAATTTTACTTTGCAACACAAATGGAAGGTTCTTAGGTTGTAAATCTAAATTGATAGCATCAAGATATTCTTGGTCTTTACAATGTTTTCTAAATAAATCAATAGAGGGTTGATCTACTTTAGTTATCGATTTTGGATCATTTAAGGCAAAATTCAAATCCTCAAACAAGAAATAATTTATGACTTTTTGATTTTGAAAAGTGGTTGTAACAAATGTTAGTTCTTTCAATAAGGTAGGTGTCTTGCCTGCTTTTGCCAAAGACTTTTCAATGTATCTTCGTACCAAGGCTCGATATTCATCCACTACAAAAAGAGAATCTGCTCCTTTAAAACTTTCTTCTATTGCAGAAATAGTTGCCGGAGCAACAGTTGCTTCTTCAAGTTCATTTGTTTTTATCAAAGACCAATACATTATTTTAAAATACGAATAAAATTCTTTAGAAACTTTTCCTGATTTAAAATTACTTTCTAAGAATCCTTGTTCTTTTTGATACGTAGGATCAAAATATTTAGGTTCTTTCATCAAGGAGCGTATTTTTTTTCTTTCATTGTATGTTAAAATACTTTCTGCTTGGCCATATTTTTCAAAACTCTCATTAACATATTGGGATTCGGTAGCACGATATTTATTAGTCTTACAAGAATATTCGATTAACCCTTTTTTATTGAAATCAAATTCTATCACTTCATTAGGCAAAGCAAAAATGGGTATTGCCTTTTTATAATGCGTACATTTAATTACTGAAGGCTGATTGAGCTTAAAAACCAATTCTCGTTCTCCAGGACTGAATGCTCTGGGACCAATCCAAAATTTTTCGGAGTGACCAATAAATGAAATACCATCATCATTATCGCCAATGAATTTTAAAACGATGTTTTGAGAAAAACAAAGGGAAGTAAGAAACAACAAGCAGAGCGTAATTTTGAATACTTTCATAAATATAGGTTTAGCGGATTTATTTTTAAACGTAATTTACTACAAAATATTACAAATAGTATCATGATGCTAAGAATAGTATTAACACTCATAAACTTCAATAATGAAGTTAAACAACAATCTGAGATCTTAAAATAATAAAAAAGCTCAGGGTTTAAAAAAACAACTCTGAGCTTTTTATTTTATCCAATTTCCTGTTATTCTTTAATTACTTTCTTTGTGTAGCTGGTCCCATTGACTAAAGTAACTTTTACAAAGTACATCCCATTTTGTAACGCTTGAGTAGAAAATACAATTTCGGAATCATTTGCAAAATTTTTCAGTTCTTGAATCTCAACTATTTTCCCAGTGACATCCCAAAGTGCTACTTGAATAGATCCTTTGCTTTCAAGATTTAACTTTATGTTTAGCTGGTTTTGGAATGGATTAGGATAACATTGAATAATGGTATCCGCAATGAAATCTTTATTCTCCAAAGTAGCCCCAAACAGATATTGAAGCATCTTTTCTGTAAAACTGGCTATACTAGCTTTTGAAGCAGTCTCTAATGGAAAAGAAATATACACAACACCCCCGTCTTTAGTTCCCGCTCCAAATTTTCCCTTATATCCAACTCCACCTACTTTATTAGCGCCAGTATAATTCAATAAATTAGTAGCTCCAGTTACCGCGCTGATGTTATCTGGATAATCTTCTGGGTACACCTCTCCAAAAGGGATACTTATTCCTGCGAAATCCGAGTTAGCAATACCGGTTGCCGGAGTGTAGGTTTCATCTCCATCGTCAACATAATTAGCTTTTAGATAATTATTCATAAAATTCAAATCGTACTGAGCACGGGAAGAGTTTCCTACATTATAGGCTATTTCCGAACCTGAAATTAGTATCTTGCCACCTGCCTCTAAATAATTTTTAATCTTATTTTTTTCTGATGTACTAAAGGCCAAATCCACGCCAGAATCATCCCCTACAAACCAAACTACAAGTTGATAATCATTAAGATTTACTGTATCGTCTTCTATTTTTTCATTCGCAGCCGTGCTAATTTGAAGCTGTGCTTTGTCGCGAAGCCCCATAAAATAACTAGCTGCAAAAGAATGGGCATTACTAGTATAAGACCCTGAAGCTCTATCAAAAGCATCCACAATTAAAACTTTTGTACCTGTAGTATTGGCACTACGAGAATAAACATCACTTGCACCACTTTCAACTACTGGATTGGCACCATTTGGAACTACAGCTGTAAGTCTAAAATGGTGCACATTACCGGTTGGAACTACTTTAAATTGACTTTGATTCAAAGAAATAGAAGTTGTATTGGCTGATAAAGAAGTTTCATCAGCCGCTAATGCCCATTGCGTCATTGTATCATCTGTGGCATAATACAAACGATAACCCAATAAAGAAGGCTCTGTATTTGTCTTCCATGAAGCTTGAATTACTGTTCCATTTCCAGGATTGGTAACCGAAAAAAGTGTTGGTGCGGCTACTGTAGGTGTAATTTGTCCACCCGTGATACGAGATAGTATAGCATCCCATCTTTCAGGAGTTAAATTAGGGCAAGTCGTCGAGCTTACATCATTATGGCCATAAATTCCTTTGTCTCCATTATTGGCTCTTCTAACCTTTGGAATATTATTTCGATTACAAACATCAATTGCTAAATTAGCTAAAGCAGTCTGCATCTGTTGACTGTCCCACATAGATAAGTTTGTAGATAAAACCTCGTGTTCTACTCCTATACCATAATTATTATACTCACTAACCCCTTGAGTCCATGCTTTATTACTTTCCAGCACCACTTGAGTAATCTCGCCATTTGAATTTTTCACTATGTAATGTGAACTAGCCTGAGCATCTGGATTTTTAAACCAACTAATTGCTCCTTCATAAGTACCTGTAGCAATGTAGTGTATAAAATAATATTTGATGGCACCAGCTGGTCTACTACTAAAATTTACTGTAGTTAAATTCTGAATTGCTCCCGAATAATCAGATGTCACGGTTGACTTTGAGGTGCTTTTTTTGGGCAATTCAGCGTTTTGCTTTCCCAATTTTGAAAGCTGAACCTGCTGTCCTTTAATAGTAATTATTTCTTTCCAAAGTGAAACGGTTTTACTACCATTTTGAATCACTTCGAAAAATCGTAACGCTAATGATGCTTGTAATTCTTCCTCTTTTAATCCCGTCAAATCTTTGGTAGCTTCAAACCAATCTTCCACTTTTTTGGCTTTTCCATAGTTTTTTTGATAATGAGCCAATAAAGCAGCTCCTGCAAAAATATTAGCTTTAGCCTCTTGCTGAATCTGAATAACAGTGTAATTTGACAATGTACTAGCAAGACTAATTTGTTTTTGAAATGAATTTTCAATTAAACCCATTACCCCATAAGAACCATAGAAAGACGGTGCTGATTGTGCCCAATTGCTTTGTACTTGAGCCGTTGCCTTTAAAATTTCGACTGGCACTTTATATGCAAGTGCGGCCTCATCAAAATATTTTTCTAAAGTGGCTACAGAAGGATGCGGACGATTCAAAAATTCTAATTGTAGCTCGTCATTATGATGATGACCGTTATCATCATCTTTTGAAAGACTTAATTTTTCTGTCGCTTTTGATTGACTAATTTGAGACAGATAACTAGTCATGTCACGCTGCAAAAAGACCTCACCATTAGATTTTTTTATGATTTTAATGGGAGTTTTCACATAACGATCAGCTAAATCATATAACTCTTGATCTGTCTTCACAGGTTGACTTACCTGAGCAAATGATTGAAAAGACGCTATAATTCCTAAAAGAAAAAAAAAGGAATTTCGCCTAAAGGTAATTTTTACATTCATGATTGTAAGGTAATTATAGGTTTAGTTAATAAAACAAATATATATTAAATATATTTTTTTTCTGACTAAAAAAAATAAAATATTTTTAATTTAACTAATAAGATGCTACAACTTAATGATAAACTCAGAAAACAAGAATGACTTTAACCATACGACTAAATTTCTCCAATAAAGAAGTTTAAACTTTTAGATTAAAATAAGTAAGTATACCTATCGTAATTAGTATCCTATTCACTATTAAATACTACTTTTGAACATTGGACGTTATCGTAACTATGTGGAATAAAATTGTGCTTCTTGGAGTCTTCTTTTGGCTTTCTGGCGTCTACGCGCAGGAAAATCAGTCGTCCTATCGCACTAAAAAAATCCGTGTGACTACCGATACCATTTGGCTAGAAAAAACAAGTATCAATCCGAGTTTTTTTAAAATTACCACCAACAAAAAGGAGACACTTCCCACCGCAAACTACAGCGTAAATTTTGAAAAAGGCTATTTGTTGTTACAATCTCTTTCGACACTTACCGCCGAAGAACTAACGGTTCAGTACCTAAAGTACCCCGATTTTTTGACCAAAACCTACCAAGTCTACTCGGATAGTCTAGTGGTCAATAACGAGGCGCTGAAGGGCACTTTATATCAAATGACTGATACGAATCCCAAAAAAGCAACGCCTTTTGATGGGCTCAATACCTCTGGAAGCATCACGCGAGGAGTTACGGTGGGTAACAATCAAAACGCGGTGCTCAACTCAAATTTGGACTTACAAATCAGCGGTAAACTCTCAGACAAAGTCAGTATTAGCGCCTCGATTCAAGACAGTAATATTCCGTTACAAGATGGAGGCTATTCGCAAAGACTGGATCAGTTTGATAATATTTTTATGGAATTATACAGCAAAGATTGGAGAGTTCGTGGAGGCGATTTGTTTTTAGAAAATCGAACGTCTCAGTTGATGAATTTCAATAAAAAAGTACAGGGTTTGAGCACTCAATTCGATTGGGGTGACACCGAAAAACACACCAAAATAGAAGCTGCAATTGGTTTGGTCAGAGGACAATATGCTAGAAGTACCATTACGGGTCAAGAAGGCAATCAAGGGCCTTATAAACTCAAAGGCAATAATGAAGAAGCCTACGTATTGATCGTTTCGGGTTCGGAGCGCGTATATGTGAATGGTAATTTGCTAAAACGTGGAGAAAACAACGATTATGTGATGGATTATAACGCGGGAGAGTTGGTCTTTACGCCTTTATTTACCATCACTTCCGAAATGCGAATTGTAGTTGAATACCAATTTACAGACCAAAATTACACCCGAATTGTTGCCTATGGAGGCGGAATGCACGAGAACAAAAACTGGCGTTTTGGTAGTTATTTGTATTCCGAAAGCGACTTGAAAAACCAACCCGTACAACAAAGCTTGTCCAAAGAACAAGTTGCCATTTTACAAAATGCGGGCAATGATCCCAACAAAATGAATGCGCCATCGGCCTATGAAGATTCCTATTCTGAAAACAAAATTTTATATGAGAAAAAAAGCGTCAATGACATTGAATACTTTGAATTTTCGACCAATGACCAAGCCGTTTTGTACAATGTTCGCTTCAGCAAAATAGGGCCAAATCAAGGAAATTATCTCTTGAAAAACTCCGGAGCCATTGGCCGAATTTACGAATACGTAGCGCCCATCAACGGGATTTTACAAGGAGAATATGAGCCTACCATTCCGCTCATCGCTCCCAAAAAAATACAAATCGCCACTTTTTTAGGGCAATATCAGCCGAATGAAAAAAGCAGCACTGATTTTGAAATCGGTGTGAGCAACAACGACCAAAACTTGTTCTCGCGTCTTGATGACAATCAAAACAAAGGATTAGCCGCAAAACTCAACACCAAACAACGCTTGTTTACCGGAAAATGGAATTTGGATTTCATAGGCAATTACCTATACATAGCCGAAAGTTTCAAAACCGTAGAACGCTTGTTCAACATCGAATTCAATCGCGATTGGAATTTGGGCACCGCAACCACTGGTAACCAAAGCTTCTGGACTGCGGGCATCCAAAGCGAATGGAACCCAAACTACAAAGGAAAGCTAAAAGGTAATGCGTCTTATCAACTGGAAAAATTAGATTTTACCGATTCTTTTTCTGGTCAAAAACACCGCATAATGGCGCACTTCCAGCTTCCGAATTGGCGTTTTCAAAACCAAACCAGTGTACTCAAAAGCGACAATTTGTTGAGCACTTCTAATTTTGTTCGCCAACAAACCCAAGTCCGTTTTCACAAAAAGAAAAATTGGGTGGGTGCTACCTTCCGCTTAGAAGACAACCAAGAGAAAATCAAGAACACCCAAAGCTTCACGCCCATCAGTCAGCGTTTTTCAGAGATAGGAGGATTTGCAGGTCGCGGCGATAGTACCAAAATTTTCGTGGCTTTGGGATATTTACAAAGAGCCAACGATAGTATTCAAAATGGCGTCTTACAACGCGTCAATCATTCGCAAACCTTTAGCTTAAAATCAAAAGTCTTTCAAACTGCCAAAAGCGATTTGTCTGTCTTTGCCAATTATCGCGTCTTGGAATACACCAATAACTCGGCACAAAAAGAGCCTTCACTCAATTCGAGAGTGGTCTATAACGACCGTTTTTGGAAACAATTAATACAAAGCACCACCGCTTATGAAACCAATTCGGGCTCAATTGCCCAACAAGAATTTACCTTTTTAGAAGTCAATGCGGGTCAAGGAGTGTACGCTTGGAACGATTACAACGGCAACGGCATTCAAGAATTACAAGAATTCGAAATCGCGCCTTATCCTGATTTGGCCAAATTCATTCGCGTGTTTTTGCCCAACCAAATCTTTATCAAAACCCATCAAAATAAGTTTTCGCAATCCCTAATCATTAACCCAAACCAATGGCAAAACGAAAAAGGACTCAAAAAAACAGCCTCCTATTTTTACAACCAAACCTCGTTTATTATGGACCGAAAAATTAAAAACGAAGGCGGTAATTTCGATTTGAATCCGTTTGGAAGCCCGAAAGATGATGTTTTGGGACTCAACTCCGTTTTCAGAAACAGCTTATTTTTCAATCGAGGCAAACAAAAACACTCGGTCACTTACACCTATTTGCAAAACAAGTCCAAGAGTTTATTGTCCAATGGCTCACAGGAAAACAGCAATGCCTCACACCAATTGCAATACCAACATTTGTTTCAAAAAAGTTGGTTGCTGAACTTCTTTACCAAAACATTAGCAACCGCCGTGGTTTCCGAAAATTATGCTGAGAAAAATTTCGACATCAAAGGCTACCAAATCGCCCCAAAAATCAGCTATTTGTTTTCTAAAAACGCCAGTTGGGAATTGTTTTATGAGTTCCAACACAAAGAAAACCAACTCGCACAAGCCGAAACCTTGCAACAAAACCGATTGGGAACCGCCTTCAGTTATGCGCGCAACGCCAAATTCACTCTCAACGGCGAACTCTCTTTTTATCAAAATCAATTCGATGGCAATGCACAATCGGCCGTGGGTTTCCAAATGCTCGAAGGCTTACAAACCGGACAAAATCTCACTTGGCGTGTGTTATTACAAAAAAATATCACCCAATTTCTCGACATTAATTTCAACTACCAAGGCCGCAAAAGCGAAACCAGCGCCGCCATTCACACCGGAAATGTGCAGTTAAGAGCTTATTTTTAGGACAGCTATAAATTGTTAAAACATATAAGTCATTCAATTTTTTATTGACTTTTTGAACCATATAAGGAATTTAAGGGCATATAAGACCCCAAATTACGCAATGTTCGCAAAGAATAATTGGCTGTTTAAATGATTAAACTTATCTGACTAATATGTTAAAAATTAAACAATTAGGAGAGCCAACAAAAGGCTTTTTCAGCCATCAGGGATTCCTGCTATCCACTATATCTCTTGTCTTGTTGTAAGGACAAGACAAGAGGATGCCGTTCCTATCAGGACTAAAAGCAAAATTTAGGCCTTCTTAGCAACAGTAATACTAAGATTTTTAGAACTTTACACGCATATCCAAAAAAAATTAGTAGCTTTAGTACTCCATTAATTTAAAACCCTAAAACTATGAAAAGAATACTGATTTTATGTTTCTTGTTTATCGCGTCCAACACCATTTTCGCTCAAGAAACAGCCACCAAAAAGAAAACTACACAAGCTAAAACAGAAGTTTCTGCTGCCGAAAAAGAAGCCAAACAAAAAGCAGCCAACGAAAAAAGAAAAGCAACCATAGCCGCCAAAAAAGAAGCTGAAGCACAAGCCACTGAAGCTAAAGCAGCCAAACAACAAGCCGCAAACGAGAAAAGAAAAGCAACTATAGCTGCCAAAAAAGCTGCCGCCGAAAAAGAAACCGCTGACAAAGAAGCCAAAAAAGCAACTGCAGCAGCCAAATCCGAAAAAAGTAAGACCGAAAAAGCAGTAACAGAGAAAACTACCAAAACCAAAAAAGAAGCTACAACTACCAAAAAATCAGCCGAGGTTAAACTCAAAGAAACTACCGAAAAAGCACCAAAAACTCCAGACAAAGTAACGGGTGAATACAACGGAAAAAAAGTTTATACTGGTCCAAGAGGCGGAAGATACTACATCAACAAAAACGGGAATAAAACCTACATCCAAGATTAGCCAACAAGCTATTTATAATTTAACCCAGATTGTGCTTTAGAATTCTA
This sequence comes from Flavobacterium riviphilum, assembly GCF_055231795.1. Taxonomy (NCBI): domain Bacteria; kingdom Pseudomonadati; phylum Bacteroidota; class Flavobacteriia; order Flavobacteriales; family Flavobacteriaceae; genus Flavobacterium; species Flavobacterium riviphilum. The sequence goes on from NZ_JBUYSY010000001.1 coordinate 278,003, forward strand.
AAAAAGATTCTAGGCTAAAAAAACTGACTAAAACACATGACGTGCAATTAGTCAGTTTTTTTAATGGCGAAATTTAAACATTTCATAATAGTTTGAAAACTCCAAAAAAAAAGGATCTGGCTACCTTGCCATGTTAGAAATTCATAATTTTGAAACGAAATGGCTATAGACACCTCCTCCAAAAATATTTTAATCGCTCCTTTAAACTGGGGCTTAGGCCACGCAACACGGTGTATTCCTATCATTAAAGCATTACAAGAGCATAATTTCATACCCATTATTGCCTCTGATGGCGATGCATTAGCTTTGTTAAAAAAGGAATTTCCATACATTCAAACCCTCGAACTGCCTTCGTACCAAATTGAATATGCCAAGAAGGGTAAAAACTTCAAATGGAAACTCTTACAAAGCTTACCCAAAATGCTCCAAGCGATACATAAAGAAAACAAATTGGTACAAAAATGGATTAAAAAATATGCTATTGAAGGTGTCATTTCAGACAATCGCCTTGGGGTGTATAGCGCCAAAGTACCTTCCGTTTTTATTACCCATCAATTGAAAGTATTAACTGGCAATACAACCGGGTTAACCACCAATTTACATCAAAGAATCATAAAAAAATATGTGCAATGCTGGGTGCCCGATGTCAAAGAAAATCCTAACCTTAGTGGAGAATTGGGCCATATCAATCACGGTAAATTCCCCATCCAATACATTGGTCCGCTAAGTCGATTACACAAAAAAGATCTTGAAAAACAATACGATTTAATGGTAATCCTTTCTGGTCCTGAACCGCAAAGAAGCCTATTAGAACAAAAACTCGCCGATGAGATGAATCGTTTTTATGGCAAAGTTGTTTTCATTAAAGGAGTCATCGAAAAAAAACAAATCAAAGAAACTATTGGCAATGTAACCTACTACAATTTCATGACTACCCGCCAATTAGAACAAGCCTTTAACGAAAGTGAACACATTCTTTGTCGCTCGGGGTATACCACCATCATGGACTTGGCCAAATTAGGCAAAAAAGCCTTTTTCATCCCTACCCCTGGACAATACGAACAGGAATATTTGGCCGTAAAATTAGACCAAGACGGTAGTGTTCCTTATGCCAACCAAGAGGATTTTAACATTACTATGTTAAGCAAAATCGAACAGTATCAGGGCCTATCAAATTATGAAGTCGCTGTGGATTGGCAAACCCTTTTTACTGTTTTTGATACCAAAGCGCCGCTTTGATTTTTGATCTTTGTGGCATTAAATTAAAAAACCACATAAAGCATTTTCCTTTGAATAGCATTGGAATCAATTGAAAACAACTTTATATGGCATGAAAAATTACCTAGTCATTGAAAAAACTTTGGTAATGGGTTACGATTAAATATTCAATAATTACTCTTCGCTGGGAAGGTCAAATTTTTCGTGTTTTATAATCTTAGAATGAACCATAAAATACACAGATTCTGCGATATTGGTACAATGTTCTGAAATGCGTTCCAAATGTTTCAACACCATTACTAAATTGGTTCCGGAAACGACTACTTTGGAATGCGACTTCATTTCTGCAATAATAGCGTGAATCGTATCGTCAGTTTTGCTTTTAATTCCTTTGTTTAAAAGAAAAATCTCTCCAATAGTATTTTCTTCATTGGTTTGAAAACATTCGTTGGTCTTTGCTGTAATCAATTCAATTTCGCGCGCCAAACCTTCCACTTCAAACTTAGCAATCAAATCGTGTTTATCTTTAATACTTTTGGTTTTCTTAATGATACTCAAAGACAAATCACCAATTCGTTCAAACTCGTTGCTGATTTGCATGGCCGACATGATAAACCTTAAATCTGAAGCCAACGGTTGTTGCAAAGCAAAAATATTTTGACAAATTTCATCGATTTTAATATCAAGTTTGTCTATACGTTGTTCTGTTTTCTTTACTTCTTTGTTAGCAATGGGCTCTGATAAGATTGCTTTTGTAGCTTCCCCAACTTGGATTTCGGCCAAATTCCCGATTTTTATGATAATATCTCTTAGCTTCTCTAACTCTAATTCGAAATGTGTCATTTTATTTGTTTTTTAAATAAGACCAACTCTAGGTGTAGACGGTATAAGCAATTTAAAACATGAAATTATTACTTCAATTTCGTTTTTTATAACCTTATCCAAATCTTCCTGTGATATAATCTTCGGTTTGTTTTTTTTCAGGTTTGGTAAAAATATCTTTAGTTTTACCCATTTCGATCAATTCTCCCATATAGAAAAAAGCAGTGTGATCACTTGTTCTCGCTGCTTGTTGCATGTTATGAGTCACAATAATAATGGTGTATTGCTCTTTTAATTCATGTAACAGTTCTTCTATTTTTGAGGTAGATATTGGATCGAGTGCACTCGCAGGTTCGTCCATTAAAATGATATCAGGATTTACAGCCAAAGTTCTTGCAATACAAAGACGTTGTTGTTGTCCTCCAGAAAGCCCCAAAGCGGAATCGTCCAAACGATCTTTTAGTTCATTCCAAATAGCTGCTTGACGTAACGAGGTCTCCACAATTTCATCCAATTGCGACTTATCCTTTATCCCATTTATTCTTGGGCCATATACAATATTCTCGTAAATCGACTTAGGGAATGGGTTTGATTTTTGAAAAACCATTCCTATCTTTTTTCTAATATTTACAACATCAACATTTTTATCATAAATATCTACCCCTTCCACTAATAATTCACCTGTAATTTTCACCTCTGGAATCAAATCATTCATACGGTTTATACACCTCAAAAAAGTTGATTTACCACAACCAGAAGGTCCAATCAAAGCCGTTACCTTATTCTCTGGAATTTGCATCGAAATCTCTTTTAATGCTTTTTTTTCTCCATAATATAACGATAAATCTTTGACACTTATTTTTGTATGTTTCATAACATTGTTTAATTCGAATTTTAAATATATTGAGGTGCACTTCCCCTCTGAGCTAATAATGTTCCCATGGAACGTGTTGTTCTACTTTGCTAATCCTCCACTTAGAAAAAAACGTTACGATTTTGCTCTTCTTCTGATTCTGGAACGAATAAGCACGGCAACTAAATTTAGTGACAAGGTAAGCAATAATAAGACTAAAGTCGTGGCAAATTGTATTGGCATGGTCTTTTCCACATCGGAGGATTGTGTTGACATGATGTAAATATGATACCCTAAATTCATAAACTGATCACTCAACGAACCTGGTAATGACGCCAAATAATAAGCCGCCCCTGTAAATAGTATGGGTGCAACTTCACCCGCACCACGACTAATGGCTAAAATGGTACCGGTCATCACTCCTGATACCGATCCAGGTAACACCACATTTTTGATGGTCTCCCATTTGGTTGCTCCTAAAGCTAAACTAGCTTCACGCAATTCTCTTGGGATGGTTTTTAAGGCTTCTTCTACCGACACAATAATCACCGGAAGGGTTAATAAAGACATGGTCAAACTCGCCCAAAGAATATTGGGTTGCCCCCAACGTAATGCCCCACCATTAAAAACCGTATCAGCCCCTGTGCCTACAAATTGAATAAAAAAGCCCAATCCAAAAAGTCCAAAAATTATTGAAGGTACTACGGCTAAAGTACGTATCGAAAAACGAACGGCTGCGGCAAATTTTGACTTCTCGCTGGCATATTCTGTAAGATATAAAGCGGTAATCGTTCCAAAGGGTACTGCCGCAATTGACATCAGGATAACTAACAAAAAAGTACCTATCAGAGCAGGAAAAATTCCACCTTCAGTCATTCCATTGGTTGGAAAAGACACTATAAAATCCCAAGAAAACTTTGTTCTTGCTTGATAGACAATAATTCCTAAAATCACTATAAGAATAGCAATTATTAAAATAACGGCCAATTGGGTGATACCAATAATAGTTTTGCCTTTAACATCTTTTTTAGAATTCAGGGCATTCAAATAAAGGCTTTCTATTGAGGTTGTAGATTTCTCCATAATTTATTTTCCTTGAAATTTTTTGATCAACTTGCCTTTTACATAAAACTCTGCAATGGCATTCAAAGCAAAAGAGAAAATAAAAAGTAAGGATCCTATAAAAAACAAAACACTATAATGGGTTTCCCCAAAAACCGTTTCGGCCATTTCCGAACCAATAGTTGCGGCAAACGTACGGACACTTTCAAAAGGGTTGGTAGATAACAATGCGGCATTACCCGTTGCCATCAAAGCAATCATTGTTTCGCCAAACACCCTTCCAATTCCTAGTAACAACGCTGCAAAAATTCCAGGTGTAGCCGCAGGTAAAATTACCCTAAAAGCCGTTTGCGCTTTGCTAGCCCCCAAGGCCAAACTTGCTTCATTGTACGTTTTAGGTACTGCCGAAAGGGCATCCTCTGCTATAGTATAAATAATTGGAATTGCTGCCAATGCCATGGCTACTCCACCTATAAAAGCATTTAAACGGGAAGCATACCCAAACATATTTTGAAAAAAAGTAGCCAAAACCATCAAGGCAAAAAATCCAATCACAACCGATGGGAAAGCCGCTAGCATTTCTATGATGGGTTTGATGATTTCCTTTCTTCTTTTGGAAGCAAAACATGAGGTATAAATTGCCGCCAAAATAGCCAAGGGTCCTGCAATCAACATAGCGATAATAGTCACTTTTAAGGTTCCCACAAGTAAAGCAATCAATCCAAAACGAGGATTATCCGATACAGGAACCCATTCTGTAGACACAAAAGTACTCCAAGTTTTATGAGCTCCATCCTGATTTTGTTCTGTTTTCTGAGCTTCTGTCTCAGCACCTACAGTGAGTTTTTCAATGGGTTCACCGTACGTTTCTGGCTCAAGAGTTTCGGCTTTGGAGTCCTCTGCAGTAGGAGTCAAATCTTCTACTGGCTCACCATACGTTTCAGGGGTCAAATCTTCGGTGGGTGCACCATAAGTTTCGGGTTGTGAGGTAGTGGTTACTTGAGTTTCTGTTTTCGTTGCTTCTTTTGCAGTACTAAAAAGGGGTAACGACTCTTTGAAAACAAAAATAAAAATTAAGAAAATAATAGCGATAGATAAGAACGCTATGGAAGAGATTACCTTTTCGGCTAAAAATTCAGACCAGCGGAATTGTTTTTTTAGATTTTCAGGGGTAAAACTAGAATTCGCAGGGTAAGAAGAATTCATATGTGTATTTTAAAATTCAATAGAATAAAACTCCCTTCTGCTTAAAGCGAAGGAAGTTTTGATTTTAATAGCTTATTTTACTGGGTAGTAGCCCACTTCAACAATTACCTTTTGTCCTTCGGCACTCAAAATCCAGTCGATGAATTTTTTAGTTTCTCCAGTTGGTTTTTCCTTCAAATACATAAACAAGTATCGAGAAATTGGATACGTTTTATTTTTGATCGTTGCTGCCGTTGGCAAAACACCTTTACTGTTGGCATCTTTTTTTACTTTACAATCTTTTACGCCCTCAGCATAAGCTGCACCACCGTATCCAATACCAAATTTGTCTTTTTTCACCGCATTTATTATAGCCGCAGTACCTGGCAAAGTCTGACATGTAGGTGCAAAATCAGATTTTACTACATGCTCTTTAAAAAATTCAAAAGTTCCAGAACTGCTTTCTCTTCCATACAATTGGATTTTAGCGTCTGGTCCACCCACTTGTTTCCAATTGGTTATTTTTCCAGAAAAAATGGCTCCTAATTGCTCAATAGACAACTCATTTACAGGGTTGGCTTTGTTTAGAAAAACTGACAATCCGTCTTTAGCACAAGCAATTTGAATACTGCTTTTGTTGTATTTCGCTTTAATTTTTTCTAATTCAGCAGGTTTAATAGGACGACTTGAATTGGCGATATCTGTAGATCCATTAATCAAAGCGGCGATACCAACTCCTGATCCACCTCCAGTTACTTGAATAGTGGTTCCGGGATTTTTCTTCATATAAAGTTCTGCCCATTTTTGGGATAAGATCACCATGGTATCAGAACCTTTTACAGTAATTTTAGTAGCCATTGTGAATGAAAATCCAACTACTGCAATAATTGCTAACGCAACCGCTAATTTTAATTTTGTTTTATACATTTTTTAAAGTTTATTTAATTTTAGGGCAAAAGTAGAGGGTCAATATTAACTCTGTGTTAAGGCAACATTATTCAATCTTTATACTTTAAAAAAAACAAACTAGTATTACAAAACAAAGAGAGACCAATTACTTGATCTCTCTCTGTCCTTATAACTTGTATCGTGTTCTAGAAATTAAATTGAGCTTGTAAACGCAACAAACTTCCTTGTTGTCTGTTGTTTGGTAGCGCACTGTCTTCAAATCTTCTGTCTGAAACCACCCATTCTGCCACAAATTCAAAATTATCTATTGGTTCCCATTCTAATCCAAATTCATATTCTCTTACTACATAACTACGGGCATCTTTTTCAAATTTTTTACCACCATCATAGTATTGAAATTTGGCAAAAGGATATAACAATTGATTTTTCGGTAAATCCCATTTGTAGTTAAGGGTAACATATCCCCCTTCCAAATCAGAAACTTGAACACTATTGGTTAATTTATCATAGCGAGGACCTCTACCAATATTGTACTCTGTTTGAATCCCGAATGGTTTAGGATACAATACAAATGTTGCTCCTACACGCTGATCCGTGGTTTGTAATTTATTAGGAGTATTCACCCCAGAAGACAATTCATTTGTAAACGCCCACTTACCTGTGTAAGCTTGCAACCCTGGCTCGATTATCTGACTACCAATAACAAAAGGATAAGTAATTCTAGATACCACGTGTAAATTTCTATTCCCTTCTGTCTTGTTTGCCCCTTGACCATTATATACTCCAAAACCAAAAACCCCATAATCTCCAGAACCTTTTAATCCTTCTTTGATTAACATGGTAAAACGCTCACGAACATGAGCTGGAGCCCAATAAAAGAAAACCCCTAAATCACGCTCATTGGCAGCCGCACTATTTATGGCATCATTACGGTCTAAAGTTAAACGGTTTTGACTGGATTGCATGTTTTCAAATCCGTAAGGAATTTTACTTTGACCTATTCTAAAACGATACTCTCTTTTTTTATCCAAAGACAAATCAAAATAAGCATCACGTAATTGACCAAAATGATTGTTTCCTGAACCTGCTGAACTAGCAAAATCGGGCTGAATATACAAATACACATTAGGATGTACTTGACCTGAAAATACTAAACGAGTACGTCTTAAGAATAATCCATTATTGGCTTTTGCATCTGGCGCGGTAGAAGTAGTTCCCCAAGATTTATCACATTGATCGCAGGAAACTTTATCGTTGGTAGAAAACAAACCATTGTAACGCACTTGCACATACCCTCTTAATCCTATAGTGTTATACCAACTGGCTTTTTTAGGTTTGGCTTTCTCCTCAGCAATTTTTGCATTGTTTATCGAGTCCAAAACATGCATTACTGCTTTTTTAATTTCTTCTTTTTTTACCTCTTGAGCACTTGTTACAAAACACCCCATTGATAACATTGCCAATAAAATTTTTCTCATTTTTTTTGTATGATTTATTTTGTTGCAAATGTCCGAGTGTAATGTTAAGATAACGTTAACTCAATATTATGAAGGTGATAAATTATCATTAAATATGATGAACTGATTTTTTCAGAAAATTATTTCGGTGTAATTTAGATGGTTTTTTTACATTATTAAAAATAAGTACTAAACCGCACCATATCAAGGGGATTTATTTAAATAAACTTTTTACTATACCGCCTTTGAGCCATTTTTTTTAGGTTTTGCTTTAACTAAAGTAAATGAGAATTCTGATCCAACCCCATATTCACTTTCTACATAGATCTTCTCTTTATGAGCTTCAACGATATGTTTTACTATAGAAAGTCCTAATCCAGATCCCCCTTCGGCACGAGAACCACTTTTGTTAACGCGAAAAAATCGTTCAAAAAGTCGAGGAATATATTGCTGCTCAATCCCTTCTCCATTATCTGTAATTCGAATCAACACTTTCTTGTTGGTCAAGTTAACAATAGCCACTTCTGTAACACCTCCTGTTTTCCCATACTTTATCGAATTAACCAAAAGATTCTCTAAAACTTGCTGTATACGATCTTTATCTGCATAAACAAAAATGGGTTGTATGAATTGATTCTCAAAAGTCAAGGTGATTTTCTTTTTATCGGCTTTCATTTCGAGTAAATCAAACACGTTTTGAATCAAATCGACAATATCAAAATTTGAAAACTCCAAATTCAAGTCACCGGATTCTAATTTGGTAATCATGTCGAGGTCCTCTACAATATAAATCAAACGTTCCACTCCTTTATCGGCTCTTTTCAAATACTTCTTTCGTACCGATTTGTCGTCTATTGCTCCATCAAGTAAGGTGGACAAATAGCCTTGTACCATAAATAATGGGGTTTTCAATTCGTGGGAAACGTTCCCTAGAAATTCACGACGGTACGCTTCTCTTACTTGCAACATTTCAATTTGCATTTTTTTATCAGTAGCAAACTTTTTTACTTCTCGGGTGAGCGTTTCCATATCGGTAGTTACCGGTTGATTGACAAAAGAGGTGGATTCTAACAAAGACACATCGTCATATATCTTTTTTACCCTTCGATAAATAAACCGCTCTACTCGATATTGAATGATGAGAAAAGAAAAAACATAACACCCTACAAAAGCAATCAAAGCAAAGGATAAAATAATCTGAGAAGAAGGCTTAAAAAAAGCTTGCAACAAAATGGCTGAAGCCATAGCTACAAACAAACTAACATATAAAGCCGATTTAAAAGCAAAAGTATAGGTCTTTTTAAAGTTAATTTTTACAGTATTGCTCATTTCTAATATGGAATTTATAATGGTAAAAGTATAGAACTATTCTAAAAACAAAAAATCACAAATCTCATTCCTATCAAGGAAATAAATTTGTGATTGCTTTTATAAGGGATAGCGTAAATTAAACTATGTTTTATTTTTCAAATTTATACCCAACCCCTTTGATGGTTTTGAATAGATCTTCGCCTATTTTTTCTCGTAACTTCCTAATGTGTACATCGATGGTTCTACCGCCAACTACTACTTCATTCCCCCATACTTTATCTAAAATTTCATCACGTTTAAAAACTTTTCCGGGTTTAGAGGCCAAAAGATAAAACAATTCAAACTCTTTTCTGGGCAAAGCAATTTCGAGATTGTCTTTGATGATTTTGTATTCTTCTCGATTGATTTCGATGCCGCCCACATTAAGGTTTTCTGTTTGCTTCTCGTCTTCCTTAAGTCTTCGTAATAACGCTTTGACTTTGCTCACCAACAATTTAGGCTTAATTGGTTTGGTAATATAATCGTCGGCTCCAGCGTCAAAACCGGCTACTTGAGAATAATCTTCGCTTCTTGCTGTTAGGAAAGTAATAATTACATGGTTTAATTCGGGAATTTTACGGATATTTTCGCAAGCTTCCATGCCGTCCATTTCGGGCATCATTACATCCATAATAATCAGATCAGGCAACTCTTTTTTAGCTTTAAGAATGGCTTCTTTACCATTACTTGCAGTAACAATTTGATATCCTTCTTGTGATAAATTATATCCCACAATTTCTAAGATATCCGGTTCGTCGTCAACTAGTAAAATTTTAGTATTTCTTTTTTTCATAAAAAAGGGTATGTTTTATTAAAAACCAATCAAATTTAGGCTTTTATATATTTAAAATCTAATAAAAGGTAGTAAATGTAACCATAAACTAGTCATATAAAAAAGCAAGAATTTATGACTTAACTTTAATTTAATATCTTAACCTTGCTGTAACAGTAATAAAATAGTTTGTTAATATTTGAATAACATCGTTTTTACAAGCAGGTCTTTATTTTGCACCCAACAAACAAAGACAACACATGAAATTAAAATTTTTAATCCTAACCTTATTAATAAGTGTTATAGGATTTTCTCAAAACAAGGGAACTATTATTGGCACTGTTACTGACAAAGACGCCAATAATCAATCGCTACCTTTTGCAAATGTAACTTTAAAAGGAACAAAAATTGGTGTCAACACGGATATTGAAGGCAAATATAGTCTGAGCGCTCAAGCAGGGAATTATATCCTTCAATTTAGTTTTGTTGGATACGAATCGGTTGAAGTACCCGTGACCATCAAAGCCAATGAAACCATCACTATTAACAAAACTCTTGGATCAGGTAGTTACAAACTAGACGATGTGGTGATAAAAGCTACCGCACCAAATAGAGAAAAAGAAACCGCTTTGTTATTAGAACAAAAAAATGCGGTAGTTATCAAACAAAGTATTGGTGCACAAGAAATGGCTCGTAAAGGAGTGAGCGATGTTGAAGAAGGATTAACCAAAATTACAGGAATTTCTAAAGTAGGTTCAAGAGGACTTTTTGTTAGAGGACTTGAAGATCGTTACAACAATCTATTAATAAATGATTTGGCTGCACCTACGAATAATCCTTTCAAAAAAATCATTCCTCTTGATTTATTCCCCACAGATATTGTTAGTGTAATTGATGTGTACAAAACCTTTAACCCAAATTTATATGGAGATTTTGCAGGTGGTACCTTCAATATTGGAACTTCAAAAGGAAATAAAAGTATCACAAAGATCAGTATTGGCACTGGCTATACAACCAACAATAATTTACGCGAATTTCTTATTTCCAAAGACGCAAATGGAACCAAAGGATTTTTTGGTTTAACTGGAAAAGACAGGGCATTACCAGGATTTTTAGGTGGGGTACCCGCAAGTTATACTTTTACACCGCAACAATCTTTAGAATATTTTACGAGCGGTTTTGATGTGGCCTCTTCAAAAAGTCCATTAAATATGAGTATCGGTCTACTTCACTCAGAGAAATTTAACTTAAACAATAGTGCAAAATTTTCGTATCTTTTATCTTTGAATAGCGACAATAGCTTTACTTATAGAAATGGTATTGAAAGAAATTTCATAAACAATCAGTCAGGTTTTGTATATAGAAATGATTTTATCAATACAGAGTACCGCTATAAAACCTCTACTTCTTCGTTATTGGGTTTAAATTATGCATCGGATAGACTCAATTTGACTTGGAATAATTTTTATATTAGAACAACAGAAAACTTAATTAAAGATCAATTTGGTTTTGCCGATTTGACAACCAACAACAACAAAACCCTAATAAGAACCAATCAATTGGATCAATCCAATTATTTTAACTCGCAATTATTAGGAGAATATGCCTTAACAAAAGACAATAATCAAACGCTAAAAGCTGGAGGCTCTTTTGCCAAAACATCGTACCAACAACCTGATAGAAAATTCTTTTCTGGAACCCTTACAGGTGATAATCTTTTGACCTCCATTGCAGGTAACAACTTCATCAAACAATATTTAGACATTAATAGTGATATTTATCTGTCAGGTTTAATGGAATATAATTTGAAATTTGGTAAGGAGGAAAAACAAAATAAAGTTAGCATTGGATATAATGGTAGCGCTTCATTAATGCAATCATCCTACCGATTTATTGCTCCTGTTAATAATTTTACACCTAACAGTTTCAATGTTCCTCTAAAAAGTTTAGATGCAACATTAAACAACTATTTGGAGCAAAATGCCTTTGCTTTTAGAGAAAGTTCGAATGCTACTTACAAAGCAAAATTGAGAGACTTATCCAATGCAGGTTATGCGAACGTATTACTTAAATTTGGGGACAAATGGGAAGTTAACGGAGGGCTTAGAGGCGAATATACTTTAAGAGAAACCAAGTACAGATTACAAGGTTCATTTCAAGATCCATATGAAATAGTTACAAAAAACAAGCTATACATTTTACCCTCTTTAAACGTAAAATATGGAGTAACCGAAAATGCTAATTTGCGTTTTACAGGAAGCAAAACCTACACAAGACCCGTTATCATGGAAGCATATCCAATTGAATATGTTAATCCAGATGGTACATCGACAAGAGGTAATCCCTTTTTAGTAAATAGTGACAATATAAACTATGATGCCAAGTTTGAATTATTTCCAACTGCAAAAGAAATGTTTGCCGTAGGTATATTTGGTAAAAATTTGCAAAATCCAATAGAAAGAACTTTTATTGCTAACGCAGCAAACGCAACCATTACTACTTATCTTAATTCTCAAAAAGCGAATATTTACGGTGTTGAATTAGAATTCCTGCTAGACGGTGCTAGAGTAAACGAAGCACTTCAAGACTTCTCATTTGGTTTTAACACTTCATTAATGACAACTAAAGTAATAGTGAGCCCAGTTACAGTAAATCCTGATGGAAGTGTAATAAATTCTATTGAAACACACAAAACAAGAGATTTACAAGGTGCTTCAAAATGGTTAATCAACTCCGACTTAAAATATCAGTTTTCTATTAATGAAAAATGGGAAAATACGTTATCATTAGTATATGGTGTTTTTGGAAAAAGAATATATGCTGTTGGAACAGGAGGATTGGATCATATTTATGAATTACCTGTACAACAATTAGATTTTGTTTGGGGAAGCAAACTAAACGATCATTTTGATGTGAAATTTGTAGCCAACAATTTGTTTAATCCTTACATCAAATTTGAACAAGGTACCAATGGAACTTCTCCTATAGCAGAACCTTCAAACCTAATTTCGAGTTACAAAAGAGGTGTTGGCTTTTCTTTAAATTTAAGCTATACTTTTTAAAAAAATATTGTGAAAATACCAAAAAACCGGTTCTTACCGGTTTTTTTTGTACAGCAAATTACTCGAATGCCATCTTTAACGGTTGAAAGTAGAAGTATTTGAAAAAGTTTGGCCAAATCTAATGTCCGAAAATGATTGATTAAGCATTTCTAACACGTTAACCCATTTTTAATTTTCAGCGCCTTTAAACCCTGATATTCTTTACAATAACTTTACTATTATGTATACAATTCGTAACTCAATTTTAATACTAGCATAACTTCATAAAAGAACACTGCACCTACATTTGTAACATAAAATTTAACAAAAAAACCAATGAAAAAATTACTTTTAAGTTTAGCGATTATTGCTTCAACTTTTACCGCTTGTACAAGTAGTGATGACAACACAACTGTTACACCTGTTACTGGAGAAATTACAGGTAAAATTACTGCAAACAAAACTTTCCCATTAGGGACTTATACATTAAAAGGAATTGTAAAAATCGAAAGTGGAGTAACGGTGACTTTCGATGCTGGTTCAACCATTACAGCTGACAAAACTACTGGTGACAATGCCTTAGTAGTACTTAATGGAGGAAAATTAATTATCAATGGAACGGCAAGTCAACCAGTAGTTTTCACTGAAAAATCAGGGGTTCCAGGTTCTTGGGCAGGTATCATCATGTATGGCGACGCTCCAATCAAAGCTATTGGCGGAGTTACCTCCTCGACTTCAGAAGATGGAAATGCATTACCTTACGGTGGAACTAATGCAGACCATGACGGTGGTTCTTTAAAATATGTAAGAGTTGAATATGCTGGTGCTAAATTAGCTGATGGAACGAAAGAGAACAATGCATTCACTTTTTACTCTGTAGGTTCTAAAACTGTTCTAGATCACTTAGTAGCTTACAAAGGTGCTGATGACGGGTTTGAATTTTTTGGTGGAACAGTTAGTATGACAAATGCTATTTCATATGGTAACTTTGATGATGCTTTTGATTGGCAAGATGGATGGCAAGGTAAAAATAATTCTAACTGGTATGCTTATCAAACTGTTAAAGGAAATTTTGGGATGGAGATAGAGTGTTCTAACAACAATAATGCATTCTGGCCAAAAATTACAAACATCACTTTGAAAAGAGAAGCAGGTTGTACCCCAGAGGTTGCTGGTGATATTCAGGTTGATGCTTTCCAATTCAAAAAAGAAGGAAATGGTGAATACAGCAACATCATTATCGACGGTTATGGAGATTATACAGAGGGTGCTACAGTTTACAAAGGAGCTGCAGTAAAAATCCAAGATGCTACTACTAACACCAACCAAGTAACTGGAGGCAAAATAATTTTAACTAATGTAAAAGTTACAAACACCTCCCAAACCAATCCTGTTGGGGCTACAGCTGCTATTGTGGTAAACTTCCCAGCTGCAAATTTTGTAACAAGTACTGCTGCTACTGGAGCTGCGTTAACATCAGGGGCTTGGTCTACAGTTAGCGGAGTTAATCTAATCAAATAATTTCAGGTTACTTTCTTTGTATGTTAAAAAATGTCTTTCAATTTTGAAAGGCATTTTTTTTTATTTTATGTTGCAAATTTTATATCTTTACTGTTAAAACTAAGCCAATGATAAAAAACTACTCCTATATTATTCTTGTATTGGTCTTTTTCTTTTCAGTAGCAGCATCTGCCCAAGAAAACAAACCACAAGCCAAAACTCAAGACCTTACCTCTATTGAAGGATTGAGTTTGTACCCAAACCCTGTGAGTAATGGTAAGGTATATATTTCTACTAAAGAAGACTCCGAAAAAGAAATTACCATCTTTGATGTTTTGGGCAAAAGAGTGTTACAAACACAGCTTAGTTCCAAAGAACTCAATGTCTCCTCACTCACTCCCGGTGTTTATATTATTAAAATCACAGAAAATCAAGCTACGGCTACTAGAAAACTGATTATTAGGTAAAAAATATTCCTCTCAAAGCTCCAATCTCTTGGAGCTTTTTTTTGACATATTCATTATGTTTATCAAAAAAATAAAAAAGGTTACCTTTGCAAAAAATTTTTTCATTGGACACTTCAATTGATCTTTTTTCGATTTCTAATCATAAGCAATTTGAAAAATTAGCGCTTAAAACTTTTCGTTATCAATACGAAAACAATATTGTTTACAAAGAATTTTGCGATTTATTAAAGACCAATGTGCAAAAGGTAAAAACACTGCAGCAAATTCCGTTTTTACCCATTCAGTTTTTTAAAAGTCATAGGGTTGTGAGCCATAACGAAGCCCCTCAAGCTATTTTTACGAGCAGCGGAACCACAGGTATGACAACCAGCCAACACCTTGTTACTGATGTTTCCCTTTACGAAGAAAGTTATCGTCGAGGATTTTCTCAGTTTTATGGCAATATTGAAAATTATGTCGTTTTGGCCCTTTTACCTTCTTACTTAGAACGCGAAGGCTCCTCTTTGATTTACATGGTCGAAGATTTGATTCAGTTATCCAATCAACCAGAAAGTGGTTTTTACCTCAACAATCACGACGAATTAATCAAAAAGATGATGGAGCTGCATCAAGCCGAAAAAAATGTAATCCTAATTGGTGTAACTTATGCACTACTCGATTTGATAGACTATTCAAAATCTATTGCATTCCCTCTTTGGGAGTTAGGAGGCTCCACTATTGTTATGGAAACAGGCGGTATGAAAGGCAAGCGCAAAGAAATGATCCGCGAAGAATTGCACGAACAATTGTGCGCTGGTTTTGGGGTTACTAGCATTCATTCAGAATACGGTATGACCGAATTACTCTCACAGGCGTATTCGCTTGGAGCAGGTGTATTTGAATGTCCCTCTTGGATGAAAATCCTAATTCGAGATACCGAGGACGCCTTAACTTATATAGAAAACGGAAAAACTGGTGGCATCAACGTAATTGATTTGGCCAATCGAAATTCCTGCTCCTTTATAGCTACTCAAGATTTGGGTAAAAAACACGCTAACGGTACTTTTGAAGTGTTAGGTCGTTTTGACAATTCGGATATTCGTGGGTGCAATTTAATGGTAGTGTAAACAAAAAAGTCCGCAATACAAATTGCAGACTTTTTAGTGTATAAATTTCGGGCATTACACCACTCTTATCACAAAATAATTCTTCTTACCACTTTGCAACAAGACAAATCGATCGTTGATTAAATCATTGGTAGTCAACACAAAATCTTCTTTTACTTTTTCTCTATTTACCGAAATAGAATTGGCAGTCAAAGCTCTTCTCGCCTCACCGTTCGATTTGAAAAATCCTGTTTTATCGTTCAATACTTTTACAATTTCCAATCCGTTTTCAAGTTCTGATTTGGCAATTTCAGCCTGAGGAACACCATCAAAAACTTCTAAAAATGTTGCTTCATCGAGCTGTTTCAAATCATCGGCTGTCGCATTTCCAAACAAAATGCCCGAAGCTTTTATCGCATTGTCTAAATCTTCCTTAGAATGCACCATAATTGTGATTTCTTCGGCTAATTTCTTTTGCAACAAACGCAAATGTGGCGCTTCTCGGTGTTGCAACGTCAACTCCTCAATGGCTTCTTTGGTCAAGAACGTAAAAATTTTGATGTATTTCTCGGCATCTACATCCGAAGTATTCAACCAGTATTGGTAGAATTTATAAGGTGAAGTTCTAGCAGCATCCAACCAGATATTTCCTCCTTCGGATTTTCCGAATTTCGTTCCATCCGCTTTGGTAATCAACGGACAGGTTAAAGCATAGGCTTTGCCTCCGTCAATTCGGCGCACTAACTCTGTACCTGTGGTAATATTACCCCATTGGTCGCTTCCACCCATTTGTAAGGTACAATTTTTAGCTTTGAACAAATGCAAGAAATCATAGCCTTGCACCAACTGATAGGTAAACTCTGTAAAAGACATCCCTTCAGCAGCTTCTGATGTCAAACGTTTCTTTACCGAATCTTTGGCCATCATATAATTCACAGTAATGTGTTTTCCGATATCGCGAATGAAATCCAAAAACGAAAATTCTTTCATCCAATCGTAATTATTGACTAATTCGGCAGCATTTTCACTGTTCGAAGTGAAATCTAAGAAACGTGCCAATTGTGCTTTAATTGCTTCTTGATTGTGGCGTAAAGTAGGTTCGTCTAATAAATTCCTTTCGTTGGATTTTCCAGATGGATCTCCAATCATACCTGTGGCTCCTCCCACTAAAGCCAAAGGTTTGTGTCCTGATAATTGGAAATGTTTGAGCAACATTACCCCTACTAAATGACCTATATGCAATGAATCGGCTGTTGGATCAATACCCACATAAGCCACGCGCATTTGCTCCAATAAATGTTCTTCGGTGCCTGGCATAACATCGTGGAGCATCCCTCTCCAAGTCACTTCTTCAATAAAATTTTTCATCGTCTTTAATTTTTGGCAAAGATACTAATTTGAGCGGTATTAACAATTGCTCCAGAATTATTGAAAATTAAGGCTCTAAGTATCTGTTATAAATTAACACATTTTAAATGTAACTAAAAATAGTACAAAACAATCTAAAGTATAATGTAAACCATATCAACTTGAACCTTACTTTATAATTAAAATAAACAGAAAAAACTGAATAATTGTTTAACTTTTATATATTTGAATGATTTATTACTTCAACAACTATAATCAACCAAAATTTTATCAAGCCCAAAAAATATACTATGAAGAAAAAATTAATACAATTAATCTTCTTTTGCTTAATACTATCCTCTTGTTCATATGAATTTTCTTCGGATAATTTTATAGAAATAGTACAACCTGAAGTAGTTGAAAAAATAATTGACCTTAACAACTTCAAAAATTTAGATACCATAAATATCAATAGCCAAATAAAATACACCTTCAAAGGGACATCCAATCAACACTTACTTGAATCAAAAATATTAATTGATGGCAAAGAAACATATGCTACTAGCAACGGAAATGAATATACTTTTTTTATCAATCCTGCAAATTATGAAGATGGCATTCATACCATTGTTATCGAAAACAAATACACATCTGGGTCGGGTAGTATCGCTGATCAGGTTCAAAATGAGATTCTAAAATCTACCCAACAATATAAATTTATTGTTCATAGAAAACCCTCAAACCCTCCTAGTGTTACCGAAGCCATAATAAAAGATGGAAGTATTTTTGTAAAATGGGAACCTTTAAACAATCCAGAGTATAAAAACGCTTTTTTAAGTTTAAAATTTAAAAATAAAGAAATAAAGATTCCATTATCAAAAGAAATTCTTGAAAGTGGCATATACAATGATAAAAAAACGGTATTATTTAATGGGAACTTCAACGAACCAGAATTTGACGCCTACTCAAAAGTCACTTACTCAATAATATTTGAAAGCCCTTATGTAGAGTTATATGGGGCAAATAAATCCATTGTCTATGACAATTCATGGTTTAATGTTCAAATAGCATTATCAAATAATAACAGTTATAAAATAATTTGGTCTACCCATCCACTTTATGCAAACATCAAAGAAATTGAATTCAGATCAGGAAACAATATTTTCATGGGATCTAGCAAAGGGGGAGAATACACTATTAATAGCCCCTACATTATAGGCTATGAATATAACATAATCACACAAATCACGGATTTAGAGAACAACTACCTTCCGTTTTATACTTTTAGAAATGTAGGTATAGATGGAAATACTGTTATGAATTTTAATTTTAACCCCTATTTTTCAAAAGAAATCCTATATAATCCCAGCACCAATCACTATTATTCATTAATTCTTGAAAGGAATTCAACAGGATATTTTAAAATATTTATTTATGAATTTTCTGAAAAATTCATATTCTTGTCGAAAAAATTTATTGCCGATTATAACTCGCCTAGACATGAAAGATTAAAATTTTCTATAGATCCAAGCAGTCATAATTTCTATATCGATGCTGATCACGGTTCGTATACAATTGAAAAATCGAACTTAAGTATCATAAAAAAATATGTTGGTCAGCCATATTCTGCTTCCTCAATTTTACGAAATGATATATTAGTGATTACAGATGGGTACAATATTACGGTTTCTAATATTGATTCAAATACTCAAATATTCTCTGGTATTGCAAGTAGCTGCTATCTATCTCGTGATGGCAAATACCTCTATATTAAAAACCAGACAAACAATGCCGTGTTCAAAATAGAAAACAATCAACTCACTAAAGTAGTAGACATAAATTACAACTCATGGAGAAACAATATTGATATTGAAAATGATATTTTATATTATATGAATAACAATCAAATAAATATTGTAGATCTTAAATCCAGGATTAGCAAATCATTTACTATTGGCTCGTATGATACCATGTACTTTGATGGCTTTTCTCAAAAAATACTTTTTTGTCAATATAACCGAAGTGTTATTTATGATCTATCAACTAGCAAGCTAAGTATGTTTTTATCAGAAATAGGTAAACAAGCAATTGGCGATTTTTATCAGGAGGACAATGAATATTTTATGAGAATTAGAAACAGAAAATTAATACACTCAAAAGGGATTGCTTTAGATTTAAATTAATAATTATGAAAAAAATTTGCTTACTGTTCTTCTGTGTCTTAATTCAATCTAAAATTCAAGCTCAAAAAATCGAACTCTTTAGCGATGTAATCCTTGGTATACCTTCAACAAAATCATTAAAATTATTTCATAATGAACTTGCCCAGCAAGTTGAATTCGAAAATTTTAAAACTAAAGAACATTTCAACAATTATTATGGATTTAGCTTCGGATTAAGATACAATAGAAATTTATCAATCTTTTATAGTAACAGAGTGACCGGAGCAAAATCATCTGTGGCTGACTACTCGGGTTATGTCCGCCTTACAAACGAGTTATCTGGTAACACTTTTGGAGTAATTTATCAAAAAATAATTTACCAAAAAGAAAAGGGAACATTACTTGTTACCTCTAAAGTTTTTGCTACTAATTCAATATTAAAATTAAAATCGCAAAGTAGTATAGCAAATGTAATTGAAAACAGTCAACTCAATTTTAAATCTATTGATTTTGGATTAGCAGCTGGACTAGCTTATGAATACGACTTAAATTTTGTGATTTTAAGAGCCAATGTTGATTTAGAAGCATATTTATATGGCAAACTAAAAATCAAAGATGGTAATTTTAATGGTATGCACTTAACGAATGCCAATGGAGAAAAAGTTATCACAGGATGGTCAGGTATAAATGCAGGACTTGGAATTTCAATTCCAATAATAAAATAATTATTACAATTAAAATCTAAAGATAATCACCATCATGTTTTAAGAGAAATACTTTTAAAAAAACAAAAAGCCTTAAAAACAATTGTTTCTAAGGCATTTTTTTTGTGGAGAAGATGGGGCTCGAACCCACGACCTCTTGACTGCCAGTCAAGCACTCTAGCCAACTGAGCTACATCCCCATGACTATGGCGCAAATATACTATATTAATTTTTCAAAAAACAAATTTATTCTTCACAAAAATAGGGTCTTTGAAAAAAAAAGGAAATTAGAGTCTGGAAATAATTATACCTTTACCATAAAAACAAAAGCATGTCCAATTCATCAAAAAGTGGGTTTATTCAAGTGGCTTCTTCACATGGTGTTGCCACCTTAACCTTAGGTCATCCCGCTAGCAATTCTTTTCCAAAAACCCTTTTAAACGAGTTAACCCAAGCCCTAAATCGGCTTGGTAAACAAGAAGACATACGCGTCATCATACTTCAAAGTGAAGGTGAAAAAATTTTTTGTGCCGGCGCTTCTTTCGAAGAACTTTTGGCCATTAACACCCTAGATGAAGGCATAGCATTCTTTTCTGGATTTGCCCAAGTAATTAATGCTATGCGAACCTGTCCCAAAATAATTGTTGGTCGGATTCAAGGAAAAGCGGTTGGCGGAGGAGTGGGCATCATAGCCGCATGCGATTATGCCTACGCCTTAGATCAAGCTAGTGTAAAATTATCCGAATTGACAATTGGAATTGGGCCTTTTGTAATCGAACCCGCAGTGAGTCGAAAAATTGGAAAAACTGCTATGAGTGAATTAACCTTGGCCGCTCAAGAATGGAAATCGGCCGAGTGGGCCAAACAAAAAGGACTCTATGCAGGGCTATTCGACACGACTTCCGCGCTGGATCAAGCGGTTTCGCAACTTGCTACACAACTCGCCAACTACAATCCAAATGCCCTTTTGGAACTAAAAAAAATACTATGGGAAGACACCTCCCACTGGGAAACTCTTTTGATAGAAAGGGCTGCCATTTCTGGACAACTTGTCCTATCTGATTTCACAAAAAAAGC
Organism: Flavobacterium riviphilum; assembly: GCF_055231795.1. NCBI lineage: Bacteria > Pseudomonadati > Bacteroidota > Flavobacteriia > Flavobacteriales > Flavobacteriaceae > Flavobacterium > Flavobacterium riviphilum. The sequence goes on from NZ_JBUYSY010000001.1 coordinate 299,014, forward strand.
TTTACAATCGTTTAAAAAATAAACTCATGACCCTAATAAGTTTACTACAAAATGTGGATGTTGCCAAAAAAATAGCCGAAGCCCCAGACAAAAGCTATGAAATAGGCGTTGTCATTGGCTCCTACTTGCCCTTTGTGGTATTGGTCGGTTTTGCCTATTGGATGTATTACCGAGCAAAAAAAAGAGATCAAAACCAGTAATAATGCTTAAATTTGCAAACTAATTCAATTTCGATGAGCAAGATAAGAATCACCAAAAAATTCAATTTCGAAACCGGTCACGCTTTGTATGGCTATGATGGGAAATGCAAAAATGTGCATGGACACAGTTACAAATTATGGGTTACGGTTATTGGCACCCCAATAGAAGACACCAAAAATGTTAAACTCGGAATGGTGATTGATTTTACTGATTTAAAAAAAATTGTCAAAGAAGAAATTGTAGACCAATTTGATCATGCCACCGTTTTCAACAAAACCACCCCTCATGTGGAATTGGCCAAAGAACTCAAAGAACGTGGACATCATGTCATTTTGGTCAACTATCAACCTACGTCCGAAAATATGATTGTCGATTTTGCTGAACGAATCAAAGGCAGATTACCCCAAGGAATTGAATTGTACTCTTTGAAATTACAAGAAACCGAATCTTCCTTTGCGGAGTGGTTCGCCAGCGACAATCAATAGGAATTGACACATTCCACATTCCAAATTAGATTCCATGACTTCAATCACAAAAAAAATATACTTTGCCTCCGATCAGCATTTTGGAGCTCCAACTCCAACCTTAAGTTTTCCAAGAGAAGAAAAGTTTGTAGCTTGGCTAGAAACCATCAAAAAAGATGCTGAAGCCCTTTTTTTAGTAGGCGATTTGTTCGATTTTTGGTTCGAATACAAAACGGTTGTCCCCAAAGGCTTTGTGAGAGTTTTAGGCAAATTGGCCGAAATCCGAGATAGTGGCATCCCTATTTATTTTTTCGTTGGTAATCATGATTTGTGGATGAATGACTACTTCGAAAAAGAACTCAACATCCCTGTTTTTCATGACAACCAAGAGTTTACTTTTCATGGCAAAACATTTCTCATTGGCCATGGAGACGGCAAAGGCCCTGGAGATTTAGGTTACAAACGCATGAAAAAAGTCTTTACCAATCCCGTGTCCAAATGGCTGTTCCGATGGTTACATCCTGATCTTGGTGTACGTCTGGCACAATATTTATCAGTAAAAAACAAACTGATTTCGGGTGCCGAAGATGTTACTTTTCTAGGAGAAGACAACGAATGGCTTATTCAATATGCCAAAAGAAAATTAACTACAAAACATTACGATTACTTGGTTTTTGGACATCGCCATTTACCCATGAAATTCAATCTAGGATCCAATGCAGAGTACGTTAACCTTGGCGACTGGATATCGTATTTTACCTACGGTGTATTTGATGGATCCACTTTTGAAATCAAAACCTGGGAAGACCCTACAAAATAAAACCTTTTACTAAAATCAATTACTTTTAAAAAGATACTGTAATGCAACTGAGTTATTGGGAAATAAAAAATTGGTTTACCAACGTTGATTATACGATTGTTGGAAGCGGAATTGTTGGGCTACACACCGCTTTACGATTGCGAGAGCGTTTCCCTCAGGCAAAAATTCTACTTCTCGAAAGAGGAATGCTTCCACAAGGAGCCAGTACTAAAAATGCTGGTTTTGCCTGTTTTGGAAGTCTTTCAGAGATTATCGAAGATTTAAAAACGCATACCGAAGAAGAAGTAATTGAACTAGTAAAAAAACGATGGTCTGGTTTGCAACTGTTACGCAAAAGAATTAACGATCAAATTCTGGATTTCAAACCTTTTGGAGGTTATGAATTGTTCTTAAAAGAGGAAGAAAATTTATTTGCCGAATGTGTCGCAAAACTCCCTTTTGTCAATGAACTTTTACGACCTATTTTTAAAGCTGATGTTTTTTCCAAAGAGGTTGACCGTTTTAATTTTGACAACATCAAAGATTATTTGATATTCAACCCCTTTGAAGGGCAAATTGACACTGGCAATATGATGCAAGAATTGCTTCGACAAACTGTTGCCGCTAATGTTTTGATTTTAAACCAACAAACGGTAACAGGTTTCGAAGATTTAGGCAACAAAGTATCGGTAGCATTGGGTAATTTTAGTTTTACCACTCAAAAACTATTATTTACCACCAATGGATTTGCCTCAGAATTAACAAAAGGCGCTGTCAAACCAGCGAGAGCCCAAGTGTTAATTACAGAACCTATCCCTAATTTAGACATCAAAGGAACTTTTCATTTGGACAAAGGGTATTACTATTTTAGAAACATAGGCGATCGTATTTTATTTGGTGGCGGCAGAAATTTGGCCTTTGAAGAAGAAACCACTACGGAATTAGCTCAAACAGAATTAATACAAAATAAATTGGAACAATTACTAAAAGAAGTAATTTTGCCCAATCAAGAAATTACTATTGCTCACCGATGGAGCGGAATTATGGGAATTGGCTCCGCCAAAAACCCTATAGTGACGAATGTCTCAGAAAATGTGTATTGTGGTGTCCGAATGGGAGGCATGGGTGTAGCCATTGGAAGTTTAATAGGAACAGAATTAGCAGATTTAGTATAAATGTCAACACAAAAAAAAGCAACCAAAACCCCAACAAGAAACTCTAAAAAAAAACCAGTTAAAAAAGAAGTAAATTTTAGCAGCATGATTAAACGTTTTTTGATAAAAATACTGTTATGGTTTTTTGGCCTTTCTTTGTTTTTGGTAGTCGTTTTTAAATTTGTACCAGTACCTTTCACGCCTCTTATGGTTATTCGTTATTTCGAAAATGTAGCCCAGGGCAAAGAAAATCATTTTAGTCACGACTGGGAACCCATTGAAAATATCTCAAAAAATTTACAAAAAGCAGTCATTGCTAGCGAAGATGCTACTTTTTTAACACATAATGGTTTTGACTTTTTGGCCATGCAAAAAGCATATAAAAACAACGAAAGAGGCCGAAAAATAAAAGGAGGAAGCACTATTTCACAACAAACCGCCAAAAACGTGTTCCTCTGGCAAGGAAGGAGTTATTTTCGAAAAGCGCTAGAGGCCTATTTCACGGTACTAATCGAATTGATTTGGGGAAAAGAGCGCATCATGGAGGTATACCTCAACAGTATTGAAATGGGAGATGGCGTGTATGGAGCCCATGCTGCCACACAATATTGGTACCGAAAAGACGCTTCGAGTTTAACAAAATTACAAGCCGCTGGAATTGCCGCTATCTTGCCCAATCCGAGAAAATATAAGGCTACAGGGTCCTCATCCTATATCAACAATAGAAAGGCAAAAATAGTTCGGGTTATGAATCATGTTGGTCCATTAAACTATAAGCACTAACTATCCCATAAGCCATTTCCGATGGCACTATAACCAATACTATTAATTTTTGATTTAAATTAGTAAAAAAAAAGGAAAGAAGAACAAACCCAAAAAAAGAGATTCTTCCTGTAAAAAAACTTTATTATGATACTAGTTACTGGAGGTACAGGTTTAGTTGGAGCTCATTTATTACTTCAACTGATTGAAAATGGCGAGCAAGTTAGAGCCATATATCGAACCGAAAGTGCCTGTATTAAAACAAAAAACTTATTTCAACTCTATAAAAAGGCAGACTTATTTGACGCTATACACTGGGTAAAGGCCGATATTCTAGACGTCCCTTCTTTAGAAAAAGCCTTCGAAGGTATTCAATACGTGTACCATTGCGCCGCTTTTATTTCATTTGACCCTAAAGACGAAGACGCTTTGCGAAAAACCAATATTGAAGGTACCGCCAATATTGTCAACTTTTGTTTAGACTATACTATCAAAAAACTTTGTTTTGTGAGTTCGATAGCCGCTTTAGGAGACTTGGCCGCCAATGAAACTGAAATTACCGAAGCCACCGAATGGAATCCTGAAAAACCCCATAGCGATTATGCTATTTCAAAATATGGCGCCGAAATGGAAGTTTGGAGAGGTCAACAAGAAGGATTAAATGTGGTGATTGTAAACCCCGGAGTTATTCTTGGGCCTGGTTTTCCCAAACAAGGCAGCGGTAAAATATTCCAATCGGCCAAAAAAGGAATGTCCTTTTACACCAATGGTTCAAGCGCCTTTATTGCCGTTCCTGATGTCATTAACAGCATGATTCACTTGATGACTCACAACTTTTGCAATGAAAGATATACATTAATAGCTGAAAACATCACATTCAAAGACCTCTTTTTTTGGCTGTCAGATGCCTTTAAAGTGAAGAGACCTTCCTATTGTGCCACTGCTTTTCAAACTTCTATTGCTTCTAAAATAGATGGTATTTTGACTTTCATGAGAATTAAAGAAAGGACTTTAAGCAAGGCTACTGCCATAGCCGCACACACCACTACACGTTATAGCAATGCCAAATTGGTACAACAAACACACCCTGCTTTCACACCAATTAAAGAATATATCCAGCAAATAACCCCTTATTTTTGATGCTACTGGGTTAACGTATCAGCTTTGTTTGATCCGCGTCGCCTTGATTTTTTACGTAATTTTTCTTGGCGCTTTTTTACAATGGTATCCAATAGATCGCTTTTGGTCTGCATTCTTTTTTGTACTTCTTCAAACATCAGCCTATAATCCTCAATTGAGGAAGCATAGAAAAGATTGTTTTGAGAAAACTGCGCACTATCTATTTTGTACTTTTTATAGATGAATTCTTTTGGTGGTATTTTTTTAAACCCTTCTTTAGAATAATTTTGGTAACGAGAAGCCTCTAACAACGCCAAATCATAATAAATATTAATCATCACCGACCTTTCAATCGGTTTCTTTGGCGTTTTTACGTCAGAGTCTTTATGGCATCCTAATGCCATAAAGACTAACAACAATACAACAGTACCTTTTCTCATTTTACCTTTCAAATAACAGACGCTGACCTGCTTTTATTTCTTTCACTTGTGCATCTTGGTACACCAACTGCCCATTTACAAAGGTGTGGGTTACGCTAGACTTAAAAGTAACACCTTCAAATGGAGACCAACCACATTTTGCTATAACATTTTCCTTAGTTACTTCCCATGGACTATTAGCATTTACCACTACTAAATCGGCATAATATCCTTCTTTTACATAACCTCTTTTCTCGATACTGAAAAGCTTTGCTGGGTTATGACACATTTTCTCCACAATTTTTTCAATGGTGATTTTCCCTTGATGATGGGCTTCAAACATGGCCACTAAGGCATGCTGTACCAAAGGTCCTCCTGATGGAGCTTCGCTATATTTTTTACTTTTTTCTTCCAATGTATGAGGCGCATGATCTGTCGCAATGACATCAATACGATCATCATTCAAAGCTTGCCATAAAACTTCTCTATCATGAGCGGTTTTAACAGCAGGATTCCATTTGATGAAATTGCCTTTGGTTGCATAATCTTCTTCAGAAAACCACAAATGATGAATACATACTTCGGCAGTAATTTTTTTCTCTTCTAACGGAATTTCATTGGTAAACAACTCCATTTCTTTAGCTGTAGATAGATGAAAGATATGCAAACGTGCTCCGGTCTTTTTTGCTAATGCAATAGCCCTAGACGATGACAGATAACAAGCTTCTTCACTTCGGATTAAATGATGCGCCGTAACCGGAATATCTTCTCCATATTCTGCTTTGTATTTGGCCAAATTGTTTTTGATGGTCATTTCATCTTCGCAATGTACCGCAATTAATAGTGGAGTACTGGAAAAGATTTTTTCCAAAACAGCTTCATTGTCTACCAACATATTCCCCGTTGATGAACCTAGAAAAATCTTAATTCCCGCTACGTTGCGTCCGTTAGTTTTTAACACTTCTTCCAAATTATCATTGGTAGCGCCCATCATAAATGAATAATTGGCATAAGACGATTGGGCCGCAATTTGATACTTTTGTTCTAATATTTCTTGTGTAACCGCATTGGGGACCGTATTAGGTTGCTCTATAAAGGATGTAATACCACCGGCTACAGCAGCGCGAGATTCGGTTTCTATGGTCCCTTTATGTGTCAATCCCGGTTCTCTAAAATGTACTTGATCATCTATCACTCCTGGTAGTAAATAATTTCCTTGGATATCAATCACTTCATAAGAAGCATCAACGGCATCAATTGAAGCTGCAATTTGAACAATACGCTCATTTTCGATTTTTACATCGCCTTGAAAAATTGTCCCTTCATTGACAATTTTAGCATTTTTAATTATAAACTTTGTCATAATAGTTGGTTTTATAGACGGCCAAACAATTGGCGAAGTCGAAGAGAAATAACACCAAAAACCGCCTCTATAATGATAGAATTACTCATTTTAGACACGCCTTTAGTACGATCAGTAAAGATAATAGGAACCTCAGTAATTTCAAATTTTTTGCAATACGTTCGATATTTCATTTCTATTTGAAAAGCATACCCAACAAATTTTATTTTATCAAGATTGATGCTCTCCAAAACATTTCGTTTGTAACAAACAAATCCTGCAGTAGCATCATGAATCTTCATACCAGTAATCAATCGAACATATACCGAAGCGAAATAAGACATCAACACACGATTTAAGGGCCAATTGACCACATTAACGCCGGTAACATAACGAGAACCTATAGCCAAATCAGCTCCTCCAAAATGACACGCATCATACAACCTTTCCAAATCTTGGGGATTGTGTGAAAAATCAGCGTCCATTTCAAAAATATAGGTATACTTATTCTGCAAGGCCCATTTAAAACCATGTACATAAGCCGTACCGAGTCCAGATTTTTCCTTTCTTTTTTCTAAAAACAATCGATCAGGATACTCTTCTTGCAATAAAGCCACTTTATCGGCGGTATGATCGGGTGAATTATCGTCAATAATTAGAACATGAAAATGCTTGTGCAAAGAAAGCGTGGTTCGAATAATTTTTTCGATATTTTCAATTTCGTTATAGGTAGGGATTATAACAATACTATCATTCATGTTTGTAGCAATTTCGTGGCAAAAGTAAACTTTTTATACCATTTAATCCATAATACATTTATAATAAAAGTTTGAAACAAAAAATTAGTAATTTTGTTTCCTATGATTGATCCTGTACTTCACCCTAGAATAATTGAGAACAAAGATTGGGCTACGGCGCTCTTTGTTTTGTCGCTTCTGTTAATTGTATTCACCAAATCAGCGTTTGAAAATCGTTTTGTCGATTTTTCAAAATTGCTTATTTCAGATAAATACGTTAAAGTATATCGAGACAGTAGTCATTTATTAAGTGGATTTACCATCGCGTTGTTTATCGTTCAGATCATTTCTTTTTCTTTTTTTGTCCAACTTTTTTTGAGCTATAATGGCTTGGCAAAAAAAACCGATTGGCAACTGTTTACACAAATTTTCACGGTTATCACCTATTTTATTTTGGCAAAATTTCTCATCGAGAAAATAATTGCCACGGCATTCAACATCGAAGAATTTATGGAACAATACAATTTGAAAAAGGTGACCTATCGTACCTATATTGGGGTATTAATCCTTCCTTTGGATTTAATATTGTTCTATTATGATGTTTTTTCTAAAAACATTTTTTTACCCATTTTTTCTATTGCGCTGATTATAAACCTTTTCACTTATTTTCTAACAATTAAAAGCTATCAAAGATTAATTATAGGTAAATTGTTTTATTTTATTTTATATCTTTGCGCACTTGAAATAGCACCCTATTATTTTATCTATTACTGGTTTACAAAAGGAAATATTTAGACGATTTAATCTATGAAAGTTAAAACTATTTTGGTGTCGCAACCAGAACCAAAAGTAGAGAATTCTCCTTACTTCGAATTGCAACAAAAGCATAAAGTAAAAATTGATTTCAGACCTTTTATTCACGTAGAAGGAGTAAGCGCCAAAGAAATCCGTTTACAAAAAATTGACCTACACAACTTTACTGCCATCATTTTAACCAGTCGCAACGCAGTAGACCACTTTTTCAGAGTAGCCGACGAAATGCGTTACAAAGTCCCTGAAGATTTAAAATATTTTTGCCAATCTGAGGCGATTGCTTTCTATTTACAAAAATATGTGGTGTACAGAAAACGTAAAATCTATGTAGGACCAAAAGATTTTGCTGATTTATCGCCTTTAATCAAAAAATACAAAGACGAAAAATTCTTATTACCTGCATCAGACCAACTCAATGCTGACATTCCTGTTACCTTAAACGCGTTAAAAGTAGACTGGACGCCAGCCACTTTTTATCGTACGGTAATGAGCGATCTTTCAGATTTAGCCGATGTTTATTATGATGTGTTGGCCTTTTTTAGCCCAACAGGAATTAAATCGTTATACAAAAACTTTCCTGATTTCAAACAAAACAATACCAGAATAGCCGTTTTCGGAAGCACCACTCAAAAAGAAGCCTTAGATCATGGTTTACGAGTAGACATTATGGCTCCAACACCTGGCACCCCCTCTATGACAATGGCACTCGAAAAATACATCGCCGAGGTGAACAAATCAAAATAATACATTTTAAATAACAACATACAAAATCCAAATTCCAATTACTAAACGGAATTTGGATTTTTTTTGTACCAATAAAAACTTAAAACTAACATTTACAGCATTTTATCAAATAAAACATTTAAGCTTTACTTTGACAAGAAGAGCAAATAAATAACTCATTAAAGTAGTCAGATCGTTTTAAAAGAATAACGGTAACTTATATTCACTTTTAACCATGAACATTAGTACACTGGCTAAAAAACTTAGTTGACTTATATGTTTATAATCAAAAGTTTTTGATTATAAAAAATAGCACTACAAAACCACACTTGCTTTCAAATTAAAACTAAAATGACTATTTTAGTTAAAAATTTACTACATGAAAATCAATTCTCTTGTTATTGAAATAGATGGTATTGACAAAGAAATTTTGCGCTACCTGATGGAGGATGCTAGAAAACCCATCTTGCAAATTGCCAATAAAATCGGAATTTCGGGAGCAGCTATTCACCAACGTCTTCGTAAACTAGAACAATCTGGAGTGATTTCTGGTTCAAAATTCACCGTGAATCACAAAGTACTTGGCTACAACACTATGGCTTTCGTTGGAGTATATCTCGATAAAGCCGCCCGAAACTCAGAAGCCGTAAAAGAATTGAAAAAAATTCCAGAAGTACTCGAATGTCATTATACCACGGGCAACTGGTCTATTTTAATTAAAATCATTTGCCGCGACAACGAACACTTAATGCAACTCTTGAATTCAAAAATCCAGACCATAGAAGGCGTTTCCAGAACCGAAACGTTTATTTCACTGGAACAACAAATAGAGCGTCAAATACAACTTTAAAATTCCAAATTCCAAATTTCAAATCCCAAATTTCAAATTCCAAATTTCAAGTAAAATAAAAAATTCCAACCTCAAAACTTCGAGATTGGAATTTTTTATTTTTTTGATTTTTTCTTTTATTACTCTCTTCTACCTCCCATGTACAATGAAACATAATACAACAAGGTTGCAATAGAACCTATAGCCGCAACCAAATACGTTCTAGCGGCCCATTTCAAAGAATCTTCAGCTCCGTCATATTCTGCTCTGTTGAGCATGTTTTTATTTTTCAACCACGCCAAAGCCCTATTACTTGCATCATACTCTACTGGCAAGGTAACAATAGAAAACAAAGTAGTCGCCGCAAAAATGATAATCCCAATTAACAACAAACTCGGAAATGTCTTAATCATTAAAATCCCTGCCAACAAAATCCATTGCACAAAGTTAGACGCAACACTAACAATTGGCACCAACTTAGAACGCATTTGCAACCATTCGTACCCCACAGCATGTTGTACGGCATGACCACATTCGTGCGCTGCCACGGCTGCCGCTGCCGCATTGCGTTGATTGTACACCGCCTCACTTAAATTGACCGTTTTATCTACCGGATTATAATGATCCGTTAATTGACCGGGGGTCGAAATAACACGAACATCATAAATCCCATTATCCGCAAGCATTCTTTCGGCAATTTCCCTACCTGACATGCCATTTTGCAATTGTAATTTTGAATAGTGTTCAAATTTACTCTTCAGTCTTGAACTTACTAACCAGCTGAAAAGCATTATCGCTCCAGCTAATATCATATAACCACTTCCCATAAATTTATTATTTAGTTTTTAAGTAAATATACTGCTTCAAATTATGAACCAAATTACAAAAATGCCATTTTGGCACAAGTTAAATATTCTTTAAAAGTAGTAATAAAAAAATCCAAACTCCAATCGTGAAATTGGAATCTGGATTATTTAAAGTTAGAATTTAATAATTTACCCTACCAAGTTGATAATTTTACCTGGCACAATAATCACTTTATTGGGCGTTCTACCGTCTAATTGTTTTTGGGTTCTTTCGTCTTGCATTACGATTTCCTCGATTTGTTCCTTGGTTAAATCCAAAGGCAATTTGATGGTGAAACGCATTTTACCGTTGAAAGAAACTGGATATTCTTTCTCGCTTTCCACCAAATGTTGCGGGTCAAATACTGGAAACGGAACTGTTGCAATAGACCCTTGGTGACCTAACAACGACCACAATTCCTCGGCAATATGAGGCGCATAAGGCGAAATCACAACCGCCAACGGCTCAAGAATAGCACGAGAATGACAGTTTTGTGATGACAGTTCGTTGACACAAATCATAAATTGTGAAACCGAAGTATTGAAAGAGAATCCTTCAATGTCTTCTGCCACTTTTTTGATGGTTTTGTGTAATGATTTCAAGTTTTCTTTGGTAGGTTCGTCGTTGTTTACAATTAAACCATTCTCATCAAAATACAAACGCCATAATTTTTTCAAGAAACCAAAAACTCCCGAAATTCCAGCGGTATTCCAAGGTTTGGCTTGCTCCAATGGCCCTAAAAACATTTCGTACAAACGCAACGTATCCGCTCCGTATTCTGCACAAATATCATCAGGAGTTACCACATTGTATTTCGATTTCGACATTTTTTCAACTTCACGACCTACTATGTATTTGCCGTTTTCATCAGTGATAAAAATTGCATCTTTATAATCTTCTCTCCAAGCTTTGAATTTTTCAATATCCAACTCGTCGGAAGAATTTACCATTGAGACATCTGCGTGAATTGCAGAAACTTGAATATTAAATAATGACAAGTCTTCCTTTTCTAGATTTTCAATTTTAGTTCTTAAATGAGGATATTCAATAATCAAATAATCTCTTACCTGCTCAAAGCTTTTTGATATAACTTCTTGTTCTATAATAGTCCTAAAATCATTAACATCTTTATATTTTAAACTAATAAAAAACGAAGGAATCTTCAATGTTGTTTCTATTAGTCTAATATCTAAACTTTCAATGAAGAAAAATGGAGTTATTCTATATACAAACGCACTCGTACCCAAAATCATCCCTTGATTAATCAGTTTTTTGAATGGTTCTTCGGTTGGAGCAAAACCTTTATCTTTTAAGAATTTGTTCCAAAAACGAGAATACAACAAGTGACCCGTTGCGTGTTCGCTTCCGCCAATGTATAAATCTACGCTTTCCCAATATTTCAAGGCTTCGGTAGAAGCAAATTCGGTTTCGTTTTGCGCATCCATATAACGCATCCAATACCAAGAACTTCCTGCCCATCCCGGCATCGTATTCAATTCTAAAGGAAAAATGGTTTGGTTGTCTATCAACTGAGTACTAACCACTGAGCACTGAACACTATCCCAAGCCCAAACTGCTGCGTTCCCCAAAGGAGGCAATCCGTCTTCGGTTGGTAAATACTTCTCAACTTCAGGCAAAACGATTGGCAAATGTTTGGCATCAATCATTTGTGGCAATCCGTTCACATAATACACGGGGAAAGGCTCTCCCCAATAGCGTTGACGCGAGAACACCGCATCACGCAAACGGTAATTGATTTTCCCTTTACCTTGACCTATTGCTTCAAGTTCTGCAATAACTTTCTGAGTCGCTTCTTTGTAACCTAAGCCGTTCAAGAAATCAGAATCGATTAATTGAAACCCTTCTTTGGCGCCATAAGCTGCTTCCGAAATGTCTTGGTCAAAGATATTTTTGATGGTTGGCATTCCGTTTTGGCCTTTAAAGAAATTCGCAAAAGCATAATCTCTTTCGTCTCCACAAGGCACCGCCATTACTGCTCCAGTTCCGTAACCCGCCAACACATAATCGCCAATCCAAACTGGAATCGGTTCTTTGGTAAACGGATGTTCCGCATAAGCACCCGTGAACACTCCCGAGATCGTTTTTACATCGGCCATACGCTCTCTTTCGGAACGTTTCGCTGTTTTTTCAATATAAGCTTCTACAGCTTCTTTTTGTTCAGGAGTCGTAATTTGAGCCACCAAATCGTGTTCTGGAGCCAAGGTCATAAACGTTACTCCAAAAATAGTATCAGGTCTGGTTGTAAATACGTCAATACTTGCTTCGTGATTTTGCACATTGAAAGTTACCATCGCCCCAACCGATTTTCCAATCCAGTTGCGTTGGCTTTCTTTGATACTTTCGCTCCAATCAATTTCGTTTAATCCTTGCAACAAACGCTCTGCATACGCTGAAATTCGCATACTCCATTGTGTCATTTTCTTGCGAATTACTGGAAATCCACCACGCTCCGAAACGCCATTTACAATTTCATCATTGGCCAAAACCGTTCCCAATCCAGGACACCAATTTACTTCGGTTTCTGCTAAATAGGTTAATCGGTATTGCAATAAGATCTTTTGTTGTTCTTCAGAAGAAAATGCGTTCCATTCCTTAGCTGAAAAACTAATGATATTATCATCACAAACGGCATTTACGGTAGTATTTCCCTCTTTTTCAAAAACAGCAATCAAGGTCGAAATATCTTCGGCTTTATCCGTGTTTTTATTGTACCAAGAATTGAACAATTGGATAAAAATCCATTGTGTATGTTTATAATAATCAGGATTCGAGGTACGTACTTCACGATCCCAATCAAAAGAAAATCCAATTTTATCTAATTGTTTACGGTAACCCGCAATGGATTTTCCTTCTTTATCCACACCTCCATCAATATTCACACGTGTCGTATCTTCGGGTCTTTGTCCGGTTTGAATCGCATATTGCTCTGCAGGCAATCCAAAACTATCATACCCCATAGGATGCAACACATTAAATCCTTGATGTCTTTTGAAACGCGAATACACATCCGAAGCAATATACCCTAGCGGATGTCCCACATGAAGCCCCGCTCCTGATGGATAAGGAAACATGTCTAGCACATAATGTTTGGGTTTGTCTGAATTGTTTTGAGCCGCAAATGTTTTGTTGTCTGCCCAATACTTTTGCCACTTGGCTTCGATTTCGTTCGGATTGTATTTCATTCGTACCTAGTTTATTGTTTTATAAAGTCGATATGCTTTCACTCACGTGAAGTCATTCCTTTTATATTGTTTTTAAAAGAGTCCTGCTTTCGCCTACTCAAGTCATTGTTCTGTGAAGATTTTTGGCTGGTGATTTATCCATCTTTTTTATGTTGATAACAACAAACTAAAAACTATCAACCACAAACTAAAAATAAGCCGCAAATTTACATTTATTGCACGAAAGTTGAAAGTTTGAGTGTTATTAACTTCATATAAAGAATATGTTTGTTATTTTTACGGCGTAATTTAAGTATGCTATGAGTTCGAACTATGACAAATTTCAAAAACGTAGATTAATTTCCTCCTATTTCTCCGTTGTATTGAGTGTATTCTTGGTCCTATTTCTTTTGGGAATTTTAGGTCTATTTATTGTGAATTCAAGAAAACTGGCCAACGATTTCAGAGAAAATATTCCTATGACTGTTTTCTTTAAAAAAGAAGCTACCGACAGCACCATTCAAGCTTTTGAAAAAGAGTTAAAAGCGGCCAAATTTCAAAAAAAGTTTGTTTATGTTTCCAAAGAACAAGCCGCTAAAGAACATTCGGATATTTTAGGAGAGGATTTCTTAACCTTTTTAGGAGAAAACCCACTTCAAAATTCCTTTGACATCAATTTGGTTGCGAATTATGTGGAACGTGATAGTATTGCAAAAATTGAAAGTCATTTCCGTAAAAATCCGATGATTGCTGATATCGTTTACGACAAACAGTTGGTCAATTTAGTAAACGACAACATCAAGAATGTGAGTATGTGGATCTTAATTATCAGTGGTTTTTTAACCGTTGTTGCGGTATTGTTAATCAATAGTTCTTTGCGATTATCCATTCATTCCAATCGATTCATCATCAAAACGATGCAAATGGTTGGCGCCACAAAGTCTTTTATTAGAAAACCATTTATCATTAGAAGTATTAAATTAGGAATGATCGGAGCAGGATTAGCTATTGTAGCCCTGATTGTTCTTTTAACTTATATCGAGACAAATTTTCCTGGCTTAGGTATTTTAGAAAACAAAATCGTCATCCTCTGCATCCTAGTTGGTGTCTTTGGATTGGGAGTATTAATCACTTGGTTGAGCACATATTTTGCCACACAACGTTTCTTGAACTTAAGAACAGACGATTTGTATTAACCCAAAAATATAATTTAAACGATAGACATGAACAAAGAAGTAAAAAAAGAATTTCTTTTTGGAAGAACAAATTATATTTTTTTATTAATCGGAATTGCCGTTATCACATTAGGATTCATATTGATGTCTGGAGGCGGAAGCGACGACCCCAATGTGTTTAGCGAGGCCATTTTTGATTTTAGAAGAATTCGTTTGGCGCCCACCACCGTACTTTTGGGCTTTGGAATAACCATTTATGCCATATTAAAACAACCCAAAAAGTAAATTCCCACTATTAATAACAAGTGAATCGTAATTCGTTTTGATACAAATTGCGATTCACTTGTTAAATTTAATTCCCAATTAATTTTTACAAATGAATACCATTCAAGCTATTATATTAGCCATTATTGAAGGGATAACCGAGTTTTTACCCGTTTCCTCAACCGGACACATGATTATTGCTTCTTCTTTTTTTGGCATTGCACATGACGATTTTACCAAGTTATTTACTATTGTAATACAATTGGGTGCCATTTTATCGGTAGTGATATTATATTTCAAAAGGTTTTTCCAATCGCTGGACTTTTATTTTAAGCTTTTGATTGCTTTCATACCCGCAGTAGTTTTAGGATTGCTGTTGAGTGATTTTATTGATGGCCTTTTAGAAAATCCAGTGACGGTAGCCATCTCTTTATTGCTAGGCGGATTCATTTTATTAAAAGTTGATGAGTGGTTTAATACTACCTCTAGCGAAAACGAAAAAGAGATAACTTATAAACAAGCCTTCAAAATTGGTTTGTACCAATGTTTGGCTATGATTCCAGGTGTTTCTCGTAGTGGTGCTAGTATCGTGGGCGGTATGGCCGAAAAACTGTCTCGTACCTCAGCGGCAGAATTTTCTTTTTTCTTAGCTGTTCCAACTATGCTTGGCGCTACGGTTAAAAAATGTTACGATTTTTATAAAGATGGCTATGTGTTAAGCAACGATCAAATCAACTACTTAATCATAGGAAATGTAGTGGCCTTTATTGTGGCTTTACTAGCTATAAAAACTTTTATAGGTTTCTTGACTAAAAACGGTTTCAAAGTATTTGGTTATTACCGAATTGTAGCCGGAATTATTTTATTGATCATACATTTTTTCATTCATCCCTTGACCATAATCTAATGAAAGCCGAAGACTATTTAGAAGGCCAAATATTGTTAATCGACAAACCACTCCATTTTACCTCATTTCAAGCGGTAAACAAACTGAAGTACTTATTAATTAACAAAGTTGGTCTACCCAAAAAATTCAAAATAGGTCATGCAGGCACCCTTGACCCCTTGGCTTCGGGTTTACTTTTAATTTGTACAGGCAAATTCACTAAACGAATCGCAGAGTTGCAAGGACAAGCCAAAGAATATACTGGGACATTTTACATGGGAGCCACTACTCCATCCTATGATTTGGAAACTGAAATTGATGAACATTTTCCTACGGCACATCTTACTGAAAACTTGATTCATGAAACTTCGAAACTTTTTCTAGGTGAAATCGATCAAAAGCCACCTCTTTTTTCGGCAATAAAAAAAGATGGAGTTCGACTTTACGAACATGCCAGAGCGGGCGAAACGGTTGAAATTGCCAGCCGAAAAACCACTATTCACGAATTTGAAATCACCCGAATTGCATTGCCAGAAGTAGAATTTAGAGTAGTCTGCAGTAAAGGTACCTATATCCGATCCTTAGCCTATGATTTTGGAAAGGCCTTACAGACCGGATCACATTTAACGGTTTTACGACGCACCAAAATTGGAGATTTCAACGTTGAAAATGCAGTAACCCCTGCCGAATTTGAACTACATCTTGGCTAACTTTTAAAAACAAAAAAACACATGACAAGCACTTTTTCTAGTACTTGCGATGTGTCTTTCATAAAAACCCTTAAGTATTTTTAACCCATACTCTTGAATTTTAGGTTTTGGGGCTAAACCAAAGTTAATAATGTGACATTCGCTCTCCTCCAAACAAAAAAGTAGAAATCATGTCGTAAAATTTTTCAAAAAACTTTCTCATAAGATGTTATTTAAATGTTAGACATTAAGTAAACACCAATAAAAAAGTAAATCAAATCGTATAGACCTGGTTAGCAGTAGCTAATTTACTTTTTCTAACCCAAAAAAATACTTATTAAGATTAAAAGTTTTGTTAATACTTATTAACAAAATTTGTTCAATTAAGACATTACACACTCATTATCAACTGGTAACAATTGCGAAATTTCTAATTGTGTAGTCAATCCTTTATCATGCAAATACCACAATTGTAATTCCGTTTTTGCAGTTTCGTCCACTACACCGTGTTCTTTTTTGTAGTTGATAATCAATTCTGCTGCTGCTTTTGGACGCGGTCCCCAAACTCCAACTACTTCGGTAGTATCTTTTTCAAGGATTATTAATTTTGGAATAGCCCGAGCGCCATTGGTTAGAAAATGTTGCATTAGCTCTTCATTTTCATCTCTAAAAACAACTTTAAAATCGATCTTGTCCGATTCTAACGCCATTTTATTCATAATCGGTAACAATTGTGCCGCATCGCCACACCATCCCTCGGCTAAAACCAACCAAATATATTCTTTCTCCAATCCTTTTAGTTGTGAAGCTATTTTTGGATCTATTTTAATGGTTTTGTCTAAACGATTCATTCGGGTTTCGTTCAACTCGCTATAATGAGTTAAAGCTTCAGATTGTTCATTCCCAGAAGATTTTCCTTCTTTTAATAAATCGGATACAATTTTTCTATAATTACTATAAGTATGGCTATTAAAAAGCGCCTTGGCAATAGATGTTTTCATTCTGTTATAATTTTTGAGCAAAAGTAATCAGAACCCTTGATGTATACGGTGATAAAAATCACAAAAGAAAAAGAAGAGCAGCAATTTAGAATAAAATAATTCCAAAAATTCTTTGAGCGTACTTATTTGAGATATTTAAACGTA
Source organism: Flavobacterium riviphilum (assembly GCF_055231795.1). Taxonomy (NCBI): domain Bacteria; kingdom Pseudomonadati; phylum Bacteroidota; class Flavobacteriia; order Flavobacteriales; family Flavobacteriaceae; genus Flavobacterium; species Flavobacterium riviphilum. The sequence goes on from NZ_JBUYSY010000001.1 coordinate 316,563, forward strand.
CATTTTTTCAGAAAAAATAGAATATCGCTATATTTGCACCAAACAATTCAACAAACTGATGAAATACAAAAGAATCCTTCTCAAATTAAGTGGTGAAGCTTTAATGGGCGATATGAACTACGGAATCGACCCTAAAAGATTAGCGGAATATGCTAATGAAATCAAAAAAGTACATGCAAAAGGAGTAGAAATTGCCATTGTAATTGGTGGAGGAAACATTTTTAGAGGGGTAGCTGGTGCAAGCTCTGGAATGGATCGTGTTCAAGGCGATTATATGGGAATGTTAGCTACCGTGATTAATGGTATGGCATTACAAGGCGCTTTGGAAGACAACGGAATGAAAACCCGTTTGATGACCGCTTTAAAAATGGAAGCCATTGCTGAACCCTACATCAAAAGAAGAGCCGATCGCCATTTAGAGAAAGGACGTATCGTAATTTTTGGAGCAGGAACTGGAAACCCATATTTTACCACCGATACTGCTGCCGTATTACGCGGAATTGAAGTAAACGCCGATGTAATTTTGAAAGGAACACGCGTTGATGGTGTTTATGATTCGGACCCAGAAAAGAATGCTTCAGCCGTTAAATTCGATTATATTTCATTTGAAGACGTATTAAGCAAAGGCTTAAATGTAATGGATACTACAGCTTTTACATTGAGCCAAGAAAACAAATTGCCTATTGTTGTTTTTGATATGAACAAAGAAGGTAATTTATTGAAAATTTGTGAAGGTGAAAACATTGGAACAGTAGTTAATATATAAGTTTATGGTTAAAGGTTTGTAGTTTACAGTTGACTGCGAACCACCAACAACAAACAACAAACATAAGATTATGACTGAAGAAATTGACTTTATATTAGAGAGTACAGAAGAATCTATGAACGGTTCTATTGCACATTTAGAGAAATCATTTTTGAATATCCGTGCGGGGAAAGCTTCCCCTGCCATGTTAGGAAGTGTTTTTGTTGATTATTATGGATCTGCTTCACCACTTTCTCAAGTATCAAAAATTAGTGTGCCAGACGCAAGAACCATTACACTGCAACCTTTCGAAAAAAGCATGTTGCATCCTATCGAAAAAGCCATCATGATGGCAAATCTAGGTTTCAACCCGATGAACAATGGAGACGTAATCATCATTAGCGTACCACCTTTGACCGAAGATCGTCGTAGAGAATTGGCTAAACAAGCCAAAGCTGAAGCTGAAGATGCCAAAATTGGCGTTCGTAATGCACGAAAAGATGCCAACACCGATATTAAAAAATTAGAAAAAGAAGGCACCTCCGAAGATATTTGCAAAAGTGCCGAAGAACAAGTACAAAACTTAACCAACGCTTTCATCAAAAAAATCGATGAATTGCTAGCCGTTAAGGAAGCCGAAATCATGAAAGTGTAACTTTCAAAAACATTCAGCAACGAAACCGTCTCCAGATTCTATTGGAGACGGTTTTTTTTGTGACTAAAATCACTAAATGTGGGTATTGTGAAATGAAAGAAAAGAATTATTTTTACAATCTATTAAACTAATTTTTAACTATTTATGAAATCACAAACAAACAAACAAACAAACTAAAAAGGACTGTTTTAACCTTAATGTTGTTGCTATTTATTGGATGTTTTCAGAGTTGTCATGAGGACGAAACTTTTAATGAAATCAATGAACCAATTACAACAAGCTACAACGAAACTATTTTATCTTATCTAACCAATTTAAAAAGTGAAGCAGGAAAAGAGAAAAGTGCTTTAATAGAGGTAGTAATGGAAGGTATAAACCTCAATACAATTCATATTTATGACCTAAAAAGCACCGAAAAATTGCTCATTGCAGATGTAAGTCCCTTAAAAGGTATTGAGTCTTGTAATGCAACCAAAGCTATTTTCTTTATTTACAACAATAAAATAACACACTCTAAAATTGTAACTGCTAAATATGATGATAAATTCAACAAAACCAATCAACTAATTATATCTATATTTAACAGAGACAAAAACAAAATGAACTTTACAGGTACTATTTCTTTTTATAATATGTTACAAAAATTTCAACTATCAAATGATTTTGAAGATGGTATACTAAAAAAAAATAGTATTGTTTTACCTAAAAGCAATAAAACCAATAAATCAAATATGTGTATTGATTGGTATTTGATTACTACCTATACCGATGGCACACAAACCAAAACCTATTTATACAGGACATGTGAATGTACTTTAGAAAAAACAACTTCAAAATCAGCCTGTGGTGGCGGAGGTGGCGGAGGGGATGGAACATCTACAGGGTCAAATGAAATAGTTTATCCTTCACAGCCTTATAATGGCCAAACATTCATTTATATTGATAGAGATGGTGAAATTATTACAAAAGTATACGATGAAAATACACACACGTGGGTCTTAGTATCAATTTCACTGCCGCCCGCTGTTGTAACAGCTAATAGTGATTACTATTTTTTCCTAATTTTTGAATGGCCCATTAATAATCAAACCGTAAGCATGTATGATTATTTATACACTTATGATGCTGCCTCAGGTTATTGGGTAGCAAAACCAGAAACACCTGAAAACATTGCTGCAGCCATAGAAGATCATATTGATGACTCCAAATTAGATCCCTGTACCAAAGCGATTATGGAGAAGTTGAAAAATACTATCCAAAGTGACATTGCTAAAATGCTTAGTCGATTTGCTCCAGCAACATCATTTTTCAATATTAATATATCAAATGGACAAGTAAAAGACATAGGGAATTGGGCAGAAACCACTCCGGTGAATGGATTATATACTGATGTTAATATCGTTTTTAGCGAAAATTATATAAATGGTGTGGGCAACCCTAATCGCCCTACTGATTTATCGATTGCTACAACAATCGTCCATGAAATGATTCACGCCTATTTGATTAGTTTAGTGAAAGATCATTCTATGTGTGGGTCACAAGGAATTTGTGATTTTCCTACAATTTATGATGCTTATGTACAAGATCAAATTAAAAAAAACACTAACATCCTGCCAGAGGAACATCATGAATTAATTGCAAAACAATATGTATTCGCTATAGCATCAACCATTCAAGAATTTCACACTGGTCAGTATACCGATTATCCATATCAAGATTATATTGATTTGGCTTGGGGAGGACTTCAAGGCACCTATATTTTCAACAAAAACTACCCAGACGACCCAACTCACAAAAATTATAAGGATCGATTGCGAATTATGGCAAAAATTAATACAGAAAAATTAGGTACTCAATATGGCATCTATTCCCCTTTGGGTACTCCATGTAAAAAATAGAAATCATGAGACATTTAAAAAAAACACTTATCGCACTTACTTTCTTTATTTTTTCATGTGCAAGTAATCCCTATCTTGAGAATTATGAGCCAATAAATGTCTTTCTTGAGACCCAAAAAAATATAGATAAAAATAGGATGTACATTTTGCAGAGCGACAAAGAGCAAAACAAGCAAACCTTACGAATTTTTAATGGAGGAGAAGGAATTGTGCGTGAACTAAACCCAATAGATTCTATAGATCATACCGATGGTTTATATGTAGAAAAACATTGGAAAAAAATGTATCAAAAATACGCACAAGACACCATAAAAAAGTATTGGAAAAAAGAAGACTTCCCAAATTATAATTTTACTTTAGAAAAAGGGCCAAATCTTACCTTAAGTTATTCGATTGCTATAAAATACATGAATACTGGGGTTCATGAAGTTATTATAATTTCGGAACCCATATACTACATGAATAAAAAATACATTATGTTTTATTTTAGCAAAGCATTTTTTGAGGGTTCATCGTCTTCAAAAGTTGTAATAATGAAAAAAGAAAAGGGCAAGTGGACAATAGTTAGAGTTATGGGAGATTATATCTATTCATAATGTAAAGAATAAAACACAACATAAGAAACCGTCTCCAGATTCTATTGGAGACGGTTTTTTTGTGTTATTTTTGTTCTTTTAGAATTTTATCGCAATTTTCCAAATCCAATACATGAAGCATCTTACTTGGTTGTTCCTTTTTATTTCGCTTTCGCTTCAAGCGCAATTCCAATGGAATGGTCGTGTGATGGATGCCAATTCCAACAAACCCTTACCCTTTGCAAGCATCAGCTGCTCCTCAGGAATTGCGACCCTTGCAGATGTTGATGGTAAATTTCAACTCCTAAGCCCGAATCCTATTACTGATTTTACAGTTTCCTACTTGGGTTACACCCCATTCAAACAAACCATCCTACCCAATCAAACATTTTATGTAGTTGCCCTACAAGAACAACCCTTGCTATTACCTGAAGTGAAAATAGCTCAAAAAAAACAAGCACAACAGTTGATTCGTAAAGCTATTGCAAATAAATCAACCAACAATCCGCAACAAAAAAACAATAGCTTTTCGTTCAAATCCTACAACAAACTGATTGTTACCGCCAATCCAGATTCGATTAACGGAAAAATTGACTCGGTTTTTGTAGATAAAACCTATGGCAGAGTACTTGTAAAAGTAGACTCGGCCAACTACAAATTCAAAGAAATCATTCGCAAACAACATTTGTTCCAAACCGAAAAAGTGTCGCTGTTTCAATACAGTAATTCACAGCTAAAAGAAACAATTTTGGGATCAAAAATGTCGGGGTTCAAACAGCCGATATATGAAATCATCGCCTTCAATTTGCAATCGTTCTCCATTTATGACTCAAAGTATGAACTCTTCGAAACCAAATACAACAGTCCTATTGCCGATGACGCCTTAGATCACTACCACTATCAACTCCTAGATTCCACCATGATCGAGGCTAGAAAAGTGTTTATGATTTATTTCAAAAACAAGAAAAAGAAAAACGCCGCAGGACTAGAAGGCGTTCTATATATCGACGCTAATAATTATGCCGTTGCCAAAGCGATCATGCGAATAAGAGGAGTTTTGGATATTAGTGGTCTACACGAATTCACCTATCTACCGGAAAAAAAAATATGGATTCCTACAGGTAAAACCACTCGAATTGTAAAAGGAAAAAACGAAGAAAACATAAATATTCTAGGCGGTACTATTGCCTTTGAAGGGGAATATTCCAACGATTTTAGACCCCGAAAAAAAGAAGCTACAGACATCAGTTATCTCGAATCTAAAAGCTATAACTTTGATTGGGAGTACCCTCAAAATCTTATCATCAAACAACCTAAAATTGCCATTGACCTCCCTCAAAATGCTATTAATCCATCAGAACCATTTTGGGAAGCCTATCGCAAGGAACCTTTAGACAGTAGAGGCTTAAAAACATATGATGCTGTTGATAGCATTTCTATCAAAAACGGAATAGAAAACAAAATCCTATTTGGAAGAAAGATTATCAAAGGCTACTTGCCGTTTCGTTTTATTGATTTCAATTTAAAAAAAGTAATTAGTTTTAACAACTATGAAGGGTTTCGTCTAGGTATTGGCGGTATTACCAACGACCGTTTTTCTAAACAATGGAAACTAGAGGGCTATGCTGCCTATGGCACAAAAGATGGCACGTTGAAATACAGTTTGGGCTTAGGCAATCGACTTCACGGACCTTCACAAACCTGGTGGAGCCTCTATTATACTGATGATATTCGAGAAATTGCAAGTACCAATTGGGCAATTGACAGAAGAGCTTTTAAAATTTACGACCCTCGTCCTATTAATATAAGCACGTTTTATCATTATAATAGTTGGAAAGCCGCAATTGAAACGAAAATCATTCCAAAAACCGAAAGTTTATGGGAAGTATCCAATACTTATGTCGAACCGCTATTCAACTATGTTTATCACTTGAACGGGAAGTTATACTCAAAATACAACCTTACTACGTTCATGGTTTCTATGCGCTGGAGTCCTTTTAGCGATTATATGCAAACATCAAACGACCGAATAGAAACGGAAAAAAGATATCCCAAGTTCAGCTTTCAGTTTACCAAATCGTTGCCAAATGTGGGTGATAATGATTTTGAATTTAGCATCATTGACTTCAGAACCGAATATCAAAAAAACTATTTAAATGGTCAAAAAACCAATCTGCGCTTGGAAGCTGGTTATGCCATTGGCGACGTACCCTTGACTCATTTATACAATACCTCTCCCAACAATTTGAATAAAGAAACCATACTACAAAGGATTACTTTTGCAGGCAAAAATAGTTTTGAAACGATGTTTTTTAATGAATTTTTCTCGAGCAAGTTCGTGTATTTTCAAATGAAACACAGTTTTAATCGGTTAAAAATTGTACCAAAAATCAAACCTGCCTTGGTCTTTGTAACCCGAATGGGATGGGGTGATATGGAAAAACCAGAACAACATGTAGGGATAAACTACAAAACCTTACACGAAGGATTTTATGAATCTGGCATCGAACTGAACCAAATAGTTAATGGTTTAGGATTGAGTGGATTTTATCGTTATGGACCCAATCAATTGCCCAAATGGGAAGACAATATTGCAGTAAAAATCAGCTTTATTATCAACTTAGGTTTTTAGGACTCTGATACAAGTTTGAGTCCGATAATGGAACCAATTAAGGTAAACAAGAAAAAAATACGCCAAAAGGTAGCGGGTTCTTTAAAAATGAATAATCCCACCAAGACTGTCCCTACTGCCCCAATTCCAGTCCAAACAGCATATGCTGTTCCGATAGGTAAGGTTTGTACCGCTTTGTACACTAAAGACATACTAATAAAAAGACACACCAAAAAACCTATAAACCACAAAGTTGAGGCCGTTCCTTGACTTTCTTTGGCTTTGCCTAAACAAGTGGTAAATCCCACTTCGAAAAGTCCTCCTATTATAAGTAAAAACCAATTCATTTTAATGTTTTAAAATTAATACCGAGGGTACGCCACTAAGCCAAGAAGAACGAGAATCCAAAAGATTTTTCCAACTTTCTAGACTAATAACCATTAGGTCTTGTTGTGCTAAAAATTCTTTTTTAATACTTTTTTCAGTGTAAAGCGACAACTGGTTTGGGAATTTTTCCTCTAAAGAGGCAATGGCGCTACTAATTATAAAATTGGATTTTATATGGCCATTAACATCTAAAAACACAATCTGAGCCTTATTATTATGTACTAATTTTTGTGCATATTCCATCAAAAAAGCATCATCGGCTGTAAATATTGGTATAAAAACTTTATCTACCTTTTGAAGTTCTTTATCGATTAATATTCCTACAGGCATTTTGGCTTTCAACAATATTTGACGGGTACGTTCATCAAATGGAGAGGTATCAAACAACCCTTCTTTACCGGTAAACTTATCCATTAACCGTTCAGGATTAATCATTCGAGTAGTAAATCCGATAACTTTGCCTAATAAAGTTCCTTCGAAAATAGATTTTCCTAAACCTACCAAAAGCAAATCATAATCGCCGTTATTGGCCACATCAGTGATTTCAGTTTCTATGTCTAAGGTTGCTTTAAACACCGTTGTAATTTCTTGTTTTAAAGCTTTAGATTCCTGAATTATTGGCGAAAAAACAGTCGCTTCTTTGTCTTCAATAGAAAACGGATGCAATTCATTACTCACAGACAAATGCATCGTAGTTACTGCCGTATCTTTTTGTTTTTTGACTAAGGCATTCGCTACACGAAGCAAAGAACGCCCTTTTTCATTATTTCCAAACGAGATTAACACCTTAAAAATCTTTGAATGAACGATTTCTTCAGATTCTTCTACATCTTTGGTATTGAAAATAAAATTAATCAAATTCAAGGCCGGTCCCGTCATAAAGGTAGTAACCAAAGCCATAATAACCATCATTGTAAAAACCGCTGGTGTTAATACACCTAACTCTAGACCTATGTTGAGTACAATTAACTCCATCAATCCACGGGTATTCATCAAAGCCCCTATGGTTAAACTGTCTCTCCAATTTTGACCCACAAATTTTGCTGCCAAAGCACTTCCGATGAATTTACCCACAACGGCTACCAAAATAATAAATCCTGTCACTTGCCATAAATAGGGATCGTTTATCAATCCTATTTCGGTACGAAGTCCTGTAAAAACAAAAAATAAGGGCAACAGTAAAATTACCGATACATCTTCGACTTTTTCAATAAATATAATGCGGAATTTGGCTTGATCGGGCATGATAACTCCGGTCATGAAGGCGCCAAAAAGAGCGTGAATTCCTATAACTTCTGTAGCATATGAAGCCATGATTAACGTAATAAAAAATATGGCAACCACGGGTTTGTTTAAGGCTTCTTTGGATTGATAAAGTTCGCCTATGCGTTTTAAAAATGGCTTCACTATGAATAGCATCGTCAATACAAAACCAACGGAAAGAGAGATAACATACAAAGAACTAGTAAACGAACCTGCTTTGACAATGGCAATAACAGCGGCCAACAAACACCAGGCGGTGATGTCATCGGCGGCTGCACAAGTGATCACTATGGCACCCAACTTGGTTTTATGAATCCCACGTTCTTGAACAATACGGGCCAAAACCGGAAATGCCGTAATACTCATAGCAATTCCCATAAAAAGGCTAAACGACAAGAATTGTATCCCCTCAGGAGCAAATTGATCGTAAACAAAATAAGCCAAGCCAATCCCTAAAGCGAAAGGAATAACAATACTCGCATGGCTAATTACTACCGCATCATTGGCTTTATTTTTTAAAACCTTTAAGTCCAATTCCATCCCGATCACATACATAAATAGAATCAAGCCTATTTGACTTAAAAATTTCAAATTCCCCAGAGAAGCTTCAGGGAATAAAAAATGGGAAAACTCCGGAAAATAAGTTCCAATCAGTGAAGGACCTAAAGCAATTCCTGCAATAATTTCACCAATCACAGTGGGTTGTCCTATTTTTTTAAATATCCATCCAAAAATACGAGCAACAATAATGATGGTGATAATTTGAGCCAGCAAAATAGCCAAAGGCTCTTGAAAACTATGTTGAATACTCGTTACAAAATCCAACCAAGCATCCCGAGAAGAAACGGGCGCTTTTTTTACAAAATCAGGTTCTAGTAATTTCCCTTTTTGGATAATCCAATACATCAAAGCGGTAAAACCACCAGTAACAGTTAGGTAAAAAATAGTGTTTTTGTAATTTTTCATCTCCTAAAAATTGGCCATATTTGGTTTATAAATCTTGTCAAAGATGAGAAAATAAAAAATAGAATTAAAAAATTGGGGTGAAATTATAACCGAAACTTAATACTTGATTAAAAAAACCAAAAATTAAGAGCGAAACAAAATAATTTAGGCATTGTTTTTTAGTAGTTTCTTACCTTTACCCCTTTTTAAATTCAGAAAATGGTAAAATGGTTTAGTTTGGGATTTTGGGAAATGATTGCCCGTATTGTCCTTAGAAATAGAATTTTAATACTTACAATTATTGCTGCCATTACAGCGTTTTTGGCGCTCCAATGGAAGCACATTCATTTTACCTTTACCGAGGCCAACATGTTGCCTGAGGACAACATTGCTAATATTGAATACAATTCCTTTTTGAAACAATTTGGAGAAGAAGGCAATTTGATCATCATTGGGGTAAAAGACAACACTTTGTTCACCCCAAAAGCCTTTTTAGCTTGGAACAAATTGATGAACACAATCAAAGAGAATCCAAATGTTGAACTGGTTGTTTCTATCAACGATTTGAAAAAACTACAAAAAAATGTAGCCGAAGAAAAATTTGAACTTGTTCCATTTGTAAACCCTTCCAAATCAGTAGAACCTACTTATTTACAACAAATTAAAAAGGAATTATTTAACGATTTACCTTTTTATGAAGGCTTATTGTTCAATAAACGTTCCGGTAGTGTGCGCTCGGCCATTTATATGGACAAAAAGATTGTAAACACCAAAGCGCGTAAAACTTACATCTTAGAAAAATTAGTCCCAGCGATAAAAGCTTTTGAACATGAAACAAACATCGACTTGCGAGTTTCTGGCATGCCTTACATTCGAACATTAAATGCACAAACAATATTAAGCGAAATCAGCTTGTTTATCGGCGCTTCACTGTTTATTACCTCGTTGTTGTTTTTCTTGTTTTTTAGATCTTTTAAAGCCACATTAATTTCCATTATCATTGTGGTTATTGGCGTAATGTGGTCCTTTGGTTTTCTGGGCTTGTTCAATTATGAAATTACAATTTTAACGGCATTAGTCCCTTCTTTGATCATTGTCATCGGAATACCTAATTGTATCTTTTTGACCAATAAATACCATCAAGAATTTAAAGTTCACCGCAATAAAGCCAAATCATTACAAAGGGTTATCACCAAAATTGGCATGGCTACATTGATGACCAATGTAACTACGGCCATTGGTTTTGCCACCTTTGTGGCTTCCAACAACAACCTGTTGATTGAGTTTGGCGTTGTTACATCCATCAACATTTTGGCGTTATTTTTCTTAAGCATGGTCCTAATCCCTATTTTCCATAGTTATATATCGGCCCCTAAAGACCGTCATATACAACATTTGGATAGAGGTTCGGTTAAAAGTTTTATGGATTGGATTTTGAACACCATCAAACACCATCGTTTTTCGGTTTATGTCGTAGCGGTTTCTCTTTTGATTTTTAGCATCATTGGAATGTACAAAATGCGCATTTCCGGAAGTTTGATTGAAGACATGCCTAAAAAAGAAGCTTTTTTTAAAGACATCGTATTCTTTGAAAAAGAGTTTGACGGGGTCATGCCTTTGGAAATCATGATTGATACCAAGCGTAAAAAAGGAGTAATGAAACTGTCTACCCTTAAGCGCATGGAAGAACTAGAACACACCATTCAAGAAATTCCTGGTTTATCAAAACCCATTTCGATAGTTAACCTAGTGAAATATTCCAAACAAGCTTACTATAATGGAAATCCAGAATATTACGATCTTCCTACCTCTCAGGAGCAGGCTTTCATTCTTTCTTATGCGAAAAATGCCGTAGGTAAAGGCAAAGAAAATTTGATGAAAAGTTATGTAGATTCCAGCGGAAGATATGCTCGTATTACCACATACATGCGTGACGAGGACGGTGGACAAATAGCCAAATTTGAAGAACAAATACGCAAAAAAGCGGATAAGTTGTTCCCCAAAGATCGATATGATGTAATGATTACTGGAAAAGCCCTGGTCTTTCAAAAAGGAACAGGATATTTGTTAGACAATTTGTTGTCTTCGCTCTTGTTTGCCTTTTTCCTAACTGCCCTTTTAATTGGATTTATGTTCCGATCCGGCAAGATGATACTAGTATCCATATTACCCAATTTACTTCCATTATTTCTAACGGCTGGCTTAATGGGCTTTTTGGATATTCCACTAAAACCTTCAACGATTCTAGTCTTTGGAATCGCCTTTGGATTATCTGTTGATGATACTTTGCGATTCTTATCTCAATATCGTGAGGAATTAAAGAAAAATAATTGGAAAATAAAAAAATCTGTCTACGCCACTTTCAATGAAGCCGGCTTGAGCATGTTTTATACGTCTATAGTTTTATTTTTTGGATTTTCAGTATTCATGCTTTCTAGTTTTGGTGGTACCATTGCCTTGGGTGGATTAATATCGCTCACTTTGCTCTTTGGTATGTTATCCAATTTAATGTTGTTGCCTGCATTAGTTTTAACGTTGAACAAAACCATTGCCAACCAACAAGAATTTGTAGAGCCATTAATTGATATCGCGGAACATTCAGATGAAGAAATAGACTCTCTTAACACCAATAAAAAATAGTAAGTATGAAAAAAACGCTCATTCTCGTACTTTTCATGACCATGAATTATGGTCTTTTGGCACAAACTACTACTATTTATTGCATTCGCCATGCTGAAAAAGTCGACAACTCAAAAAATCCAGATTTATCGCCAAAAGGATACGAAAGAGCCAATCAATGGGCATACACATTCGATAAAGTCCCCTTAAAAGCCATATACAGTACGGATTTTATTAGAACCAAAGCAACAGCCAAACCCACTGCCGAAAGTAAAAAGCTTGAAATCATAACCTATGACACAAAAACTTTGGAGCTAGAAAAAATCAACAAGAATTATCCCGGGCAAGCTGTTTTAATTGTTGGTCATAGCAATTCTATACCCGAAATGATCAACCAATTCATCAACGAAAAGGCTTACACAACAATCGAAGACACTGTTTTTGGGAATTTATACATTATTTCGATTACAAATGGTAAAATCTCCCATCAATTGCTTCAAGGGAAATAACAAAACGAAAGAATAGCCTCTCCTAAGGCAAAAAATTGCGTAAAAAAAATACAGCTAAAAGATTTATATTTGCAATAAGAAATCAACCTTGCATTAAGGTTTTTTAGCTATCAGAACTCTAAAAATTGAAAATGAAAATGAAACACACAAAAGTCAAAGACTTACTTAACAGTACAACTATACTTCAAGAAGTAAATGCTAAAGGATGGGTAAGAACGTTTAGAAACAATCAGTTTATTGCTCTCAATGACGGATCGACTATTAACAATATTCAGTGTGTGGTTGATTTTGAAAATACACCAGAGGAAACCCTAAAACGCATTACCACTGGGGCTGCTATTTCGGTAACAGGAACTTTGGTTGAAAGCAAAGGAGCTGGTCAAAAATATGAAATACAAGTTCAAAAATTAGAAATTTTGGGCGACTCCGATGCGGAGAAATTCCCAATGCAGCCTAAAAAACACTCTTTGGAATTCTTGCGTGAGAATGCGCATTTGAGAGTTAGAACGAATGCTTTTGGCGCGATTATGCGCGTGCGTTCGGTTTTGGCTCACGCTGTGCACACCTATTTTCAGGAGAAAGGTTTTGTGTATGTGAATACGCCAATTATTACTGGTTCGGATGCAGAAGGTGCGGGTGAAATGTTTAAAGTAACCGCTTTGCCTTTTGACAACACGCCAAGAACGGAGGAAGGAAAAGTAGATTACAAAAAAGATTTCTTTGGTAAAGAAACGAACTTAACGGTTTCTGGACAATTAGAAGGAGAAACATTTGCTATGGCGTTGGGTCAGATTTATACTTTTGGTCCTACGTTTAGAGCCGAAAACTCGAATACTTCTCGTCACTTGGCCGAATTTTGGATGATTGAGCCAGAGGTGGCTTTCAATGATTTGGATGACAATATGGATTTGGCTGAGGACTTCATTCAATTTGTGATTAAATATGTGATGGATAAATGTCCTGAGGATTTGAAATTCCTAGAGGGACGTTTGTTAGAAGAAGAAAAATCAAAACCACAAGCCGAACGAAGCGAAATGGCGTTGTTGGAGAAATTGAACTTTGTGTTGGAAAACAATTTCAAACGTGTTTCGTATACTGAGGCTATCGAAATTTTGAGAAATTCAACTCCGAACAAGAAGAAAAAATTCCAATATATTATTAACGAGTGGGGAGCTGATTTGCAATCAGAACACGAACGTTACTTGGTCGAAAAACACTTTAAATGTCCAGTGATTTTGTTTGATTATCCAGCCAACATCAAAGCATTTTACATGCGTTTGAACGAAGACGGAAAAACGGTTCGTGCGATGGACATTCTTTTCCCTGGTATTGGAGAAATCGTTGGTGGTTCACAAAGAGAAGAACGCTACGATGTTTTGGTAGAAAAAATGAAAGCCTTAGGCATTGACGAAGAAGAATTGTGGTGGTACTTAGATACCAGACGTTTTGGTTCTGCTGTTCACTCTGGTTTTGGTCTTGGTTTCGAAAGATTGGTATTGTTTGTAACCGGAATGACCAATATTCGTGACGTAATTCCTTTCCCAAGAACACCAATGAATGCGGAATTCTAAAAATTTGTTTCAGGTTTAAAGTTTAAAGTTGTTGAAAATACCGCAACCTTAAACTTTAAACCTTAAATTTTTAAACAAAAAAAATGCTCAAGCAATTTTTAAATTTAAAATTATCACAGAAATTATCTCCTCAACAAATTCAGTTGATGAAGTTAATTCAATTGCCTACGCAAGCTTTTGAACAACGTTTAATTGAAGAAATGAACGAAAATCCAGCGCTAGAAGCTGGTAAAGAAGACGAGTACGAAAAAGACGAGTACGATACTACAGAATACGAAGAGTACGATACGGACTCCGATAGAATTGAAGCGGATGACATCAATTTGGATGATTACTTAGGAAGTGATGACATCCCCGATTACAAAACACAATCCAACAACTACAGCAATGATGATGAGGAGTATGATGTACCTATAGCAGCAGCTATTAGTTTTCATCAAGATTTAATCAATCAACTCAACACCTTTATTCTTTCCAACGAAGATCGCGAAATTGCCGAATTTCTTGTAGGAAATATCGATGATATGGGCTATATCCGAAGAAGTATTACCGATATTGTCGATGATTTGGCTTTTACTCAAGGCGTGTACACTGATGAAAAAAATGTAGAACGCTTGTTGCATGTGATTCACGAATTGGAACCCACAGGAGTGGGAGCTAGAGATTTGCAAGAATGTTTACTCTTGCAACTCAAACACAAAACTCCTACGGAATATATAGCGCTAGCCATTGCAATAGTCGAAAATCAATTTGATGCTTTTACCAAAAAACATTACGAAAAATTGATGCAAAAATTCAATGTTTCGAATGATCAACTCAAAAAAGCAATACAAGAGATTGAGAAACTGAATCCCAAACCTGGAGGTTCATTTGCTGGAAATACAAAAGTTACCGATACCATCGTTCCTGATTTTGCTATTCGAATTGTAGAAGGCGAACTCGAATTAACGTTGAATGGTCGAAATGCCCCTTCATTGCACGTTTCGAAAGATTATCAGGAAATGATGCAAACGTATAAAGAATCGAAAGACAAATCGGCACAACAAAAAGAAGCGGTTCAATTTATCAAACAAAAATTAGATTCGGCCAAATGGTTTATTGATGCCATTCGTCAGCGCCAAGAAACGCTATTTGTCACCATGAATGCTATCATGCATTATCAACAAGATTTTTTCTTAGACGGCGACGAAACCAAGTTAAAACCGATGATTCTAAAAGATATTGCAGACATGGTAGGCCTTGATATTTCGACCATTTCAAGGGTGGCCAACAGCAAATATGTAGAAACACCTTACGGCACCAAATCGATTAAAGAATTTTTCTCTGAAGCCATGATGAACGATCAAGGGGAAGAAGTTTCAACTTTAGAGATCAAAAAAATTCTAAAAAACACCATCGAAGAGGAAGACAAATCAAAACCACTTCCAGATGATCAATTGGCCGAAATATTAAAAGAAAAAGGTTATCCAATTGCCAGAAGAACTATAGCCAAATACCGAGAACAACTTGATATTCCGGTGGCGAGAATGCGAAAGAAAATGTAGTTGTTTGTTATGCCTCAACCATTGTGATGCTTCATTCACAATTACTAAAACAACGCAACTTTTTTTTGTAACTTTACCCAAAACAAAGAATTATGATAACGGATATTAACGAATTAGACCTTAATAAGACTTACTCTTATGCTGATTATCTAACTTGGCAATTTCAAGAAAAATTGGAGTTGATTAAAGGAAAAATTTTCAAAATGAGTCCTGCACCAAGTACTAATCATCAAAAAGCATCAGGTAACTTACATGGTCTTATTTGGAATAAATTCAAGGGTCATCAATGCAATTTATTTGCCGCTCCTTTTGACGTAAGGCTAATAGATAAAAAAAAATCGACTTTAGATAAAGAGATTTTTACTGTAGTGCAACCCGATTTGTGTGTCATTTGTGACGATTCAAAAATTGATGAAAGAGGTGCCATTGGAGCTCCTGATTTGGTAATTGAAATCCTATCACCGGGGAATTCTAACAAAGAAATGAAGTATAAATTCGATTTGTATGAAGAAGCCGGCGTTCAAGAATATTGGATTGTAAATCCAGCAGATAAAACTATTTTTATTTATGTTTTAAAAGAAAATCAATTCATTGGAATGCATCCATTAATTGAAGAAGACACAATTCAAAGTAGGATATTTCCTGACTTAGATTTTCAATTAGCCGAAATATTCAATTGAAATGCAAAACCCTTTCTAGTTATCACTTCGAAAGGGTTTCTTTTTTCTCTTCAAATTATTTTTTGTCTTTATCATCGTGCATCGCATGATAAAAAGCAGCTCTACTCAAAGGCTCATATTCTTCGGTTTCTCCAAGCATTACAAGCTTATCATTATCCGTTTTTCTAAAACTATAGTTGGCCAAATTTCCAGTTCTTGTACAAACCGCATGAACCTTCGTTACATATTCGGCCGTAGCCATCAAAGCAGGCATTGGCCCAAATGGATTGCCTTTATAATCCATATCCAATCCCGCCACAATGACACGGATGCCTTGATTGGCCAAGTCATTACAAACGGTTACAATTTCATCGTCAAAAAATTGGGCTTCATCTATGCCCACCACATCGCAACCTTGAGCTAAAAGCACAATATGTGCCGCCGAAGGAACTGGCGTTGAACGAATTTCATTATCATCATGAGACACTACCATTTCCTCGTGATATCGAGTATCGATGGTAGGCTTAAAAATTTCAATTTTCTGTTTGGCAAATTGTGCCCTACGCAAACGGCGTATCAATTCTTCTGTTTTCCCCGAAAACATCGAACCGCAAATAACCTCGATCCAACCAAATTGTTCTTTATGATTTACTGTATTTTCGAGAAACATTTTTTACTTTTCTACGTTTAAAAATGAATAGTTTTTATTACTTTGTAGTGCCACAAATTTATTAAAAAAGACACACCCTATTCACTATAAAATCAAAAGTTATGAAAAAAAGATTGGAGGCTGATTTAGTTAGTATTGCGCATCGAATTCTTCAAATGAAAAATAAATCGGATGTAAATGCACTGTTTTTAGAGACCCAAAAATTATATGAAAAACTAGCGATTTTAAAATTTGTAGAAGAAAATTTAGGAGAAATCCAACCCACTATTGGCAAAGAAGATTTAGAAATTGAAATCGAAAAGACTTTCGAAAAGCCCGCAATCGAACCTACAATGACTATCTCTGAAACTGCAAAGGCAACTCAAGAAGCAACAACTGTATTCCCTATTGCTGAATTAGAAGATTCAACTGAACTTGATGCAGCCACACTAGACGTTACTAAAACAGCAACTACAACAGAATCAACACTTGAGGCTTCCATAAATGAACTTTCTACTGAAGTAATATCGCTTGAAGCGGATCAACAACAGGAAGAAATCACCAAAGAAGAATTAGAAATTCCACTCCATTTTGACACTGTTGTGCCTGAAAAAAACAGTAAAAAAGAACATATTACAGAATCTAAAATTGCTGAAAGTGACAAAAATCCTCAAGTGATGCAAATTTCCTTTGAAGATTTATTGGGAGGACATTACACAGAAACCGAATTTGTAAAAATAGATTCGTTGCCCTCGAGTCCAAAAAAACCTATTGTAGAACCGGCTTTTCAAGTAGATCTCGAAAAGATAGAGCCACTAACACAACCCATCGAACCCAAACCAAAATCGCTAAATGACAAATTAGCCAAAGGGTTTACTATTGATTTGAACGACCGAATTGGTTTTGTGCAACACCTTTTTGATAATGATAGCGAAGATTTCAATAGAGTAATGAGTCAGCTCAATAGTTTTGAATCGTTCCATGAAACCAAAACTTTTATCAATGAGATGGTCAAACCCGATTACAATAATTGGGAAGGCAAAGAGGACTATGCTACCCGTTTTATGGAATTAATTGAAAAAAAATTCTTGTAATTAAAGATAGTTTTCAAGATAATCATAACCAAACACGAACTTCGTTTATTAGCGAACTTCGTGTTTAACTTTTTTAAATTATGTCGAAACTTTATATCGTACCCACCCCCATCGGCAACTTAGAAGACATGACCTTCAGAGCCATTCGAATTCTTAAAGAAGCCGATTTAATTTTGGCGGAAGACACCCGAACTAGCGGCAAATTGCTCAAGCATTTTGAAATCAACACCCATATGCACAGTCACCACATGCATAATGAACACAAAACCATCGAAAATATAATTACTCGATTACAAGGAGGCGAAACCATCGCTTTAATTTCGGATGCTGGCACACCTGCTATATCTGATCCTGGTTTTTTAATCACACGTGCATGTATTGAAAACGGCATTGCTGTAGAATGTTTGCCAGGCGCCACAGCCTTTGTACCCGCTTTAGTCAATAGTGGCTTACCCAATGATAAATTTGTTTTTGAAGGTTTTTTACCTGATAAAAAAGGCAGACAAACACGTTATTTGGCTTTGGCCGAAGAAACCAGAACCATGATTCTTTATGTTTCTCCTCATAAATTAGTCAAAACTTTAAGTGAATTCTTAACTTATTTTGGAGCGGATCGCCCTATTTGTGTGTCTAGAGAATTGTCCAAATTACATGAAGAAAATGTTAGAGGTACTGTAGCAGAAGTCCTCCAACATTTTGAAAAAACACCCCCTAAAGGAGAAATTGTAGTGGTAGTTGGAGGAAAACCTGCTGCAAAAGAAGCTAAAAAAAATAAATACTCGGAAGAATAAACTCAATGATGAAAAATTGCACAGTTCATATTATTGGCGCAGGTTTATGCGGTCTTACCCTTGCTTATTTACTCCAAAAAAAGGGAATAACTGTGAAAATTTTTGAAGCGAATAATAAAATTGGCGGAAGAATTCTTACCCAAAAAAGTACAAATAAGGGCACCTTAGAATTGGGTGCTACCTGGTGCAACGAACAACATATAGCCGTACTATCCCTTTTAAAAGAACTTAACGGCACGTTCTATAAACAATACACACAAGGTATTTCGTTGTATAAAACTTCTAGGTATGAAAAACCGCATTCATTTTCCATTCCCGATGATGAAGCCTCCTCTTTTAGAATATCAGGAGGAACGGATTTTCTTATTCAACAGCTTGCTCAAAAACTGAACAAAGACACGCTCTTTCTAGGACATAAAGTAAATAAAATTCAACTCGACAATCATCAAATCTCCCTTACCACTGATAACGGAATCACCTATAATTCTGATTTTATCATTAGCACTATTCCTCCCTATTTGATGTGGAAAACTATAGCATTTGTACCCGAACTTCCTTTCAACATTAGTGCAGTAGCTCAAAAAACACATACTTGGATGGGAGATTCGATAAAATTTGCTTTGGAATTTCACACGCCTTTTTGGAGAGAAAAAAATCTTTCTGGAACTTTATTCAGTACAGTAAACATTGTTCAAGAAATGCACGATCATAGTGCCAACCTAGATTCTTTTTATGCTTTAAAAGGATTTCTCAACTCAAGTGCTTTTTCATTATCGCTTGAAGAAAGAAAAAAAGCCATCCTTGAACAATTACAACGATTAATGGGTAATGAAGTTTTGAATTATGTTCAATATCATGAAAAAATATGGCGTTGGGATTCCGCTACATTTGCCCCTTATGACACCGTTGTTTTGCCACATCAAAATAATGGGAATCCCGTTTATAAAACCCCTATATTTGAAAATAAATTTTTTATTTCAGGATCCGAAACAGCCCATCAACACCCTGGCTATATGGAAGGCGCTATACAAGCTGCTCGGTATATCAATTCATTCTTTTAATCATTTAAACTCTCAATCATGTCAATAGCATCATTTATTGAAAAAGTAAAAAATCAACCAAACGTAATTTCTTTTCAAGAAACCATGTCAATTATTGAAACTTATTACAATTTTACACCAACAGCTTTTCAAAATGGAGCCGTTCACAATGCGGCTAACGAAAACAATGGCTCATGTAAATTGTTTGCTTTTGCTCAATTGAATGCTTTATCTGAAACAGAAACCTTGGCCTGCTTTGGCGATTTTTACTTTGAAGAAGTATTAAAAAATCCACAAGCAACGAATCATCAAAACATACGTAATTTCATTACTACCGGATGGAGTGGCATCAAGTTTGAAAACAACCCACTTACTTTAAAATAAAAAAAAATCATACTGCTACACTATTCATCAAAATAGCATCATCAATCAAAGTTTAAAAAAACCAAACAATAACAATTTCACATAAGAACACATGCGTTGGACACTAAGAACAAAGCCCGAATCTGAAAAAATTAAACATCTAGTTGATGTGCTCAATGTTTCTGAAACGATTGCTGCTTTACTGCTTCAACGAGGAATTGAAACTTATGATCAAGCCAAAAAATTTTTCCGTCCAAGTTTGGAAGATTTGCACGATCCCTATCTGATGAAAGATATGGATAAAGCAGTAACAAGAATTGAAACTGCTATAAAAAATCATGAAAACATTTTAGTTTTTGGTGACTACGATGTAGATGGCACTACCGCCGTATCTTTGGTCTACAGTTATCTGAAAAGTTTTTATCCCAACGTGGCCACATACATTCCAGATCGATATGATGAAGGCTACGGAGTGTCATTCAAAGGTATTGATTTTGCAGATGACAATGGTTTTTCGCTAATTATTGCACTAGACTGTGGTATAAAATCTATTGATCACGTGGCGTATGCCAAAGCAAAAAATATCGATTTTATCATTGGTGATCACCACAGACCAGGAGACGAAATTCCAGACGCAGTAGCCGTTTTAGATCCAAAAAGGCAGGATTGCACTTACCCATACGACGAACTTTGCGGATGTGGTATTGGATTCAAATTAATTCAAGCTTTAGCCAAAAATCGTCAGCAAACCCTAGAAGATCTAGTGCCCTACTTGGATTTGGTAGCTACTGCCATTGCTGCCGACATTGTCCCAATTACAGGTGAAAATCGAGTTTTGGCTTATTTTGGGTTACAAGTCATTAATAGCAGCCCACGCCCAGGCATTAAAGCTATGATTCATCAAATCAAAAAAAAGAGCTTAGATATTACCGATGTAGTATTTATAATTGCTCCAAGAATTAATGCCGCAGGACGAATCAAACATGGTAATCATGCCGTGGAGCTTTTGACCGAATTTAATTTTGAACAAGCCCAGCAGTATGCTGCTGAAATAGAAAATTACAATGCCGAAAGAAAAGGTTTAGACCAACAAATTACCCAAGAAGCTTTGGCTCAAATTGAAGAAAATAATGAGCAAAATCGCTTCACTTCAGTGGTCTTTCAAGAAACATGGCACAAAGGAGTCATTGGAATTGTAGCCTCGCGAATGATTGAAACTTATTATCGCCCAACGCTAGTCTTTACACAAAGTGGCGACAAATACGCCGCCTCAGCTCGGTCAGTTAAAGGATTTGACGTGTACAATGCCTTAGAAGCCTGTTCGGAACATTTGGAACAATTTGGAGGGCATATGTATGCCGCAGGTATGACCTTGAAAGCAGAAAATTATGAAGCTTTTAAAGAAGCGTTCGAAAAAACAGTACAAGAAACCATAGATCCCAAACTATTAGAACCCGAAATAACAATTGATGCTGAAATTGATTTTAAGGACATTACCCCTAAATTCATAAGGATTTTGAAACAATTCGAACCTTTTGGTCCGCAAAACATGACCCCAACCTTTGTATCAAAAAACATTAACGACACCGGATACGGAAAACCTATGGGTCAGCAGGAAGATCATTTAAAACTATTTGTACGTCAAAACAACTCCGATGGCATTGCAGCTATTGGATTTGGACTAGGTAAGAAGTACGATCTTATAACTAACAAAAATCCTTTTGAAGCAGTGTATTGCATTGATGAAAATGAATGGAACGATAAAGTAGAATTACAATTACGACTCAAAGATATTCGAAAAAATGAAAGTTAAAAACGACCCCTACGCGGCACTCCGCTACAATGAATTTAATATTTTTTTACTCTTGCGTTTTGCCATGGTTTTTGCTTGGTCTATGCAATTTATCATTATTGAATGGCAAGTATACAGCATGACCAAAAACCCGCTTTCCTTAGGTATTATCGGACTAATGGAAATTATTCCAGCCATAGCCATGGCGCTTTTTGCTGGACATATTGTAGATCAAAATGAAAAAAAACAATTACTGGTTAAGTGTATTGCCGGTTTTTCGATAATTAGCTTTGGCCTTTTTTTAATTACTTGGCCAGAATTAGTAAAAGGTTGGAATACCCAAACTATTTTGTACGTTATTTACTTTTTAGTCTTTCTAGGCGGCATAGTACGCTCATTTTTAGGACCAACTATTTTCTCCCTAATGTCATTAGTAGTGCCAAAAAAAGTCTATCCAAATGCAGCAACTTGGAGCTCCTCTATATGGCAGGTAGGATCTGTACTTGGTCCAGCTTTAGCAGGATTTTCTATTCATTGGATAGGAGTGCATTGGTCACTATGTATTGTTTTTGTATTCTCATTGATTGCTTTGATGGCATTAACTCAAATCGAATCCAAACCTATTTTAAACAAAAAAATTGGCGAACCTGTCATGAGTAGTTTAAAAGCAGGTGTGAAATTTGTATTTTCCAACCAAGCCATTTTATCATCACTATCACTAGACATGTTTGCCGTTTTATTTGGGGGGGCTGTAGCCTTATTACCCATATTTGCTCAAGACATTTTAAAGGTAGGCCCCGAAGGTTTTGGCGTTTTAAGAGCCGCTCCTGCCGTTGGTGCTTTTATCACGATGTTTGTTTCGGCTTATGTCCCATTAAATAAAAATGCGGGAATAAAATTACTTTCTGCAATATTTGCCTTTGGCATTTGTATTATTATTTTCGGATTGTCAACCTACTATTGGCTTTCGGTAGCAGCCTTATTTTTCAGCGGAATTTTTGATGGCATTTCAGTGGTGATTCGTCAAACCATTTTACAACTCAAAACACCTGATGATATGCGAGGTCGTGTTTCGGCAGTGAACTCTATATTTGTAGGTTCGTCGAACGAATTGGGTGCTTTTGAAAGCGGTGTTACGGCAAAACTAATGGGAACAGTAACCGCAGTTGTGTTTGGTGGAAGTATGACTTTATTGACCGTACTAATCACAGGATTCGCTTCTCCTTCATTTAGAAAATTAGATTTGCAAAAAGATTTGGATGCACACGCAAAAGAATAATCACAAACTATTTGAAAAATTAAACTCATATTAACATTTCACTTTAATTAGATTAAAAACTAACTTATTTGAAATGATTATTTTTGCCCATAAAATTTGACATCATGAAAAAGATTCTTGTATTAACCTTATCCCTGATGAGTTTGACAACTATGGCTCAGAACACACTAACGCCCGAGTTACTCTGGAAACTAGGACGCGTAACACCACTAGGTATATCAAAAGACGGAAAAAACGTTATTTATAAAGTTGCTACACCCTCTGTAGCCGAGAACAAATCCAGTTCCAAACTGTATTCGCTACCCATCGAAGGGGGAAATGCTTCCGAAATTAAAGACACCAAAGGCCTCCTAATCGACAAAAATATCTCGCCAGACGGAAAATATATAGTCTATCACGAGGAAGTAAAAATCGACAAAGTACACGGAAGAGATTTCTATCCCGAACTGGAAAAATCGAATGTGCAAATCTACAACGGCCTCGATTACCGTCACTGGGACACTTGGAATGAAGGCAAATTCAACCATGTGTTTTACAAAGAAAATAAAGAAGGCGCCACAGGAATCGATATCCTAAAAGGAGAAAACTTCGATAGCCCACAAAAACCTTTTGGTGGCGACGAAGATTATATTTGGTCACCAGATAGCAAAAGCATTTTGTATGTATGCAAGAAAAAAGCAGGCACGCAATATGCCATTTCTACCAATACAGATATTTATGAATACCAACTCGAATCAGGCAAAACCATCAACCGAACCGAAGGCAATTTAGGGTACGACACGGCTCCTCAATTTTCGCCGGCGGGTTACTTGACTTGGTTGCAAATGAAACGTGATGGCTATGAAGCCGATAAAAACGATATCATCGTAGATTTCAAAGGTCTCAAAATGAACCTTACCGCCAATTGGGACGGAACAGTAGACCAATTTATGTGGAGTCCAGACGGGAAATACATCTATTTTGTAGCACCTATTGACGGCACCAAGCAACTATTTGTGGTAAACTTCCCTGGAATGACTAAAATTGCGGTAACTGTGCGCCAAATTACCAAAGGTGATTTTGATGTAAGCGATATTATTGGCTTTTCTGGCGACCAAGTTTTGGTGACTAGAACCGATATGAATCACGCTGCAGAAATTTTTTATTTTAATCTAAAGAAAAACACTTGGAAACAATTATCCAATGTCAATACTGCAACGTATAACACTTTGGCATTAAGCAAAACTGAACGCAGATATGTTACCACGACCGATGGCAAAAAAATGTTGGTTTGGGTAATTTTACCTCCGAATTTTGATGCAACGAAAAAATATCCCACATTATTATATTGTCAAGGCGGACCACAATCCCCTTTAACACAAAGCTATTCCTTCCGTTGGAACTTTTCTTTAATGGCGGCTCAAGGCTATGTAGTGGTAGCACCAAACCGAAGAGGAATGTATGGCCACGGACAAGAATGGAACGAAAAAATATCGGGTGATTGGGGCGGTCAAGTGATGGACGATTATTTAGCAGCCATTGATGACGTCGCCAAAGAATCGTATGTAGACAAATCGCGTCTGGGATGTGTAGGAGCAAGTTATGGAGGCTATTCAGTGTTTTATTTGGCTGGAATACATAACAATCGTTTCAAAACATTTATTGCTCACGACGGTGTTTTCAATACACAGAGTATGTTTGGCACTACCGAAGAAGTCTTTTTTAACAACTGGGATTTTGGAGGAGCATATTGGGAAAAAGACAATAAAGTGGCGCAAAAAGCCTACACTACTTTCAACCCAATCACCTTGGTAGATAAATGGAATACCCCTATTTTAATCATACAAGGAGGTATAGATTTTAGAGTACCGATTGGCCAATCACAAGAAGCCTTTCAAGCGGCACAATTAAGAGGTATCAAAAGTCGCTTTTTGTATTTCCCTGAAGAAAACCACTGGGTTTTGAAACCTCAAAATGCCCAAGTGTGGCAAAGAGAATTCTACAAATGGTTGAAAGAAACCTTATAGTTACCCACAAAAAAACCTCGCAAGTAGCGAGGTTTTTTTTTATAGTAATATTTTCCTATCTATTCTGGATCATTCATTTTAAATGAATCCATAAAGGCAGTAGTGTAATCTCCTGCTATGTAACGAGGATCATCCATTAACTGTCTGTGGAAAGGAATAGTAGTTTTGATTCCTTCAATTACGAATTCGTCCAAAGCTCTACGCATTTTGCTAATCGCTTCTTCACGAGTTTGCGCAGTAGTAATCAACTTTGCAATCATCGAATCGTAATTTGGTGGAATAGTGTATCCAGAATATACGTGCGTATCTAAACGTACTCCGTGTCCACCTGGCATATGCAAGGTTGTAATTTTTCCTGGAGAAGGACGGAAATCATTATATGGATCCTCCGCATTGATACGACACTCAATAGAATGTAATTGTGGTAAATAATTTTTTCCAGAAATTGGCACACCAGCAGCTACTAAAATTTGTTCACGGATCAAATCGTAATCAATAACTTGTTCCGTAATTGGGTGCTCTACCTGAATACGAGTGTTCATTTCCATGAAATAGAAGTTACGGTGTTTGTCTACCAAAAACTCAACCGTTCCAGCACCTTCGTATTTAATATATTCAGCCGCTTTTACTGCAGCTTCACCCATTTTAGTACGCAATTCATCTGTCATAAATGGAGAAGGTGTTTCTTCTGTTAACTTTTGGTGACGACGTTGTACAGAACAATCTCTTTCAGATAGGTGACAAGCTTTACCGTAAGCATCTCCCACTACTTGAATTTCGATATGGCGAGGCTCTTCGATGAGTTTCTCCATATACATACCATCATTTCCAAATGCGGCAGCAGCTTCCATACGAGCACTTTCCCAAGCTTTTTCTAATTCTTCTTCTTTCCAGATGGCACGCATCCCTTTTCCACCACCACCAGCAGTAGCTTTCATCATCACAGGATATCCAATCTCAGCAGCTATTTTTTTAGCTTCTTCAAAAGATTCTAAAATTCCGTCAGATCCAGGAACACAAGGCACACCTGCAGCTTTCATAGTTGCTTTGGCGGTAGCCTTATCTCCCATTTTTTCAATCATCTCTGGAGCAGCTCCAATAAATTTGATTCCGTGCTCTTGACAAATTTTAGAAAATTTAGCATTTTCAGATAAGAAACCATAACCAGGATGAATAGCATCGGCATTGGTGATTTCGGCTGCAGCAATGATATTTGGCATTTTCAAATATGACAAATTACTTGGAGCTGGACCAATACATACTGCCTCATCAGCAAACTTAACATGTAGACTGTCCGCATCAGCAGTAGAATAAACCGCTACTGTCTTGATACCCATTTCGCGACATGTTCTAATAACTCTAAGAGCAATTTCTCCTCTATTTGCTATTAATATTTTTTTAAACATCTTCTTTTTATTAAAATTACAAATTCCAATCTCCAAATTCCAATCTCCACTGGTTGGATTTGGATATTTGTCTATTGGAATTTTTTTAAATTATGATGGGTCTACTAAGAATAAAGGTTGATCAAACTCTACTGGAGACATATCGTCTACTAAGATTTTAACAATTTTACCTGAAACTTCAGATTCGATTTCGTTGAAAAGTTTCATCGCCTCAATCACACAAAGAACATCTCCTTTGGCAATTGTGCTTCCTACTTCGGCAAATACAGGTTTATCTGGAGCAGGTTTTCTGTAGAAAGTTCCAATCATTGGCGATTTTACCGTTACATATTTAGAGGTATCATCTTTAGCAACAGTTTCTGTTGGAGTAGCAGCAACTACTGGTGCGATTTGTGGTATAACCGCAGATTGAAGTGTAGCTTGTGCAGGTACTTGTTGCACATAAGTGGTTTCTGTTACATTTCCTTCTAAAGTAGTTCTAATGGTGATCTTTACATCATCCATTTCTAACTTCACTTCTGCAACTCCTGAATTGGCTACAAATTTGATTAGGTTTTGAATTTCTTTTAAATCCATGATCGTTTATTTTAGTTTTTATTTTATTTTGTATCGTATGCCCATTTTAAGTAAATAGATCCCCAAGTGAAACCACCTCCAAATGCTGCAAAAATAATAGTATCTCCTTTTTTCAATTGTTTTTCGAAATCATGAAGTACTAATGGTAAAGTAGCTGAAGTAGTATTTCCGTAACGCTCTATGTTTACCAATACTTTTTCATCTTCAAGATTCATGCGTTGTGCTGTGGCGTCAATGATACGTCTATTAGCTTGATGAGGCACTAACCATTGTACGTCGTCATGAGTCAAGTTATTGCGTTTCATGATCATCTCACTAGCATCGGCCATATTGGTTACAGCATATTTGAATACAGATTTACCATCTTGCATGATGTTATGCATGTTATCTTCAACGGTTTGTGCAGTAGTTCTAAGGATAGATCCCCCAGCTGGAATTTTTAAAAAGTCTCTCCCAACGGCATCACTTCTTAAATACTCATCTTTTAAACCATATCCCTCATAATTAGGTTCGAATAAAACCGCACCTGCACCATCACCAAAAATGATACAAGTAGCTCTATCTTTATAATCAATGATTGAGGACATTTTGTCGGCACCTATAAGTAGTACTTTTTTGTATCTTCCTGATTGAATGTAGGCCGCTGCAGTAGACATTCCGTATAAAAAACTGGAACAAGCCGCTTGTAAATCATAGGCAAATGCATTAGTAGCACCAATTTCTGTTGCTACATATACACCAGTTGCCGCAACAGGCATATCAGGTGTAGCAGTTGCCATTATAATCATATCAATTTCTTTAGGATCGATGTTGGCTTTACGAATTAAATCCTCAGCCGCTTTAATAGCCAAAAAAGAGGTTCCTTTTCCTTCTTCTTTTAAAATTCTTCGTTCTTTAATACCAGTACGAGTAGTGATCCATTCGTCATTAGTATCCACCATGGTTTCCAAAACTTTGTTCGATAAAACAAAATCCGGAACATATCCTCCTACTGCGGTAATTGCTGCGGTAATTGCACTCATTGTATAAGACTTTTATAATCAAATACTAGTATTTGATTTTAATTTAAAAGGGGCCGAAAATTACAAAATTAATTCCTAATCATTCAACTTAACCTTTCTTATTTACTAAATATTATTCAACAAAAAAAACTCTCACAATGGAGAGTTCTACTATTTTTTTAAAAAAGTATTAAGCAACAGCTACAGATTTATCTATAACAACTTGCCCTCTGTAATACATTTTACCTTCATGCCAGTAAGCTCTGTGGTATAAATGTGCTTCTCCTGTTACAGGACAAGTTGCAATTTGAGCTACAGTTGCTTTGTAATGAGTTCTTCTTTTGTCTCTTCTTGTTTTGGAGACTTTTCGTTTAGGATGTGCCATTTTACTATATTATTTATCCGTTAATAGTTGCTTTAATTTGTCCCATCTTGGGTCAATATTGTCTTGCTTTTTTTCTTTATTCTCTTTGTTCTTTAATACCTCTTTTGGATTTGCACTTATTTTTTTCAGCTTTTCTAATGCTTCTGATTGCAAAGTCCCATCTTTAACTCCAGGATGTACTCGTTTTTGAGGCACAGACAACACAATCATTTCATAAATATATTGTGCGATATCTAGCTCAAATTCTCCAAAAGGCAATACCAACAACTCCTCGTTGTCATTATTGAATGTTTCTCCAAACCGAACGATTAACTTGATTTTTCCTTTTATAGGCAAATCAAATTCTTCACCAGTCAAATCACAAGGTACTTGAACTGTTCCTTTGTGCTTAAAATTCAATTCTAAAAAATTCGCTTTTTTTTCTAAAACTACATTTACTTTGATATTTGATTGCTCAAAATCACTAAAGTCAAAGATCTCAAAGAACGAATTGTCGATTAGGTATTCAAATTGATGTTTCCCTAGCTTCAATCCTACAAAAGGAATAATGAATTCTTTTCTCTTGTTCATTTCATCAATATTTCCCTCCAATTCAGTATTACCTGAATCGGGGTGCAAAGATATAAAATTATTGCAAAACAAATAATCTTATTCCCCTTTTTTTGTTAATAACTATTTTTCTCTTGTTTTTAGAGGATTTGAACTCACTTCGTGATGCTGTATTCTTGATTTATAGACATCTATTGCCAAGTACACTGCTTCTTTGAAAGAGGTAAAATCTGCTTGGTTTTTACCAGCAATATTAAATGCAGTGCCATGATCTGGCGAAGTTCTTACTTTATTTAAACCCGCGGTATAATTCACTCCTCGACCAAAAGACAAGGTTTTAAAAGGAATCAATCCCTGATCATGATATGCTGCTATAATAGCATCGTATTTTTCATAATTATGACTACCAAAAAAACTATCCGCCGCAAAAGGTCCAAAAACCAACGTCCCTTTATCAAATATTTTTTTCAAAGTTGGCCTCAACACCTCGTCATCTTCTGATCCTATCACCCCGCCATCACCACAATGAGGATTCAATCCCAAAACAGCAATTTTAGGTTTTGTAATGCCAAAATCTTGAATTAAGGTCTGTTTAATTGTTTCGATTTTCTTGGTGATTAATTCCTCCGAAAGATGTTTAGCTACTTCATTTAAAGGCACGTGATCGGTCAATAAACCTACTCTCAAATTTTCGCTAACCATCAACATTAAAGCATCACCTTCTAATTCTTTAGCTAAATAATCGGTATGCCCAGGAAACTGAAACTGTTCGGATTGAATATTGTATTTATTGATTGGAGCAGTAACTAATACATCTATTACACCTTCCTTCAAAGCATTTGTGGCAGCTACAAACGATTTTATAGCATATTCTCCAACCTTATCATCTAGTGTACCTAAATTCAAATCTACCCCTTCTTTCCAAACATTATAAACATTAATTTTTCCAGGCACTATTTGATCTAGCTTATCGATACCATGAATCGCTACGGCGGACTCTATTCCTCGTTTTAAATAGGAAACAATTTTAACATTAGCAAAAATAACAGGAGTACAAAATTCTAACATTCGAGTATCTTCAAATGTTTTTAACACTACTTCGCTTCCAATACCATTTAAATCTCCTATTGAAATCCCAACTAGTATATTTTCTGCCGTTTTATTCATGAGCTCCGTTTTTTATTGCTAATTTTGAGATGCAAATTTAGTAAAATAAAATCAGAATGTTTACAGGAATCATAGAAACCCTAGGCAGAGTACAAGAGATTAAAAAAGAACAGGACAATCTACATCTTACCCTCTCCTCTAGCATTACTCATGAATTAAAAATTGATCAAAGTGTAGCACATAATGGGGTTTGTCTCACGGTAGTAGCAATAAATGACCAATGTTATACGGTAACCGCTATTGCCGAAACCATCCAAAAAACCAATGTTTCGCATTGGAAAATAAACGATGAAATCAATTTGGAACGCGCCATGAAGCTAGGGGATCGTTTAGATGGCCATATCGTACAAGGACACGTTGATCAAACCGCTGTTTGCGTAGAAGCCTATGAAACAAATGGTAGCTGGCATTACTCTTTTGAATACGACCCTAGTTACAACAACATTACCATAGAAAAAGGCTCTATTACCGTTAACGGCGTGAGTTTAACGGTGGTAAACTCCGAAAAAAACAAGTTTAGCGTAGCCATTATCCCATACACCTTCGAACACACCAATTTCCACAACTTTGAAGTAGGCAGTGTTGTCAATCTTGAATTTGATGTTATTGGAAAGTATGTAGCCCGACTGTACAATTTTTCAAAATAAGCCCATTTTAAATTTAAAAATAAAAAAACGCCTACTTAGCTTGGCGTTTTTTTGGTTTTATACTGTATTGCGTAATATCCTAAACTAATAGACACTAAAAGCATTGGAAAAATGTAGTCATCTATTGGACCCCCGGGTGGATTTTCTGGGCCTAAACTATTACGTGTTTTTCCAGTAGGCGGCGGCGGATTCTTAGCCATAACTTCCACACTAAAAAGAAAACACAAACACCAAGATAAAAGTAGTTTCAAAAAAATTTTCATAAGGTATAGTAGGTTACACTTATACGGGCAAACAAATTAAATACTATTTTTTAGGATAAAAAAATAAAAAACAGATTTAACAAAATAAAAAAGCCTCTGCAGTTCTTGCAAAGGCTTGTTTTTGTGGTCCCACCTGGGCTCGAACCAGGGACCACCTGATTATGAGTCAGGTGCTCTAACCAACTGAGCTATAGGACCAGTTTAGAGACTGCAATATTACTACTATTTTTGATTCATACCAAATAAATTGGGCTTCGTTTTTGGTTTTTTAAGTTCCTCAACCTTTTTAAAATCGGAATCCACTGATTATTAAGTAGTAATATTACAAATAAAACTATCCAATTTCTTGACACAATTCTATTAAAACACCATTGGTTGTTTTGGGATGCAAAAAAACCACCAACTTGTTATCGGCTCCTTTCTTAGGAACAGAATTCAAGAGCACGAAACCTTCACTTTCTAATCTTTTCATTTCAGCCTCAATATCGGTTACATCAAAAGCAATATGATGTATTCCTTCTCCTTTTTTTTCTATAAATTTAGCTATAGGGCTGTCGGGGTTTGTCGCTTCTAGCAATTCAATTTTATTGGGCCCATTTTTAAAAAAGGAAGTTTTTACCCCTTCTGATTCCACTTCTTCTTCTTTATAAGATGGAGCACCAAATAGTTTTTCAAAAAGCAAATTAGAAGTTTGCAAATCTTTTACGGCTATACCTATATGTTCAATTTTATTCATACTACTTAATTTTAATAGCTAATTTAAGTATTTGCCGTTGATTTCTCAGAAGCAAAAGCGCAAAAAGATTTTAATCACTGTAAATATTATTGTTATTTTGTAGCTTCAAAAAATTCTTTTGCTATGAAACTTTCTTACGGTCGTAATTTATTATTTGTTCTTCTAATTTTTTGTATCGGATGTGCCAAAAAAGGCACCATTACAGGAGGTTTGAAAGACACCATTGCGCCTACTTTAAAATTGAGCTTTCCAGAGAATTTTACTACCAATTTCAAAGGGAATGAAATCAAATTGACATTTGATGAATATGTCAAAATGAAGGACGTTGAAAAACAACTTATCATCTCGCCTCCTATGAAAAACCCTCCATTGATTATCCCACAAACCGTTACAAAACAGGTAACGATAAAAATCAAGGACACCTTACAACCCAACACCACATATAGCTTTAATTTTGGTCAAAGTATCACAGACAACAACGAGGGTAATGCGCTGAACCAATTCAAATACATTTTTTCTACGGGTCCACATATAGATTCTTTGGCTTTAGGAGGCAGAATTAAAGATGCTTACCAAAAAGAAGTAGAAAATTTTGTCTCAGTAATGCTATACGAAG
Organism: Flavobacterium riviphilum; assembly: GCF_055231795.1. Classification (NCBI taxonomy): domain Bacteria; kingdom Pseudomonadati; phylum Bacteroidota; class Flavobacteriia; order Flavobacteriales; family Flavobacteriaceae; genus Flavobacterium; species Flavobacterium riviphilum. The sequence goes on from NZ_JBUYSY010000001.1 coordinate 348,904, forward strand.
TAAATGAAAAGTTTACCGACTCTATCATTTATAAACAAACACCAAGATACATTACCAATACGCTGGATAGTTTAAAAACGTTTCGTTTAGAAAACCTAAAAGCGGGAAAATACCTTCTAATTGCATTAAAAGACAAAAACAATAACAACAAATTCAATCCAAAAACAGATAAAATTGGCTTTCAAAAACAATTTATTACCATACCCAACGACACGGTCTATGAATTAGAACTTTTCAAAGAAACTCTTTCTTTTAAAGCTGTGAAACCACAACAAATTTCTGGCAACCGCATTGTAGTGGGCTATGAAGGAAAACAAGATTTTTCAAAATCTAAACCTAAAATCATTTTGAAAAACAACAATCAAATTCTTCAAAGCATTGTTACACAATTCCCTAAAAAAGACTCACTTCAAGTATGGTACAAACCTCTAAAAGCCGACTCACTATCATTATATATTGAAAAAGAACAATTCAAAAAAGACTTTATTGTAAAAATTAAAAATCAAAAAAAGGACACATTAAACATAACTCCTATACAAACAGGTGTTTTGAATTTGAGAGATCAATTTACCTTAGAAACCAACACGCCTTTGGTAAAAATTGATACTACAAAAATCAAACTATTCAATAGCACAAATCAGGTCGTTACCTATAAAACAAAATATGACGAATTTCACCAAAAATTGGTTTTTGATTTCGCCAAAAAACCAGCGGAAAAATATGAATTTCAACTATTACCAGGCGCTTTAGTCGATTTCTACGAAAATGCAAACGATTCGTTGAGCTACAAGTTAAACACCAGAGAAGAAACGGAATATGGTAATTTAACAGTGGTATTGAGCAATGCCAAACGTTATCCAATCCTCATTGAACTTACCGACAGTAAAGGCGAAACACTTGCTTCTGAATACACAAAGGAAAACAACAAAATAGTATTCAACTACTTAGAACCCGCAAAATACACTCTTCGGGCGATATACGATGACAACAAAAACCAACGATACGATTCTGGAAATTATCTGGAAAAAAGACAATCAGAAGAGGTAATTTACTTTTCAAATGAAGTAGATGTTAGAGCCAATTGGGAATGGGAACAACTTTTTGATTTAAGCATTCCCTATTCGCCCGAAATTCCAGAAAAACCAAAACCTAAAAAATCAAATTCATTTTAACTCAAACACATCCTTGTCTTCAAGAAAGTTAAAATTTTTGCGTGCCAAAAGCAAGTCGGCTTTACTTAGCTCAGTAATAAAAACCCCTTTGGTTTCAACAGGTTCGAGGATATAATCGCCCAAAAAGTTGACGATTTGGGAATGACCATTATAAATGGCTTTGTTATCGTCTTCACCAAGTCTATTCACCCCTACTACATAACTGAGATTTTCTACAGCCCTTGCTTTTAATAGCATATCCCATGCTTTAATTCGTGGTATAGGCCAATTGGCCACGTAAATTAAAACATCGTAATTATCAACATTTCTTGAAAACACTGGAAAACGCAAATCATAACATATCAAAGGACAAATTTTCCAACCTTTATATTCAACTATCAATTTTCTTTTCCCTGCGGTATACACTTTGTCTTCTCCTGCCAAAGAAAACAAATGGCGTTTATCATAAAATTGCACCTCTCCTGAGGGAAAAACAAATAATAAACGGTTGTAAAAACTTTCTCCCTCTTGAATGACCACACTTCCCGTTATTGCTGCATTTTTAGTTGCTGCAATTTGGCGCATCCAAAATACTGTCTCCCCTTGCATTGTTTCAGCAACGAATTGAGGATTCATGGTAAAACCAGTAGTAAACATTTCCGGAAGAACAATCAAATCAATAGACTCATCAAGTGCATTGATTTTCTTTTCGAATCGCGCTCTATTCTTTGCTGGAATTTCCCATTCTAAGGAAGATTGTACGAGGGCTATTTTCATTTTTTTACTGTTGATTTTCACAAAGATAAATATTGTTTGAACGATATGGATAACGATTTACCCAAATAAAAAACGCATTCAAATCAATGAATGCGTTTTTAACAGTATGACAATAAGTGTAAACTATTTCAAACTTGCTGCTAGATATTCTCTATTCATACGAGCAATATTCTCTAACGAAATTCCTTTAGGACATTCGATTTCACATGCTCCAGTGTTGGTACAATTACCAAATCCTTCTTCATCCATTTGACGTACCATAGCTAAAACACGATTGGTAGCTTCTACTTTACCTTGTGGTAAAAGTGCGTACTGTGAAACTTTAGCCCCAACGAACAACATCGCTGAACCATTTTTACAAGTCGCTACACAAGCACCACATCCAATACAAGCAGCTGCTTCAAAAGCTTTATCTGCATCTGCTTTAGGAATTGGAATAGTGTTCGCATCGATTGTGTTCCCTGAGGTATTTACCGACACAAAACCACCTGCTTGTTGAATTCTATCAAACGAAGTTCTATCTACAATCAAATCCTTAATAACTGGAAAAGCAGCACTTCTCCATGGTTCAATGTAAATGGTATCACCATCATTGAACATACGCATGTGTAATTGACAAGTTGTAATTCCAGTATCCGGTCCGTGAGCACGGCCGTTGATGTACAAAGAACACATCCCACAAATACCTTCACGACAATCGTGGTCAAAAGCTACTGGCTCTTTTCTTTCGTTAACTAATTGCTCGTTCAATTGGTCTAACATTTCCAAAAACGAACTCGCTGTAGAAACATTATCCAATTTATATGTTTCCATACTTCCTTTTGATTTAGCATTTTTTTGACGCCAAATTTTAAGGGTAATATTTATATTTTTTGCTGCACTCATGATTTCTTTTAGTAATTGGTAATTAGTGATTAGTGATTAGTTCTTGATAATTGACTTATAAAAAGCGTTTATCATTTTACTTTCCTCATTAATTAAACTAATTACCTGATTAAACATTTTTATATCTTGTATAAATTCTAATTCTTTAGCGATTAGTAGTTGTGTTTCTAATTCATATAATGATCCCCTAGCAATATCTATAAAATGACTTAAAGATTTATCCGTATTTCTACCATAACCCTCTGCAATATTTGAAGGTATTGAAACAGATGCTCTTTTAATTTGATTTGTCAAAGCATACAATTCTTCTTGAGGAAAAGTTTTAGCTAGTTTATATGTTGAAATTACTATTTCAAAAGCTTTTTGCCAGATCAACAAATCTTTATACGATTAAATAGAACTCATTTTTACTAATTACCAATCACTAATCACTAATTACTATTATTTATAGTTACGAGCTGCTATCTTAATGAACTCGTATTTCAATTCTTCTTTGTGAAGGACTTCATTGTTAATGTCGGAACCTTTGTATTCCCAAGCTCCAACAAACTTAAAGTTTTCATCGTCACGAAGGGTTTCTCCCTCTGCATCTTGATATTCTTCACGGAAGTGACCTCCACAAGATTCTTTACGTTGTAACGCATCGATAGCCATCAGTTGTCCTAATTCGAAAAAGTCGGCTACACGTAGCGCTTTCTCTAATTCAGGATTCAATTCATCAGCATTTCCTGGAACATAAACTTCTTTGTGGAATTGTTCTTTTAAAGCAGCAATTTCTTCAATAGCCTCTTTTAACCCTTTTTCATTTCGACCCATTCCCACTTTGTTCCACATAATTAAACCTAATTTTTTGTGGAAATAATCAACAGATTTTGTTCCGTTATTGTTTAAGAATTTGTCGATAGCGTCTTTTACATTTTTCTCTGCAGCGGCAAACTCAGGTAAATCAGTTGAAATTTTACCGGTACGAATATCATCAGCTAAGTAATTTGAAACAGTATATGGCAATACGAAATAGCCATCAGCCAATCCTTGCATTAAGGCAGAAGCCCCTAAACGGTTGGCTCCGTGATCAGAGAAGTTTGCTTCACCCGCAACGAAACATCCTGGAATTGTAGACTCTAAGTTATAATCAACCCATACACCTCCCATAGTATAGTGTACCGCTGGGTAAATTTTCATCGGTGTTTCGTATGGATTTTCATCGGTAATTTTTTGGTACATAGTAAACAAGTTACCATATTTTTCTTCTAACCATTTCTTACCAAGTGTAGTAATTTCTTCTTGAGTTGGATTTTGGTTCCCTTTGGCAAAAGCTACTTGTTTTCCTTTAGATTGGATTTCAGAAGAGAAATCTAAGTAAACACCTTCGTTTGTATCATTAGCTTCGATCCCGTGTCCAGCATCACAAACTTCTTTCGCAGCTCTAGACGCCACGTCACGAGGTACTAAATTACCAAACGCAGGATATTTTCTTTCTAAGTAGTAATCTCTATCTTCTTCAGCAATTTGTGTTGGTTTTAATTTACCTGCACGGATTGCTTCAGCATCTTCTTTTTTCTTTGGCACCCAGATACGTCCAGAATTTCTCAATGATTCTGACATCAAAGTCAATTTCGATTGGTTCGTTCCATGAACTGGAATACATGTTGGGTGAATTTGCACAAAACATGGATTAGCAAACAAAGCACCTTGTTTGTGGATTTTCCAAGCAGCTGTTACGTTTGATCCCATAGCGTTGGTAGATAAGAAATAAACATTTCCATATCCTCCTGTAGCAATGATAACTGCGTGAGCAGAATGTCTTTCTAACTCACCTGTGATCAAATTACGAGCGATGATTCCACGAGCTTTTCCATCTACTTTTACAATGTCTAACATCTCATGACGGTTGTACATATCTACACGTCCTAAACCAATTTGTCTAGACAAGGCAGAATAAGCACCTAATAACAACTGTTGACCAGTTTGACCCGCTGCATAAAACGTACGTTGTACTTGAGTTCCACCAAATGAACGGTTATCCAACAATCCACCATAATCACGAGCAAAAGGAACCCCTTGTGCCACACATTGATCGATAATGTTTCCGGAAACTTCGGCTAAACGATGTACGTTGGCTTCACGTGCACGGTAATCTCCTCCTTTGATAGTATCGTAAAACAAACGGAAGGTACTATCTCCATCATTTTGATAGTTTTTAGCCGCGTTAATCCCTCCTTGTGCCGCAATAGAGTGCGCACGACGAGGAGAATCTTGATAACAAAACGCTTTTACATTGTAGCCCATTTCAGCAAATGATGCTGCAGCCGATGCACCTGCTAATCCCGTACCAACCACAATGATATCAATCTTTGGTCGATTGTTGGGAGCAACTAATTTTAAGTGATCTTTATAATCTGTCCATTTCTTAGAAATGTGACCTTCAGGTATTTTTGAATCTAATTTCATTGTGATTGATATTAATGATTAAAATGGTGAAATAATGCAATGAATATGAATCCAACTGGAACCACAATTGCAAAAGCATAGCCAATTTTTTGAATTGTTGCAGAAAACTTGTTATTGAATCCTACTGATTGAAAAGAAGAACTGAATCCGTGCCATAAATGAATTGCCAATAAAACAAAAGCAACTACATAAATTCCTGTACGAACCGGACTTTCAAATTTGTGTACTAACTCTTCAAAGTATCTCGTTTCGTTGATAGGACTTACCTCTATGTACTTGTAGGTCATTTCATGAATCCAAAAATCGTAAAAATGTAAGCCTAAAAATGCTAAAACCACTAAACCAGAAATGATCATGTTTCTAGAAGCCCAAGAAGCATTAGCCGCTCCATCGTACTTAGCATAAGGAACTGGTCTAGCTTTGCGGTTTTGATTTTCTAAAACTATCCCCATAACAAAGTGAAAAACCACACCTGCTATCAAAATAGGTTGCATTACAAATTGAATCAAAGGATTGTATCCCATAAAATGAGACATTGCATTAAAAGTGTTTTCACTAAAAACTGATATCAAGTTAATGAAAAAATGCAATGACAAGAAAGTAACTAAAAAAAGTCCTGATAACGCCATTGCAACTTTTTTCGCAATGGAAGACTTTAACAATGTTGATTGTGCCATAATTTTATATAGATTAGTAAAATTTTACACAAAAATACACGAATAAAGCAATTAACACAACCATTTTGTGGCTATTTATAATGGTTTTAAAAAACTTAATAAATGATTATTAATTAATTCCTATCACCATCGTCAAGCCATGAAAAACAAAATCAAAGTACTATTTTTCAACAATTTAAAACACAAAAAACTTACAAAAAGAACGATATAGTTGATCAACGTCAATAAAAAATAAAAGAAATAATTAACACAATTATTTTCGATTTTGTTAAATATTCAAAAAAAAGAACTCAAAAAAAATAATATTCAAAGCTATCCTTTGTAGTTACCACTTAGCCTTTTACCTTTGCATTTCTAAAAAAATTCAACATGAAAATAGGAATTGACGCCCTTTCCTTTGACGTAGCCAAAATACACTTACCCATACAAACCTTAGCAGAAGCCCGAAATATAGAACCCGCAAAATTGCAAAAAGGACTCGGATTGACCAATATGACTCTCGCCGATGCCCACCAAGATACAGTGGTTTTTGGAGCCAATGCTCTAACAAAACTCATCCAAGACCAAAATATAGCTTTAGACGATATTGCTAGAATTTACGTTGGAACTGAAAGCGCAATCGACAGCTCCAAGCCCATCGCTTCCTTTTTGGTAGCCTTGATGGAACAAAAATTTGGAGAAAACTGTTTAACGCATTGCGATGCCGTTGATTTTACTTTTGCTTGTATTGGAGGAGTGGATGCATTACAAAATTGCTTAGATTTCGTAAAATTAAATCCCACCAAAAAAGCCATTGTTGTGACTACCGATTTTGCTAAATACGACCTCAACTCCACCGGAGAATACACCCAGGGTGCAGGCGCTGTAGCCATGCTTATTACCGCCAACCCAAGAATTATTGCTTTTGAGAACCATTGGGGCGTAAGCACGAAAGGTGTTTTTGACTTTTTCAAACCTTACAGAACTATCTCAAAACAAGAAATCACAGGCAACAACAACAACGAAGCTTGGTTTGATAACTTGGAAGACGAAATCGAAATTCACAAAGACCAACCCGTGTTTGACGGACAGTATTCGAACCAATGTTATATGTATCGTACCAAAGACGCCTACTTTGCTTTCAAAAAAGAAAAAAATAGTTCTGAAACGATTTACAATAGCTGGAATAGCATTGTGATGCATTTACCGTATGCCTTTCAAGGACGACGTATGTTGACGGAAATTTATGCTTTAGACGCAACCGAAGCAATTATTACCGGAAACGAAACCCCAGAAGAATACCAAAACAAACTCAAAGAAATCAGCAAAACACCCGCTTATCAAGATTTTGTGAGTCAAAAATTGCAACCTGCAGAAATCGCTTCCTCTTTGATTGGAAACCTATATACGGGTTCCATTTTTATGGGATTACTATCGACTTTAACGCATTTTTCAGAGACCAACACTGAAATCACCAACGAAAAAATGGGCTTTTTAGCCTATGGAAGTGGCTCTAAATCTAAAGTTTTCGAGGGGACCATTCAAGCGGATTGGAAAAAAGCCTTGCAACCTGTAGCACTATTTAAAACGCTAGAAAAAAGCGTCGCTATTGATTTTGAAACCTACGAAAAACTCCACAAAAAGGAACAAAAACAACCTATTAACACCCCACAAAACGAATGGATTTTGGATCGTATCGAAAACGAAAATCCCAACTTACTAGGCGCTCGTTATTACAAATGGGTGGAGTAGAAAGTAAATTATAAAAAACAGATTTCATTGATTTCTAATATAATCAATGAAATCTGTCTTATAAAACACCCATTTACCTTACAACAAACAGATAAACTAAACTTTAACTAAACTTCGCCATATATTTCTGAACAATGGCTTCTGTGTTTTCGTTGCGTATTTTTTGATTGAGATGAATGGGTTCGGAGGCGCGCTCATGGCAATCTTTCACGGCACAAGTTTCGCAGGTTACACCCACCAATTGCCTTGGCACCACATCGCCTTCTAAAAATTTGAACTTTTTCTTTACCGATGGCGTGATTAAAATCCCCACCGAAATACTTCGCAAACAATCTTTCTTAAACGGATCAGGAGTAGCCGAAGAAAACACTAAATATTCATTGCTGCTGTTTTCATAACGCGATACTTGTGCATCAAAAAAATGCGTCTTGCCTTGTTGCAACAATTGCTCAATAGTTTTTATCGAAACCCATCTGCGGCAGTAGTGCTCGTTCATTTCGTTGGCGTGCGGCTCTTGCTGATTCGTAATATGTAGCTCCTTTTTGATTTGGTAGGTATCCGCGCCTATTTTGTGAGACAAACGCAAGAAAAATAAGTTTTTCAAATTAAAATCCTTCGGCAAAATATTCGTCAATCGCTGATAGAAGGATTCTGGCGAGACGTTGAATTGCGTCATCAATTGCACCATTTCTTGTGGTTTTGGATTTTCTTTGGCCAAAAACAAATTCAATTCATCAATCAACTTTTGTCTCGGCAACAGCAAAGCTCCCGCAAAATAAGAGGCATAAAAATTATTCAAAACTTGGTCAAAATTGTCGAATTTAATCCAACTGAACGTATACAAACGCTCTTTGATTTCCATAAAATTATAAGCGATTTCTTTGGCTAATACAAAAGCCTTTTGCCCTTCATCAATTTCGTCCGAAAGCAATAAGGTTTTGCTCGTAGGCACATAAATTGAGCGTAAATCTCCCATTTCTTCTTGCTCAGAAAACACCAATTCTTTGATGGTATAGCCGTATTCCTCTTTTAGAATCGCCTTTAACTCCTCGATAGAAATGTTTGTGGTTACATCTACGTGAAATGCTTTGCAAAACAACAATACCTTTTCTTCTAACTCTTCAAAATAATTGTTGTGTGCTTCTTGATACGAACGCAAAGACGCTAAAAAGAAACTTTCGCGTGTAAGATTATAATGTTGTGCGATTTCGATAATGGTACTAATGAAGGCCGTTACTTTTGCGGGCGCATTGGCGATAATGTCAATCAAATCGGCTTCTTGAATACCAAACAATTCCAGTGGAATTTCTTTCAAAATACCCGAAGTTAAAATTTCTCCAATTGGAGCTAAACTATTATCTAATTTAAGGGATACCAAATGATCATAAGTCACTTCCAGCTTATCTGCCAACAGAATAATTTTATCCGTTTTGGGATATTTTTTTCCTTTTTCGATTTCGTTCAAATACGATTTAGACAAGTCCGTAATCTTCGCCAAACCAAATAAAGACAAATCCTTATTCATTCGAGCCTGCTTGAGTTTAAGCCCAAAAATCAACTTAATATAATCTTTCTCTATGTTCATAAAATCAAAGATAAATTAAAAAACCAAAATACGCAAAAAACATTTTTTTCATTTTTTGCGAACGTTCGCTTGTTTTGTAAAAAACTTTTTGTAGTATTGCAATATCAAAATGAACTAGTTATGAAAACACTAACCGAAACCACCGAAAAAAAATGGCAATTTCTGAATGAAGAAATTGCACAACACGAAAACATTTTAACCGAAGAAGCCATCGATTTTTTGATTGCGCTGCACGAAAATTTCAACGCCAAAAGATTACAACTTTTGGAAGCACGCAAAACACAACAAGTCCAATTTGATAATGGTGTGTTACCCACTTTCCCATTGGAGACCAAAAGCATTAGAGAAAGCAACTGGCAAGCAGCTCCTATCCCAAAAGATTTAATCGACAGACGCGTGGAAATCACTGGACCAGTAGATAGAAAAATGGTGATTAACGCGTTGAACTCAGGTGCGAAAACTTTTATGGCTGATTTTGAAGACAGCACTTCGCCTACTTGGAACAACATCATGGAAGGACAACAAAACCTTAAAGATGCCGTAAACAAAACCATAACACTTGACGACCCGTTACGCAATAAAAAATATGCACTAAAAGAAAAAACTGCCGTTTTGATTGTACGTCCAAGAGGATTGCACTTGAACGAAAAACACATCTTGATAGAAGACGAAGAAGCTTCTGGCTCTTTGATTGACTTTGGGTTGTATGCTTTTCACAATCACGACCAATTGGCCAGAAACGGTTCGGCGCCATATTTTTACTTACCCAAACTAGAACACTATTTGGAAGCCAGATGGTGGAACGAAGTGTTTGAATTTGCACAAGAATACCTTGGAGAGCAACACGGTACGTTTAAAGCAACTGTTTTGATTGAAACGATAACCGCCAGTTTTCAGTTGGACGAAATCATCTACGAATTAAGAGACCATATAGTAGGCTTGAACTGCGGGCGTTGGGACTATATTTTTTCATACATCAAAAAATTCAGAAACAATCCTGACTTTATCGTTCCGAATCGAGACCAAGTAACGATGACAACACCTTTTATGGACGCGTATTCTAAATTGGTGATTCAGCGTTGTCACAAACGCAACATTCACGCAATGGGTGGAATGGCAGCACAAATTCCGATTAAAAATGACCCAGAAGCCAACGAAATCGCCTTCAAAAAAGTGATTGCAGATAAAGAAAGAGAAGCGAGAAACGGACACGACGGGACTTGGGTAGCGCATCCTGATTTGGTTCCGATAGCAATGAAAGTGTTTAATGAAAATATGATGACCAAAAATCATATTCACATCAAGAGAGCAGATTTGCAAATTACGGAAGCCGATTTATTGCAAATTCCAGTAGGCACCATAACTGAGGAGGGTATTCGCAAAAACGTAAATGTGGCCGTACTGTACATCACTTCTTGGCTAAACGGTCAAGGCGCTGCAGCCATTCACCACTTGATGGAGGATGCCGCCACGGCAGAAATCTCAAGGTCGCAATTGTGGCAATGGCTTCAAAATGAAGTGACGTTGGATTCGGGTGAAAAATTAACGACCAAATTGTACCACCGCATTGCTTTGGAAGAATATGAAAAAATCAGAAAGCAAGTGGGTGACCGAGCGCACGAGGAGGAAAACTACATCTTGGCAGAAAAATTACTAGACCAACTGGTAGTGAACAAAAAATTTGTAGAGTTCTTGACGATACCGGGGTATAAGTATTTGTAGTGTTACTAGTGAATAGTGAATAGTGATTAGTCCTAGTGGATAGTTCTTATTCGTTAGCTTTTTGTTTCTAGTGATTAGTCAATAGTACTTAGACCATCTTTCTTAGCCGTTGGGTGTACGTTTCTAGTACTTCGTGATTGGCTATTTCTAACAAGAATTCACTATGCTGGCTTTTAGCCCCGATAGCAGTGGCATCCTCTGGACTCGCGAACGAGCGAGGACAGAGATATAACGGAGAGCGGGAACCATACTTCCTGAAAAAGCCCTTTGATTACCGCTCCTGAAAATACCTTTTTCAATTATTGAAATCAAAACAAACCAAAATAAAAAACCAAAAAACTTAAATCAAAAATTATGAAAACCACCGAGACACGCATTCAAGAATTAGTAACCGATTGGTTAACGAACCCAAGATGGGAAGGCATCGAACGTCCTTATACCGCTGAAGAAGTGGTACAATTGCAAGGTTCCTACCAAATTGAACACAGTATCGCTAGAATGGGCGCTACGAAACTTTGGAACAGATTGAAATCGCAGGATTTTGTTGCCGGATTAGGCGCATTGACCGGTAATCAAGCCATTCAAGAAGTGGAAGCTGGACTAGAAGCGATTTACTTGAGCGGCTGGCAAGTGGCGGCTGATGCGAATGTGGCGGGCGAAATGTATCCTGACCAATCGTTGTATCCTGCCAACAGTGTTCCTTTGGTTGTAAAAAGAATCAACAACGCTTTGTTGCGCGCTGACCAAATTCAAGTGGTGAATAAAACCGCAGATAAAAAAGACTATTTGGTTCCGATTGTAGCCGATGCTGAAGCAGGTTTTGGAGGAAACTTGAACGCTTTTGAATTGATGAAATCGATGATTGAAGCAGGTGCAGCGGGTGTACACTTTGAAGACCAATTGAGCTCTGCTAAAAAATGCGGGCACTTGGGCGGAAAAGTTTTGGTTCCTACGCAAGAAGCCATCAATAAATTAATCGCTGCGCGTTTGGCTGCCGACGTAATGGGAACACCAACCCTGATTGTAGCAAGAACCGACGCAGATGCTGCGAACTTACTAACTAGCGATATCGACCCAAGAGATGCAAAATTCATCACGGGAGAAAAAACAGACGAAGGCTTCTTCTACGTAAACTGTGGCGTGGAGCAAGGTATTGACCGTGGGTTGAGTTATGCGCCTTATGCAGATTTGATTTGGATGGAAACGAGCAATCCTGATTTGGCTTACGCTAAACAATTTGCCGATGCAATTCACGCGAAATACCCAGGAAAAATGTTGGCTTACAACTGTTCGCCTTCGTTCAACTGGGCAGCGAAATTATCAGTTTCTGAGATGGAAACCTTCAGAGAAGACTTAGCAGCTATGGGGTATAAATTCCAATTCATTACGTTGGCTGGATTCCACGCTTTGAACACGAGTATGTTTGAATTGTCTAAAGCTTACAAAGAAAGAGGTATGGCGGGCTACTCTGAATTGCAAGAAAGAGAATTTGCTTTACAACAACACGGTTTTAGAGCCGTAAAACACCAAGGTTTTGTGGGAACGAGCTATTTTGACGCCGTTCAAAATACGGTTACTACCGGAAAAGCGTCTACAACCGCAATGAAAGATTCGACAGAAGTGGCACAATTTTAAAAATATTTTAGAAGATTAATTGTTAAAGATGTTTGCCCAAAAAAGGCACGAAACCAACTTGGAATCGTGCCTTTTGTTTTTTTGACTGTCCGCTATGTATACCAAGAATAGAACTCGGATGGTAGGGATTTTCGCTGATTTGTATATAAAAATCCGTTTAAATCTGCGTCATCTGCGTGCCATTTTTATTATTGTTACAAGTAACGGATTATCAAATTTGTGTTTTTATTTTAGACCGCGTTTTATTTAGGCGCTACAATTTCGAAAGGTGTTGTCGCTTTATCTTTGTCTTTAGCAACGCTCCAAGTATAATTAGCGACTGGCAAATAATACTTGCCGTTTTTAGCAGGGGTTATTTTTAGCTTTTTATCTTTTGCCATCCATTTGTCGGCTACAGCTTTGTCGATGGCCAAATCATAAACCACTTTGTTCAATCCTTTTTGAGCAGTAACAGTAGTTGTATACACGATTTCTTTAGAAATATTTTCTAATTGAATGCTTACATTGCCAGCGGAATTGGTATAAAACCAAAGCTCATTTTTTGGAATAAATTCGTCACCCCAAGCACCACGTTTCGAACCCCATCTCTCGGATTTGGTTGTGCTTTTGATTTCATACACATAAAGAGTTTTGTCTAAAACCTCTTTTTTCAATTCTTGTACTTGTTTCAAACTCACTTTATATACAGAACGACCGTGTGTACCCACAATTAAATCTTTAGCTTTCTTTTGAATCACCAAATCGTGCACTGCTACAGGAGGCATTCCGTTAGAGAAATCTTGCCAAGAAGCTCCGCCATTTATCGAAATGTAAAGGCCATTATCTGTCCCAACATACAATACACTATCCAAAACAGAGTCTTCTATAATTACATTCACAGGACTTGCAGGAAGATTGTTCGCTATACTTTTCCAAGTTTGCCCTGCATCTTCTGACACATACACATAACTTGTAAAATCGTCATTGCGATAGCCATTAAGCGTTACATAAACGCGTTCTTTTTTGTGCGCAGAAGCCACTACTCTACTTACCCAAAGATTTTGTGGTAAAGTAGTAGCAATGACTTTCCAACTCGCGCCTCCGTTATTGGTAAATTGGACTAAACCATCATCGCTACCCGTATACAACATTCCAAACTCGAAAGGACTTTCGCTGATGGTGGTCAACGTTCCAAAAGCTACATTTCCTTTTTTACCTCCTTGAGTCAAATCGGGCGAAATGGCCGTCCAAGTATCGCCTTGGTTCATTGAGCGGTGTAAAAAATTAGACCCTAAATACAAAATATCTTGATTGTGGGAAGACAATAAAATAGGCGATTGCCAATTGTATCGATACGGTTTATCTCCATTTTTGGCTTTTGGCGCAATGAATTTATTTTTAGATTCATCAGCGCGATTGATGCGGTAGTAACTTCCGTATTGGTATCCTGTAAAAACAATATTTGGATTGCGCTTATCGATTTGCACTTGCATCCCATCGCCCCCCATTAATCTAGAATAAGGATACTTTCCTTCTTGCTGCCAACCAATTGAGGCATTGTAGTTATTAGATCCAACCCAAACGCCATTATCCTGCAAACCACCATAAATATTATAGGGTTCTTGTTCATCAACATTTACGGCATAAAACTGTCCCACTGGAATACTGTTGCATAACTGCCACGATTTTCCGTTGTCATAAGTAATATTCAAACCACCGTCATTTCCATTAACCAAATGATTCGGATTGTTAGGATTGATCCAAACTACGTGATGGTCGGAGTGCACATTGTCACCGTCAATAGCTTGAAAAGTTTTTCCTCCGTTATCAGAAAACAACAACGGAACCCCTGTAATATAAATTCGCTCTTGATTTTTTGGGTCTACCGTGATATCGCCAAAATAATAGCCGTAGCTAGAGTAAAAATCATCAATATAATCGGAATTGGTTTTTACCCACGTTTTCCCTCCGTTACTAGATTTGAAAACTTCGGCACCTATTACTTCTGGATCTTCATCGTTGGGATCTTTTTCTTTTTTAGCCGAAGGACGCATTTTTTGATTGTCCATCACCGCATAAATAATATCTGAAGTAAAAGCCGACAATCCAATACGTCCCACAAATTCATCCGAAGGAAAGCCACTTTCTGGGGTAGAAATCAACTGCCAAGTCGATCCAGCATCGGTACTTTTATAAATACCAGAAGCTTTACCGTTTCCATTGAAATTGTGTGCTTTTCTATCTTTCTGCCATGCACTGGCGTACATAACGTCAAAATTGTTTTCGGCCACAGCCATATCAATCACTCCGGTTTCATCATTTACAAACAAAACCTGTTGCCATGATTTTCCACCATCGGTTGTTTTAAAAATACCTCGTTCCTTGTTTTTAGTGTATAAATGTCCCGCCACTCCAACAATAATCTCATTGCTATTTTTTGGGTTAACCAAAATTTTACTGATGTGATGGCTATCTGTCAATCCAATATTTTTCCAGGTTTTTCCTTTATCAAAGGATTGCAACAAACCTATTCCTGCATAAGAAGATCTTGAAGAATTTACCTCACCAGTACCCACAAGAATCATCCCTGACTTCCAGTCCACAAAGACAGAACCACAGTTTAGTGTAGGCGCCGTATCCATCACAGGCTCCATTCGCAATCCATTGGTATTCGAATACCACAGTCCACCTGAAGCATAAGCCACATAAAACTCAATTGGATTCTCAGGATTTACCGCCACGTCAACTACGCGGCCACTCATTACCGTGGGGCCCACATTTTGCAAAGTCAACTCCTGAAACAAAGAAGGCGTTGTGATAATAGTACCGTTTTGTCCCCAGGAAACACTAAAAGTCAAAGCACTAATCAGGAAGGCTATTTTTTTCATAGATACTAATTTCTTTAAAAAACATATAGAATTGTTACTCTTCTGTACTACCGCCAAGGTCGCATATCATCTTCATTTTTTGAATATTTTAAAGACATACCCCTTTTTTAGCATAAATTTTGAACGAAAATTAAACATAAAAATAGAGAATTTAAAATTTTATAGGCAAATTAACAGCCGATACCTCTAAAGTTACTATTTTTGGTTATTACTAATAAATATTTGGTTCCCATGAAATATCATCAAATAAACAGTGGACTATTCGTAAAAAACAGAGAAAAATTCACTGCTCAAATGAAACCGAAAAGCGTGGCGGTTTTTAATTCAAACGACATATATCCGGTTTCTGCCGATAGCACTTTACCTTTTGCACAACATAGAGATATTTTCTATTTATCGGGTGTAGATCAAGAAGAAAGCATTTTATTATTATTCCCTGATGCGCCTTACGAACACTTGAAAGAAATCCTTTTCTTGAGAGAAACCAATGAGCACATTGCGATTTGGGAAGGTGAAAAACTAACCAAAGAACGTGCGTTTCAAGTATCGGGAATCAAAACCGTTTATTGGCTACAAGATTTTGATAAAACCTTGAAAGAAATCATGACCTATGCCGAGGTGATGTACATCAACACCAACGAACACTATCGTTCAGCTGTTGAGACCGAAACTCGTGAAGACCGTTTTATCAAAAAATGGAAAGCACAATATCCTGCGCATACGGTAGCCAAAAGCAACCCCATTTTGCAACGCATTCGCTCCATAAAAGAAACCGAAGAAATCGATTTGATCCAACAAGCGTGCAACATCACCGAAAAAGGATTCCGTCGTTTGCTTTCGTTTGTGAAGCCCAACGTAATGGAATATGAGGTAGAGGCCGAATTGATTCACGAGTTCGTTCGCAACCGTTCTAAAGGGTTTGCCTACACGCCCATTATCGCATCTGGAAATAATGCTAACGTATTACACTACATCGAAAACAACCAACAATGTAAAGCAGGCGATTTATTGTTGCTAGATGTAGCGGCAGAGTACGCTAATTATTCAAGCGATTTAACCCGTACCATACCAGTTTCTGGGCGCTATTCAGAAAGACAAAAAGCCGTGTACAACGCAGTTCTTCGTGTGAAAAACGAAGCTACAAAAATGCTTACTCCGGGTACCCTTTGGAAACAATACCACGTAGAAGTGGGTAAAATTATGACTTCCGAATTATTAGGTTTAGGGCTGATTGACAAAGCCGACGTTCAAAACGAAAATCCTGATTGGCCAGCTTACAAAAAATATTTTATGCACGGAACTTCGCACCATATGGGACTCGACACACACGATTATGGATTGCTCCATGAACCAATGGAAGCCAATATGGTGTTCACCGTAGAACCTGGAATTTATATTCCTGCAGAAGGTTTTGGTATCCGAATTGAAGACGATGTGGTGATTCAAAAATCAGGTGAACCGTTCAATTTGATGCGCAATATTCCGATTGAAGCAGACGAAATCGAAAGCTTAATGAACGCTTAAAAATAAAACACGAATTACACTAATTCTCACGAAAAAGTAGAATTCAAAATAAATACAACTAACGGCATCTCTCATGGATGCCGTTTTTTTATGCCCAAAAATGTAACATTTCAATTTAACCACTTACTAATTTCCTAAACGGTAAAACACAAAATCATGATAGCACACGAAATAGACTACCATATTTATGGTGAAGAAATGCAATATGTAGAAATAGAACTCGACCCACAAGAAATTGTCATTGCCGAGGCAGGAAGTTTTATGATGATGGACAATGGCATCCAAATGGAAACTATTTTTGGCGACGGTTCCCAACAACAATCCGGTTTGTTTGGCAAATTACTAAGCGCAGGAAAAAGAGTTTTAACAGGGGAAAGCCTGTTCATGACGGCTTTTATCAATCAAAATTACAACAAAAGCAAAGTCTCTTTTGCCTCGCCCTATCCCGGAAAAATCATTCCCATTGATTTGAGACAATTTCGCGGAAAATTTATTTGCCAGAAGAACGCGTTCCTTTGCGCTGCCAAAGGCGTAGCCGTTGGTATTGAATTCTCCAAAAAATTAGGTACAGGCCTTTTTGGTGGCGAAGGTTTCATCATGCAAAAACTAGAAGGCGATGGTATGGCTTTTGTACATTCCGGCGGAACCTTAGCCAAAAAAGAATTACAACCTGGCGAAATCCTCAAAGTAGACACCGGCTGTATCGTAGGTTTCACCCAAGATGTCGATTATGATATCGAGTTTATTGGCGGTATCAAAAACTCTCTTTTTGGTGGCGAAGGCTTGTTTTACGCGACTTTACGTGGCCCTGGAACAGTATATATTCAATCGCTTCCGTTCTCTAGATTGGCCGATCGTATCATTGCTTCAGCCCCAAGAGCTGGCGGAAGTAGCCGTGAAGAAGGCAGCCTTTTGGGCGGACTCGGCAATCTTTTAGACGGCGATAACCGCTTCTAATAGCAGAAAAATTTCAAAAACACCCTACCCCAAAACAACAAATTTTGGGGTATTTTTTTAGGAGCAGTAAGCATAGGGATTTTTTGTAAACACCGTCCCGCTATCCGCTACAATCTCTAGTACCGAACCCCGGCACTAGAGGATTTCCACTACTATCGGGGCTAAAAACCAACATTTGTCTTTATTTAGGTTATATTTTCTAAACTATTGAAAAAATACTTGTAGAAAAGATTTTAAACTTAAATCCTTTCCTTAGGTAAAGGAATTAGTGGGGAACATTGTTGCTTATTTACAATTTTCTCCCTCATTAATTTCTTGTCTTCAAAATGCCTTGAAACATTCTGTACTATCTCAGTATAATTATCAGAACCATCATTCTTTTGATGATAATAGACTTTTATCGATCTGCAATTTGTATGTTCAAAAATTGTGTTCAACAAGGTTCTGTCTGAAATTCCACAGGAATGCCCCATAATTAAAACTTGAAATTTATTACCATCAATAAAATCCAATAGTTTTTTATAATTAGAATTTTTTAAATATTGAAAAGATTTAAAGTTTTTTAAATATTCATAATCGTTTAAATTTTCAATTTTCTTATAATCGTCATCCATTTCATCACCAAATCCAAAATTAACTAAATTATGCGAGTCGTTTAATCGCCCATGTATCTGAATATTAGTGAAATCACCAAATTCTCTATAAGCCTTATACTCCTTTGTTTCTTTTATGTATTTATCAATAGTTTTTGTGTAATTAAAATTCAAGCAATAATTCAAAACATTGATACCTTCTTCTAAATCTGAACTATATTTAGTATAAAACTCTTGTAATTCTTTGTAATCATCTTTACTAAATTCCAATGCATATCTATTAAGTGTGCTTTCGATTTTGAATAAATTAACAATATCAGAAATTACGTTTGTGGCTTCTACTTTTTCTAGAAGATAAGTTTCCAAAAGAACTTTAACTTGTTCAAATTCATTATTCAACTGCTGAATTCCATAAGGATAATCATGTCTTATGTAACTACCATCTGCAATACTTTTCAAAATACTATAGTACAAATTTTCAATATCAACCCAATTTTCAATTGATTTGTCACAAATGATTTTAAAGAAAACATTGTTAAATTGAAATATAATCTGATTTTGACTGCTACAAGTCACTTTGTTTTCATCAAAGACATACCCATATTCATTAGAGTATTGTTTTAGATTAACCTTAACATCATTGTAATTTTGTATATCAGTATAATTCTTGTAATACCTATCATAAGCATCATTTGTATAAATAATTTTTTTGTATTCATCCGTTTTACATTTATTCCTGAAATTTTTCCAAAAATCATCTATAAAATGTTTATACGAAGTTGGTAACCCATGAGCCAAATCAAATCCATTTCCAATAATAAAAAGTCTATTCATATTCAAAAAATGCGTTTCTCAAATATAGGGTTTTTGCTTTTTAAACTTTAATTTTGCCCTTCATTTATATCCGTAAACTTTGAAAACCCTACTTTACAAAAACACCTCTATCGCATTCACCGACACGGGAAAAGGAACTGCTATTGTTTTATTGCACGGCTTCCTAGAAAACCAATCGATGTGGAGTGCTTTAGTACCTGTTTTGAGTCAAAAATACCGCGTCATTACCATCGATTTGTTAGGTCACGGCCAAACCGAACCTATGGGTTACCTCCAAACTATGGAAGACAATGCCGATGCAGTACACGAAGTGCTTTCTAGTTTGCGTCTCCGCAAAGCGGCTTTCATCGGGCATTCCATGGGCGGTTACGTAGCTTTAGCCTATGCCGATTTGTATCCAGAAAGCGTCAAAGGATTGGTCTTGCTCAACTCCACCGCCAAAGAAGACAGTCCCGAACGTAAAACCAACCGAGACCGCGCCATTACAGCGGTAAAAAAAGATTACGAAACCTTTATTCGTCTTTCTATCGCCAACTTATTCAGTGAAGACAACCGCGACCGTTTAAACGACCGCATCGAAAAAGTAAAAATCGAAGCTTTACAAACGCCCTTGCAAGGCATCGTCGCCTCGCTTGAAGGGATGAAAATCCGTAAAGACCGAGAAATCTTGCTCCACACTACGGCTTTTCCTAAACTATTAATCCTAGGAAAAAAAGACCCTGTTTTGAACTACGAAGAAACCGTCACTCAAATTCAGGGAACCACTGTTGAGTTGGTAACTTTCCCAGACGGACATATGAGCCACATCGAAAATGAAGCGGAGTTAAGCGAAGTATTAATACAATTTTTGAAGAAGATTTAAACCTTCTCCTTAAACGGAATTGCAGGGTCTAAAATCTCTTGTAACAAGCCAACCAATTGCTCCAAATAAGCAGTCAAAATAGTTGCATTGATAGTGGATTCTTCTATTTTTTCTTCTTTTAAAGTAAAAGGCAAAAATCCAGCTTTACTATTTTTAAAGGAGATAATACCCGCTTGCATTGGTTGTTCTTTGGCTAGGGTTTCATACATAAATGCATACGCCAAAATTTGAATGATTTTGTCGTTTTTAATATCATCCACTAAACCATTCCAGGCTTTTAAAGTAACATTGCTTTTTTCAACTTTACCAGTTTTATAATCTATAATTCGGATGGTACCGTTTCGGACTTCAATTCGGTCTACGTTCCCTGCAATTTTCACTGGAAAAGGCAAACTCGGATGTTCTAAAACGCGCTCAAAAGTCGCTTCCAAGGCCACAATTTTAACCGCATCTCCAGCTTTTATCCCTTGTAATTCTATTTTCAAGAAGTTAAAGACATTGCGCTTGGCCACTTCAAAAGCTAATAAATTTCTCCCTTTGGCAATCTCCCCTTCTTTATAAATTTCTTTAAACTGCTTCAATACTTGAGCATCAATACTTTTGATCGCCGATTCTATATCGTATTCAGAAATAAATTTCCCAATAAAAGGGGTGTAAAATTCCTCCAAGGTTTTGTGAATGATGGTCCCCAATGTATTCAAAGCAATATTTTCTTCAACTTCCTCGGTATCACGAATTCTTAGAATTTTTTTAAAATAAAAATCAATTGGATTTCGAATATAACTGGTCAAAGAAGAAGGAGAAAATCCTTTCTCCGCAATTTCCTTCAAACGCTCCATAACCATTGCTGACTTCTCAATAACAATTGGAGTATAGGCAGCATCAGGTAACACGGGATTAAAAATTTCATGTGTGAGTACATGATTAGGCTGTTTTTCAACTTCGAGTTGTGTAATAAATCGACTAGGCTCTCCACCATCTAAACCTTCATTCTCGGAGTTATAAATTAGAAAGACGTTTTGAGCACGTTGCAATAAATGATAAAAATGGAACGTATAAATGGCATCTTTTTCTTTAAAAGTTGGCAATCCCAATTCTCTTTTCACATCATAAGGAATAAAAGAATTCATGGATTTTCCCGCAGGAAATTTTCCTTCGTTCATTGAGGTAACAATAACGGTATCAAAATCCAATACCCTGCTTTCCAAAACACCCATAATTTGCAAACCATTCAACGGCTCTCCTTCAAAGGAAACCTCAGCCAGATCGATAATTTGCTTATAAATAGCAAAAAGAGTGGGTATTTGATCAATGTGCAAGTGTTGAGCATAATAACTCTTCAACTTGTTAATCACCGTAAAAATAGAAAACACAAAAGCTTTGGTTAATTTTTCCTCCTCAGTGTCGTTACTTAAACTATTGCGTAAATGCAACAACAAGCTAGAAATAATTTCCAATACAGCTGCCGAACCACTATCCCATTTTTGAAACAACAAATCGAATAATACATTCGTTTGTCCCTGAAGTTCAACTATTTTATGATGTGTAATAAAGGTATAATTATTCTCTTTTATTATCCGTACCAATTGCTGTGCATTTGCAATAGGCTCTACTAAGGGATGCGTAAGAATATCAAGTACCTCTTTGTAATAAAAGACATATTGAGCTGCATTTCTTTTTAAAGCGTTAGTATGCATTTTAAACAACTTGGCCACTAATAATTGTGCGGGATTGTTTTTACTCGAATATCCCATGGTAATATTTAAAGCCCCTACCGTAGCTGGAAGTGAGTACAACAAAGGCACTAACAAATTTTCCTCTCCTAAAACTACCGCTACTTTATCGAGATTGGGTGTTTCTTGCTCTGCGATGGTCTTTTCTATAAGACTCCCCACAATTTTGGCTTGACCAATAGTTTTGGGCGTACCAATGACATGAATGTTTTTAGGTTTTGAAAAATCGTCAGCAATCCACTCAAAAGGATGTACTTTGTAATGCTTCCATCCTGCTTTAAATCTTCTCACAAACAATCCTGCATCGTGATAGGGATCATTGAGAAATACTTGATCAATATCCCATAAAATAGTAGCCTTATCATTAGCTACTAAATGTTGAATGATTTTCTCTTCGGCAGCATTTAAGGCATTAAAACCCGCAAATAAAAAAAACTTAGAACCAATACCTTTGGTAAATTCAGGCAAATTACGCACTGCTTCTCTGTAAATCAGTCCTTGATATCCTAACTTCCTATCCAATAAGTATTGATAAAGAGATTGATAATAATGAGGGAGAAGCTTCCAAAAATCAATATAATTTTCGAGTAGCTGGGTTTTATTTTCTACTTCTACTCCCCATTTTTTAATATCTTCAATGTCTTTCAAATAAGACAAAACATGATTTGGATCTAACAAATAGCGATCTATTTCATTAAAATCTTGCAGTAAAGTTTTGGCCCAATTGGCAAACAAATCAAAAGATTGTTGATTTTGTTTTGGAGTAATAGACAGATACACTTCATAAAACTCAAACAACAATTCGATTGCATCAATGGAACGAATGCTCGATACTTCTTGAACAAAATCCTCTATGCTTATTATAATGGGAGAAAAAACAACTCCAGAAATTTGATTCTTTAAGGATTCAATTAAGAAAATCTTAGCGCGTTTGTTGGGCAGAATTACAATGGTATTCGAAAAATTATCCGAATAGTTGGTTATCAAATGAGCGGCAATTTGGTCTAAAAAAGTGGGATTTGTCATTTTATAAAAATAAAAAAAGCCGTTCAATTAAGAACGGCTCTTTCTAAAATTATTTTGAATTTTTTTATGGTTTTTTGATGTTAACTTTCATTCCGTCAACACCACCTACATAAATAATTTCAGTTCTTCTGTTTTTAGCTCTACCTTCTTTTGTTTTGTTAGAAGCTACTGGTTTAGTATCACCAAAACCTTGTGCTACTAAATTCTCAGCTTTAATTCCTCTAGACACTAAAGCTTCTACAACAGTTTTAGCTCTAGCCTCAGATAATTTTTTGTTAGCAGCTGGTTTACCTACATTATCAGTATGACCGTTTACTTCAAACTTAGCTGTTGGGTAGTTTTTCAAAATTTCTTTGATAGCATCTAAACTAGTAGCAGTTTCTGGTTTAGCAGCATCTAAAGTTGATTTTCCAGTAACGAAGAAAATTGATCTAGCTTTTACTCTCAATTCTTCAACTACTTCTTGAGTTACTTCTGGACAACCTTTGTTGCTAGCAGGACCAGCTACGATTGGACAAGCATCTTCTAAATCTGGCACACCATCTTTATCAGCATCTAATTGAGGACAACCTTGGTTATCTCTTGGACCTGCTTCAGTTGGACATTTGTCATCTTTATCAGCTAAACCGTCACCGTCAGTATCAGGACAACCTTTAGTTGAAGCTGGACCAGCTACATCTGGACAAGCATCATCTTTGTCAGCAATTCCATCACCGTCAGTATCAGGACATCCGTTGAAAGCAGCTAAACCTGCAGTTTCAGGACATGCATCACTTCCGTCAACGATTCCGTCACCGTCAGTATCAGGACATCCGTTGAATTGTTTTAAACCAGCAACTTCTGGACATGCATCATCTTTATCGTAGATACCGTCTCCGTCTGTATCTTTACCTCCAAACTTGAATACGATACCAGCAGTGTGTTGTACCAATGATGGTTTTTCTGGTAAACGAGCAGCATCAACTCTCTCGTCATTAGGCAATGCCATTCTGTAACCAGAAGATAAAGCTAAACCAACATTTTCAGTAAACCAAAAAGTTAATCCAACTCCTAAATTCACATGACCGAAGCTATCTTTTCCTAAGAAAGTATATCCTCCACCAGCTTGTAAACTTGGATCTAACCATTTAGTTCCGATCAAGTCCATGAAGCTGTATTTCACAGTACCGTCAATTCCATAGAACATTAAATCTCCAGGGTTGATAACACTCATACCTCTGCTATCAGCGTTTGCAGCGTTTGGTACAAAATTTACAAATTTGTCAATTTTGTTCACTGATCCAGCTAAACCGAAAGAGAATCCTCCAGCAATGTGTCTAGATACATTTAAGTAAGATACAGAAGGAAGAATGTTCCAGTTGTCCTTAATAGCAAACGGCTGAGAAAAGTGCTGTTGAAACCAATTCACATGACCTGGACCTGCACTTGATCTCGAGTCTACAGCATTTACCCCAATGGTAATTGCCCAAGGGTTGTTACTGTCTTGCGCATAAGAGGATACCCCCATCGCCATCACCACAGCAACTAAAAGTTTGTTAAGATGTTTCATAATGATTCTATTAAAATTTAGTTAATTATAAACAAAAATAACAACTTATTTTTTAGTTACAAAATTAAACCCTAAAAAAAACCTACAAAAAACAATTAAATTCTTTAAAAGCTAAATCACTTTTAACTCTTTTCCCACCTTAACAAATGCCTCTAAAGCTTTGTCTAAATGCAATTTAGAATGAGCCGCAGAGAGCTGAACACGGATTCTTGCTTTATCTTTGGGCACTACAGGAAAGAAAAACCCTATTACATATATTCCTTCCCTCAATAACTCATCAGCCATTGTTTGAGCTAGTTTTGCATCATACAACATCACTGGCACAATAGCAGAATCGCCATCAATAATATCGAAACCTGCTTGCTGCATTCCTTTTTTGAAATAATTCGTATTCCACTCCAATTGATCTCGTAATACAGTATCTTTTTCCAACAACTCAAACACCTTAATTGATGCTCCTACTATTGCTGGTGCTAATGAATTAGAAAACAAATAGGGCCTTGAGCGTTGTCGTAGTATTTCAATAATTTCTTTTTTAGCGGTAGTATAGCCTCCCATAGCTCCACCTAAAGCCTTCCCAAGTGTACCTGTAATGATATCCACACGCCCCATCACTCCTTTGGCTTCTAATGTTCCTTTTCCTGTGGCTCCAATAAATCCGGCAGCATGACATTCATCTACCATTACTAGGGCATCATATCGATCGGCAAGGTCACATATTTGATCTAATGGAGCTACTAAACCATCCATAGAAAAAACACCATCCGTTACAATTAATTTGAACCGATGACCCACTTCTGAAGCTTTTATTAATTGCTGTTCCAGATCATTCATATTGTTGTTCTCATAACGATAACGCGCCGCTTTACACAAACGAACACCATCTATGATTGAAGCATGATTTAAACTATCGGATATAATACAATCCTGCTCACCCAATAAAGGCTCAAAAACTCCTCCATTGGCATCAAAAGCTGCTGCATATAGAATAGTATCTTCGGTTCCATAAAAATTGGCAATTTTTTGCTCTAAGGTTTTGTGTATATCTTGAGTTCCACAGATGAAACGAACCGATGACATTCCGAAACCATGCGAATCTAAGGCATCTTTCGCTGCCTGAATCACTTCGGGATGCGAAGAAAGCCCCAAATAATTATTAGCACAAAAATTCAATACTTTTTTACCATTCACTATAATTTCTGCGCCTTGGGGAGAGGTGATGATGCGTTCCTTTTTAAACAAACCGTTTTCTTCTATGGTTTGCAATTCGTTTTGCAAGTGTTGTTGTATTTTACCGTACATAGTTGTGTTTTGTTTTTTGAATTATTATTACAAATTTACTACATCGATTGACAATCCAATATAAACCAATGCTTTTTTAACGACTTTGTACCCCATATTTTCAATTGCCTCTTGATAAGATAGTAACTGTCTATTGTATTTATCCGAAGGCAATCCCGTTTTGTAATCCAACAAATAGATCTCATTCTCATTTTTTAAGACCATTCGATCCGGTTTTAAAGTTGGACGCTCTTTTTGAAGTATAGCTTGTTCATTAAAAATTGTATTTCCATTTTCAAAAAACACAACCAACTCAGGATGAGAAACAATCGCCTTCAATGTTTGTTCGATCTGCGCTCTTTGGCCAAGATGTATCCATCCGTTTGTCAAAGCCCTAATGATAGCGTTGTCAATATCACTGGCTTGTTTTACATGCGCTAATATTTCATGCACAACATTTCCGTAGGCAATAGCCTCTTGTTGTTGTGTTCCCCACATCAAGGCTTCTTTCTGAGCAATTTTTATATCTTTTGCTAGCATCACATTTTTTACCAAAGCGATGGGTGTAGTTGATGTAAGGTGTTTTTTTGCATCAGATTGTTTTTGAGCAACACCAAATTCGTACACCATTTTTTCTTGATGATATAGATTTTTATGCATCAAAAAATTGATAAAAAACACACACATATTATTCTTAGGCAATGCATTTTGACTGGAAAGATTCATGCAAGAAATTACATATAGTTGCTCTTCGGCTCTAGTCAAGGCAACATACAACACATTAATTGCATCAAGTAATTCCTCTTGTTGTTTTTGATGATACACCTCTGCAGCTCTTTCTCCATAACTAGCCACAGCACTGCTATTATCAATTAACACTTTGGACAAACCAAGTTCTTCGGTATCAGATTGGAGCCATATTTTGTCTTTGGGGTTTCTACTATAATCTTCTTCCGCAAAAGGCATAATTACCACAGGAAATTCCAAGCCTTTGGACTTATGAATAGTCATAATTCGAACCGCATTGCTTCCTTCTGGCGAGGGAATACTGTAATTAGCACCATTTTTATCCCAAAACTCTAAAAAATCAGCAATCCCTGCTTGATTTCTAATATCGCGCTCCAAAACAATATCTAAAAAATACTGTACATATGCCCCACTAACGAAATTATTTTGACTGGTAATTAGTTTAGCTACAAGAATTTCAACGGCCTCATACAAGGATTTCCTGCGGATATCTGAAAAAGAAAATTGCAAATCAAAGCTAGACAACAACCACAATTCAAATTCTTTTTCATCATTTTTACTCATCCCTTGCGCGATACAATCCGCCACTGACAATCCATCTTGAAAATTTTGGGCAATAAAATGCAAGAAATAAGCTTTAGCTTCTAAATCTTTATTGTTATTCAAATACTTCAACAAATGGATGAGCACCCGAACCTCTGTTGCATTTTGAATCATTAGAGTTTCCGAAGACAACAACGGTATGTTTTGTTCGGTTAAAAAATTAGCCACATCTATACCGTGTTTTTTCTTTCTAGTAAGGATAACGATATCCTTGTATTCAAACCCTTGTAACAGTACTTGGTTTATGGTTTGTACCGTAGCCTTTAAATATTCTTGCGTTTTATCAACGGCTTCTTCTTCGTAGGTTGAGGATGTGGAAGGAATAAATGAAATGTTCACGTACCCCCCTTTTTTATCGTTTTCTTGTTGGTAACTGTGATTTTCATATAAATCTTTATAGTCCTCATTGGTAAATTCGCTTGACAGTAACTTAAAAAAATCATTATTAAAGGCAATGATTTGAGAATAACTCCGATAGTTTTTATCCAAATGAATCAATTGCTTGTCGGGATTACTAAAGGGATTTGATAGCTTACTTAACGCAATGAATTGTTCGGCCTTTCCTCCTCTCCAACGGTAAATGGACTGCTTTGGATCACCAACAATCATCAAAGTACCTTTAACACCATATTCATCTTGCCCGGCCAATGCATTATCAATTAACGGAATTAAGTTTTTCCATTGCATTTCGGAGGTGTCTTGAAATTCATCAATAAAAAAATGACGATAACGTTCTCCTAATCGTTCATAAATAAATGGAGCCGGCTGATTTTGAATTTCATTATGAATAATTGCATTAAACTCAGCAATTGAAAGAACGTTTTTCTCTTGCTGTATCTTAGCCAACTCATTACTAACCGTATTTAAAAGCGACAAAGGGGTAAGGTTTTTCAAGAATGCCTTATGAAAATTGATCTTTTCAAAAGCCTGATAAATTAAGGCCAAACGCTTGAGAAAATCAGGTATTAATGATTCAATTATCTCTCTGTCTTTTGCAGATTTATTAATTTGAATGTCTTCAAATTCATGAAATGTTTTATTGTTAGGATTGAATTTCTTAGCTACTATATTGGCAACATGATTCGGAAACGTTCCTCTAGAAAAAGATTTTATATCGATGCCTTGATTATCTATAAGTTCCAAGATTGCTTCGGCATTTGCAATAGTTTCTTGTTCCAAATCTTGATTGATTTGAATTAACTTTTTTTTGATGGACAAAAACTCTCCAATGGATGTATTCTGAAAATTTTGGATCTCAGCACGATGATTTTCATTGAGAATCAATCGACCCGTTTCGAAAATTTCCCTAGAAATAT
The DNA here is from genome assembly GCF_055231795.1 of Flavobacterium riviphilum. NCBI lineage: Bacteria > Pseudomonadati > Bacteroidota > Flavobacteriia > Flavobacteriales > Flavobacteriaceae > Flavobacterium > Flavobacterium riviphilum. The sequence continues at coordinate 377,410 of NZ_JBUYSY010000001.1, forward strand.
CCCAAGATTTATCATCATCTGTTTTTTCCATGGTAAAATCAATCAGCAATTTGGTGAGGACCTGGTCTTCACCAGCTTGAGCAATAATAGCATCTACGGCTTCGGTCAACAAAGTATCCGTTTCCAAAGACACTTCGAACGTGATGGGCAGATTTAAATCATGAGCAAAAGCGCGAATTACACGATGAGTAAATTTATCAATGGTTGAAATATCAAAAGCAGCATAGTTATGAATGATGTGCTTTATAATTTGCTGGGCTTTGGTTTTTATTTGAATCAAAGACAACTGGGTATCTCTAGCCAAATCTTCCATCAAATCGAGAGCTTTGGCATTGGGTTCGTCTTTGGCAAATTCAGAAAGACTCCCTACTATCCTGCTTTTCATTTCATGCACCGCTTTATTGGTAAACGTAATGGCCAAGATATGACGATACGCATCATTCTTGGAGGAAGAGAGTATAATTTTCAGGTATTCCTTGACCAAATTGTATGTTTTCCCTGAACCAGCAGAGGCGTCGTATATGGAAAAAGAGGAGCTTTGCATTGTTTCTTGATTGTTAATGATTTTTTTTTCGAACACTTTTCGGTCCGAAGGCTTTTAATTAGTTTATTGCTTGAAAACAAAAAAATCGAGGACCGCAACACTACTAATCCTTGACGGAAGCAACATCCCGTTAATTTTCTTAAAAATAAAAAGATACAGCAGACAGTAGGAATGAACTCCTGACGATCAAAGCTCATTTTTAACCAAATAGGATTGTTCCTTTGAAAATTTGTTCGTATAAAATTTAAAAGTAGTATTTTTGCAGCATGGAAACAAATAGACAGAAAAAAATAGGCGGAGTAATCCAAAGAGATTTGGTGGACATCTTGCAAGGTGAAGTGCGAAAAAATGGTGTATCCAATTTAGTAATCTCAGTATCCAAAGTTACGGTTACTACAGATTTATCAGTCGCTACAGTACATTTGAGTATCTTCCCTCAAGAGAAAGCGCAAGAAACATTAGAAGCAATTAAATCTAACTCGACTTTAATCAAACATGACTTATCGCAACGCGTTCGATTGCAGTTGCGCCGAGTTCCAAACTTGGTTTTCTTTATTGATGATTCTTTGGATTACATCGAAAAAATTGACAATGCCTTAAAAAACAAAGAAAATCCAATCGAGAATAGAGATTTACTAGAAAAACGCAGACAATTTTAATTTGAATTTTCCGCTTTACATAGCGCATAGATACCTTATAAGCAATAGCAAAAACAATGCTATTAATATCATCAATCGCATTGCTAGTTTAGGAATTATTGTGGGTACTATGGCACTTTTTGTGGTGCTCTCCGTTTTTAGCGGTCTAAAAGAATTCAGTTTGTCTTTTGTTAATGAAACAGATCCAGATCTTAAGGCAACATCTACACTTGGAAAATCTTTTTTTATTGCTCCTCAACAAGAAGCACAAATAAAAGCTATAAAGGGACTGGCTTCTTATTCAAAAGTGATTGAGGAGCGAGTATTATTTACTTTTGGCGACAAACAAGCTGTTACTTATTTAAAAGGGGTAGACCCTCATTATACTAAGGTTTGCCCTATAGATAAAAAACTATTCAATGGACAATGGTTCCAACCTAATACGTATCAAGTGGTGGTGGGTTATGGCATGGCTCATCAATTTTCGATGGGTTTATTTGATTACAATACAGCATTAGAAGTATTAGTCCCGAAACCAGGAAAAGGAACGATCAACTCGCTTGAAGTAGCCTTTAATCAAACCAATTTGATTCCGATTGGTATTTATACGATTAATGAGGATTTGGATTCAAAATACGTTTTTGCCGATCTAAACTTAGCGCAAGAACTTCTGGAATATCAACCCAATCAAATTTCGGGAATAGAGTTTAAACTTCGCCCAAATGCTGATGAAGACGCCATTATTGAACAACTACAAACGATTTTCAACAACAAGATAACGTTAAAAAACAGAGCGCAACTAAACGCGTCGCTGTACAAAATGCTAAACACTGAGAATATCGCAGTGTATCTTATTTTCACCTTAGTTATTATTGTAGCACTTTTTAACTTAATCGGGGCTTTAATCATGATGATTTTGGACAAAAAAAGCAACTTGAAAACACTCTTTAATCTTGGTACAGAAATCAAAGATTTACGCAAAATATTTTTATTACAAGGAACCCTATTAAGCGTGTATGGAGGTTTTTTGGGATTAATTTTAGGTATTGTAATTGTATTGCTACAACAACAATTTGAATGGATAATGATTACACCATCCTTGGCCTACCCTGTGGTTTTTAATGTTGAAAATATCGCCATAGTAATGATTACCATCATCACACTAGGGTTTTTCGCTTCGCTAATTGCTAGCAGTCGCGTGAGTAAAAAGTTGCTAAAATAAAAGCTAGCAAATTCAAGAATTCATACCATATAAACTCTTGAATTCGCAGCATGAATTAACGTTTTTTTTACACCACTTCATAGCCCGAATAGGCGTCTACAATTTGATCCAAAACAGCAAATAGTTCTTCAGGTTTATCAAGAGTAACCAATTGTTGTTTGAAAGTTTTAAAAGAATGTATTCCTTTGAAATAATTGGTATAATGAGGTCTTGTTTCTACTATACCCAAACGTTCGCCCTTCCAATCCATAGCCCAAGTCAAATGGTTACGAACCGCTTCTACTCTATCAGCCACTGTGGGTTTGGCCAGATGTTCTCCCGTCTTAAAGAAATGTTTGATTTCGTTAAAAATCCAAGGATAACCAATTGCGGCACGACCAATCATAATTCCGTCTACACCGTATTTGTTTTTATACTCTAAAGCTTTTTCTGGTGAATCGATATCGCCGTTTCCAAAAATAGGCATCGTAATTCTTGGATTGTTTTTCACACGAGCAATGTGAGACCAATCGGAATGACCTTTGTACATCTGGGCGCGCGTTCTAGCGTGTATACTCAATGCAGCCACACCTATATCTTGCAACCGTTCGGCCACCTCATCGATGTTGATAGAATTATCGTCCCACCCCAAACGCGTTTTTACGGTTACGGGCAAATGAGTGCTATCAATCACCGCTTTGGTTAAACGAATCATCAAATCTACGTCTTTCAACACACCTGCTCCGGCTCCTTTACAAACGACTTTCTTTACGGGACAACCAAAATTAATATCAATTAAATCTGGATTTACGGTAGAAACTATTTTTGAGGACAACGCCATTGCTTCTTCATCACCTCCAAAGATTTGTATTCCAATAGGGCGTTCGTAATCAAAAATATCCAACTTCATTCGACTCTTGATGGCATCGCGAATCAACCCTTCAGAAGAAATAAACTCGGAATACATCAAGTCGGCACCGTGCATCTTGCACAATCTGCGAAAAGGCGGATCACTCACATCTTCCATAGGTGCAAGAAGTAAAGGAAATTCTGGAAGTTCTATGTTGCCAATTTTAATCATATTCTGGAAATTTGGTGCAAAATTACGGTTTTTAGACGAATAGAAGAAAGAGTAACGGAGAAAGACTTCTTAATAAACGTGTTACTTTAGGAATTCGACACTTTGAAACTCCTGAATTTAAACTATATTTGCAGATTAATTGTCGTTTAGCAGGGTTTGCGTGAGTGATAGTAGCGGCATCCTTTTATGTAGCGATAGCGGAATAAAAGATATAGCGGATAGCACGACGGCTTTTTCTGCCGGCACGCCCTACTTCGACTGCGCTCAGTACTCGACTACGCTAAGCATGACATAAAATTTGATATTTATTGAAAATGAAACATATAAGAAATTTTTGCATTATTGCACACATTGACCACGGAAAAAGTACACTTGCTGACCGTTTGTTAAGCGCTACACAAACCGTTTCGGCTCGCGAAGAAAAAGCCCAATTGTTGGACAATATGGACTTGGAGCGCGAACGTGGGATTACCATTAAGAGTCACGCCATTCAAATGGAGTACAAATACAAAGGTGAGGATTACATCTTGAATTTGATTGACACTCCGGGTCACGTGGATTTTTCGTATGAAGTTTCGCGTTCAATCGCTGCTTGCGAGGGCGCACTTTTGATTGTAGATGCGGCACAAAGTATACAAGCACAAACGATTTCTAACTTATACTTGGCTTTAGAAAACGACTTAGAAATCATCCCTGTTTTGAACAAAGTCGATTTACCAAGTGCCAATCCTGAAGAAGTAAGCGATGATATTATTGACTTACTAGGTTGTGATTTAGAAGATATAATCCACGCTTCTGGGAAAACAGGTTTTGGTGTCGAAAATATTTTGGCTGCTATTATCGAAAAAATTCCTGCTCCAAAAGGTAACAAAGAAGAACCATTACAAGCTTTGATTTTTGACTCACATTACAATCCGTTCCGTGGAATTGAAGTTATCTTCCGTGTGGTAAATGGAGAAATCAAAAAAGGACAAAAGATAAAATTTATGGCTACTGGCAATGAGTATTTTGCCGATGAAGTAGGTACATTAAAATTAAATCAGGTTCCAAAAAGCGTAATCTCCACAGGGGATGTTGGGTATTTGATTTCTGGAATTAAAGAAGCCAAAGAAGTAAAAGTTGGTGATACCATTACCGATGCCAAAACGCCTACTACCAACATGATTACCGGTTTTGAGGACGTAAAACCGATGGTTTTCGCGGGAATTTACCCTGTTGACACTGAAGATTTTGAAGAGTTAAGAGCTTCTATGGAAAAGCTACAGCTAAACGATGCTTCTCTGGTATTTACGGCTGAAAGTTCGGCAGCTTTAGGATTTGGTTTCCGTTGCGGTTTCTTAGGAATGCTACACATGGAAATTATTCAGGAACGTTTAGAACGTGAGTTCAATATGACGGTAATTACCACAGTTCCGAACGTTTCGTATTTGGCGTACACCAAAAAAGATCCTGAAACAGCAATTATAGTAAACAATCCATCAGATTTACCAGAGCCTTCTAAATTGGATCGTGTAGAGGAGCCGTACATCAAAGCTACCATCATTACCAAGTCTGATTTTGTGGGCAACGTAATGAGTTTGTGTATTGAAAAACGCGGTATTATCACGAATCAAACGTATTTGACTCCTGAGCGTGTGGAGTTGAATTTTGACATGCCTTTGGCAGAAATTGTATTCGATTTTTACGACCGTTTGAAAACAGTTTCTAAAGGTTATGCATCGTTTGACTACTCGCCTATTGGAATGCGTGCTTCTAAATTAGTTAAATTGGATGTGTTATTGAACGCGAACCAAGTGGATGCGCTGTCTGCATTGATTCACGAAAGCAATGCTTACAATATCGGTAAAAAAATGACCGAAAAATTGCGTGAGTTAATCCCGAGACAGCAATTCGACATTCCGATTCAGGCGGCAATTGGAGCCAAAATTATTGCCCGTGAAACGATAAAAGCCTTACGTAAAGACGTTACCGCCAAATGTTACGGAGGAGATATTTCTCGTAAACGTAAACTTTTGGAAAAACAGAAAAAAGGTAAAAAACGTATGCGCCAAGTAGGAAACGTAGAAATTCCGCAGGAAGCGTTTATGGCGGTTTTGAAATTGAACGACTAGTTTTTTTTAGATAAAAGAATATAGAAAACAGAATAAAGAGAAAACCTGACAATGTAAAAGTTGTCAGGTTTTTTTGTTTCTAATTCCTCGCCAAGGCGGGGTTAGGAGCTTTTCTTATTTATCCTTTAACCAATCAAACAATCTCTGTGCATCGGATCCTTTGAATAATTGGGTGCCTTCATTCATCGTGGCGGCCGAACCACAAGCTACTCCCCAGCGAATGACTTCTTTCAAGGGTTTGTTTTGAGACAGCGCCCAAACCATTCCTCCCACCATACTGTCACCCGCCCCTACGGTACTCTTTTTGGCGACATTGGGTGCAGGCACAAACTCATAATGGTCTTTGGTAACCAAAACAGCCCCTTGCGGACCAAGAGATACTACTACTATTTCTGCACTTCCTTTAGCTATAATTGTCTTGGCGGCTTCGTTTACTTCTTCCATTTCTAGTCGCTCCACACCAATTAATTTGGCTAGTTCTCCAACGTTTGGTTTTATTAAATAAGCGCCAACTTCAAGGACTTTTTCCAAAGCTTCTCCCGAAGTATCAACAATTAATTTTGAATTATTAGCTTTGGCAATATGGGCTACTTTTTGATAAAAATCGGCATTCAAGCCTTCATTCAAACTACCGCTAGCCACCAAAAATTTAGGTTTAAACTCGGCAATTTTAGCCAAAAATCGCTCACATTCTTCTTGTGTTAACGAACCTCCTGTGAATCCAAATCGGTATTGAGAATTCGTATTTGTATCTACCGCCACAAAACTTTCTCGTGTCCAACTTGCCACGGGAACGGCTTCACTGGCAATATTTTCTTTGGCAACTAATTCCTCTAACAATTGCCCCATTGCTCCTCCTGATGTAAATAAGGCCATAGAATCTCCTCCCAAACGAGCAATCGCTTTAGAAACATTGATTCCGCCACCTCCTGCATCGTACCTTGGTACTTCGCAACGAATTTTTTGTTCGGCTACTAATCCTTTAAAACTAGTACTTTTATCTACTGCTGGATTGACCGTTAGGGTCACTATATCGTATGGTTTCATAATAAGATTTTTTGGTTTTATAAAGATGCATGTTTTCGATGAAAATCGGATTCAACTTGACAATTATTTCTTTGTACCTTTGCCTTTTTTAAAACGAAAGACACATGATAGAAGATAAAAACCCGCAACGCACCAGCATTGCTCAATTAGGAGAATTTGGGTTAATCGACCATTTGACCAAAAATTTTACTATATCACAACCTTCAACGTTAAAAGGAATTGGAGACGACGCAGCTGTTTTGGATTTTAACACCAAAAAAACAGTGGTTTCAACCGATTTATTAATTGAAGGGGTCCATTTTGATTTGGCGTATATGCCTTTGAAACATTTGGGCTACAAAGCAGTTGTGGTCAACCTATCGGACATTTGTGCCATGAATGCAAAACCCACACAAATTACAGTTTCGATTGCCGTTTCTAATCGATTCCCATTAGAGGCTTTAGAAGAATTGTATGAAGGTATTACTAGAGCTGCCAAAGCCTACAATGTTGATGTTATCGGTGGCGATACCACCTCTTCTCAAAAAGGAATGATTATTAGCATTACCGCACTAGGAGAAGTAGAGGAAAAAGAAATAGTCTATCGAAATGGAGCCAAAGCAACCGATTTATTAGTAGTCACAGGAGACATTGGAGCCGCTTACATGGGGCTTCAAGTTTTAGAAAGAGAAAAACAAGTCTTTCAAGTTAATCCTAATTCGCAACCTGATTTGGATGCCTACACTTACTTGATAGAACGTCAATTAAAACCAGAAGCACGCACAGATATTCGCGGTTTATTTGAAGCTTTAGACATTCAACCTACCGCAATGATTGACATTTCGGATGGACTTTCTTCTGAAATCATGCACTTATGTAAGCAATCTAATGTGGGTTGTAATTTGTACGAAGAAAAACTTCCCTTAGACCCACAATTTATTTCAGTATGCGAGGAATTCAATATTGACAGTACTACTGTGGCTATTAATGGTGGTGAAGATTATGAATTGCTTTTTACAATTGCCTTAACTGATTTTGACAAAATTAAAGGGAATCCTAACTTTACCGTTATCGGACACATGACCGAAGCCAATGAAGGCATTCATTTGATTACCCGTGCCAATACTAAAATACCCCTTAAGGCCAGAGGCTGGAATGCTTTACAGGAATAAAAATTAAAAAAAGAAGCCGATTTATGAATAAATCGGCTTCTTTTTTAGGTCGGTATCAGAGATTAATTTTTGTCAAAAAATAAATAATTGACACTTAATTTAATCAAATATTCAAAAACTAGTTAACTTTTAGGGTAGTAAAATAAAAAAGGTGAGATCGCTCTCACCCTTTTTGCCCCAAATCTACCATAAACTTAACCTACTAATATTATGGTGATATAAAATTAATCGAATGCTATTTCAACCCAAATAATAGTCGATGAAATGCAAATAAATCCGATGAACTACATCTTTGAGCTAAATTAATACGCTCTAGCGTCTTTTCCTTCATAAAAATTCATGAATGCTCTATTCACCACACGATTTCCTCCTGGCGTTGGATAATCTCCAGTAAAATACCAATCTCCTAGATTTTTAGGACAAGCAATATGCAGATTTTCTACTGTTTGGAATATAACTTTCACTTCGGCTTTAATATCAGCTGAAGATACCATTTGTGCTATTTTATCTGATATTTCTTGCGGTGTAAACGGCTCATAAATTGCTGTTACATAATTCACTACATCGCTATCCGCAAAGTTTTCTTGAGCTTTACATTTAGCATACACTTCATCAACAATTGCATACATGTTGCGCTCTTTTAATAACTCCAAAGCAGCTTTAAAAGCGATCAATCCTTCCAGTTTAGCCATGTCTATTCCATAACAATCTGGATATCGAATTTGAGGTGCCGAAGAAACAATGACAATTCGTTTAGGATTTAGTCGATCCATCATCTTGATGATACTTTTTTTCAAAGTAGTACCTCGAACAATACTATCATCTATAATAATCAAATTATCGTTGGGTTGTACCACACCGTAGGTCACATCGTAAACGTGTGCTACAAGATCATCTCTGCTGCTATCTTCGGTGATAAAAGTTCTTAACTTGGCATCTTTAATCGCAATTTTTTCGGTGCGAATTTTCACAGACAACAACTCTTTTAAACTCTCCGTGGTAAGTGTATTTCTGTTTTGTAAAATGAAGTTGTTTTTTCTTTGATTTAAAAAATCTTGCGCAGCCTCGACCATTCCAAAAAAAGAAGTCTCTGCTGTATTGGGTATATACGAAAAAACAGAATTATCAGTATCATTATCAATAGCCTCCAAAACAGAAGGTAAAACTAGTTTCCCCAACATTTTGCGTTCCTGATAAATTTCGGCATCGCTTCCTCTTGAAAAATAGATTCGTTCAAATGAACACGCTTTTTTTACCAAGGGCTGTAGAATTTCTTCTAGAGAAACTTTTCCGTTTTTCTTTATAATCAAGGCGGCTCCTGGATCAATTTCATGCACCTCTTCGAAAGGAACATTAAACACAGTTTGAATTACGGGGCGTTCAGAAGCTACTACAACTATTTCTTCATCTTTGTAATAGTACGCTGGACGAATTCCTGCAGGATCTCTAAACACAAACGCATCACCATGCCCTAACAACCCTGCCATAGCATAACCTCCGTCTAAGTTTTTGGCAGCTCTGCTTAATATTTTGGCTACGTCTAATTTTTCAGCAATTACAGGCGAGGCTTCGCGCTTGCTTAAACCTTCGTTTTTACAATCTTGATACAAATCGGTTACGGCATCATCGAGGAAATGACCAATTTTTTCCATCACCGTTACAGTATCGGCCATTTCTTTTGGGTGTTGTCCCAACTCTACTAAATTCTCAAACAGTTCTTTAACATTGGTCATATTAAAGTTTCCTGCTAAAATCAAGTTACGATGCATCCAATTGTTTTGACGTAAAAAAGGGTGCACACTTTCTATACTATTCTTTCCAAATGTCCCATAACGAACGTGCCCAAGGAACAATTCGCCTAAATAAGGGATATTCGCTTTCTGAGCCTGTACATCTTCAAGGTATTCTGGATGAAGCTCTAACTCTTGATTGATTCTCGTATTGATTTGCGAAAACACATCCTGAATAGGTTGCGCATGATTGGAGCGAATGCGACTAATATAACGCTGCCCAGGTTCAAGATCTAGCTTGATACTAGCAAAACCAGCACCATCTTGTCCACGGTTATGCTGTTTTTCCATTAACAAATACATTTTCTGAATTCCGTAAAAAGCAGAACCATACTTTTCTTTGTAGTATTCAAGCGGTTTTAAAAGTCGTACCAAAGCAATTCCACATTCGTGTTGTAAAGCGTCGCTCATTGTAAAATATTGTTGTGTTGTAAATTATGTTTTGAATAAAAAAAGCCCAGTTTCCTGAGCTTAGGTCATTATAGAGTGATATCAAATTGTGTCAAGGCTTTGAATTGTTGCAGTCTCTGGTTTACTTCGCTTTCTTGCAAATCTACCATACGCTCAGTTCCAAATTTTTCTACGCAAAATGAAGCCAAATTGGATCCATAAATGATTCCATTTTTCATGTTGTCGAATGAAATATTTTCACTTTGAGCAATATATCCAGAAAAACCTCCAGCAAAAGTATCTCCAGCCCCTGTTGGATCAAAAACTTCCTCTAACGGTAATGCAGGAGCAAAGAAAACTTCACTATTGTGGAACAACAAGGCCCCGTGTTCTCCTTTTTTAATAACTACATACTTAGGTCCTAGCGTATGAATTTTAGCAGCTGCTTTCACCAAAGAATACTCCCCCGAGAGTTGTCTTGCTTCTTCATCATTAATCGTAATAACGTCTACACGTTTGATTACCGCTAACAATTCAGGCAAAGCACAATCCATCCAGAAATTCATAGTATCTAAAACAACCAACTTAGGCGTCGATTCCATCTGATCCAAAACACTACTTTGTACTAATGGATGCAAATTACCTAACATCACCACATCGGCATTTTTGAAATTTTGAGGCACTTTGGGTTGAAAATCAGCCAAAACATTAAGTTCTGTTACCAAAGTATCACGAGAATTCAAATCGTTGTGATACAAGCCACTCCAAAAGAAAGTCTTCCCTCCTTTTACAATTTCGATACCTGAAATATCAATATTTTTGGAGGTTAACAAATCCAAATGTTCCTGAGGAAAATCATCACCTACAACAGAAACTATTGCTGATTGAACATTGAAAAAAGAAGCAGATAACCCAATATAAGTTGCAGCACCACCCACTATTTTATCTGTTTTCCCAAAAGGAGTCTCAATTGCGTCGAAAGCTACTGTTCCAACAATCAATAATTTATTCATTATTTGAGTTTGAAATTAAGGCGCAAAGATAGTTTTTAAAGTACAAAAATGCAACGATTGCCTTTAGAGACATCAAGCCTTGCAAATAGTCTTATTATCAGGTCTTTACAACATTTTCTGTTCTTGATTTTCATAAAACAAATCGACAGATAACACCTTTTGTTGAGAAGCAAAAACAGCTAACTCATCACATCTTTCATTCTGCGGATGATTGTTATGCCCTTTAATCCATTTAAAATCGACTTGATGTTTTCGATATACAGTTAAGAAACGCTTCCATAAATCGGCGTTTTTTCGACCGGTAAAGCCTTTTTTCTCCCAGCCCAAAACCCATTTTTTTTCAACCGAATCCACGACATATTTTGAATCAGATATCACCAAAACCTTCATATTGGCATTTTTGAGTTTTTCTAATCCCACAATTACAGCCAGGAGCTCCATTCTATTGTTTGTAGTTAATCGAAATCCTTCATAAAATTCTTTTTTATAAGGCGACCCAACCAATTCCATAACCACCCCATAGCCTCCTGGCCCAGGGTTTCCTTTGGCTGCGCCATCGGTGTAAATATGAACTTGATGAGACATTTTGTTGTGAAATTAAAGGTGATAATTGAATCTTACTTACAATCTTGTAACACTTTTGAAAGCACTTCTGGAAAATAACGCTGTTCTAGTTCATGAATTTTAGAAGCAACTGAGGCAGGAGTATCCTCAGCTGTTAGGCGCACTTTAGCTTGAAAAATGGTAGCGCCTTCATCATAATTCTCGTTTACATAATGAATCGTAATTCCACTCTCTGTCTCTTTATTGGCCACCACCGCTTCATGTACATGCATACCATACATTCCCTTACCGCCATAGCTTGGCAACAAAGCAGGATGAATATTGACAATTGCATTAGGAAAAGCATCAATTAAATATTGAGGAACTTTTAAAAGAAAACCAGCCAAAACAATTAAATCGGGTTGGTTTTGTTGTAAAACAGATAAAATATCTCCTTCTATTAATTCGTGTTTAGAAAATACATGCACTGGAACTTCTAAATTATGAGCCCTTTCAATCACTTTGGCCTGAGGATTGTTAGTAAAAATACTCACCACTTTAGCTTGTGAAGAATTTTTAAAATAGTTTACAATATTCTCTGCGTTTGTCCCAGAACCCGAGGCAAAAATTACAATGTTTTTCATGTTTTTGAAGGCATTTAAAGTGCAAAAAACGGGATAAAAAATGAAAAAAAATAAATTTTATTCGGCTTTATCAAAATTATTTTTGAGACCATGCACTCACTTTTATCAACATAATTGTAGTTTTAATTTAAAGTTTTTTTATTTTTGCCAACAAATTAAATTCTAAAATTAAAAAATTATGTCAGACATTGCATCAAGAGTAAAAGCGATTATCGTAGACAAATTAGGTGTTGACGAAAACGAAGTTGTAACAGAAGCAAGCTTCACAAACGATTTAGGAGCTGACTCATTAGACACTGTTGAGCTTATTATGGAGTTCGAAAAAGAATTTGATATTCAAATTCCAGACGATCAAGCAGAAAATATTGCTACAGTTGGTCAAGCTATCTCTTATATCGAGGAAGCAAAAAAATAATAAACTACACCCGTTTTCTTTTAGTTAACGGGTGTTATTATTTTAAAACCTTTAAATGTACAAGGGGAAACCCGTTCAAATATTACTTTTTTATACCCATGTTTCTATTGATTTTTAACATTAATAGGAAAGCGTGGGTTTTATTTATTTAAACCTTACAAAATATACACGTTATGGAATTAAGGCGAGTTGTTGTAACAGGACTTGGTGCGCTAACTCCTATCGGAAACACTATAGAAGAGTATTGGAATGGCTTAATTAATGGTGTTAGTGGAGCGGCTCCGATTACTTATTTTGATACTTCAAAATTTAAAACTCATTTTGCATGTGAGGTTAAAAATTTTAATGTTGATAATTTTATCGACAGAAAAGAAGCCCGTAAAATGGATCGATATGCACAGTACGCTATGGTCTCTACCGAAGAAGCCATTAAAGACGCTGGATTTGATATCGAAAAACTAGACAAAGACCGCGTTGGCGTTATATGGGGTTCTGGAATTGGTGGATTGGAAACCTTTCAAATTGAGATGCTAAATTTTGCTGCAGGCGATGGTACTCCAAAATTCAACCCTTTCTTTATTCCAAAAATGATTTCAGATATTGCTTGTGGGCATATCTCCATCAAATACGGTTTTAGAGGACCAAATTTTGCAACCGTTTCAGCTTGTGCTTCATCGACCAACGCTATTATCGACGCTTTTAATTACATCCGTTTAGGACATGCTGATGCTATGGTAACTGGTGGTTCTGAAGCCGCGGTAACTATCGCTGGAATGGGTGGATTTAACGCACTTCACGCTTTGTCAACAAGAAATGACGATCCGAAAACTGCATCAAGACCTATGGATGCTGGTCGTGATGGATTTGTACTTGGAGAAGGCGCCGGAGCATTAATTCTTGAAGAATACGAACACGCTAAAGCACGTGGCGCAAAAATTTATTGCGAAATTGGCGGAGGTGGAATGTCTGCCGATGCACATCATATTACAGCACCACACCCAGAAGGTTTGGGAGCCAAAAATGTAATGTTGAATTGCTTACGCGATGCTGGATTACAACCTACCGACGTTGATGGTGTAAACATGCACGGTACATCAACTCCATTAGGAGACGTTGCAGAATCTAAAGCCATACAACACGTATTTGGTGAGCACGCCTATAGCATGAATTTGAATTCTACCAAATCTATGACTGGTCACTTATTAGGTGCTGCTGGAGCTGTAGAAACCATTGCTTCGATACTTTCCTTGAAACACGGAATTGTACCGCCAACTATCAACCACACAACCGCTGATGAAAACATCGACCCAAAATTAAATTTCACTTTCAATGTAGCACAAAAAAGAGACATGAAAGTCGTTATGAGCAACACTTTTGGATTTGGTGGTCACAACGCTTGTGTATTAGTAAAAAAATTAGACCTTTAATTATATATGAAATCCTCAATTGCTTTAAGTCAAGAACATAAAGTGATTGAGAATTCTATATGTGACCGCTAACCCATTCGTTTTACACATATGAATATAATTAGAAAAATATTTTCAAAATCCCGTTCTAGTGAAGACGGGATTTTTTTTAACGCTATAGAAAAAATTCTAGGATTTGCCCCTTTAGATTTGGAACCCTATCAAAAGGCATTTACCCATCGCTCTTCCAATCGATTGGACAAAAACGGCAATCCCATGAATTATGAACGTTTAGAGTTCTTAGGCGACGCGATGCTTAGTTCGGTTATTGCAGGATACTTATTCAGCAAAGTACCTAATGGAGACGAAGGTTACCTAACCAAAATGCGATCCAAAATTGTTAGCCGAGAACATCTGAATGAATTAGGCAAAGATCTAAACTTAATTCAATTCGTTGAAAGCAAAGTACCCGTTCAACACTTTGGCGAAAACATTCATGGCAACATCTTTGAATCACTTATAGGCGCTATTTACCTAGATCGAGGATACAGTTATTGCGAAAAATTCATCAATAGCAGAGTCATCATTCCTTATGTAGACATCAGCCGATTAGAAGGCAAAGTGATCAGCTACAAAAGCCTTGTTATTGAATGGTGTCAAAAAGAGAAAAAGGTTTTCAACTTTGATGTTTTTGAAGACAATGCCTTAGACGGACAACGTTTCTTTGGTGTACGCTTGAGTATTGACGACAAAATTGTGGCAAAAGCTCGTGCAACCTCAAAAAAGAAAGCTGAAGAAAAAGCCGCCCAACGAGCATATTTTGCATATCAAGACAAAATAAATAAAAAATAAATATTTATTTAAAAAACTAAATCGTTTTAGTTAATGTTTTAACAAAATCATAGCATTATTCCTTAATCATTCTTAACAAGAAACCTTATCTTTGTAGCTAATTTGTTTATTAAATGGCTATTCATAAACTAAGATTAGACGAATTAGAGGAATTGGATTATTCAATTATTGCCATTCATACCTCATTAGAGGATTATCGATTGGCTTTTTTTATCAATCAAATGCTTCGAATCCATCTTAGCAAATGCCCTAAAAACATTTTCATCAGTACAAAAGAAGGCGAAACTTTTTTTTCAAAGTATACTTATTTTGATTTTAAAAAAGATTGCACTTGGCATCTTGTCCAAAATAAAAACGAGATGATTCCAAGTAATATTAATCAAAAACCGGATTTATTCCTTGACGAGAATATATTCATATCTGCCCAAGTATATTTATTACCCGAGATAAAAAAAGCAGACTATTTCTTAAAGATTGATGACTGTAGCGATGAATATACTATTGCCAAAACAGTTGCACAATTGAACGCAATAGAAAACATAAATAGCGCTTATAATGTTGATATTGACAAACTAAAAACGAAAAACAATTTAATTTTTTAATAAAATGCTAACAAACAAAAAAACGAAAATTGTAGCCACACTAGGTCCTGCATGTAGCACAAGAGAAATCATCAAAGATATGATTGAGGCAGGAGTTAATGTATTTAGAGTTAACTTTTCGCATGCCGATTATAATGATGTAAAAAACAAAATCAACATCATTCGAGGATTAAACGAAGAGTTTGGATACACCACTGCTATTTTGGGAGACCTTCAAGGTCCTAAACTTAGAGTTGGAGTAATGGAAGACGGCGTTTTTGTAAACGATGGAGACTTAATTACCTTTACTACTGCAGAAGACATCATAGGAACCTCGAAACGAGTTTTTATGAAGTATCAAAATTTTCCAAATGACGTAAATCCAGGGGAGCGTATCCTTTTAGATGATGGAAAATTAATTTTTGAGATTGTTGAAACCGACAAAAAAAGCGAAGTTGTAGCTAAAGTAATTCAAGGAGGGGAATTAAAATCTAAAAAAGGGGTTAACTTACCCAATACTAAAATCTCACTTCCAGCTTTAACAGAAAAAGATATCGCTGATGCTAAATTTGCTATCGAACAACAATTGGATTGGATTGCTTTATCTTTTGTAAAAACCCCAAGAGATTTACAAGATTTACAAGAATTAATCGCAGAACATTCTGAATTCAAAATTCCAATTGTTGCCAAAATCGAAATGCCTGAAGCATTAGAGAATATGGATAAAATTGTTGCGTATTGCGATGCTTTAATGGTGGCTCGTGGAGATCTAGGAGTTGAACTTCCAGCGCATGAAGTACCATTAGTTCAAAAAGAATTAATCAGAAGAGCAAAAACTGCAAGAATCCCTGTAATCGTAGCTACACAAATGATGGAAACTATGATTACGAGTCTAACTCCAACTCGTGCCGAAGTAAATGACGTAGCCAACTCTGTTATGGATGGCGCCGATGCGGTAATGCTTTCCGGAGAAACTGCCACTGGTAATTATCCTGTACAAGTAATCCAAAAAATGACACAAATTTTAGAAGCTGTTGAAGATTCACCACTGATTAATGTGCCTCAAAATACACCTCAAATCAAAACGAATCGTTACATCACTAAAACAATTTGTCACCACGCTGCTATGATGGCTAATTCTATCAAAGCAAAAGCCATTTGTACTTTGACTAATAGCGGCTATACAGCATTTCAAATTTCTGCTTGGAGACCAAACGCTCATATTTTAGTATTTACGCGTAACAAAAGAATTTTGACTCAACTTAACTTGTTATGGGGTGTTAAATCCTTTTTGTATGCACAAGATGTTAGTACAGATGACACCGTTACAGACGTAAACGAAATTGCAAAAGAAAAAGGTTATGTAAGAAAAGGAGATTTCCTTATCAACTTAGCAGCTATGCCAATTAAAGAAAAAGGAATGGTTAACACCTTACGTGTTTCAGAAATTGACTAATCGCAATAGCAATCTTTTGATTGTATAACATATAGCACCCCTAAAAAGCACCTTACTTTATGGGGTGCTTTTTTTTGGGGTATTTGTATTTAATATTTTAAATTTTAAGTAAGTATTCCTATCTTTAACGTTCTATAAAACAAATCAAATACGAAAAACTTATGGCTTTTAAAAGTTCAAACAATCCGTTTTTAACTAATAAATCATTTGAAAATCAAAGCAACACGGCTAACTATCACAACTCCGATGTTATAGACAGATTTGACCAAATGACCCTACAAGGCACTTTAAACAAGAGTTTGGTGTTATTTTTATTATTATTTGCCGCTGCATCAATCACTTGGTGGATGGCATTTAATGGTATGAATCCTATGATTTTAGCATTAGGAGGCGCAGTTGTAGGTCTAGTATTGGTAGTTATCGCTGCATTCAAACCGCAATTGTCGGCTTATTTAGCTCCAGGATATGCCGTTTTTGAAGGCTTATTTATCGGTGGAGTCTCAGCCATTTTTGAGGCCAAATACCCAGGAATTGTATTACAAGCTGTGAGCGCAACTTTTGTAACATTTTTAGTGTGTTTAGGTTTGTATCGCTTTAAAGTAGTAAAAGTAACCGAACAGTTCAAATCTATCGTAGTAGCAGCCACCTTGGCCATTGCTACATACTATCTAATTTCATGGATAATTTCACTATTTACAAACTTCACCCCTGTTCATCATGACAATTCATTAATGAGTATTGGTATAAGTGTTTTTGTGATTGTAATTGCCGCATTAAACATATTCCTAGACTTTGATAGAATTGATCAAGGAATTCAACAAAAAATGCCCAAACACATGGAATGGTATGGAGCTATGGGACTAATGATTACATTGGTTTGGTTGTATATCGAATTTCTTAGACTCCTTTCTAAGTTATCTAGTAGAGATTAAAAAAAAGAGGCTTTAAAAAAGCCTCTTTTTTTTATGCCTTTTCCAAGGCTATAAAATGGGTGAGTTTTCCATTTTTATCAAATATAGGCTCAGCCTGAATTGTACAATCATATATTTTCCCGTTTTTTTTATGGTTAACTACCTTAGTTCTAAAAGGTAGATTTTGACTAATACGATCTCTAATGAACTCTTTTGTGATTTGATCGGTTTGGGGTCCTTGAAACATTTTAGGGGTATTCCCTAATACTTCATTCTCTTTATAACCATTCATCTTTGAAAGATTATGTGAAGCAAAAAGAATTTTTAACTCTGAGTCGGTAACTATAACCACCTCGTCCAATAGATGAACTTTTATTTTTTCCTCATTTATAGGCAATGTAGTCATAGAAAGCAAAGCTTGTAATCGAGTCCAATCTTCGAAAGATTTTTTATAATTATTCAAAAAATCACCATAAAAAGAAATGGATAATAATGAAGTAGATGGCAAGGCTAAAGAATTATAATATTTAGCTTTAGCATTTTCATAATCGCTGATAGTCGACATCTTATTTGTTTTTATACTACAAATTTACATGCTTAACCCGACAAATCACTCAAAATCACAACATTTAACTGTTGTTCAACAAGTTAGTTATCAAAAATTGAACTGCAATTGTACGGCTATAGTTTTCTTTTGTTCAGTATTTAACGTGCTAACAGCTATTCCAAGTAAACGAACAGATTCTTTCAATTGCTCTTGATACAGCAAATCTTGGACAATCTCAAGAATAATGCTTTTATCTGATACAAAATAAGGAAGTGTTTTACTTCTGGTTTGCTGGGTAAAATCGCTATATTTTATCTTTAATGTAATCGTTTTTCCAGCAATAGCATGTTTCCGTAAGCGTTTTTCGAGTTGAGTAGCAATATGGGCTAATTGCTCCATCATATAAATCTCCGAAGTCAAATTCACATCAAAAGTATGTTCAGCAGCAACAGATTTAGTAACACGTTGTGCTTGCACAGGACTGTTATGAATTCCCCTTACCACATTATAATAAAAGGCGCCCGATTTACCAAAATGTTGTTCTAAAAACTCGAGAGTTTTAGCCTTTAAATCATTTCCTGTAAAAATCCCTAATTGATACATTTTATCGGTAGTGACTTTTCCAACACCATAAAATTTGTGTATGGGTAAAGATTCCAAAAAAGGAATAATCTCTTCTCCACTAATTGTTTTTTGTCCATTGGGTTTGTTATAATCACTAGCTACTTTTGCCAAAAATTTATTAACGGAGATTCCAGCCGAAGCGGTTAAACCTAGTTCATTAAAGATACGTTCTCGAATTTCTTGAGCAATCAAAGTCGCACTAGGAATTCCTTTTTTATTTCGTGTCACATCCAAGTAGGCCTCGTCTAAGGATAGCGGCTCTACAAGATCGGTATACTCATAAAAGATTTTGTGAATTTTACGTGAAATTTCTCGGTAACGTTCAAAACGAGGTTTTACAAATAGCAATTCAGGGCAATATTTTTTGGCCAATACGCCACTAAGAGCACTACGTACACCATATTTTCGAGCTTCATAACTTGCCGCAGACACAACTCCACGCACTTCATTCCCTCCAACTGCAATTGGCTTCCCTTTTAAATCAGGATTATCCAATTGCTCAACCGAGGCATAAAACGCATCCATATCTATATGAATTATCTTGCGCACTTCAAGTTGGGCATCCATAGCTATACAATCAATTTTTGTACAATAAAAAAAACCTAGCACAAAAATACTAGGTTTTTATAGATTTAAGATGGTATTTTGAAAAGTCAATGACTATTTTCTCACTAAGGTTTCGATTGTTACTTTCATTCCGCCGTGGCGTTGATTTGATGCAATTGCCATAAAGGCTTTTTTAGATAAATCAATTTCTCGGGATCTAACAAAAGGCCCACGGTCATTAACCGTAACCACAATCGACTTACCATTGGCTTCATTAGTAACCCTAATTTTGGTACCAAAAGGTAGTTTTTTGTGAGCAGCCGTCAATTTATTCATGTCAAATTTTTCGCCACTAGCAGTTCTACGACCATGAAATTTATCTGCATAATAGGAAGCGTGACCATTTTTTTTGTAAAGAATAAATTTTACATCAGGATCAAATAAAGAATCTTTTATCGTGTTTTGACCAAAAAGTGAATAGGTCCCTTTTTTGATAGAATCTTTTGAAACAGTATTTTTCTCTTTGCCCATAAATGGTCCTTGAGAATATAGCCACCCCATGACAGCAAAAAACAAAAGAACAGCATATAATTTTTTCATAGTTTGGATATTAAATTATTTTTATCGGTCGTATGTCATTGCTTTACTTGATTTTTGCCGTAATACAACGGGATAAACAACACTAGTAGAAAGTATTCTCTTCAACTAAAATTAATGAATTAAAGGCAACCCTCAGCGCTTCAGCTTATTTCATAACAACTTGATTTCGTTACTAAAAACAACATGATTTTTTATTTGAATAAAAAAACAGGTTATTAAAACCACAAAGACCATGGAATTCTACTTAAGATTAGTAACAAGCCTAATCCGTAGAACACCACAAACGTTTTAAATTGAGCTGTAGCGTCTGTAATTTTTTTATGTTTTGACCAACCAATCGTAATTAATGCAATTGCAATACAATTGATTAAAGGGTGCTCCATTGAAGTCAATCGCAACATTTTATCTGACATTTGTCCTAAAGCCGAAGACCCCACTGGAGAAACAAAATACAAAACAAGACCAATAAGCAACTGAATATGAGTAACTATTAAAGCAAACAAACCAATTTTGCGATCTTTGGAAGTAAACTCTTTTTTGGAAGACCAACCAATTACGGCATTAATAACAGCCACTAATAAAAACAACAATACTAAATACGCCCAACCAGAGTGAAATTTTTGAATAAAATGGTACATAAATTATGGTTTTAGAAGTTCAAATATAAGAAAAAAATGGCGAAAAAAAAACGAGATCAAATCCTATTCAAAGAAACACCTAATGTAAATTACAAAAAAAACCCCAAAAAGCAATTAACTTTTTGGGGCATAAACTTAATTCTTTAATTCTATAAGGATTGTAATACCTTATCAATAATTTGAACGGAACCGTTTGTACCTTGTATATTTAATACTTTAGCATTTCCATTTACTGCAGGATTTGACTTATCTACAATTTTTAAAGTAGATCTAGTTAAAACCAACGTATTAGGAGCAAACAAAGTATTAACAGTAATATCAGCTGTTGTTGAAAATGCTGTTGTTGAAGCTGCTACTCTATTTGATTTCTCCAAATGGTAATTTAAAATTTTTGTAATATCCGCATCAGTTTTACCCACTAAATATCCACCTGTGGCTAAAGCAGCGGTAAAGGCATCGTTGTTAGGAGCATATACACTTACAGGAGCCGCACCAGTCGCTGCATTTAACGTGGCTAAGACAGTAGCTTGAGGAGCAGTTTTAACTGTATTTAACAAAGAAGACAAGCTTGGATTTGCTGCAATTTGATTCACAATTGTTGGCAATGTCAAAACAGCATCAATCACATGGAGAACACCATTACTAGCATCAATATCTGCTTTTACAACTTTCGCACCTCCGTTCGATGCACCTCCATTAATCTGTACGTCTGCTGCAGATTTGTTGATAAAAATACTCAAGTTAGCACCCGAAGTAGATGAAGCTGAAGTCTTTAAAAAACCAAATGTTTTGAAGTAACCACCAGCAATCAAATCATCTGCACGTGTTCCAATACCTATTACGTGATTTTGTAATAACAATTTTAAATCAGCAATTTTTATAGCATCAGCAGGAACTAAAGGATTTAATGCATTGATGGCAGCACTAGAATAACCCGCAGCAGTAAACGCAGCATTAGTAGGAGCAAAAACTGTATATGAACCTGGATTACTTAATGTTGCATCAAGACTTGTTTTTTTTAAGGCATCAACTAGAATACTAAAATTAGCAGGATCTGCTTTAGCGATTTCTACAATTGAGGAAAGCTTTACCACTTCTTTGGTGTCATCTGTACAAGAAAATGTAGAAAACATCAATACAAATATTGAAGCGAAATATAGGATTTGTTTTTTTAGTTTCATGATATTATTGTTTTATATTTTTTAAATTATGTGTCGTCATTTAAATATTATTTCGATTATTTACCAAAAGTATATCTTAAAGTAAACTGAGCCTGCCAAACATCAAATACAGAAGCATTTTTTTGGAAAGTATCTTTGGCTAAAAATCTTTTTCCTTGATTATCTGTTTGCAATGCCATATTATAAAAAGGCGTGTAATTATTAGATGTACTTGGAGCCTGAGCTACTGTTAATATATTTGATGCGGTCGCACGTTGAGAAATACCCCAATTTCTGTTTAATAAATTTGTGAAATTTAAAATATCTGCTCTAAATTGAAAACTATTTTTCTTGCCTCCGATGTTTAAAT
Source organism: Flavobacterium riviphilum (assembly GCF_055231795.1). Lineage (NCBI taxonomy): Bacteria > Pseudomonadati > Bacteroidota > Flavobacteriia > Flavobacteriales > Flavobacteriaceae > Flavobacterium > Flavobacterium riviphilum. The sequence continues at coordinate 399,669 of NZ_JBUYSY010000001.1, forward strand.
AAAAATCTTGAGTTACAGAAAGGTCAATTTTATGTAACATTGGAAGCACGTTAGAATTTCTTGATACGTATTGACCTCTGTGTTTTGATAAATAAGGATCTTGATTAATGTATTTTTCAAAAGCTTCTTGTTGTTGTGCTTCAGTATATAAAACAATTGATGAGCCACCAAGGTTTTGAGAAATTGGTAAAAAACGCATATCTGTAGCTTTCAATGGCACATACAACAAATCATTTCCATTCACTCTATCTCCATTCAAATCTCCTCCATAAGTATAAGAAAATGGATTCGCTTGCTCCCCTATATACCCAATATTTATAGATGTCGACCCTCCATACTTTGTACCATAATCAATTTTATACCCAACAATTCCTACATAACGATGAGGCGTATTATTGTTAGACAAACTCAATTGCAAATCATTATTTCCATTTACAGACCTAGCTCCTGTCCATGAACCAGAAGCCACGGAACCAGCTGAAAGTAAATCATAAGCAGCAGAATGCGTATAAGCTATAGATCCCCACAATCCGTTTTTATATGGATATTCTAATTTGATAGTAGTAGAATAAAAATACCCTTGATTAGTATTAGTCAATACAATGGCGTTGGAAACATTATTATTAATTCTTACACCATTATCATTTCCAGCATATAGAGGTCTATTATCAGGTCCAGCAATTGTTCCAACTGGTTTTGCAAAGTTAGCATTGTAATAACCCACTTCATTTATATTTTTACTAAAAATTCCTTCAATAGTTCCCACAAAACCAAAAGGTAACTTTTGATCAATTGCAATAGTTGTTTTCCAAACTTGTGGGAATTTATAATCTTTAGCTGTAAATGCTAAATCAAAAGTAGAAGGTAATGTTGGAGTAGTTGGAGTAAAATATTGTGATGGATTTGCTGTAAATCCGTAACCACCTGTTCCAACGGCAGCATCACTTGCATCAACAAATCCAGTTAAAACTCCATTGTTACCAATTGCATTAGACAAGAATACAAAAGGTGGTCTTCCAGTAAAAATTCCCGACCCCCCTCTTAATTGAGTTGTAGCATCACCAGTTACATCCAAATTAAATCCAATCCTTGGTTCAAATAAATATTGCGTTTTAGGCATTTCACCAGTGTTGAATTTTTCACCATTTGCAAATGTCATAGCCGTTACAGCTGGATTTTCTAAAGCAGTATCACTGAAAGAAACCGCTGTTGCTCTTAATCCATAAACAAATTTAAATTGCTCATTAACTTTTACTTCATCTTGTACATACAAATCAATCTTGTTAGACTTTAAAACTTGCAAAGGATCAACACCTCCTGGTAGTGCTGAATATCTGAATTGTGTTCTAACTGGTAAATTTACTTTAGACGGAGCTCCTCCAAGAGCCAAAGATTCATTAGCAGCATTGTAGAACTCTTCTAAAGAATTGAATATAAACACTCCATTTGAACCTGGAAAAAATAAGTTTTCAGATTTGAAATGTTCAAAATTTGCCCCAAATAACAAAGTATGATTTCCAATTGTTTTGGTTACATTATCCGTAAAATGAAGCGTAGAGTAATTTAATTTGTTTCCTTGCGTAAAAGGGTCCAAACCAACAGACATATAAGTTAAGTTACCTACAGTATAACCACCTGACGGAATTGCTACTCCATTTTTAATGTCTATCGTTGGAAACAATCCTCCACCTTGAAGTGAACGATCTTCTATTTGTTTATCATAACCAGCAATAAAATTGTTACTCCATGTTTTTGATAATTTAGAATCTAATTGTAATACTATTGATCTAGTGTTGTCTTCAATTACATAGCCACTATTTTTGAAAGCCATTGCATTTACATTAGACGATCTATTACCAAAACCTAAAGAGTTAGAATTCGACACCAATTGATCTGCCGATGAATCACTATGCACATAACGTAGCGATAATTTGTGATCATCGTTGATATTCCAATCTACCCTTCCTAAAAACTTTTTAGACTCTTTTTTAGAATCATATTTTTCCCAAGGGCCAGTTGAGTAATTAAATTTATCTTGCATAAAATTAGAAAGCGTTTGCATCTGATCGTAAGTAGGTGCAGATACTTGAGCGCTTCCGTTTGGAGAGTTGGTAGAAGTCCAATTTGTTGCAGGACTTGTATTATCAATAGTCTCAAAGTTACCAAAAAAGAACAACTTATCTTTTATGATTGGAGCACCCACTCTTGCTCCCCAAATCGTTTCATCAAATGTAGCAGGCACAATTCTTACTTCACCAGCTTTTGTTCCTACAAAACTACTCTTATTACTTCTGAAAGAATTATAAACCGATCCTTCAACTTCATTAGTTCCGCTTCTTGTTACAGCATTAATCCCTGAACCCGTAAAACCTGTTTGTCTTACATCAAATGGAGCAATGTTTACTTGTAATTGTTCGATAGCATCTAGCGAAATTGCAGTAGACCCAGTTCTTCCTCCTGCTTGAGCATCACTTCCTAAACCAAAACCATTATTAAAAACAGAACCATCTATAGTAAAATTATTTAATCTAGAATCTTGACCACCAAAAGTTCCACCACTACCTGCATTTGGATTATATTTGGTAATTGCATTTATTGAACGGGCTCCAATCACTGGTACAGCATTCAATTGTCTATTATTGAATTGCTGAGAAGCTCCAGTTTTTCCTTTAGAAAAAGCACTATTATTAGATGTTGTCACTACTACTTCCTTTAATGTATTAACTTCATCTGTAAGTATTACGTTTACGGTTACTGTATTTCCAAGTGGAGCATTAATATCTGTTATTTCAGAAGTTTTAAAACCCAAATATGACACTTTCACCGTGTACGGACCCCCAGGTCTAACAGAAGGAATAGAATACCCTCCGGCTCCATCGGTCTCACCATAATATTTAGTTCCAGTTGGAGTATGTATCGCTTGTACAGTAACTCCTGGCAATCTTTCTCCTTTATCACTTTTAACAACTCCTGTTAATGCAGAACTTGTAACTTGCGAATACCCAACAAGGGAAAGGAAAAAAACTAAAATAAATGTAATTTTTCTCATTTTTTGTTTGTTAATTTAAGTTTCTGCAAAATTCTAACTTTTAACACTAGTTTATGTTAAATTTGTGTTAATATCATTTGTCTATGTACTCATTTAGAAACATTTAAGGCATTTCACGTTATTTTGTTAAAAAAAACACTAAACCTTGATTTGCCCCGATAATCTTTGTCAATATGATATTTTTATGCCATTATCACATGATATAAATTAAATGTTTAGGAGGACTCCATTTGAAATCAACATTAATTCTACAATTAACGTAGGTAAAATTAGCACAAAGTTTGGCTGAATATTTTATTAATGCGAAATATTTTCTTACTTTATTTTTTTAACACAATAAAAAAAACCGCCTCGTTTGAGGCGGTTGCAAAACAATCTGATTTACTTTTTTAAAAGTTGTATCGTAAACTAAAATTCCATGTTCTTCCAAAACCAAAGAATACTTGATTAGCATCTGCTACACCTTGATAAGTTTTTCCTAATTCTTCATAGGTTTTCCCTCCTGAATTTGGAGCTATATCTGTTGCAAAAATATTGGTTCTAGATTCTGCGATATAGGTTTTGTCTAAAACATTATTCACATTCAATCTGAAATTTAAAGATTGTGATTTATGTTTCCCTAATAAAAGTTTGTAAGAAACACCAGCATCTAATAATCCATAAGAAGGTAGTTCTAAAGAACCTTTATGTTCTGCATTTTTGAAGTTATCTGGAGAAATAGAAGCATACAAACGATCTGAGAATCTATAGTTGGCATCTACACTAACTCTTTCTACAACTTCATAGGTTGCCCCTACAGCTGCGGTCAATTGAGCCGCATCACCCACTTTAACACCGTCTAAATATAAAGTTGTTGTGCTTCCACCACCTAATGGATTATTGGCATTGTCAAATCTACTGCTTTCAATGTTACCATCATACTCCCAATTCCCTATAGAGAACATCCCGTTTACTTTTAACTTCTCAGTCACTCTAGCATTGGCCTCTAATTCAAACCCAGTGTGGATTTGAGTAATTCCAGAAAAATCATAATATCCTCCAGGATTATCCACTGCTTGATCTGAGGCTCTTTGATATCTATCTTTCCATGAAGTACGATACACGTTTACATTGGCATTAAAGTATTGCGAACGGAAACCATACCCAGCTTCTAAACCTAGAATTTTTTCGTTGGTCAAGTTATCATTCACTAAAGAGGCATTATTTGGATATACCGCATTAAAGAAAGGTTGTTTCGAGTAATAACCTGCATTGACAAACACATTATGCTTTTCGTTAATATTATAGTTGGCTCCCCCTTTGATGTTTCCACCTAAAATATTTTTATAATCGGTTGATGCCAAATTATCCGTTGAAGCATATTTGAAGAAATCGTCTCTTCTAAACCCTTGTTGAGACACTGCTCCTTGAACAAAAGCGGTTAAATTATCTTTACTATATTCTAATTGTGTAAAGGCACCATACCATCGTACCAAGCCATCATTGTTGTAGGTGATTCTAGGCTGTTCATTAGCGCTATAAAAAGGATTCCAGTTGGGTCTTGCTGCAGTAGTATTCGAGATTAAATTTGGTACTTTTACCCCAGAAGCATTTACATTATTAACATTAGAACCATCAGAATAACGATCTGACCCCATTAAATCTATCAAAGTCTGATAATGCATTCCTCGATAAGCTCTAGCATCTATTCCAAAATCAAAGGTGAAGTTTTGGTTTAATTTTTTGTTCAAATTCATTACCCCACCGTACCAATCATGAGAATTTACTGAGGCAATTTGGCTAATACCATTTGTAGTATTGTTAGCCGAAGAAGACGTACTTTCAAAAGCTCCGTTTACTTGTGTTCTTGTGTAAGTTTTTCCACCTATAGTAACTGGCTGACCTGAATTGTAGGCACGAATCAAATCAACATCAATCAAACCATCAGCAGTTCTAAGTGCATCTGAGAAAAATCTGTTACCAGCAATAGCACCCGTACCATTAGCTCCTCCTCCACGACCCCAAGAGCCATAAATAACTGTAGATAATTTAGTCGTTTCATTTATATCGTACTCCCAGTTTACAGACATAATAGGTTTGTGGTAATAATTTGTTCTGAATCCAAATTCTTCCCCATTCGCATATCCCCAATCCGAATTGTATTTGATATTAGGTTCTCCATTTGAACCATACTTTAAATAACTGCTAATCGTTGGTGCATTACTTCTTTGGTTGTGCCATTGCGGTGCACCAGTAAATGTAAATTGAAAATTATGTTTTTTATTTTTCGTTTGATAACCTAAACCAACAAAATAGTTGTACCCTTCAAACTTAGTTCCGTCTACATATCCGTCTCCTGTAGTACGACTAAAAAGTACAGAAGCAGATAGCCCATTATCTAACACACCGGTTGAATAAGTAGCTAAGGTTTTTAAATAACTGTCATTTCCAAAACCTGTAAATACAGAACCTCCTTCTTTCATATCTGACGTTCTAGTCACTACATTTATAGTACCTCCTACCGATGAAATGGCTAATTTGGAAGATCCTAAACCTCTTTGCACTTGCATGGCCGATGTCACATCAGACAATCCCGCCCAGTTACTCCAATATACTGCACCATTTTCCATATCGTTAATTGGCATTCCGTTTACCATTACGGCAATATTTTTTTGATCAAAACCACGAATGTTGATTCTAGAATCACCAAATCCACCCCCTGATTTTGTAGCATACACCGAAGGAGTGTTGGCCAAAATTTCTGGAAACTCTTGAGATCCTAACTTTTCTTGAATTTCAGCAGCTTTAATGGTCGATACTGCAACTGGTGTTTTTCGGTCTTTGGCCACATCAATTACCGTACTTTTAATAACAATTTCTTTTAATTCATTAGAATTAGAACTCAATACAATTGTTCCAATATTTTTTGTAGTACCATTGGCCACAGTAAACCGCACCGTTTTTGTTTCAAATCCAAGAAAAGATATTACCAATTCTCCAGAATTTGTAGTTGTGGTTAAAGTAAAATTTCCATCAAAATCAGTTGTAGTTCCAATTGAAGATCCTTTTATCACAATGTTTGCACCTGGTAATGATCCTTCGTTATCACTAATTTTCCCTGTAATTTTTCCTTGTGAAAATGCTGTAGAAAAAGCAAAAAACATCATGCAGAAAAGCACCCAATTCTTAATTTTCTTCATTTTTTTTGTGTTGTTTTTGTTTAAAAATTAATTTTTTGCAAAATTCAACCATTAAAAAAGGTTCGGTGTTAATTTAATATTAAGTAGAGTTAACGCTATCTTAAAACAGAAACTATTAGTAAATTGCTAGTGATTTAAGTTAATTTAACAACTTGAGTGGAATAAATTTAAGAGTATATTACATCCATTGCTTTTTATCAATACTGATTTTGTGCATTGTAAAAAAAGATAGCTACCCCTTTCTTAATTATTACTTAATTTCAAACGATGTAACAAAAAATATTGTTAAAACCAATGTTGAGTCAAAAAAAAATAAAACTAACACAGAATCAGTTTTGTTCCAAAAAAAAAGCCTCGAATAGAAAGACCATTCGAGACTTTTAAGTAGTTTATTTATAGATTACTTTTTCTTATTTTTAAGAAAATGTTGTAACAATAAGGTAGTCGAACTGTCGTGTGTTTTTACAGTCTCAGTTTCAATTTCGTCTAAAATAGAATTAGCTAATTGTTTTCCTAATTCCACTCCCCACTGATCAAAACTGAAAATATTCCAAATAACACCTTGCACAAAAATTTTGTGCTCATACATGGCAATTAAAGCCCCTAAAGAAGCAGGTGTTAATTTTTGGATTAAAAGGGTATTGGTTGGTTTGTTACCAGTAAACACTTTAAAAGGCAACAAATAAGCTGCTTTTTCAGCAGAAAGCCCTTGTTTATCAAACTCTGCTTGTACTTGTGCTGCTGTTTTCCCGTTCAACAAAGCCTCCGTTTGCGCGAAGAAATTAGACATTAACTTATCGTGGTGATTCCAATCGCCATACAAAGGTTCTACAAAACCAATAAAATCCGTAGGGATTAACTTGGTTCCTTGATGCATCAATTGAAAAAAGGCATGTTGTGCATTGGTTCCTGGTTCTCCCCAGATTATAGTGCCCGTTTGATAATCCACTGCTTTCCCATCACGACCTATGCTTTTTCCATTACTTTCCATCGTTCCTTGTTGTAAATAAGGAGCCAATTTTTGTAAATATTGAGTATATGGAATGAGCGCTTCGCTTTCGGCCCCATAGAAGTTATTGTACCAAACGCTTAGCATTGCTAAAATTACAGGGATATTATTTTCAAAAGAAGTGTTTTTAAAATGTTCGTCCATTTCATTGGCTCCCCCTAACAACGCTTCGTAATTGTCATAGCCAACAGCCAAACTTATGGATAAACCTACGGCACTCCAAAGAGAGAAACGACCTCCTACCCAGTCCCACATTGGGAAAACATTATCTGGATTAATCCCAAACTCAGTCACTTTTTGAAGATTGGTTGATACGGCCACAAAATGTTTCGCAACATCTTCTTGACTAGCCGATTGTAAAAACCATTTTCTTATGGTCTCGGAATTGGTCAAGGTTTCTTGTGTAGTAAAAGTCTTAGAAACTATTACGAATAAAGTAGTTTCGGGATTTAATTTTTTGATGATTTCATTGGCATGGTCTCCATCTACATTGGAAACAAAATGAACATTCAAATGATTTTTATAAAATTGTAACGCTTCAACCGCCATTACTGGACCTAAATCTGAACCTCCAATTCCAATGTTTACAATGTCTGTAAATGCTTTTCCGGTATATCCTTTACGTGTACCAGCTACTACCTCTTCAGTAAAAGCTTTGATTTTTGCTTTCACTTCATATACTTCAGGAATTACGTTGACACCTTCTACATTTATAACCGCATCTGCTTTGGCTCTTAAGGCTGTATGCAAAACTGCGCGGTTTTCGGTTTGATTAATCAATTCTCCTTGAAAATAGCTAGCAATAGCAGATTCCAAACCACATTCTTTGGCTAATTCAATTAAAAGCTGTACCGTTTCTTGATTGATGTTGTTTTTTGAAAAATCAACTAAAAAATCATTCCAGTTAATAGAAAATTGAGCCGCTCGATGGGTCTCTTTTTCAAACAATTCTTGTAAGGTAACCGATTGAATAGTAGAGAAGTGAGCTTGTAATTTTTTCCACGCTGCAGTTTGCGTCGGATTGATAGTATGTAAGGCCATATGCTTAAGTTTTGTATGTTTATATAAGGAATACAAAATTAAGCAATTAACTTCTAAATGCTAAAAAAGCCAGGCTAAAACCACTAAAAAATCTACGAAAACGATAGATATTTAACAATTCTTTAAAGATTAGCTACACTATCCAATTCCCATTTCAACGGTTTGATTTGCTTAAAATAACGCTCTTTAGTGGCGCCTGTGAGCGGTTCGCCATTGGGCAATTTCAAACGTAGCGGATCAACTTGCACTCCATTTTTCCAAAAACGATAACACACATGTGGTCCAGTAGCCAGACCGGTACTCCCAACCAAACCAATAGGTTGTCCTTGTGTTACACGCTGTCCTCGTCTCACTAATATCCTAGACATATGCAAGTATTGGGTTGCATAAGTCCCGTTATGCTTTACTTTCACAAAATTACCATTTCCTGCTGTGTAGCCCGTTTGTTCAACCACCCCCGAAGCCGTGGTTGTGATAGGTGTACCATGTGGCGCAGCGTAATCCGTTCCTTTATGTGCTTTCCATCGTTGTTGCACGGGATGAAAACGATTCGCAGAAAATCGAGAGGTTAAGCGACTAAACTTAATGGGGGTTTTCAGAAAAAAGTTTTTCAATCCTTTTCCTTCTTCGTTATAATATTCAATCTTGTTTGACTTGGAATTGGCTACAAAAGGAAAGGCATAAATAATTTTCCCTTTGTACTCAAAAAAAGAAGCCTGCAAACTATCCACACCATCATAGATAGAATCATTAATATAGCGTTCGGTGAAAGACAATGCAAAACGATCGCCTCTTTTTAGTTTGAAAAAATCGATAGACCAGGCATAGATTTTAGCAATTTTGCTAGCCAAACCGGGATCAATATTTTCACTTTCTAGCGTTTCCGAGAGCGAACTTTTGAGTACCCCTCCAATGGTTCTTTTTCGAATCGTGATGGGTTTGGTACGCATATAAGCTTTTGCCACTGTATCGCGCAAATCCACAACATAATATCGAAGCGCATCGGGTTGGTAGATAAAAACTTGAAGTGCTTTAGTTTTATTTTTAGATCGAAGTAAAGTATAAGGTTTATTATTGCGGATGCTTCTTACATTAAACGAATCTTTAATTTGAGCTACTAACTCAAAAACTTTTCTGTCCCCAATGTTTTGGTGTTGAAGAATGGTTCCAAAAGTATCTCCACTTTGTATGGTATCATGAACCACATTAAACTCAGCATACGTAAAGCCAAATTCTTTCTTTTTTGAAATGGGTTTTGTTTTGATTTCACTCCATACTTCTTCTTTTTTCGTGCACGAAAAACCAAAAATCACAACAATAACTAGAATAACAAAACGTTTCAAGGTAATAAACAATTTAATCGATTAATTTTCAACTCCCCAATTGGCCAACTCTTCTTCACTCCATAATTCTGGAAAAAAAATACGTCTTTGGTACATTGGATGCATGTACTTTTTCCAATCACTTCCACCAGTTGCTGCTCCATCACCAATTCCACTGCCCTCTATATATTTTTTGGCTGTATTTAAATGTTGCATTACCCAAGTAATATTAACGGTGTAATCATACTCCCGCATCGCATTTCTTAGTTCAGGATTTTTTTGATCTTCTTCGGGTAATTGTTTGAACTTCTGCCAAAGATTGATGGTATTGTATTCCTTCATCTGAGCAATAAAAAGAGACTTGTATTTTCGTTCAAATTCTAACAAGAGATACGATTTCTCACCAGTTGCATGATCTTTGCCCGCAGCTTGCCAATACAAATGTTCAAAAGCATGCTCATATGGGGTGTTGCGATCTATAGTCGCTCTAAATCTTGCATCGATCAAATTGATTAAATCTGTTGAAGCAAATTCAATAAGCCGATACTGTGCACTTTGAAATCCACTGGCTGGGGTCAGGGTATTTCTAAACTTCATGTACTGTTCCACTTCCATGCCTTCGCCCATAATATCAAATGAGGTAGTTAGCATGGTGAAATACCGACTAATTCTCATGAGACGTTCGGTAAAAAAAGCGGTTTCAATAGGAGTAGTATGAGAAATTTGCTGCATTTCCCATAAAATCATTTTAAACAATAATTCATTGACTTGGTGGTACATAATAAATACCATTTCGTCGGGCAATGTCGTACGTTGTGTTTGTAAATTCAATAACGCATCGGTTTGAATATAATCCCAATAAGTAATAGGTTTAGCCCAAAGCAACCCTTCTAAATGAGTCGCTGTTTTTTGATTTATGGATTGATATTTTTGGTCAATCTCTTCTAAAATGGAAGTTATATTTTCTGAAAAAATCATTTGTTATTTTACTTTTAAAGGGTATTTAATTCCTTTGTAGGCCTCCAAATCTGCCTTTATGGCTCCTACAACCAAATCTGCTTGAATACGTAATGGAACTTTATTTTGGTCATTAGAAATCCAAACGGTCATGCTTTCTTTTTCCTTAAAAACACGTCCGGATTGCACAATAGGTCGAAAAATCATGGCCGATACTTTGCCAAATTTAGTTGTAATATTCTCAATGCCGAGGAATTTTAACTTAAACTTTGTAGTTTCATTATCAAAGAACATGTCTATCGCTACAGATTCTCCAATTTTCATTTTATCAATCGTGGGGTAATTACGGAGGTAATAAAAAGTTGAAACAATGTCTTGCGTTCCTTTGGGAAAGGTAAAAGTGCTTTCTTTTTTGTGTTTGTAGTCTTTCACAAGCACTTTGAGTGTGGATTGATTGAAAAATCCTTCTTGATTTTTGGTGTAGCCCCCTTCATCAATTTTTCTTACGAATTGATAGGGATAACCCGTGATTTTATCAAAATAGCTCTCATATAAGTCATCGACTTTAAAAAAAAATCGCGACATCCCAGTGGTATAGCCCCTTCCTACAACATGGTATACCGGTTTTTGATTCATGACGGTTTCTTTTACTTCTAGGGTAGCAAAACCGGCAGTTACAAAACCATAATGTATTCTAAATTTAAACCACTCCCCATTTTCAAAAGCCCCTTGGTCTTGAGAACCAAAACTAACGGTGACTAGAAATAAGAACAGTATTATTAGTTTTCTCATCGGTTGAACGGACTCTCTATAATCGATCTGACAAAGTAAAAAACCCCAAATGTATTAAAACAAAAAAACCCAGTCAAATTAATGACCGGGTTTTTATGCTATTAACTAACCAAAAAACTATAAATTATGAAATTTATAATACTCATGAAAGGAAACCACCCCTTTCATTTGCGAGTACAAAGATAGAGCAAAAATCCATTTTATCCAGCAACAAAAACAGAGTTTAACACATCGTTTGCAAATTTTTAGTATTTGATTTGATTATTATTTTTGATTATGCAATAAAAACTTAAAATTATAACGTACCTCGCAATTGCTGCTCTCTTTCTATCGATTCAAATAAAGCTTTGAAGTTTCCTGCTCCAAAACCTTTGGCTCCCATTCGTTGAATAATCTCAAAAAACAAGGTAGGACGGTCTTCAACTGGCTTGGTAAAGATTTGTAATAAATACCCATCTTCATCAGCATCCACCATAATGGCTAACTTTTCGATAACGGCTAAATCCTCTTTCATCATATTCATGTGCTCGCCCAAACGCTCAGGAATGGCTTCGTAATACGCATGAGGCGGTGGTGATAAGAACTCTACACCACGAGCTCTAAGCTCAGTTACTGTAGTAATAATATCATCAGTAGCAATGGCAATGTGCTGCACGCCTGCTCCTTCATAAAAATCTAAATACTCTTCAATTTGTGAACGCTTGTTTCCTTTGGCGGGTTCGTTGATTGGGAATTTAATTCGTCCGTTACCATTACTCATTACTTTACTCATCAAAGCAGAATACTCGGTATGGATTTGTTTGTCATCAAAAGAAAGGAAATTCACAAATCCCATCACGTCTTCGTACCATTTTACCCAAACGTTCATTTGGTTCCAACCCACATTTCCTACCATGTGGTCGATGTATTTTAGTCCAACAGGAGTAGGATTATAATCCGATTTCCATTCTACAAAACCTGGAAGAAAAGGACCTGTGTAGTTTTTACGCTCTACAAACATATGTACGGTTTCGCCATAAGTATAAATTCCAGCGCGAACTACTTCTCCAAATTCGTCTTTTTCTACGGTAGGTTCCATGTATACTTTTGCGCCACGTTTGGTAGTTTCTTCAAAAGATTTACGAGCGTCTTCTACCCAAAGCGCCACGATTTTTACGCCATCGCCGTGTTTTTTTACGTGCTCTCCAATTGGAGATTCACTAGTAAGAGCGGTAGTCAATACCAAACGGATTTTGTCTTGTTTTAGCACATAAGAAACTTTGTCTCTTGAGCCTGTTTCTAAACCGCAATACGCGTGCGATTGAAATCCGAAAGCGGTTTTATAAAAATGAGCGGCTTGTTTAGCGTTACCCACATAAAATTCTACGTAGTCGGTTCCCATTAATGGAAGGAAATCTTGTGCTCCTTCAAATATTTTCTCTAATCCGTATTCTACTGATTGTACTTCTTTTGCCATAATTAAGCCCCCTAACCCCCAAAGGGGGAATTCCTATTAGGGGTAAATAGGATTTATAGTTAAATTGATTTAAAAATTTTATTTTGGAATAATTGATATTATTCCCCTTTGGGGGCTAGGGGGCTTCCACCCAAGATTTGTAGTACTGTCCGTCATCAAGCCCCATCGCTTCTTCGGTAACCATTAAAGGACGAAACGTATCGACCATTACGGCTAATTCTTGTGTGATGGTTTGACCAATGCTTCGTTCCATAGCTCCTGGTGCTGGCCCGTGAGGAATTCCTTTTGGATGTAAAGTGATGTGACCTTGTTCGATATTATTACGACTCATAAAATCACCATCTACATAATACAATACCTCATCGCTATCAATATTGCTATGATTGTATGGTGCAGGAATCGCTTTTGGATGATAATCGTACAAACGAGGCACGAAAGAACATACTACAAAAGTAGATGTTTCAAAGGTTTGGTGTACTGGTGGTGGTTGGTGCACGCGACCAGTTATAGGCTCGAAGTTGTGGATGCTAAAGCCATAAGGAAAGTTATAACCATCCCAACCCACAACATCAAAAGGATGCGTGGCATAGACCACCTCGTGCATCATCCCTTCTTTTTTTATTTTGATTAAGAAATCCCCTTTTTCGTCATGCGTTTCTAACGCTGTTGGCAATTTGAAATCGCGTTCGCAAAAAGGAGCGTGCTCTAAATGCTGACCTGATTCGTTTTTGTATCGTTTTGGAGTATAGAAAGGCGCGAAAGATTCTACATAAAACAAGCGATTTTCTGTAGTATCAAAATCGATTTGATAAATCATTCCGCGAGGGATTATAAGATAATCTCCATATTCAAAAGGAATATTACCCATCATTGTTCTTAGCGTTCCGCTTCCTTTGTGGATGAAAATCATTTCATCGGCATCGGCATTTTTATAAAAAAAAGAGCGCAAGGATGCTGTTGGAGCAGCTAAACCAATGGTGCAATCTTTATTGACCAACATAGGTTTGCGGCTTTCTAAGAAATCGATTTCGGGTTGTAGTTCAAATCCTTTTAACAATAGCGATTTGATATTCTTACCGATAGCAATTTTGGGTTCTACCGAATAAGACTTTAATATTTCTTTGACCTGAGTCGGTCGGTGTACATGATATAATAGTGACGAATGGCCATGAAAACCCTCGGTCCCGAATAATTGTTCGTAATACAATCCCCCATCAGGTTTCTCGAATTGTACGTGGCGTTTTTGAGGAAAATCTCCTAGTTTATGATATATTGGCATTTTTTAAAAAATTTAGATTCAACCTAATTGTATTCCTTAAAAAATAGTATACTCATTCTGGATTCCTTTTAATCAGAAATTGCAGATAATCTAATAAACCTGGCCATTTTGTTTTCATGAAAGCAAATATCGTAATTTATTTTGATATTTTTTAAGATTAAAACACATAACCTAAACAAAACCACAAATACCCTTTCGATTGTTCTGGAGACCAGGAATATTTGAGCTCTATAGGACCGAAAACGGTTTCTAATCCGTAGCCAAAAGCATATCCAGAATAAGTAGGCCATTGAACCCAACTTTCTAATGAATTAAAAATTCGATCGCCTAAATTGGCATAATTAGCTGCAAAATTGATATGATTTTTCTTGTAAAACTCATAATCAATGGCAACGGAACTTTTAATATAACTATCGCCCCCGATGTTTAAAAAATCATACCCATAAAAAGGTCTAAAATTAGCGATAGGATTAAAACCATAGCCTCCTAATAAAAAATGTAAAAACGGCACACTTGGTTTGCCAACACTAAGTCCTGCATCGGTTTGAAATTTTAAAGTAAACTTAGGCAAGAGCGTCGCAGCAATGGTAAAGTCCGCTTTAAAAATGGAAAATCGATTAAATGTTTTTGAATAATCCGAGGAGTTTAGATACGAATGTACATCGCCCATAAATGCCCAACCTTTGCTGGGAAAATATTTTCGATTTAAAGCATCAAACTTCAGGTAACCAAAAGCGCTTAAATAACTACTGTTGTCATAGTTTAAGGCATTGATAGCGGTTGTAACAGGTATAATTTTAAGATGTTTGTATTCAAATCCGCCTCCAATTAGATATTTTTGTACAAAAACAGATTGAAAATATATTTGATTATTCCATTCATTATATTCGAGATTCACCAAAGGTAATTCTCCATTCTTAGTGCTTGCGCCAGTGATTGCGTCGGCAATCCTTCGGTTGAATTGATTAAAATTGGATTTGATTCCAAGACTAATGTTGAAACCGTTGTCTACATAATAATCTAGATTGTACCTCAAATTATCTCCCACAATAACATCTAGCGAGGTAACATCATTCTTGAAAAACAGCTTGCGTTGTGTAATGTTGGCCAAAACGGCACTTTTGTATAATCCATCATAATGAAGTCCAAATTTCAACAAGGTCTTGGTTTCGTTTTCTTTGACCTCTAATGCTAAGGTTTCGCCATAACCATTGGGTTTTAAAGAATAGGTTATTGTATTGAAATTTTCGGTAGCACTCAAAGAATTTATACCACTATGCAGTTTATCATAAGTAATTACGGTACCGGGTTTGAAAAGCAATTTCCCTTTCACATAAGCTGGAGTGTAATTTTTTAATTCATTAACTTCTACTTCTGTTACAAAAATACTATCCGAGATAATCTTGAGTTTGGGTTTTCGGTAAAAGGTTTCGGGAGTGACTAATTTTTTTAATTCTTCAAAGACCACAAAAGCGGCTTCTTCCCCTTTGTTGATGATTTCTTTGCCTTTATCAAAAGAGATTACCCCATAATCGCGTATATCGGGTTTGATATAAACAGTAGTGTTTTTGACATTTTCTTTCATCTTTTCGATCATGCTCAAATTGCTAATCTGCACTAAGATTTTGGTAGCATCCCGAAGCACTGTTCGATCTTTGAGTCCTTCTTGCACATCTATTCCAATGATAATATCGGCACCTAAGGCTTTTACTTCATTCAAAGGGTAATTGTTGAGTACCCCACCATCAATAAGTAATTTTCCGTCAATTTCTACTGGAGCGAATAAAGAGGGAAATGCGGCACTAGCTAACATGGCCTTGGCCAAATCTCCTTTATTTAGTACCACTTGTTCTCCTTTTTCGATATCAGTACCAATACACAAAAAAGGAGTAGGTAACTCATTAAAATCTTTGATGTCTTTTACATTTCTTGTAAGTCTACTCATCAAATTAAAACTATAAATCCCTTTGGATAAGGCCTCGGGAATCATAATTTTGAAATTGGTAAAAGGCAAAACGAAGGCATACCATTCGTCATTGTGTTTTTCATTGAAGTTTTTATACCTTCTCGGTACATAATCATTGATTAACTCATCAAAATTGGTATTGTGAAAAACCGAATCAATTTGAGCCGCATTGTATCCCGAAGCATACAATCCTCCAACAACTGCTCCCATGCTTGTCCCTCCTATGTAATCAATTTTAATACCCGCTTCCTCAATTACTTTTAAGGCTCCAATATGTGCAAATCCTTTGGCCCCTCCTCCACTTAATACTAAACCAATTTTTGGGCGCTTTACGGGTTCCTGCGCCCATAATGAATGTAGACTAACAACTAATAACAATAAATAGGTTAGTTTATTCATAACGTGTATTTTAGTAGGACTTTATTTCTTGTAAAAGTCGTAAATTTTTTTGGCTTTTGAAACCCCAATTACCTCAGAAATTTCTTTTTCGGTAGCCAATTGCAATCTTTTAACACTTTTAAAGTGCTGAATAAGAGTTGTCATCGTTTTTTCGCCTATTCCTGGAATGCTTTCTATGGAAGAATTCAAGGCTGCTTTGCTTCGTTTGTCACGATGATGCGTGATCCCAAATCGATGAGCTTCGTTGCGCAATTGCTGAATCACCTTTAGTGTTTCTGATTTTTTATCCAAATACAAAGGAATGGAATCCCCAGGAAAAAAGAGTTCCTCTAATCGTTTGGCAATGCCAATAATGGTAATTTTTCCTCTCAATCCTAGCTCATCAATGCTTTTCAAGGCAGCAGATAATTGTCCTTTTCCTCCATCAATGATTATCAATTGTGGTAAAGGTTCGTTTTCTTCCAATAATCGTTTGTATCGGCGGTACACAACCTCCATCATCGAAGCAAAATCATCGGGTCCTTCGACGGTCTTGATATTAAAATGACGGTAATCTTTCTTGCTGGGTTTCCCATCTTTAAAAACCACACAAGCCGAAACCGGATTTGTACCTTGAATATTCGAATTATCAAAACATTCTATATGTCTTGGCTCGACAGGCATTCGCAAGTCTTTTTGCATTTGCGCCATTATGCGATTGGTGTGGCGATCTGGGTCAACAATCTGCAATTGCTTGAGTTGCTCTATGCGATAAAACTTGGCATTACGAATAGACAAATCCAATATCTGTTTCTTGTCGCCCAATTGTGGCACTGTAACTTTGATGCGCTCACCCAAATCAATAGCAAATGGTACAATCACTTCTCTAGACAACAAGTGGAATCGTTCTCTAAGTTCTACAATAGCTAATTCCAACAACTCTTCGTCGGTTTCTTCCAATTTTTTCTTGATTTCCATAGTATGCGAACGAATAATCGAACCGTGAGAAATTTGCAAGAAATTCACAAAAGCAGCGCTTTCATCCGAAACAATCGAAAACACATCCACATTAGTAATCTTTGGATTGATAATAGTAGAACGGGATTGATAATTTTCTAAAACTTCAATTTTTTCTTTTATTTTTTGTGCTTCTTCAAACCGCATTTCGCTGGCCAATTCCATCATCATTCGTTTAAAGTCTTTTAAACTTTCTTTGAAATTCCCTTTAAGGATTTCGCGAATCGCATCTACTTGCTTTTGATAATGTTCCAAGCTTTCGAAGCCTTCGCACGGACCTTTGCAATTGCCAATATGGTATTCTAAACACACTTTAAATTTACCGCTATTGATGTTGTTTTGGCTCAAATCGAAATTACAAGTCCGGAGCGGATACAACTCTTTGATTAATTCCAAAATCGTATTTACGGTCTTGAAACTCGTATAAGGGCCAAAATATTCCGATCCATCTTTGATCATTCTTCGAGTAGAAAAAATACGCGAAAAAGGTTCTTTTTTGATGCACAACCAAGGGTAACTTTTGTCATCGCGAAGCAAGACATTATAACGAGGCTGAAGTGTTTTGATTAAGTTATTTTCTAACAACAACGCATCGGATTCTGTAGGAACCACAATGTGCTTTATAGTCACAATTTTTTTGACCAGCACATTGGTTTTGGCCGTGTCATGCACTTTATTAAAATAGGAAGACACCCTTTTTTTTAAGTTTTTGGCTTTGCCTACATACAAAATTTTACCTTCTTTATCATAATATTGGTATACCCCTGGATTATCCGGAAGCGTTTGTATTTGTAGTGCAATAGAAGGAGACGTCATGTTGATGGGAAAATAGTTTTTTTCAAAACAAATTTACTAATTAGGAATTGGAATCGAAAAGAAAGAAGCTTGAATTCCTTTCAATCGCTGGAACGAAAACCAAGAGCTAATCAACTTTTTTGTTGCATCCTAAAACAAAACTCAACCACAAGCACTTAATCCTCTAAAACCTAACAAAAATCATTTTATGAAACCCTCATGGCCTTTACCTTTGTAACAAAAAAGAATATGCAATTCTGGAAAAAACTTGATCAAAAAGAACGCAAAACACGTATTCAACAAGCCTTAGATGAAAATGTAAATTTTGCCAAAGACATTTCCTTAGGTTATCCAGCCTCTAAACTCGATGGAAAAGTATTTTATGACGACGCCCCGTTTTTAAAAGAGGCTCCTACCTTGCAAACCTATGTGGCCAACCCAAACCACATTGGATGTCACACGCTTGGAACTTCAGAAAAAGCATTTAAAGGCACTCAAGAAATTGAAAGAGAGGTTTTAAATGTCATTGCAGTAGACATATTTAAAGCAACTCCTAATGACTTTGACGGTTATATTTCTCCAGGTGGAACCGAAGCTAATATTCAGGCTATCTGGATGTACCGCAATTTTTTTATGTATCAAAAAGGAGCCCAATTGCACGAAATTGCCATTGTAGCCTCAGAGGATACACATTACTCCATTGCTAAAGGATCCAATGTTTTAATGTTAGATTGGATTAAAGTTCCCGTTTCTTTTCATCAAAGAGAAATTGACACAACTGCTTTAGAACAAAGCATTGTTGAGGCCAAAAACAAAGGCAAAAAATATTTTATTGCGGTTTCCAATATGGGTACTACTATGTTTGGATCAGTAGATAATCCAGAAGTATATTGTTCCGTTTTTGAAAAATATGGTTTAGAATACAAACTGCACGTTGATGGCGCCTACGGCGGATTTGTATATCCGTTTAGCAATCCAAACTCAACGCTTAACTTTAGCAATCCAAAAATTAGTTCTATTACTATCGATGCGCATAAAATGCTGCAATCGCCTTATGGAACTGGAATTTTCATTAGTCGAAAAGGACTGATAGAAAACGTTTTGACCAAAGAAGCTGAATATGTTGAAGGTATGGACCTGACGCTTTGCGGAAGCCGTTCTGGTTCAAATGCTGTAGCGGTTTGGATGATTTTGTTTGCTTATGGCCCTCATGGATGGTTCGAAAAAATTAGTATTCTGCAAATGCGTACTCAATTTTTATGTCAACAGTTGGATGCACTCAATATTTCTTACTTCCGTGAACCACATATGAATATTGTAACACTCGAAGCACAAAACATCGATCCAAAATTGGCTGAAAAATATGATTTGGTCCCTCAGCAACATCAAGGAGACAACCATTGGTATAAAATTGTACTTATGGACCACGTAGAAGTGGATCATTTGAGTACTTTTATTGCCGAATTAAAAGTGTCATTGCATGCAGAAAAAAGAGTTACGGCTTAAATACAAAACACTCCGTCAAGAATTGACTGAAGATGCTATTGAGCAAATGAGTTTGGCCATTGCCAATAGTTCCCTAAAGTTGCCCATTTGGAACAAAACGTATTTTCATGTTTTTTTACCCATAGCCTCTCAAAAAGAGGTCAATACCGAGTATTTGTTGCATATTTTGGCCGGAAAAGACAAAGAAGTATTGATTTCAAAATCGGATTTCGATACCCGAAAAATGACGCATTTTTTGTTGACTGAAAACACGAAAATCGTAAAAAACGCTTATGGCATTCCAGAACCAATCTCTGGAATAGAAGTGCAATCCAAACAAATCGAAGTGGTTTTTATACCGTTATTAGCTTATGACATAATGGGCAATCGTGTAGGATACGGCAAAGGGTTTTACGATCAATTCCTTGCCGAATGCAGCCCAGAAACCTTAAAAATTGGACTTTCCTTTTTTGAAGCCGAAGATTCAATAGACGACATTCATCCCAATGATATTCAACTCGATTATTGTATTACGCCAAAAAAAATTTGGGAATTTAGCACCCCACAATAAAATCGTAACTATTTGATTTTTTGATTATTAAAACAAAAAAAATTTGTAATTTTAGGTTGAAATTTATTTTTCCAATCCAGTTTCTAATTTTAAATTCAAAATCATGGCAGTTTTAAAAGTAATCGAAGTCCTTTCTGGTTCAGAGAAAAGCTGGGAAGATGCAACAAAAAAAGCGGTTGAAAAAGCTTCAAAAACGGTAAAAAACATTCGTTCAGTGTATGTACAAGACCAAAGCGCAACAGTAAAAGATGGAAGTGTTTCTGAATTTAGAGTTAATCTGAAAATTACTTTTGAGTTAGACTAATAACCTATCATCTTGTTAAAATTTAGCCAGTGAAAAAATCACTGGTTTTTTTATGACTTCATTTTCAGGCACAACACCATAATTTTTAAATTTAACTTAACATAAAAAAAAGGTAATTTTGCACCTCAAAATTGAACCCTTTTCAAATGCATTTTAATAAAAAGAAACTTCTTTTAGTTACCAAAATAGTTGCTACTTGTATTATCCTATTGATTGCAGGTTTTATAGTTTTCCGAGACACTTTACTAGACCAAGCTTTAGATAAGGCGTCCACCACTATGGCACAACAATACAACAGCACCTTTAGCATCAAAAAAGCTGCTTTTGACGGATTAAATGGTGTAGAATTAGATCAAGTAATCCTAGCTCCAAAAGATGCGGATACCCTTCTAAAAATCAAAAAATTAAAAACCCACATTAGTTTTTTTAATTTATTTATAGGAAACATTCAATTGGAATCATTAGAGATTCAAGATGGCTATCTTCAACTCACCAAAAAAGGAAAGAAAAGAAATTTTGACGCCTTTTTAAAAAAGGAAGAAGAAATTAATCTTGAAAATTCAGACCGTAAAACCGATTATGCAGCTACAACCTATCGAATGATTAATCGTTTGCTCAATTTAGTACCTACAACCATGAAGGTTGATAAAATTGCGCTTAAAATTGATGACAATGGCAAAAAAACAACGCTAAATTTTGATAAGCTTTCCCTAAACCAGCAACAACTCAACGCCGCTATTGAGGTTAAAACAGGAACGTTTAATCAAAATCTATTGATAAAAGGTATAGCAAATCCAAGGCAAAAAACTACCGATTTCAGAATTTTTAACAAAGATACTGGCGCGATCCGTTTGCCATATGTAGACGAAAGATATAACCTAAAATCAAGTTTCGACTCTATTCGAATCAATGTACAAAACATAGACAAATCTATGGGTGAGCTCCATTTAGATGGTTTTGCAACTATAACCAATTTAAACGTAAATCATCCTAAAATTGCTAATAAAGATGTAGTGATTGAAAATGCTAGATTTGATTACCGATTTCTATTGGGAGCCGATTTTATCTCAATTGATAAGAGCTCAACGCTCCAATTGAACAAAATCAAACTGCATCCTTACTTAGCCTACGAAACGGAATCGGATACGATATACAAAATGCAGTTATCCATTCCAAAAATGAAAGCTCAGGACTTTATTGTATCGTTACCCGAAGGTCTTTTTACTAATTTCAAAGGAATGGAGGCTAAAGGGAAATTTGATTTTACATTGGATTTTAAATTCAACAAAAACAAACCCAACCAATTGGTATTCAATACAAAACTCAATAAAGAAAATTTCCAAATTACTAAATACGGCAAAGCGAATTTGACCAAACTCAACGGCGAATTTGTGTACCGAGCCATTATTAAAAATGTACTACAACGTCCTATATTGGTGGGTGCCGAAAATCCTGATTATACCCCATTGGATCAAATTTCGCCTTATTTGAAAAATAGCGTATTGACAACCGAAGACCCATCCTTTTTCTCACACCGAGGTTTTATCAATGAGGCGTTTAAACAATCAATCATTAAAAATATTCGCACCAAGAAATTTGCCAGAGGTGCTAGTACTATTAGTATGCAATTGGTAAAAAATGCGTTTTTAACCCGTGAAAAAACCTTATCACGAAAATTAGAAGAAATTTTGTTGGTGTACATTTTAGAAAACAATCGCATTGTTAGCAAAGAGAGAATGCTCGAAGTGTATTTCAACATCATCGAATGGGGACCCGATGTGTACGGTATTGGCGAAGCAAGTCGTTTTTATTTTCAAAAAACACCCGCCGAATTAGATTTGGTGGAAAGTTTATTTTTGGCTCGAATCATCCCAAGTCCAAAAAAATTCATGTATCAATTTGATGATCAAGGATTACTCAAAACTTTTGCTTTAAAACAACATTCTTATCTTACCAATTTAATGAACAAAAGAGGCCTTTTGAACCCTGAAGACTCTATATATAAATCCAAAGTATTGTTATTATCAGGCCCAGCCAAATCTTTACTAAAATTAAAAGCTCCAGATAGTACTCAAATTCCAATAGATTCACTCAATATCGACGATCTATTTAATTAAAACCTTTTCATCAAATCCAAAAATTGGGTTTGACCTAACGCAATTTACAAAACACATACCCTATGGAATTCGGAAAAATATTGATTTCAAATACAGCTTTCAATAGTGAAAATCTACAAGATTGTATTCACTCTAATATATCGGTTATCAATTTGATGCGAGAAGAAGGAATTGATGACGAATACATTCATGAAGATGCCATTACCAGTTACTACTTGGATTATTATTACACTCAATATTTGACAGGTAATTTTGCGCAATTCGTACATCATTCGGGATGGAATAAAGAATTGAACGAATGCATTGAAGAAGGCTTATCCTTAATTGGGGCTGAAAAACATTTGGAATTGTTTCAAAAACTATCCAAAAAAGTACAATTGATGAGCAGTGTCAAACTACAGAAGTTTCTAAAAAACAAAATTGAAGGTGTAAACCCTATTCGCGATTTGCTTATTGATGATACGTTTTTCGAAATCGATGAAAATCTCGTAACCTTAAACGCAAACTTTCTAAAATCACATCCTGATTGTGAGGTGCTTTCTGTAGAAGAAATGTTTACCAAACTTGAAGCTTATTTAGGTCATGAAATAAAAAGACAATAATACTTAGTATCCTAAAAAATAAAAGCCGTTTGACATATCAAACGGCTTTTCTGTTTTGAATAGTTACATACTAAAATTTATAAGTAATGCCAATTTTCATTCCACTAACGGTATTTCCACCACCAGCTTCGATATTAATACCAAAATTATTATTGAAGAAATATCTTCCTCCAATTTGCGCTCCTAAATCTATATCAGAATCTTGGCTACCATAATATTTACCATTTTTGTAATTCCAAGTGTAATAGTTTAATCCTAAACCTGCATAAAAATCCCACTCTCTAGCAATTCCTAGAATTTCATTAAAATGATAATTCACATTAGCGCCAATTCCTGTTACCGAATAATCATAATCATTCCCGTCAAAACGCTCATCATCGTTACGATAAGACAATTCACCACCCAATGTAAAGTTATTACCAAGACCATAATCAAGACCCACATAAACAGGGGTTCCCCAACCCGAAGTTCCTAATCCTGCATTCAATTGCAAGCCACCTTTCTCTAAGGGCGCTTGACCAAAAACACTAACTGCTGATAGACATAAAAAGGCTAAAAAAAAATTTTTTTTCATTGTAATGGTTTAAAAAGTTTGGGACAAAAATAGACTAAGTCAAGCTATTTTCTTAACATATTTATTGTTTTGACTTTTGGCAAACGATAACACATTTACTACTAGTGGTTTAAGTTTGTCAAAAAAAGACATGATATCCTTTAAAGTTTACATTAGGCAAAATTGAACTAAAAGTGCATTTTAACCAAAATTTCTACTTGTTTATACATACAAATTTGGAGTTATTGAAAATAGTTTTAAATTTAGGATTTAAACAAAACAAAACAGCAATCTATTGATTTTCAGTTTTATATAATAAATTTAGAGGAATGAAAAAATTAACAACCCTAGTCTTTTGTTTTATTGTCGGTTTTATATATGCTCAAAACGCTATCTCTAATGATTGGGTGGCATTCCGTCAGACCATTGATATTCAAAACAAAGTAAAAAAGAAATTCAAAGTAGTCGCATCTGTAAAAGTCGAAAGTAGCGAACCGAAAGCTTGGGCTGGAATTTGGTCAAGAGTTGATAACAAAAATGACGAATTGGGGTTCTTTGATAATATGGGAGATAGACCTATCAAATCTAATAGTTGGCAATCTTGCACGATAGAAGGAACCATTGACGAGAATTCAAAAGCGTTGAATTTTGGAGGCTTGTGTTCGTACAACGGTAAATTCTATTTTGACAAATTCGAACTTTTCATAGAAAATGCTAAAGGCGTATTAGAGCCCTATGCTATAATGAATGCTAGTTTTGAATTGCCTCTTAAAAATGGAGAAATTCAAAAATGGGAATTTGGCACTCGAAAAGGTAAGATTACAAAAGTCAAAGAATATAGTGTTAAACTAGATAAAAGTGCTGTTGCTGGCAATACAAGTTTACTGCTGGAAGGTACAGGAATTGTAGTTAAAGAAACTGGTAAAATAGGAAATATTGAAGGCGCTTCACCTCAAATTGGAGCAATGATTTCGATGCTTGAAGATTTAAAAGATAGGGTAGAGCGTACAGTGAAAAACATGAGTCTATACGAAATTGACTATTTGCATGACGAAAAAGCCAATAGAATCGGTTCACTAATTATGCATTTGGCTGCTGCCGAAAAATATTATCAAGTACTAACATTCGAGAATAGAGATTTTACTCCCGAAGAGCAAGCAAAATGGGGCACTGCTCTAGAACTCGACAAAGGGGGACGAGATGAATGGAAAGGACATGAAATTCAATACTATTTAAACATCTATAATGAGGTACGGAATAAAACCATTGAAGAACTAAAGAAAAGAGATGATGCTTGGTTTAATCAACAAGTGATGAAAGAAGAAGTAACCAATCATTTCTGCTGGTTTCATGTAATGGAGCACCAATCCAGTCATTTGGGACAAATCTTGTTCCTGAAAAAACGAATCCCACCTCAAAAAGAAGTGATTTTAGAACAGAAGATTAAAAATTAATCCCTGTCAATTTTGAAAAAAGTAAACCTTCTTTGCAGATAAATCGAAGAAGGTTTTTTTTGATTCAAAATCGGGAAACCTTTTCCCAAAACTTTGTCTAGTACTTCCCTAACTTTTGCTTAAATTTGTGGACGCAAATTGCATTAAATACACGAGTTAAAAACGAAACTATGTTACAAATCGCATTTATTAGAGAAAATCAAGAAAAAGTAATCAACGCTTTAGCCAAAAGAAACATCGATGCTACAAGCCTTGTAAATGAAGTGGTACAATTGGACGAACAACGCAGAGCTACTCAAGTAGCGCTAGACAACACCTTGTCCGAATCTAATAAATTGTCCAAAGAAATAGGCGAACTCATGAAAAGTGGACAAAAAGAACAAGCCACTTCGCTAAAAGAAAAAACCGCCGTTTTGAAAGAGAAAAGCAAAGAACTTGCTGAAAAAGCCGATGCATTTGCCGAAGAACTCACTCAAAAACTATATACCTTACCCAATCTTCCTGCTGATATTGTTCCAAACGGGAAATCAGCTGATGATAATCTTAATGTATTTCAAGAAGGTGATATTCCGGCCTTATTTGAAGGAGCCCTACCGCATTGGGAATTGGTTAAAAAATATGACATTATCGATTTTGAATTGGGGGTAAAAATCACCGGTGCGGGATTCCCGGTTTATAAAGGAAAAGGAGCTCGTTTACAACGTGCTTTGATCAATTACTTCTTAGATAAAAACACAGCTGCTGGTTACAAAGAGATGCAAGTACCTCATTTGGTAAACGAAGCTTCAGGATACGGAACTGGACAATTGCCGGATAAAGAAGGCCAAATGTATCACGCAACGGTTGATGATTTATACTTAATTCCAACTGCTGAAGTGCCAGTAACCAACTTGTTTAGAGATGTTATTGTAAGCGAAAACGAATTGCCAATTTTATGCACGGCGTACACCCCTTGTTTCCGTCGTGAAGCAGGTTCTTATGGGGCACACGTACGTGGATTGAACCGTTTGCACCAATTTGATAAAGTAGAAATTGTACGTATCGAACATCCAGAAAAATCATACGAAGCTTTGGATGGTATGGTAGAACATGTGAAATCAATATTACAAGAATTAAAGTTACCATATAGAATTTTGCGTTTATGCGGAGGAGATATGGGATTCACTTCGGCATTGACCTATGATTTTGAAGTGTTTTCAACTGCACAAGACCGTTGGTTAGAGATTTCATCCGTATCCAATTTTGAAACTTTCCAAGCCAACCGTTTGAAATTACGTTTCAAAGACAAAGACGGAAAAAATCAATTGGCGCATACCTTGAACGGAAGTTCTTTGGCATTACCAAGAGTGTTGGCCGGAATATTAGAAAACTACCAAACTCCAGACGGAATCGTAATTCCAGAAGTGTTACGTCCGTATTGTGGTTTTGATATAATTGACTAAAATAAATTACCCTATAAGGCATCTAAGGTCATTTCAGTTGGCTGATTTCAATGATTTAATTTTTAACAAAAAAGCTAAGTTTTAGTACCAACTTGATTCTCAAATGTTCTTACATGCCTTATATGGTTAAATAATTTTGTAACCCATGAAAAAACTCTTTCTACATATCGCACTGTTTTTTTCATGGATTTGTTTTTCTCAAAACGAGCAATTGGCCCAATATTATTATGAAAAAGGAGATTTTGAAAAGGCCAAATTAGGGTATGAAGAGTTGCTAAAAAGTAGCCCGCAAAACTCACAATTTTTTCAAAGAGCCGTAGACTGTTATCAGCAATTACAACAATACGATTTGGCTGAAAAAACCATACAAACACGGTATTCTAAATACAAACAAAGTTTCTTATTGGTCGATTTGGGATACAATCATCAATTGCAAAAAAACGATTCGAAAGCCAAAAATTATTACGATCAAGCACTCGAAAGCATTTCATCAAATCCCAATGAAGTATATGGTGTTGCCAATTCCTTTGAAAAAAAAGTACTCTTAGACTACGCAGTAAAAGCTTATCAATTAGCGGCACAAATGGAGCCTACTTTTAATTTCAATTATCAATTGGCTCTACTCTATGGTCAACTAGGCAAAACCGATTTGATGATAACAACGTTTTTAGACGAGGCCTTCATCAACCCTCAAAACTCCAATTTGATTCAGCATCAGTTGTCTCGTTATATGTCTGACGAAGCCGATCTTACCTTTGCCGAAGCTTTAAAAAAAGCTTTGATTTTACGTACCCAGAAAAATCAAGATATTTTCTGGAATCAATATTTAAGTTGGTTTTATGTACAACAAAAAGAGTTTGGCAAAGCCTTTATTCAAGAAAAGGCCATTTACAAACGCCAACCGGAATCGTTAAATGATATTGTGAATCTTGGTCAGATGGCTATTGAAGAGAATCAAACCGAGTCAGCAACAGAAATACTGACTTACGTTTTAGAAAACACTATGGACTTAGACCTCCAAATTAAAGCCAATACCTATTTGATCGAAATGCAATTGGCCAAAGCCCAACCCGCAGATTACCCAAACATAGCAACGAAGTTACACAACCTATTACAACAATTTGAAATCAATCCATTCACTTTAAAATTACAATTGATTCAAGCCCATTTTACCGCTTTTTACCTCAAAAAGCCTACAGAAGCTAGGGCAATTATTGATCAAGCTATGCAGCTTCCCATCAATGAGCTTCAAAAAGCAGAAGCCAAAATGGAATTGGCCGATATTTTCTTATTTGAAGAAAAATACAACCAAGCCCTGCTCTATTACTCTCAAATTGAATTGGATTTAAAAAATGACGTTTTGGCGCATGAAGCCAGTTTTAAAGCAGCCAAAACCAGTTATTTCAAAACCGATTTTGAATGGGCACTCAAGCAATTTAAAACCTTAAAATCTGCCAATACACAATTGATTGCCAATGATGCTTTAGAATATTTTTTATTGATTAATGACAATACCGTTGCCGATTCTACTCAGACCGCTTTGAAGCAATTTGCCAAAGGAGACTACTTGATGTACCAAAAACGCAACGATGAGGCTATTGCACATTTCCAAAAAATGCTTCAGCAGTTCAAGGGACAAGAAATTGAAGCGGTAACCCTTTTACGATTGGGTAAACTATATGAGACAACAGGCAATTATACTCAAGCCATACAGCAATATCAAGCAATTATTACCCAACATAGTGATGGCATTTATATAGACGAGGCCTTGTTTTTTGCGGCAGAACTGTATGTGAAATACCTAAACGACCCCGAAAAAGCAAAACCGCTTTATGAAAAAATGATTTTTAACCATCAAGACAGTATTTACTTTGTTGAAGCAAGGAAAAAATTCAGACAATTACGAGGCGATATATTAGCGCCCTAAAAGCCCCCCACCCCCAAAAGGGGAGTAAGCGAAACCATAAGAGTTTGAACTAAATTGAATAATAAAGAATAAAAAAGAGTGAAATTTTAACCCTACTTTCCCCTAGTAGGATTCCCCTTCGGGGGTTAGGGGGCTTATCATGATAATATACAATGTAACGATCAATATACACGAAAGTGTACACGACAAATGGATGATTTGGATGCAGCACAAGCATATTCCAGAAATGTTGGCCACCGGCAAATTTTCGAATGCTAGATTGGTTCGCGTTTTGGTCGAAGAAGAGATGGGAGGAGTAACCTATTCGGTGCAATACACCACTGATAGTAGAGCAACCTTGCAAAAATATTACCAAGAAGACGCGCCCGCTTTGCGAGAAGAAGGGCTCAAACTATTCGGCGATAAAATGCTAGCATTTAGAACCGAATTAGAAGTGATTTCGGAACATTAAATAAAAAGTTCCTTAGGAACAAATGATGTTGTAGCCCCGATGTTTCTGGGGATTTCAATTCGTTAACACAAGTCATAAAAAAAGAATTTTAGTACGTACAAACACCCTAACGCCTTCTTGCCTTTGCGGTTAAAAAAATAATTATGGAAAAAGTAAAAGCCAAAAAACATCTCGGACAACACTTTTTGAAAGACGAAAGCATTGCCAAAGCCATTGCCGATACCTTAAGCCTAGAAGGCTACAACGAAGTCCTAGAAATTGGTCCTGGTATGGGGGTGTTGACCAAATATTTGTTAGAAAAACCTATCAACACCTACGTTATAGAAATCGATACAGAGTCTGTAGCATATTTGGATGCGAATTACCCAAAACTAAAAGATAAAATTATTTCAGAAGATTTCCTTAAATACAACATCAATAGTGTTTTCGAAGGCAAACAATTTGCCATAATTGGAAATTTTCCTTACAACATTTCTACTCAAATTGTATTTAGAGTACTTGAATTTCGGGATCAAATCCCCGAATTCTCAGGTATGTTTCAAAAAGAAGTTGCCGAACGCATTTGCGAGAAAAAAGGAAGTAAAACCTATGGCATACTCTCGGTTTTGGCCCAGGCTTTCTATGATACCGAGTATTTGTTTACGGTAGATGAAAATGTATTCAACCCTCCTCCAAAAGTAAAATCAGGGGTGATGCGCATGCGTCGCAAAGAAAATTATACCCTTCCGTGCAACGAAAAACTCTTGTTTACCGTGGTGAAAACGGCCTTTCAACAACGTAGAAAAACCTTGCGCAACAGTTTAAAAACCTTAAATTTGTCCGATAATTTAAGAGAAGATCCCATTTTTGACATTCGTCCTGAGCAATTAAGCGTTGAAGAATTTATTGCCTTGACCCAAAAAATAGAAGCCGATGGAGTTTAAAATCAGCAAAGAACTTATAGCAGAGTTAGAGCAACTCATTCAGAGCAAGAACGACAAAAAACTAGAATTGCTTCTGAATGACATGCACCATGCCGATATTGCAGAAGTTCTTGATGAGCTTGATTTTGAAGAAGCTACTTATATTTTCAAGGTTCTTGATAGCGAAAAAACCGCCGAAATCCTTCTTGAATTAGAAGACGACCTGAGAGAAAATATCTTGAGCCGTCTTTCCCCTAAAGAAATCGCTGAAGAGCTTGATGAATTAGAAACCAATGATGCGGCCGATATTATTGCCGAATTATCTCAAGATATCAAAGCCGAGGTAATCTCAGAATTACAAGACGTTGAGCACGCCAAAGACATCGTCGAATTGTTGCGCTACGACGAAGATACCGCCGGTGGTATCATGCACAAAGAGTTAGTAAAAGTTAACGAAAACTGGAACGTACTTACTTGTGTTAAGCAAATGCGTATCCAAGCCGAAAATATTTCCAGAGTGCATTCCATCTATGTGGTGGATGATGAAGGGCGTTTGAAAGGACGTTTGTCGCTCAAAGACCTCCTTACTACCTCAACACGAATGCCCATAAGCGATGTATATATTCGCAAACTCAACTTTGTTAACGTAGATACCGAAGATGTAGAAGTAGCCCGTATCATGCAAAAATACGACTTAGAGGCCATTCCGGTAGTCGATGAATTAGGGCGATTAGTAGGACGCATCACCATCGATGATATCGTAGACGTAATCAAGGACGAGGCCGACAAAGATTACCAATTAGCTGCCGGTATCTCGCAAGACGTTGAAGCCGATGACAGCATCATGGATTTGACCAAAGCGCGATTACCTTGGTTGGTACTAGCTCTATTGGGTGGTTTTATCACTGTTCGTGTCCTTGGATTGTTTGAAGGCGCGATGGCCGAACACGGAAAACTCTTTTTCTTCACCCCGTTAATTGCTGCGATGGCTGGAAATGTTGGCGTGCAATCTTCCGCAATTATTGTACAAGGTTTGGCTAATAATACCCTAAGTGGTTCTCTTTTTAGCCGATTGCTCAAAGAAATATCCTTAAGTCTTTTGAACGGTTTGATATTGGCCAGCATCTTATTCATTGGCAGTCATTTATTTCTCAATGTCGAGGTCGTCATTGGAGTAATTGTCACCATTGCTTTAGTCTCTGTAATTATCATTGCCTCGCTTATTGGCACTTTTATTCCGTTATTGTTGGATAAATTTGGCATTGACCCTGCCTTAGCCACCG
The DNA here is from genome assembly GCF_055231795.1 of Flavobacterium riviphilum. Taxonomy (NCBI): domain Bacteria; kingdom Pseudomonadati; phylum Bacteroidota; class Flavobacteriia; order Flavobacteriales; family Flavobacteriaceae; genus Flavobacterium; species Flavobacterium riviphilum. The sequence goes on from NZ_JBUYSY010000001.1 coordinate 431,000, forward strand.
GCCCATTCATCACCACTAGCAATGATATTTGCGGTATTTTAATCTATTTTTCCATTGCCAAATTAGTCTTAGGATTTTAACCCAGCACCCACTATTAACCCTTATTAACCAACCAAAATACCAACCATGAAAGTACACATTATTGGAGGCGGAAACCTTGGCGTTTCTATTGCCTTAGGTTTAGCCAAGTTTTCACAAGGACATCAAATCACCATCACACGACGTAACACGGCTAGCATTTTATATTTACAAGAACTCGGAATAACAGTAACTACAGACAATACCTTAGCTATTCAGGAAGCCGACTTGATTATCTTAACCATCAAACCTTATCAAGTAGATACAGTATTGACCGAAATCCTTCCAGTAATTACGAACAAAACCATTGCCTCAGCCGTTAGTGGTTTATCAATCGAAAATTTACAAAACAAAATAGGCCCTTCTCACAGCGCCATCCGAATTATGCCCAATATCGCAGCCCAATTTGGAGCATCAGCCACTTGTATCGCTTTTAACGAAAAAAACAAAGAAGCCGCTCAACCCGTAGTTCAATTGTTTCAAGACTTAGGAACAGCCCCAATTATCGACGAAAAATTAATGGATGCAGCTACCGTTTTGGCCGCCAGCGGAACGGCTTTTGCCCTGCGTTACATCCGAGCGTCTATGCAAGCGGGCATCGAAATTGGATTCGATTGGCAAACGGCTTTGGCTATTTCAGCACAAACCGTAAAAGGTGCCGCCGAAATGCTCCTTGAAGAAAAAGGCCATCCCGAACAATTAATCGACCGCGTAACTACACCGCAAGGCTGTACCATCGCCGGACTCAACGAAATGGAAATGCACGGTTTTAGTTCCTCACTCATTCGAGGCATCAAAACGTCCTTAAAACAAATCAAAGGATAAATTATTTGGGCGTGCCACCCTAACGCAAAGGGGCCAACTCATGCTAGTCTTGAGTCGGCCCCTTTGCTTTAGGCTGTCGGGCTATCCGCGCTACTTCGGTAGCTAGCTCCTATCCCTCACGCAGGAAAAAACAGCGTAAAAACTAAAAATTATTCTTGTTATATGCTCTTCTTTTTAACCATTTTCTAGTCCAATATATAGCCGTTATCAGCACAATAAGGAAAGGCCAAACGCTAATTAAACTAATCAAGAAATCAGAAAATGAATTGAAACCAGATATGATTCCATTCCAAATTTTAGAACCATAAGAAATAGTAGCCCCATCATTTTCGACAACACTTTTGTAAAATTCAATACTAAGTGTACTCATCGAAATCTGATTTTGTAAATACAACAATTGCCCTTGTTTCGATTCTATCTCTTCACGAATAATAGAAAGTTGTTTTTCTATTTCTAAGATCTCAGAAATTTTTGTCGCCTTTGCTAACAAATCAAGATAACGACTTTCAAGTTTTTTTTTGGTGGTCAGTCGAGCTTCAATATCAATATACTGCTCTGTTACATCTTCTGCAGAAACTTCTTTGGAATCAAAAAAACTAACTCCTTTAGACATTTCATTCAAAAACAAATCAAAGCTTTGACTAGGCACACGAACAGTCATTCGCTTAGTTAATGAACCATAATCTTTTGACTCGTTATCATTTTGTATGATACCTTTGTATTTTTTTACTGAAAGAATTACTTGTTCATATGTTTTCTCTAAATCATTGGTCTCGAAACGAACAGAACCTGTTTTAATGATTTTTTGCTCAACAGCTACTTGTTTATTAACCCCACTTGCTTGAGCATTTGATTCTTCTGGTTTAACAAATTTTACTTTGTCAACTTTTGCTGGAAGTTCAATAGCTTTTATACTCATATCTTCCGAAAAGTTTTCCGCCTTTTTACAAGCTAAAAACAACAGAAAACAAATCACAAAGAAGAACCTGTTTATCAATGTCATATAATTTTATTTAAATAATTAAAGTGGGAATTTAACTATTTTTAAAATTACTAACAACACTAAACTATTTTTTAATTTGTTTCAACTTAAAATTAATCTTCAGCCAAATAAATCCAAGTGTTCCCGCCATAAACGATGCAATTAAAATGGCAATTTTAGAATAATTGATGACCTCTTCACCATCATTTTTAAAGGCCAAAAGCGTAATGAAAATGGACATGGTAAATCCAATACCACCTAACATACCCGCTCCCAAAATATCTCTCCAACGCAACTCTTTCGGTAACGTACAGATACCAAAAGTAACCGCCAGAAAGGAAAACAACCATATCCCTAATGGTTTTCCAATAACCAAACCTGAAATAATTCCTATTGAGTTAGCATGAGATAATCCCTCATGCCAATCGCCAGTAATTGGAATGCCCGTATTGGCTATGGCAAACAAAGGCAAAATGATAAACGCCACTGGTTTGTGTAAAAAGTGCTGCAAACGATAAGATGAAGTTTGCGGGCTACCATCCCCAAAAGGGATGACAAATGCCAATATCACTCCTGTTATTGTAGCATGAATCCCAGAATTGAGCATAAAATACCACATCCCAACACCTCCTAATAAGTATGGAATTAAATTATGAACTTTTTTTCGGTTCAATATGAACAAGAATCCCCATATTGCCAACGCATACAACAAATTCATGAAGTGTAACGAATCGGTATAAAAAATGGCAATTACTAATATGGCACCTAAGTCATCAATAACCGCCAAAGCCGTCAAAAATATTTTTAAAGAAGCCGGTACTCTTTTGCCCAAAAGTGATAAAATACCAATGGCAAATGCAATATCAGTAGCCATGGGGATACCAGCTCCATTTTGTGTAATTGTTCCATAATTAAGGGCCAAAAAAATACCCGCAGGTACAATCATTCCACCTAAAGCTCCAAATATTGGCAAGGCTGCATTTTTAACATCGGCTAACTCACCATCATAAATTTCGCGTTCTAACTCCAAACCAATCATCAAAAAAAAGATGGCCATTAATCCATCATTGATCCAATCAGTTATGGTGTGATGTCCTATAGGAGTTTTCCAAAAAGAAATATAGTCGATTTGATATGAAGAATTAGCTAAAAATAACGAAAGTACAGTGGCAAATAATAGTAATAAACCACCAGCTTTTTCACTTTCAAAAAAAGCTTTGAATGTTTTTGTTAATCTCATTTAGTGTAATTAAATGGTTGTTGACTCATTTTGGGCAAATTTACGAAATTTTAAAATAACTCAAGTTTTGGCACAATACCCTTATTTTTCATTAACTGTTTTAACAAAATTTTTAGAATATCTACACACTAGTACTTATAAAAAAGGACAAGAGGCAGTAATATCCCCTTGTCCATTTAAAGACCAAAAAATAGAAATTTTTTAAACTATTTTCCTCCTTTTAAGCTTACTTGCCAATCCTTTAATTCTTGCCATTTTCCTAAATAGGCCATTTCGGCTTGTTTAGGCCATGTAGTTGGTGAATGTACTACAAATCGTTCGCCTGCTGCATCTAGAATACTTTGACATTTTTCAACACTAGTTTCTCCTAATGCTTTCCATGTTTTGATATCCGCTTGATGAAACAATTCCTCTATCTTAGGCCCTATCCCTTCCACTATTTTCAAATCATTTTCTATTATTTTTTTACCAAAAACACCAAAAGCGAAGTTCGCATCAAATGGAATTGAAGCCGGTGTACTAGCAAAATTTTGTGTGTTTGAAGTTTTCGCACGCATATTTTTGAGTCCTTCTTCTAGTTCGCTAATCTTTGCTTGTAATTTTGAAGATTTATGTTGACAAGCATCCAAATCAGCCTGTAAATCAGCATTCGCATCCAAAGTCCTATTGCCTGATATTCTTCCTAACAAATAGCCTAAAATTCCACTTATCAACCCAACAAGTGCAGGAATTAAAAAACAAGGTATAGTCATAATAATATATTTTAATGTTTAGTTAATGGTAATTACGGTTCGTCTGTTTTTGGTTCTACCTTCCGCCGTTGCATTATCCGCAATTGGTTCAGTTTGGCCTTTTGAATAGCTATTAATTTGAGTTTCTTTTATGCCATTTTCAATCAAATAGCTTTTTATAAAATCGGCTCTTTGTTGTCCTAAAACCATATTTTGTCTTTTAATTCCAACATTATCTGTATGTCCTACCACCGAAACTTTGGCCTCAGGAACGTTTTCTAGATAGCGCTGTATGGCACTAATTTTTGCTTTTTCTTGATCGGTTAATTGAATATTCCTTTGGTTTGTATTAAAATAAAGAACAAGTGGATCGGCATTGATTGAATCTCTTAGCGCACTCCATTGCTCTGTTGTTGCAGGAGTGTCAATAGTCAAAAATGTGTATGCTGCAGGTCCTATTAATGTATCGGCACTCATTCTCCACGTGTCTATGATTTTGCCATCAGTAGAGAATTTTTCTTTTGGAATACCCATAGAAACAAAGTAGTTTTTTACGCTTTCGGCTCGTGCTAGCCCAAGATTTTCAAAATTGGTCGTGTTTTTCTCATCCGATGTAGCATAGCCCGTAATTTGAACTTTCTGATTCGGTTGTTGTCCTAAAAAATCTTTTAGCTTAGAAATGCCAAAATTTATCGAATCACTCACAGGATTCAATAAAATAGCTTCGTTCTTAAGAAATTTTAAATTCTGATTGGTTTTGTATGCAAAACCATTTCCCTGCAATTGAAACGCGTTGGTAGCTGCTACCGAATCAGAAACTTTACTATCGGTTGCTTGCGCTTCTTCACTAGCACAACACTCTTTTGGATACATCCAAGTACCCAGAAGCATGGCCAAGAGTATACCTAGTAGGTACAAAAATTTTTTTGACATAGGATTGTTATTTGAAGTTCTATCAAATTTAAGAAATACTTATCAATTTAACAGTAACTATCTGTTTTTTAATTAATTACAACGATAGATTTAATTTTTATTTAACATATTAATCTATTATAAATACCTGTACTTGGTCAATCGCCAACCGAGAAAAAGGCTGCTAGAAGTACGCGGTCCATCCAATGGTTTGTAATCCACGTTACAGCGATTTTTTCATTAATTTTGTCTTTCAAAACAATGCTATATGTCTATCAAAATTCTTCATCTCGACAGCAATAATTCGTTGCTCTGGAATCAATTACAAGCCGCAGGATTTGAAAACGAAGCCGATTTTACCTCATCCAAAGAAGAAATTGAACAAAAGATTGCTCAATATCAAGGAATTGTGATTCGGAGTCGATTTAAAATTGACCAAAAATTCATCGATAAAGCCACTCAATTACAATTTATTGCTCGCGTTGGGGCTGGATTGGAAAGTATTGATTGTGACTATGCGTCTTCCAAAAAAATTGCTCTTATTGCGGCGCCCGAAGGCAATAGAAACGCCGTGGGAGAACACGCTTTAGGTATGATTCTATCTCTTTTTAATCACTTGAATCAAGCCGATAACGAAATTAGAAACGGGCATTGGAACAGAGAAAGCAATCGGGGACATGAATTGGACGGAAAAACCGTGGGTATCATTGGCTATGGCAACATGGGTAAAGCATTCGCTAAAAAATTGCGCGGATTTGACGTCGAGGTACTTTGCCATGACATTTTACCCAACGTTGGCGATGCCAATGCCCAACAAGTTGCTTTGAAAGAACTGCAAGAAAGAGCAGATGTACTGAGTCTACATATTCCTTGGACGCCTGAAACGGATAAAATGGTGAATACTGATTTTATCGCATCGTTTGCTAAACCTTTTTGGTTGATTAATACTTCTAGAGGTAAAAATGTCGTAACGGCTGATTTGGTCAAAGCATTGGAATCTGGAAAAATATTAGGGGCAGGATTAGATGTTTTAGAATACGAAAAGCTTTCATTTGAAACCTTATTCCAAGACAAAAACACCCCCGAGGCTTTTGACTATTTGCTAAAAAGCAAAAAAGTGTTGCTCACACCGCATATTGCTGGCTGGACCTTTGAAAGTCATCAAAAACTTGCACAAGTGATCGTGGATAAAATTAAAGCGTTATATAACAAATAGAAAATAAGTTCCTGATTTGCAACATTTTATTTGTTTTTAACACTAACTCTTAACTAAAATAAATAAACTATGGAAACGAATAAACAGGAAGCTTGGAATACTCCTTACCCAAAAGCGCAACCCGAGAACAAAAAAATTATTGCAGGTGTTCTAGCCCTGTTATTTGGAACATTAGGAGTTCACAAATTTGTATTAGGGTATACGCAAGAAGGAATAATTCAATTAGTAATTGGAATTTTGACTTGTGGCCTTGCAGGTCTTATCGGATTTATTGAAGGTATCATTTACCTTACCAAAACTGATGAAGAGTTTTACTTTACCTATCAAGTAAATAAGAAAGGTTGGTTCTAAAAATACAATAAAAAAAAGCTGCCAACTAAATCTTGACAGCCTTCATATTTATCGAGTAATTTAATTACTATTTTTCAGATACGAATCTTCTTGTAACTTCCGTCCAATTGATCACATTGAAAAAAGCTTCAATATAATCTGGTCTTCTGTTTTGGTAATGCAAGTAGTAAGCATGCTCCCAAACGTCCATTCCTAAGATTGGAGTTCCTCCACAACCTACACCTGGCATTAATGGATTGTCTTGATTTGGTGTACCACAAACTTCTAATTTACCGCCTTTTTGCACGCACAACCAAGCCCATCCAGAACCAAATTGTGTTGCACCAGCTTTGGCAAACTTAGCTTTGAATTCTTCAAATGTACCGAAAGAAGCTTCGATAGCATCCAATAATTCACCTGTTGGTTGTCCTCCTCCATTTGGAGACATTACCGTCCAAAACAAATTATGATTATAAAATCCACCACCATTATTTCGAACAGCGGCATTAGTCATATCTAAATTAATCAATATATTCTCGATAGTTTTGCCTTCCATATCGGTCCCAGCAATGGCTGCATTCAGGTTCGTTGTATAGGCATTATGATGTTTAGAATGGTGAATTTCCATTGTTCTTGCATCAATATGAGGTTCTAATGCATCGTATGCATAAGGTAATTTTGGTAATTCAAATGCCATGATAATGTAATTTATAAATTGATAAAAAAATTAATTCAAATTTAGACAATTAACTTTATACTAAAAAAATATTTGTCATTATTTAATCAATTCGTAATTTTTCTTCACAATTTACTACTAATGAATAAGTTACAAAATCACTATTACATTAAACTGAAACAAACCCATACATAACTGTTTCTTTCGCTTACAAACTTACATTGAGACCGAATGGAAAAGGCAAAATGACAAAAACATAAAAAATTAAGAATGGGCCATAGCCATACATACAATGCTAACTTTAGCATCGGGTATTTGTAACAAGGCTCGAGAACAAGCTTCAAGAGTAGCGCCAGTGGTCAACACATCATCTAATAACAAAAAATGTTTGCCGTGATCGGCTAATGAAAAACGAATGTCAAAAACATAATTCAGTCCTTCCATCCTATTCAAAAGATTTTTCTTAGCTTGTGTTTTGGTATCCTTTTGTCGAATTAATAATTTTTTTTGCAACGGAATAGACAGTACCTCCGAAAGAGCCAAAGCAAAAGTATCTACTTGATTGTACCCTCTTTTATGTCGGCGTTTTTTATGAATAGGAACCGGCACAATAACATCTACCGCTTCCAGCACACCACTTTTCTGCAACTCCTCGGCATACCAATGACCAAGTTGGGTGCCTATTTCTTGCTGTCCGCGATATTTTAAATTATGAATCAATTCTTGTACGATTCCTTTTTTATGAAAATACAAAAATGCCGAAGCGTGTTCTATCGGAATTCGACCATAAAACTTTTGATAGGCTTCATTTTCGACCATCAAATGGTGATGCGTTTGTGGCAAATTGTGTCGGCATTGCGTGCATATTACTTTTTCATTAGTCCACAACATCGAATGACAACCCGAACAAACAGGAGGAAAAAAAAGTTGAAATAAGGCTTTGAACATCTAATCAAGGTTTTAATGCTAAAAATAAGTAAAATGATGATTCAAACTTGTTGATTTTTGTTTTTTTTAAAAGCACTTTTTATATTTTTGCAACACTATGGCAAAACAAGAAGATATATTTAAGAATGTAGTTTCGCACGCAAAAGAGTACGGGTTTATTTTTCCGTCTAGCGAAATATACGATGGTTTAAGTGCAGTATATGATTATGCACAAAACGGTGTTGAATTAAAAAAGAACATACGCGAATATTGGTGGAAATCGATGGTACAAATGAACGAGAACATTGTAGGTCTCGACGCTGCCATTTTGATGCATCCAACCACATGGAAGGCTTCAGGTCACGTAGACGCATTTAACGATCCATTGATTGACAACAAAGATTCCAAAAGAAGATACCGTGCCGATGTTTTGATTGAAGATTATGCTGAAAAACTCAACATCAAAGCAAAAAAAGAAATTGAAAAAGCAAAAGTTCGTTTTGGAGATGCTTTCAATGAGCAAGAATTTATTACAACCAATCCAAGAGTAGTAGAATATTTAGCCAAAGAAAGAGAAATTCTAGAAAGAATGGGGCGCTCTTTGGGTAATGGTGATTTAGAGGATGTAAAAGCTTTGATCGAAGAATTAGAAATAGCTTGTCCAGAATCAGGTTCACGCAATTGGACCGAAGTGCGTCAGTTCAACTTGATGTTTGGTACCAAATTAGGAGCTTCAGCTGATACGGCAATGGACTTGTACTTACGTCCTGAAACGGCTCAAGGAATTTTTGTGAATTTCTTGAATGTGCAAAAATCAGGTAGAATGAAAGTTCCTTTTGGAATTGCCCAAACAGGAAAAGCGTTCAGAAACGAAATTGTAGCCAGACAATTCATTTTCCGTATGCGTGAATTTGAACAAATGGAAATGCAATTTTTTGTGCGTCCAGGCGAAGAAATGCAATGGTACGAACACTGGAAAGCTACTCGTTTGAAATGGCATTTATCGCTTGGTTTAGGCCAAGAAAAATACCGTTTTCACGATCACGAAAAATTAGCGCATTATGCCAATGCCGCTGCCGATATCGAATTTGAATTCCCATTTGGTTTCAAAGAATTAGAAGGAATTCACTCAAGAACCGATTTCGACTTAAAAGCACATGAGCAATATTCAGGTAGAAAATTACAATATTTTGATGCCGAATTGAATCAAAATTATGTGCCTTATGTTGTAGAAACTTCAGTTGGTTTGGACAGAATGTTCTTGGCGGTTTTTGCTACTTCACTAAAAGAAGAAACTTTAGAAGATGGCTCAACTAGAACGGTATTAAAATTACCAGCGGTTTTAGCACCAACTAAAGCGGCTATTTTACCTTTAGTGAAAAAAGACGGTTTACCAGAAATTGCTAAGCAAATCATTGAAGATTTACGTTGGGATTTCAATGTGTCTTACGATGAGAAAGATGCAGTAGGAAGACGTTATAGAAGACAAGATGCTTTAGGAACACCTTTCTGTATCACAGTAGACCATCAAACGGCAGAAGACCAAACGGTAACCATTCGTCATAGAGACACTATGAAACAAGACCGTGTAGCTATTGCCGATTTAAAAGCCATCATCGAAAATGAAGTATCGATGAAAAATTGGTTGATGAAGATGTAGTAAAATATTTATTATATAAAGAAAGGCTTCTCGATTTGTGAGAAGCCTTTTCTTTTATTTTTAGAATCTATACCCTAAAGTAATTCCACCGCGACCAACTATTTCAGGGCTATTGTTACTGAATAAATTTCGGCCTATCCCTGCATTGATTTCGAATATATATCCTTTTTTATGAACCCATTTGGATCCAATTCCAAATCCGAGTGCCAGATCCGTGTATTTTTCACCTTCTACTATATAAGAGGAATCCGTAGTAGGATCATATTCTGAATAAGTTCCATTTTTTCCTGTGCTAATCGAACTAAATCCTTCTACAAAAAAACCAGAAGCTCGTTTTTTACCAAAATAAGCACGATAATAAGGCGACAAACTAAAAGTGGTATCAAAATCCTCCTCTTTTGCAATAAAAAAAAGCGATACCCCAACACCAGAATCATCATTCAGAATTTGTTCATAGGTTACTTCAAATGCTCCTAAAACCAAAAACAAGGCGTTCCCTTTTAATTCATTTTTTTTAAACGAAACGGTTTCGTTTTCTTGGCTTAAACCATTTAGGCTTAGAATCAAGGTTAAAAATAACAGTATTTTTTTCATAATTAGTTTTCTTCAAATGTAGGAAAAACTATTAAAAAAATACTATAAAAAAAGAGATCGGTACCGATCTCTTTTTTTTTATTCCTCTTTGTCATGCATTTTCCTTTCCAACTCCGCTTGATATTCTTCCATAACTGGTTTCATAGTACTCTCGGGGATGTCTGCAATGCGTATGTAAATTAATCCATCAATAGCATTATTAAACAACGGATCGACATTAAAGGCCACTAATTTGGCATTTTGCTTGATGTATTTTTTGATTAAAACTGGCAAACGCAACACACCTGGTTCTAATTCATCAATTATTTTGTCAAATTTATTTAGGTCGGCATCGGTCTCATTAAATACAAAATCCTTATCAGCATCTTTTAATCTCACTTTAAACTCCTTTTTAGGATGCACATATTGAGCAATGTAAGGATCATAATAATGCGATTTCATGAATTCAATCATCAAAGACTTTGAAAAATCTGAAAATTGATTGCTAATACTTACTCCTCCTAATAAATATTTATGTTCTGGATAATGCAGAGTCGTCAAAATGATACCTCTCCATAACAAAAATAGCGGCATGGGTTTTTGTTGATATTCTTTTACAATGAAAGCCCTTCCCATTTCGATAGACTTGTGCAACATATCGTCTAACTCGGGTTCATATCGAAACAAATCATTGGTATAAAATCCCTCTTTGCCATATTTAGGATAAATTTCACTTCCTAATCCCATTCGATAGGCTCCGGCGATTTGTTTGGTTTCATCATCCCATAAAAACAAGTGGCGATAATAATGATCAAATTTATCTAAATCAATAGACTCATTTGTTCCCTCTCCCACCTCTCGAAAGGTAATTTCTCGCAATCTTCCAATTTCATGAAGGATAGTAGGGATGTCTTTCGCTTTGGCAAAAAAGACCTCATAATTTTTACTTTGCAACAAACGAAGATCCTTTGCACGTAAATTTTCCACCTCACTAATCATAGATTCGGTACTTGCCGGCCTGACGATTTTTTTAGGGCTCTTGTTTCCTTTTAGAGGATTATTGGATAAAAATGTATTTTCTTTCTCAAAAGGATTTGCTAACATGTACGTTTTCTTGCGCAAGAAATCCGTGTATTCTTCTAAGGTTTCATACTCATTTTGTTCGGCTACAGAAATGGGTTTCCCAATTCGAACTTTGATTACTCTTCGTTTTTGTGTTAACAATTCCGAAGGCAATTTGGCCGTTCTCAAGGTGTCACTAATTTTAGAAAGCGCATAAAACAGTGTACTATTCTTGGCGTGAAAATAAATAGGAACCACTGGTACTTGGGCTTTACGAATAACCTTCATCGCTCCTTCTTCCCAAGGTTTATCCACCATCAGTTTACCATCTTTGTATGTAGACACTTCACCTGCGGGGAAAATCCCTAACGGTTTTCCTTCTTTTAAGTGCCGTAAAGTCTCTTTTATTCCAACAACACTAGATTTGGCATCTTTATGGTTTTCGAATGGATTAACCGGCATAATATACGGTTTCATAGGATCTATTCGATGCAATAAAAAATTGGCAATTATCTTAAAATTGGGCTCTTTTTCTAACATTAATTTCAACAGCAAAATGCCATCTATTCCGCCCAGAGGGTGGTTAGAAATAGTGATATAAGGACCTTCTTTAGGTAATCTTTTAAAATCTTCTTTTGGAATTTCGAACTTAATTTGAAATTCGTCCAATATAGCATTTAGAAATTCTACTTCACTTAAATGCTTATTTCTATCATAGATTTTGTTTAACGTAGATATTTTTAAAATTTTCATCAGCAACCATCCTGAAAAAGTACCAAAAACACCGTACTTATCCGTATTTATTGCCTTTGCAACTTCTTTTGCGGTAACTAAACCCATTTTTTTTTATTATTTAAACAAGCTACAAATATAACAAATAAGCCCAATTTATTTGACTTTAAACGTAACAACTTCTAGTTTTTTACTATTTTTGAATCGCTCAAAATAGTGCTTTTACTTGGAAAAATAAAGATAACCCCCTTATTTTCATTCTCTTTATAATGGCATCCCACACCATCATAGGAAGACAAACACTTCGTTTGGATGGTGACAAACTTAGCCCAAGATCACAATTGTACTATTAAATAAAAAACAATAAATTTTTAATTTTTTACAAAGCCCATCAAGTCAACTGTTTTTAAACACAATAACAAAAATGAAAATAATTTCTTATAACGTCAACGGAATTCGTGCTGCTATCACTAAAGGTTTTTTAGAATGGTTACAACAAGCTAATCCTGATGTAATTTGTCTTCAAGAAATCAAAGCTACCGAGGATCAAATTCCAGTGTCGGAAATTGAAAAAGCAGGCTATCCATTTCAATACTATTACCCCGCCAACAAAAAAGGATACTCTGGAGTAGCCATATTATCCAAAATCAAACCCAATGCCGTTACCTACGGAACGGGGATTGAGCACATGGATATCGAGGGACGAAATCTTAGAGCCGATTTTGACCAATGTTCTATCATGAGTTTGTATTTACCTTCAGGCACCAACATCGAACGCTTGGATCACAAATTCAAATACATGGACGATTTTCAAAACTACATCGATACCCTAAAAAAGGAAATCCCAAACTTGATTATTTGTGGCGATTACAACATTTGCCATAAACCTATTGATATCCATGACCCCGTGCGAAACAAAAATGTTTCGGGCTTTTTACCCGAAGAACGCGCATGGCTAGATAAATTCATCAATTCAGGATTTATAGACAGTTTCAGATACTTCAATCAAGAACCTCATCAATATTCGTGGTGGAGCTACCGTGCAGGTGCACGTGGTAAAAACAAAGGTTGGCGTATCGACTATAACTTAGTGAGTGACTCCCTAGAAAAACAACTCAAAAGGGCTGTTATCCTTCCTGATGCTATGCACTCTGATCACTGTCCTATTTTAGTAGAACTTGAATAATTTTAGGAGCTAATCCTGCTGTCCACTATATCTTGCAGGACCTCCCGCCCCCGAACCTTCGGGACGGGATTGCCCAACAAGGATGCCGTTCCCATCAGGGCTAGGGCAAAGGACAACAAACAACCATAGAACATAAAAAATAAAAATTGTCTAAATACAACCCCATGATCAAAAAAACCTTCCTTGGACTTTCTGTATTACTTTTAGCTAGTTCTTGCGTGTCCAAAAAAATCTACAACGAACTAGAAAACAAATTAGCAAATCTTCAAAAAGAACACGCTACTTTGACCGATGAAAATGGAATGCTACAAAACGCTAAAGCACAATTAGAAACAGAAAAAAATCAACTTACAACCGAACTTAATGCTACCAAATCGGAACTAGAAAAACTCAAAGCCGATTATGCAGCCGCTCAGAACAAATTCAAAGTACTACAAGATGCCTATGTAGCTTTAGAAAAAAACAGCGCCGAGGCCCTACAAACTAATTTGAAAAAAAATCAAGCCTTATTGGCCGAATTAGATGCTAAAAGCAAAGCATTAGCCATCGAAAAAGAGCGTCTTAGCAAAAACACTCAAAGACTACAAGAATTAGAAGAATTGATTGCTGCAAAAGAAGCAACAATGAATAAACTTAAAGAAACTTTATCCAAAGCCTTAAATGGTTTTGAAGGTAAAGGTTTGACTGTAGAACAAAAAAACGGCAAAGTTTACGTGTCTATGGAAAATAAATTATTGTTCAACTCCGGCAGTTGGGCAGTTGGTGCAGAAGGTAAAAAAGCAGTGGTAGAAGTGGCCAAAATTTTGGGAGACAATCCTGATATTGCCGTTTTAATTGAAGGTCATACTGATAACGACGAATATAATGGCTCTGGACCTATTGCCAACAATTGGGACCTATCCACCAAAAGAGCCACCGCTATTGTGGCCATCCTAAGCGAAAACAAAAAAGTAAACCCACAAAACTTAACCGCCGCTGGACGCAGTGAATATGCCCCATTAATGAGTAACGCCACTGCCGAAGGGAAAGCCAAAAACCGTAGAATCGAAATCATATTGACCCCAAGATTAGATGAAATTTCTAAAATGTTAAACGATTTTTAAAACTCAAATCGATAGAGTGATTTTAACAAAAAGGTTCGCAGTTTTGCGAACCTTTTGTGTTAAAATTAACAAACGTCGAATTACAGACCTTCAACTAATTTTTACCTTTGTCTTCTCAAATTAGATTTATTCCATTTTAAAAAAACATTGCTATGAAATACACCACGCTCCCTAATACCGATATTCAAATCAGCAAAATTTGTCTCGGCACCATGACATTTGGTCAGCAAAACACCGAAGCCGAAGGGCATGCACAAATGGATTATGCTTTGGATAATGGTGTAAACTTTTTCGATACTGCCGAAATGTATTCCATCCCACCAAGCAAAGAAACCTATGGCAACACCGAACGCATTTTGGGTACCTGGTTTAAAAAAACTGGTCATAGAGACAAAATTGTTTTGGCTACCAAAATCGCAGGTCCTAATCCCAATTTTACTTACATGAGAGATAAAGTCGACTTTTCTCCAGCTAGTATTCAATACGCCCTAGACCAGAGCTTGCTTCGTTTACAAACGGACTATGTCGACTTGTATCAATTGCATTGGCCTGAGAGAAAAACCAATTATTTTGGACAACGTGGTTTTAAACAACAAAACGATAGTTGGGAAGACAACATACATCAGGTTTTAGAAACCTTACAACAATTTGTAAAACAAGGCAAAATAAAACATATTGGACTTTCTAACGAAACGCCTTGGGGAATCATGCGTTTTTTAGAAGAAAGTAAGAAATATAATTTACCAAGAATTGCCACGGTTCAAAATCCATATTCTTTGCTTAACAGATTATATGAAAATGGCAATGCCGAAATAAGTATCAGAGAAAATGTAGGCTTATTAGCGTATTCTCCTATGGCTTTTGGAGTCTTATCTGGTAAATATTTATCTGGCGAGGCCCTTCCAAATGCAAGAATCAATTTGTTTCCGCAATACAAAAGATACAGCAGCGAACAAGCTACTGCAGCAACACGTTTGTATCAAGAAATTGCCATTAAACACGGGCTAACGTTAACTCAACTATCTTTAGCATTTATTGCACAACAACCGTTTGTAAGCAGTAGCATCATTGGAGCCACCACTTTAGAGCAATTAAAAGAAAATATCGATACCATTTCGATAACGCTATCAGAAGAAATCCTTCAAGAAATCGATGCCGTGCAAGCGATAATTCCAGATCCTGCTCCATAGAAACACTATTACTTACAGTTATATATCATAAAACGGACAAGGTGTAACTTGTCCGTTTATTTTGAAAAAAAGCGTATTTTTGCAACAAATTTTACAGAACTATGTCACAGCATGCTACACCAGGCACCGTCGATTCAAATGGAGCCAAAAGATACACCATTACAGCGGCTTTACCCTATACCAACGGCCCAATACACATTGGTCATTTAGCCGGAGTATATGTCCCCGCAGATATTTATTCTCGATACTTACGATTACAAAACAGAGACACTTTGTTTGTATGTGGTAGCGATGAACACGGTGTGGCCATTTCGATGAAAGCTAAAAAAGAAGGAATTACACCTCAAGAAGTTATAGATAAATACGATGGAATTATCAGAAAATCATTTGCTGATTTCGGAATTTCATTTGATAACTACTCTAGAACTTCGGCAGAAATACATCACAAAACAGCTTCTGAGTTTTTCAAAAAACTGTATGACAACGGCGATTTTATTGAAGAAGTTACCGAACAGTTATACGATGCCAAAGCCAATCAATTCTTAGCCGACCGCTTTGTTACTGGAACTTGTCCAAAATGTAGTAACGAAGAAGCCTATGGCGATCAATGCGAAAAATGTGGTTCTACATTAAATGCTACCGACTTAATCAATCCAAAATCGACCATTACGGGAGAAACACCTATTTTGAAATCGACCAAACATTGGTTCTTGCCTTTAGATCGTTATGATGCGTTTTTGAGAGAATGGATTTTGGAAGGTCATAAAAACGATTGGAAACCTAACGTATACGGTCAAGTAAAATCTTGGATTGACGGCGGATTAGAACCACGTGCCGTTACTCGTGACCTTGATTGGGGAATTGACGTTCCTGTAGCAGGTGCCGAAGGAAAAAAATTATACGTATGGTTTGATGCGCCAATTGGTTACATCTCTTCGACCAAAGAATGGGCCGCTAGAGAAGGGAAAGATTGGGAACCCTACTGGAAAGACAAAGACACCAAGTTGGTGCATTTCATCGGAAAAGACAATATTGTTTTTCACTGTGTGATATTCCCTGCAATGTTGAAAGCGGAAGGTAGTTATATCTTGCCTGATAATGTTCCCGCAAACGAGTTCCTTAATTTGGAAGGCAATAAATTATCGACTTCAAAAAACTGGGCCGTTTGGTTGCACGAATACCTGGAAGAATTCCCAAATCAGCAAGATGTATTGCGTTATGCCTTGACATCGAATGCGCCAGAAACCAAAGACAACGACTTTACTTGGAAAGATTTTCAAGCGAGAAACAATAACGAATTGGTGGCTATTTTTGGAAACTTCATCAACCGTGTGGTGGTGTTAACCAATAAATATTACAACGGAATTGTTCCAACGCCAAATGAATTGTCTGAAGTAGACGAGCAAACTTTAGAAGAATTGAAAGCTTATCCAGCAGTAATTTCGAGTTCTATTGAAAGATACCGATTTAGAGAAGCCTTGGGTGAAATGATGAATGTAGCCAGATTAGGTAATAAGTATTTGGCAGACGAAGAGCCTTGGAAAATGATCAAAACCGATCCAGAGCGTACCAAAACTCAAATGTATGTAGCCTTGCAAATCGCAGCTGCTTTGAGTTCGCTTTGTGAGCCGTTCTTACCGTTTACTTCTAAAAAATTATTGTCGATGTTAAAGATATCAACGAATAATTGGAATTTGGATTTTGAAGACTGGAGTTTATTACCTGCAGGCCACCAAATTGGAGAAGCCGAATTGCTTTTCTCTAAAATAGAAGATGAAGCCATTCAAAAACAAATCGACAAACTAGAAGCTACGAAAACGGCTAATAGTGCTGAAAATAAAAAAGCTGAACCACAGAAAGAGTTGATTCAGTTTGAAGATTTTGCCAAAATGGATCTTCGCGTAGGAACCATTTTGGAAGCCGAAAAAATGCCAAAAGCCAATAAGTTATTGGTATTAAAAGTAGACACAGGAATCGATGTTCGCACCATCGTTTCAGGAATAGCTGAAAGTTTTAAACCTGAAGACATTATTGGCAAAAGAGTAACTGTTTTGGTTAATCTTGCTCCAAGAGCGCTTAGAGGGGTAGAAAGTCAAGGTATGATTTTGATGACTACCAATGCCGAAGGAAAATTGGTTTTTGTCAATCCTGACGCAGAAGGCGTTACTAATGGCCAGACGATAAATTAATAAAAAACAACTATAACAAAACTTTATAATTTGTTTCCATAACTGTTTCGCAAACTTTGTAAATTTGCATTCAATTTTTAACTAAAAAAATAAAACTATGTATCCACAAGATATGGTATTACCGATGCAAGCAGAATTAACTGATGCAGGTTTCCAAGACTTACATAATGCCGATGCTGTTAATCAAGCTATAACTTCAGAAGGAACTACTTTTGTGGTTATTAATTCCGTTTGTGGTTGTGCTGCAAGAAATGCACGTCCAGGAGCTATCATGAGTTTATCTGGTGCCAAAAAGCCTGACCAACTAATCACTGTTTTTGCTGGTGTTGACAAAGAAGCCGTAGATGCTGCTAGACAACACATGTTCCCGTTTCCTCCATCATCGCCTTCTATGGCTTTGTTCAAAAATGGCGAATTGGTACATGTTTTAGAGCGTCACCATATTGAAGGGCGACCAGCTGAAACCATTGCTGAAAACCTTAAAGAGGCGTTTAACGAAAACTGTTAATCCTAATTCAAAAAAATAAAAAAACATCCGTTGTTACGGATGTTTTTTTATGTTCAAATGTTTCATTTTATTCATTCCATCCACCACCCAATGCTTTGTATAACTGCACCATAGCGGTTAATTGACGTTGTGACAATTGGGACAAGCTAATTTCTGCATCGAACAAAGAACGTTGTACATCCAATACTTCTAAATAAGAAACATATCCATTGTAATAACGCGCATAAGAAAGTTCATAGTTTTTCTTAGCTGCGGCAACTTGTCGGCTTCTTGCTTCAAATTCTTCTTTGTACGTAGTAGCGTTTTGAATAGCATTTTCAACCTCAGCAATAGCTACTAAATAGGTTTTTTGATAGTTTAATTTAGATTGCTCAGCTAATTGACGGTTAATTTCAACACGTCTTCTATTTTTCCCAAATTGAAAAATAGGTCCCGTTATTCCAACAGAAGCATTATCTC
Organism: Flavobacterium riviphilum; assembly: GCF_055231795.1. NCBI lineage: Bacteria > Pseudomonadati > Bacteroidota > Flavobacteriia > Flavobacteriales > Flavobacteriaceae > Flavobacterium > Flavobacterium riviphilum. Next base: position 449,579 of record NZ_JBUYSY010000001.1, read on the forward strand.
TGTAGGAGCCATCATTAAATAAATCGCCGATTTTAGGAGTAGCAAATCCAGCAATCGCTGCGATGTTAAATGATGGGAAACGCATAGCTTGAGCTACTCCAATTCTTTCGTGAGCAGCTATGTATTGCAATTCGGCTCTTTTTACATCGGGTCTATTTTGCAACAAAGAAGAGGGAATAGATAATGGCAAATTAGTTACCATCAATTGCTCTTTATTGGTTTTTCCTCTTTCAATAACTCCAGGTGTTTGACCAATCAAAATGGAAATCGTGTTTTCTAAAGCGGTGATTTGTCGTTTGATATTTGGAATAGCAGCTTCGGCAATAGCCACTTGCTGTTCTATTTGTACTTTATCCAACTCTGAAGTATACCCACTTTTAAAACGATCGGTAATGATTACATAGGAATCTTGACGCGTTTTGAGCGTTTGTTTCGTAATCTCCAATTGATTGTCTAAATCTCTCAACTGAAAATAAGCAGTAGCAATATCACTAACAATGCCTGCCATCACCGTCTTTCTTGCCTCTTCGGTAGCCAATAATTCATTTTGAACGGCTCTGTTTTCGTGTCTAAGTTTTCCCCAAAAATCAATCTCCCAAGACATATTTCCAATTAGTGATGAATTTTGAATGAAGTTTTCAGCCGTATTGGCACCCGCGCTGTATTGAAAGGATGGCAATATATTGGCTTTGGTAAATCCTAAATTGGCTTTGGCTTGCTCTAGGCGAGAAATGGCTATTTTTAAATCAAAATTGTTCTCGATGCCTTTGTTTATTAAGCCTTTTAACACTTCATCATTAAAAATATCAAACCATTTTACATTCAAAATCGTTTTGGTGGTATCAGAATTGGGAGAAAATCGATACTTAACAGCCGAATTTTCTTTAAACTCTGGGTCTTTATATTTAGGTCCAACCAAACAACTCACTGGCAAAAAAGCAACTATTACCAGTAGCAACACTTTAATACATTTATTCCTCATGGCTAATAGATTTAGTAGATTCAACGCTGTTTTCTAAATGTTTCTTTTTACCAAATCTTTCTACAAACACGAACAAGACTGGTATAAAACAAACACCCATTACTGTAGCCACTAACATTCCGCTAAACACGGTCATACCCATTACTTTTCGGGCTTGAGCTCCAGCTCCAGAGGCTGTCAATAAAGGCACAACACCTAAAATAAAAGCAAAAGCAGTCATCAATATTGGTCGCAAACGCAATTTAGCAGCGTTTAAAGAAGCTTCAACAAGAGGAACTCCTTTTTCGTATTCGGCTTTGGCAAACTCTACAATAAGGATGGCATTTTTGGCTGCCAAACCTATAAGCATTACTAAACCGATCTGAGCGAAGACATTGTTTACATAATCTGGACTGAATAATTTACACAAATACAATCCTAAGAAGGCTCCAAAAACCGCAAAAGGTGTTCCTAATAATACACTGAATGGTAACTTCCAACTTTCGTATTGTGCCGCCAAAATGAGGAAAACAAATACAATCGCCATAATAAACACCATAGCTCCTTTACCCTCGGCTTGTTTCTCCTGATAACTCATGGCCGACCATTCGTAACCCATATCCGAAGGAAGTGTTTTGAGGGCAGTTTCTTCAAGTGCTTGTCGAGCTTCCGAAGACGTATAGCCTGGCGCAGGAGATCCACCAATTTCGGCAGCACGGTATAAGTTAAAACGAGTGGTAAACTCAGGACCCGTTTCTTTTTTAATTTTTGCTATACTTGAAATTGGAATCATGATATTATCACGATTACGAACAAATATTTTATTGATGTCTTCGGGATTCAACGTAAAACTAGGTGCCGCCTGTATCAATACAATATATTGTCTACCAAACCTGTTGAACTCATTAACGTATTGTCCTCCCAAACTGGCTCCAATGGCCATATTCACATCAGAAAGCGATAAATTCAATTCGGTTACTTTATCACGATCAATATCCAAACTAATTTGAGGCACATAAGGATTGAAAGTAGTTCTAATACTACCAATTTCAGGGCGTTTTCTGGCTTCGGCCATGAAGCGTTGTGCATTATCAAATAAATACTGAGGCGATTTTCCAGCTCTATCTTGCAACATCAAAGAGAAACCTGCCGAGTTACCAACACCACTGATAGGTGGAGGTCCAAAAGCAAAAGCAGTGGCTTCTGGTACGGCATAAACCAATTTACCATTTATTTCTTGAATAATTTGGAACACATCCTTATCACGCTTTTTCCATTCTTTTAAAGCAATGAAGAAAAACCCATTGTTGGTCGCCATAGAGTTTTTTAACAAACTATATCCAGAAACCGTGGTATAGAACTCAACACCCTCTATGGATCCCAGAATACCTTCGATTTTTTTACAAACGGCATCGGTTCTGTGTAAAGAAGAAGCTCCTGGCAACTCCACATTCACAAACAAATACCCTTGATCTTCTTCTGGAACGAATCCTCCAGGAATTTTAGTTCCTAATAAAATGATAGCTACTATGATGATACCAATGAAGATAAAACTACGAATCATTTTTTTAATCAAGAACGCAGTGAATCCAGTATATCGATTGGTGAAGGCATCAAATTTTTGATTGAATCCTTTGAAGAATCTCCCTAACCATCCTTTGGCCTCTTGGTTGGGTTTCAACATAATTGAACACAAAGCTGGACTTAAAGTTAGCGCACTGATTGCAGAGAAGATAACCGAGATTGCAATAGTAATCGCAAATTGTTGATACAAACGACCTGTAATACCTGGTGTCATTGCCACTGGAATAAATACTGCCGTCAAAACAATCGCAATAGCGATAACAGGACCAGAAACTTCTTTCATCGCCTTGTTTGTCGCTTCTCGTGGTGATAATCCGTGCTCAATATGATGCATTACGGCCTCGACCACTACAATCGCATCATCCACCACTATACCAATCGCCAATACCAATCCCAAAAGTGAAAGCACGTTCACAGAGAATCCTAACAAAGGAAACAACATGAAAACAGCAACCAACGAAACGGGTACCGTAATTAATGGGATGATGGTAGCTCTCCAATTCTGCAAGAACAAAAACACCACTACAATTACCAAGATGATGGCTTCAAAAAGTGTATGCATGATTTCATTAATCCCCTCGGTAATAGCTAAAGTAGTATCTAATGAAACATCATATTTTAAATCTTGAGGAAACTTTTTACTCAAATCGGCCATTACTTTTTTACAAGCATCAGCAACTTCCAAAGCATTGGATCCTGGCATTTGTTTGATACCAATAGTACCTGCAGGTTTGCCGTTTAATGCCCCTTTCGAAGCATAACTTTCGGTTCCTAGAGCAACAGTTGCCACGTCTTTTAAACGTACTTGTTGGTTGCCAATGTTGGATTTCAAAATAATGTTTTCAAAATCTTTTATGTCTACCAAACGATCTTTAAGGGTGACGTTATAGGTAAATTCATTCCCGTCCTCTGCTGGCGGAGCTCCAAATTTACCTCCTGGCGCGATAGAGTTTTGATCTTTGATCGCGCTCATTACATCTGGGATGGTCAATTTGTATTTTGCCAAGATATCGGGTTTTACCCAAATACGCATCGCGTAGTTACTTCCACCAAAAATTACAACTTCTCCAACTCCTTTTATCCTTGACAAAGCATCTACTATGTTGATGTTGGCGTAATTGGTTAAAAAGTCAGAGCTATACGTGTTATTTGGAGAAGAAAGCGAAAACAATAGCAACGGCATCGAGAGCGATTTCTTTGTCGTTACACCGGTATTCTTCACATCGACAGGTAAAGTTGATGTTGCTGAAGCCACACGGTTTTGCGTTAACATGGTAGCATTATCCAAATCGGTTCCCATATCAAAGGTTACAGACAAAGACATACTTCCATCACCCGTATTAGTAGATTGCATATACAGCATGTTTTCTACCCCATTTACTTTTTGCTCGATTGGAGTAGCTACCGCTTGCTCTACGTTTAATGCATTGGCTCCACGATAACTGGTTGAAACTTGAACAACTGGAGGTGCAATTTCAGGATATTGAGAAATTGGAGTTTCTAAAACAGATAACCCTCCGATAATCACCATAAAAATGGCCAAAACTATGGCAACTATGGGCCTTCTTACAAAAAAATTATCCATAATTATTTCGCTTTATTTTCTGCAGAAGCATACGGAACAGGTTGTACAACTGACCCTGGCTGAATGAACATGCTACCAGTTATTGCTACTCTATCTCCAACACTTAAGCCTTTTTTGATTACCCAATCTTCACCTACTTTATCTCCAACATCAACAATTTTTACTTGAATTTTATTGTCTTTGTCAACAACCAATACTTGGTAAATACCTTGCATTTCAGTCACTGCTTTTTGGGGTATAGCAATAGCCTGAATTAGATTTTCTGTCAAAGCTCTTACTTTAGAAAACTGTCCTGAACGCAAGTTGTTTTCTGGATTAGGGAAGGATGTTTCGATAGTCATAGTACCAGTAGTAGGATCAATCTTAGCATCAGAGAAATTCAACTTCCCTTTATAAGGATGTACACTACCATCTGAAAGTAACAACTCAATATCATTACTGCTATTTGTGCTTAATGCATTTTTTCGTCTATACTCTAAGAATTCGGCTTCGCTGATGGTAAATCGCACTCTTACTTTATCTAGTCGAGAAACGGTATTCAATTTGGAAGAACTTCCCATTCTTGAAATATAATCGCCTACTCTAGCATTGCTAATACCGATGATGCCATCAATAGGAGAAACTATATTACAATAACTTCTTTCTAACTGTTGGTTTTTAAGTGCCGCTCGAGTGCTCTCAAAATTAGAACGAGCCGCTTTGGCTTTGGCTACTGCCGCATCATATTCTCTTTGGCTTACTGCATTCATTTCTGCCAAAGGTTTGATTCGCTTTAGTTCTTCCTCAGCATTGGCCAAATTACTTTGTGAAGTGGCTACTTGTCCTTTGACTTGTTCTACTTTGGTATCATACTCTAACGGGTCGATGGTGTAAAGTAATTGCCCTTTCTTCACTTTTTGACCTTCAATAAAATGAATTCCTGTAAGTATTCCATCTACTCTTGCCGTCAAAACGATGTCCAAATCACCAAACGTTTGAGCTGCAAATTCTTTATACAGCGGGACATCTTTTGCAACAACGGTTATAAATGGTGCTGGAATTGGAGGGGGTACTTGATTCTCTTTTTTGTTACAAGAAATAAGAAAAACAAATGCAATAAAAAGTACTATACTCTTTTTGTAATCCATAGCTAAAATCATTTTTGCGTTATTTTATGTTGATAATAAATTACAACTCACTCAAATTTAACAAAATAAAGTTTAACATAATTGAAACAGCTGTTAATTTTAGAAAAAATTGATACTAATTACATTAAAATTATGAATCCCTTTTAAGTCCTTTGTTTGGTTAAATTCAAACTAAATAAAGGCTAATTCATAATACTAAGGCAGTTAGTTTTGACTGAATCCTTTTAATTTAACAGGTGTGATTTTTCAATTTCAAAAAGGGATTCACAGTTGTAATAGGTTTTTTTATGAGTATTTTGTGAATAAAATATTTGCTTAACTCTCATTTAATAAGTACCATTTCAAAGTTTATCAAAAAAATTATTTAAATAAAACCAATACCATTGCGCTGTGGAAACCAAACAAACATTTGAAAGTGCCAAAAGCATTGAAAACTCATAAAAAATGATTACTTTTGCGCCCGAATTCTTCCAATTAGAATTCGTTACATCATTCTCACTTAAACGTTTATAGCATGCAACTGTATAACACCTTAAGCGCAGAAGAAAGAGCCGAGCTTATTGACCAAGCCGGAAAACAACGCCTCACGTTGTCTTTTTATGCGTATGCCAAAATTGAAGATCCCAAAAAATTTCGCGACGATTTATTTATCGAATGGAATAAATTAGATGCACTAGGTAGAACCTATGTTGCCAAAGAAGGCATCAACGCGCAAATGTCTGTCCCTGCCGAAAATTTAGAAGCCTTTCGCGAAACGCTAGAAGCTTATGAATTTATGCGCAACATTCGTTTGAATGTAGCCGTTGAGCACGATGATCATTCGTTTTTAAAACTTACTGTGAAAGTGCGCGACAAAATTGTGGCCGACGGGTTAAACGACGAAACCTTTGATGTAACCAATATTGGAGTACACCTCAAAGCCAAAGAATTCAACGAAATATTAGAAGATCCCAACACGATTGTAGTTGATTTTAGAAACCATTACGAAAGTGAAATTGGTCATTTTAAAGGCGCTATTACTCCTGACGTAGAAACCTTCCGTGAATCCTTGCCTATCATCAACGAACAATTACAAGAATTTAAAGAAGACAAAAATCTAGTGATGTATTGCACGGGTGGAATTCGTTGCGAAAAGGCCTCGGCTTACTTCAAACACCAAGGTTTTAAAAATGTTTTCCAATTAGAAGGAGGCATCATCAATTACGCCAAGCAAATCAAAGAAGAGAATCTAGAAAGTAAATTTATCGGAAAGAATTTCGTTTTTGACCATCGTTTGGGTGAGCGCATCACAGACGACATCGTTTCGCAATGCCACCAATGCGGAAAACCTTGCGACAATCATACCAACTGCGAAAATGTAGGCTGTCATTTATTGTTCATTCAATGTGATGAATGCAAAGAAGCGATGCAAAATTGTTGTTCTACCGAATGTTTAGACATCATCAACTTGCCACTAGTGGAGCAAGTAAAATTGAGAAAAGGTAAACAAGTAGGCAACAAAGTCTTCCGAAAAGGAAAATCAGACAAATTACCCTTCAAACATTCTGGCGACCTTCCCGACGCACCTTTAGCTGTGGCTACTACTCCAACTAAAATTCGTCAAAGAATCAAAATCAAAAAAACACTTCTTGGAAACGCTCAACACTATTTTGTAAAAGCGCAAGTAGCCCTTTTTGTTATTGAGAATAACGAACTACAAGTAGGAGACACCATTTTAATTTCGGGCCCGACTACAGGAAACGAACAACTTGTACTCGAAAAAATGTTAGTCAACGGCAGCGAAAACACTGTCGCAAAACCTGGCGACAAAGTAACATTTGAAGTGCCTTTCAGAGTCCGTTTATCTGATAAATTGTTTAAAATTTTAAACTAGTTTTCCAAACTTTCATCCATCTCCTTTGTCAAAGTTCAAATCGTTGACAAAGATTCATTAAGATAAATTAGACACAGATTTCACAAATTCACACAGATTAATTTGTGCTAATTTGTGAAATCTGTTTCAAAACAATACATACAATGACCACAAACAACAAAATAGAATTAATGGCACCTGCCGGGAATTTCGAATCCTTGCAAGCCGCTTTAGATAACGGATGTGATTCCGTATATTTTGGAGTAGAACAACTCAATATGCGTGCCCGCGCCTCGGTAAACTTCACTATGGATGATTTGGCCGAAATCGCCAAACGCTGCGAAGCCAAAAACGTACGCAGTTACTTGACCTTAAACACCATCATTTATGACCACGACTTATCTGTGGTTAAAACCTTAATCAATAAAGCCAAAGAAGCCAACATCACTGCGGTGATTGCTTCGGATCAAGCCGTAATTGCCATGGCTCGAAGCGTGGGGATGGAAGTTCACATTTCTACACAATTGAATGTGACCAATATCGAAACCATCAAATTCTACAGCCTTTTTGCGGATACTATGGTGTTGAGTCGCGAATTGAGTTTACGCCAAGTAAAAAAAATCACCGAGCAAATCGAAAAAGAACAAATCAAAGGGCCTAATGGGAATTTGATCGAGATTGAAATCTTTGGTCACGGAGCGTTATGTATGGCCGTTTCGGGTAAATGCTATTTGAGTCTGCATTCGCATAACTCCTCAGCCAACCGCGGTGCTTGCAAACAAAACTGTCGCAAAAAATATACCGTTATCGACCAAGAAACGGGTTTCGAAATCGAATTAGACAACGAATATATGATGTCGCCCAAAGATTTATGCACCCTAGATTTCCTAGACCAAGTTATCGATTCAGGCATTCAAGTCCTTAAAATCGAAGGTCGTGGCCGTGCTCCAGAATATGTGGCTACTGTAATAAAAACCTACCGCGAAGCGATTGATGCCTACTATGACGGCAAGTTCTCCAAAGACAAAATCGCCGTTTGGATGGAGGCTTTGAACACCGTGTACAACCGCGGATTCTGGTCAGGTTATTACTTAGGACAAGAATTGGGCGAATGGAGCGATGTTTCCGGTTCAGTGGCTACGCAAAAGAAAGTCTATGTGGGCAAAGGCACTCATTTCTTCCCCAAAGCCGAAATTGGTCAATTCAAAATCGAAGCCTACAACATCAAAGTGGGCGATAAAATTTTGGTAACGGGTCCAAGCACCGGCGCACAAGAAATGATTATCGAAGAAATGTATGTCAACGATACCTCGGCAGAGCGCGCTACCAAAGGAGACGATTGCACCCTCAAACTTCCGTTTAGAATCCGAATGTCCGACAAATTATACAAAATAGTAGAAGCCTAATGGTCATCATCACCTTACAAAGAGACAAATGCATCGGCTGCAATTACTGCGTAGAAATGGCGCCCGTACAGTTTCAAATGTCCAAAAAAGACGGTAAATCGGTACTCATCAAAAGTGTCAATGCCAAAGGTTTTTACACCCTAAAATCACCCGATCACACCATCGTAGAAAGTTGCGAACTTGCCGCCAAAGCCTGTCCCGTAAAAATTATTTCGGTCAAAGAAACCTAATACTTGCTTGTTTTTTAGGAGCAGAAAAAATAGGCATTTTTAGGAAGCAATGGTCCCGCTATCCGTTTCACCCGAGCGAAGCGAACTGACGAAGTAATCTTTGCGGGCTGAACCCCAGCCCACAAAGGATTTCCACTACACCCGAGCGATAGCGAACTGGCGAAGCAATCGGGGCTAAAGAGCCACAATTCGCTTCTTTAGGAACAATCTGATAATGAAAAAAACTAAACCATCACAATTCCTTTTGTGGTGGTGTTCTATTTTTATTAATAAGAAAAAAGCACTATATTCGTATGATCCTTATATTTTTCTAAATAACTCAAAAAACAATAGTTATGCCAATAGAAAATAACCTTGCGAATCACGGCAAACGATTCTCATCCTTTGTTATTGATTTACTCCCTATTCAAATAACAGTATTTCTTATTTTCTATTTTTTTATAGATTATAATACCCTATTAGTCCATTATTTCCCTCAAGAAACTACAGCAACTCCAAGAATACATTTTTTAAAAGAAAAGAACATGATTGGCTATATTTCTTTTATACTCTGGGTTTTATACTGTACCTTTATGGAATGTTCAAAATATCAAGGAACTTTCGGGAAAATAGCAATGAATATCAAAGTTGTTGATAGTACTGGCAATCGACTAAGTTTTTCAAAATCACTAAAAAGAAACCTAAGTAAAATAATTTCAAATTTATGTATTGGATTCGGTTTCTTTTGGATATTATTTGACAAACAAAATCAAGGTTGGCATGACAAACTCAACAACACTTTTGTGGTTGATAAATATTCTAAATTTAAAAATATTTAGAATTCATAACTAAACCGGAACACTCTTAGATACAGCCACAATCTACTTCTTTATAATCCATCATAAATAAAATCATACAAACCATTACAACACTTTTTGTGGTCGTTTTTATTTTTACCTCATACTTATATATCTTCAAAACCTCAAAAACATAATCATTTTGGAATCAATTCCAAAATAAACATAATCATTTTGGAATTGATTCCAAAATAAACATAATTATTTTGGAATTACAATCAAAAAAATTACATTTGCTTCCTTAAAACCAATGCTTTATGGTCACAAGAGCACAAACTACTTATGCAAAAGCCCGTTTATTCAAAGGGAAAGCTTTACTTATATTTGGCCCAAGACAAGTGGGGAAAACAACTTTCGTCCAACATTTAATAAACGATTTAAATAAAAAAACACTTTTCTTAAACGGAGACGAATCGGATGTGCTTACTTTATTCGAAAATCCTAACGTAACCAAACTCAAAAATATAATTGGTGATCACGAAATTTTAGTAATTGACGAAGCACAACGAGTGACAAACATTGGTATTGTTCTCAAAATAATCGTAGATCAAATCAAATCCGTACAAGTCATTGCTACGGGCTCCTCGAGTTTTGAATTGGCTAACAAACTCAACGAACCCCTAACAGGTAGAAAATATGAAATGTATTTGTTTCCAATTGCCTTCTCGGAAATGGTTACCCACACAGGGCTCTTAGAAGAAAAAAGAAATATAGAACAACGACTAATCTACGGCAATTACCCAGAAATAATAAGCAACCCAATTGATGCTAAAGAACACATCAAACTCATCGCCAATAGTTATTTGTATAAGGATTTATTTCTATTGGATCAAATAGCAAAACCTGTTGTACTTCAGAAAATAGTAAAAGCATTAGCCCTACAAGTAGGAAGCGAAGTGAATTACAATGAATTGAGCAAACTCCTACAAATAGACAATAAAACCGTTGAAAAATACATTGACCTATTAGAAAAAGCTTTTGTGATATTCAAACTACCGGCTTTGGCTAACAATGTCAGAAATGAAATTAAAAAAGGAAAGAAAATATATTTTTATGACAATGGCATTATCAATGCGGTTACAGGTAATTTCAATGGGATAAACCAAAGAAACGACACAGGAAACTTATGGGAAAACTTCATCATTAGCGAGCGAATGAAATATTTAAATATCCAACAAGAAGAAGCCGATTGTCATTTTTGGAGAACTACGCAACAGCAAGAAATTGATTATATCGAAAAAAGAAATAACCAACTTTTAGCTTGTGAAATCAAATGGAATAGTGCAGCGAAATATAAAATTCCCTCAACATTTTTAGACAATTATAGCAATGTAACGACAACAATGGTTACTCCGATCAATTACGAGGAGTTCTTGCTCTCCAATTTATAACATATAACTATGGTTTTCGTTCCAAAAGAGTCTAACAACATTTCTACCAAATCTTACGCAAATCAGATATGATTTCTTGAAAACAAATAAAAGGATCCTAGGAATTTGAGGGTATTACAAAGTCGAATTATATAATGTTTTCATGATCACATTGTGGACATTTATACAGGGCAAGTGATTGCTCAAATTCTTTTTGAAATTCACATTTTTCACAACTGTATATATAAATTCTATTTTTAAACAACATTGTAACAATTAGAATAAAATAGGATAAAGCACAAATTGAAGCCCCTAATAATCCAGCTCCTAAAGCTCCTGGGATGAAAATAAAAATTAGAATTAAAAGCCGCATCCAATATTTTAACTTTCTAAAAAAAGGCAGCCACATTAAAATAACAACTATCGATGTAATAACCAATTGAACAAATGACATCGAATTGCTTTCAAAAAAATCTATTTCCATAGTAAATGATTTAACGCGTTAATATTTAATTACTCATAGCCACTCCCTTGAATATAATTAAAAACGCTACAGTTAAAGAGCGTAGCAATACATATTGTACCGAAACGAATAGGCCGCTTAAACAAATCTAATAAATTAATTATAATTCTTACATTATCAATCGTGGTTTCTTACCTAAAACACAAAATAATCCGGTGATATTGTTGATATTACACTTTTTTACACTATAGAATAAGCTATATCTGGCTCTTGAGATATGCCCTTTTTGTTCAAGAAACAAAGATTAAATCAAAACAATATAATCTCAAAAGTTTAAATATTTTAGTATAATTTTAAGAAATACTGCGTTTTTTTACTTTTGTAACATACCATTAAAAAATACTATCTTTACCGATTAATTTCTAAGTAAGAACTCAAGTTGCTATTTTGCAACACTACTATATAATTATGGCTTGTACAAGTTGTTCAACTTCCGATGGTGGCGCACCAAAGGGGTGTAAAAATAATGGGACTTGCGGCACCGATAGCTGCAACAAATTAACCGTTTTTGATTGGCTTTCGAACATGAGTTTACCCAATGGCGAAGCGCCTTTTGACTGTGTCGAAGTACGTTTCAAAAACGGCAGAAAAGAATTTTACCGCAATACCGAAAAACTAACCTTAAGTATGGGAGACATCGTAGCAACGGTAGCTTCACCTGGTCACGATATCGGAATTGTAACGCTAACTGGAGAGTTGGTGAAAATTCAAATGAAGAAAAAAGGAGCCAATCCTAACAGCAACGAAATACCAAAAATATACCGAAAAGCCTCTCAAAAAGACATCGACATTTGGACTGCCGCCCGTGACCGCGAGGAACCCATGAAAGTTCGCGCACGTGAACTAGCGATTCAGCACAAATTAGAAATGAAAATTTCGGATATCGAATTTCAAGGCGATGGTTCTAAAGCGACTTTTTATTATACTGCCAACGATCGTGTCGATTTTCGAATGTTAATCAAAGATTTCGCCAAAGAATTCAACACTAGAGTCGAAATGAAACAAGTAGGATTCCGTCAAGAAGCGGCTCGCTTAGGCGGCGTAGGCTCTTGCGGACGCGAATTGTGTTGTTCCACTTGGCTTACTGACTTTAGAAGTGTCAACACTTCAGCCGCACGCTATCAACAATTGTCTTTAAACCCTCAAAAATTGGCAGGACAATGCGGAAAACTCAAATGTTGTTTGAACTATGAGTTGGATACGTATATGGATGCGTTAAAAGATTTTCCAAGCTTTGAAACCAAATTAAGCACCGAAAAAGGAGACGCAATTTGTCAAAAACAAGACATTTTTAAAGGCCTAATGTGGTTTGCTTATACCGATAACTTTTCGCATTGGCATACCCTAAAAATTGAAAACGTACACGAAATCATTGCTGAAAACAAATTAAACCGCAAAGTGAGTGCTTTGGAGGATTATGCCGAAGAAATTGTGACTGAGAAGGAACAAAATTTCACCAATGCGATGGGACAAGAAAGTTTAACACGTTTTGACCAACCAAAAGCGAAAAAGAGACCAAGCAAAAAACGTAAACCCAACGCAAATCAAGCTCCAGCAAAAGCGGAATCTACCAATAAAGCAAATGCGAACGTGAGCCAAAACCCAAATCCTAATCAAACCCAAAATTCAGGTCAAAATCAAAACAAAAACAATAGAAAAAAACACCAAAACAAAAACAAAGGCAATAATAGAGATAAAAAACAAGGCACTGACAAACCCAATGAACCCAGAAAACCTATAATTATAAGCAAAAATGAAGATAAAAAATAGTTGTATTTTATTTTTCACAATACTACTCCTTATAGCTTGTGACAAAAAAAGAGTGTTTGACGAATACCAATCTGTTGGAAGCGCATGGAACAAAGACAGTATAGTTTCATTCCAACTGCCCGCATTAGATTCTACAAAACCATATAATTTATTTGTAAATCTTAGAGCCAACGATAATTATCAGTTCAACAATATTTTTTTAATTGTGGCTATGGAGCAAAAAAATGGTTTTACCAAAGTAGATACGCTCGAATATCAAATGACCAACCCTGATGGGTCGCTTATGGGAGATGGCTTTACTGATTTAAAAGAAAGCAAACTTTTTTATAAAGAAAAAGTTCGTTTCAACGGTCAATACAAAGTCTTTATCAAACAAGCCCTTAGAGAAAATGGAAAAGTACAAGGGGTTCAAAATTTAGAAGGCATTACTAATGTAGGTTTTAGAATTGAAAATATAGATTAATTATGGCAAGCAACAAAAACAACGCTAAAGTTAAAGCATCCGATAAAGACATCAATTATTACAAAAAGAAGTTTTGGAAAATCTACTTTTATGGTTTAGGGATTTTAGCTCTTTTTTTCTTATTTGCTTCTTGGGGCCTTTTTGGAAGCATGCCCTCCTTTGAAGATTTAGAAAATCCAGACTCGAATTTGGCCACCGAAATCATTTCTTCGGATGGAGTGGTTTTAGGAAAATATTTCCAAAAAAATCGTTCGCAACTGAAATATTCCGACTTGCCTAAAAACTTGGTAGATGCCTTGGTGGCTACCGAAGATGCTCGCTTTTATGAACACTCAGGAATTGATGGAAGAGGTACTTTAAGAGCTATTGTTACACTAGGTACCAGTGGCGGTGCTAGTACCTTAACACAACAATTGGCTAAGCAATTGTTTCATGGAGAAGGCTCTAAATTTTTACCTTTCCGTATTGTTCAAAAAATAAAAGAATGGATCATCGCCATTCGTTTGGAAAGACAATACACCAAAAATGAAATCATTGCCATGTATTGCAATATCTACGATTTTGGAAACAACTCTGTTGGAGTGAGTTCGGCTGCCAAAACATATTTTTCTAAAGTCCCTAAGGATTTAACGATTGAAGAATCTGCGATATTGGTAGGTATGTTCAAAAACTCCGGATTATACAATCCAGTTCGAAATCCAGAAGGGGTAAAAAACCGACGTAATGTGGTATTACTCCAAATGGAAAAAGCCAAAATAATTACCAAAGAACAAAAATTACACTTTCAAAGTTTACCCATCAAGTTAAATTTCAAATTAGAAACACACAAAGACGGTATTGCCACCTATTTTAGAGAATACTTGAGAGATTACATGAAAAAATGGGTAGAAGAAAATAAAAAACCTGACGGTACAGATTATGACATCTACAAAGATGGATTAAAAATCTACACTACTATCGATTCTAGAATGCAAACCTACGCAGAAGAAGCGGTTGCTGCCCACATGGCCAACATGCAAGAAGAATTTTTTCTGCAACAAAAAGACAATAAAAACGCGCCATTTATCAATATTACCGAAGCTGAAACCCAACGGATTTTAAAACAAGCCATGAAAAATTCCAACCGTTGGAATGTGATGAAGGCTATGGAAAAAACCGAAGATGAAATTATTGCTTCATTTAATGTAAAAACCAAAATGAAAGTGTTCTCTTGGAAAGGAGAAATTGACACCGTAATGACTCCTATGGACTCCATTCGATATTACAAACACTTTTTACAGTCTGGTTTAATGGCCATGGAGCCTCAAACAGGAAACATCAAAGCTTGGGTAGGCGGTATCAACTATAAATATTTTCAATACGATCACGTAGGCCAAGGCGCAAGACAAGTTGGGTCCACCTTCAAACCTTTTGTGTATGCTACAGCTATCGAACAATTGAACATGTCGCCATGCGATTCTATCATCGACTCTGCTTTCATGATACGCAAAGGACGTCATCACGTAACCGAAGATTGGGAACCTAGAAATTCTGACAACAAATACCGCGGAATGGTGACCCTAAAACAAGCTTTGGCACATTCCATCAATACCATTTCGGCAAAGCTTATTGACAAAACTGGACCAGAAGCCGTAATAGAACTCACTCACAAATTAGGGGTAAAATCTGAAATCATCAATCAGCCTTCAATTGCCTTAGGCGCTGTAGAAATCACCGTAGAAGATATGGTGGCGGCTTACAGCACTTTTGCCAATCAAGGGGTTTATGTAAAACCGCAATTTTTAACCAAAATTGAGGACAAAAGTGGTGTCGTAATTTACGAACCCATACCCGAATCGCATGATGTGTTAAATAAAGATATTGCATTTGCTGTAATCAAATTACTAGAAGGTGTTACCGAAAGTGGATCTGGAGCTCGTTTACGTACCGAAAGTGGCGGATCTGGAGACCACCGTTGGACAGGGTATCCATATATGTTTAAAAACCCAATTGCAGGGAAAACCGGAACTTCTCAAAACCAATCGGATGGATGGTTTATGGGAATGGTCCCTAACTTAGTAACCGGTGTTTGGGTAGGTTGCGAAGATCGTTCAGCGCGATTCAAAACATTAACGTATGGTCAAGGAGCCGCAACTGCTTTGCCAGTCTGGGGGTATTTTATGAAAAAATGTTACGAAGATACCAGTTTGCAAGTATCAAAAGAACCTTTCGAAAGACCTGCTAACTTATCGATTAAAGTAGATTGTTATACCCCAAGAAAAAAAGTGGTAGTAGATACCACAGCTGTAGAACAAAGCACAGAAGAATTTGAACTATAAACAACTCACTAGCGGTTATCTCAAAACCGCTAGCGTTTTTTACTATTGAATAAAAAATCCTTCATTGGATTTTTTATTTAACTGATTTCGCAATCGATTTCGTTTTTTTGATAAATACTACTAATTTTAAAATATGATAAATAAAACCGTTCCCAATGTTCAAGTGGCGCTCGAAGGAATTGAAGATGGTATGACCATTATGCTCGGAGGCTTTGGTCTTTGTGGAATTCCTGAAAACGCAATTGCCGAATTGGTAAGAAAAGGAACCCAAGCCCTAACGTGTATTTCAAACAATGCCGGGGTAGATGACTTTGGGTTAGGTTTGTTGCTGCAAAAAAGGCAAATAAAAAAAATGATTTCTTCTTATGTGGGAGAAAATGCAGAATTTGAACGTCAAATGTTATCGGGAGAATTGGAAGTAGAACTAACTCCTCAGGGAACATTGGCAGAAAAATGTCGGGCAGCTCAAGCCGGAATTCCAGCATTTTTCACGCCTGCCGGTTATGGCACCGAAGTAGCCGAAGGCAAAGAAGTAAGAGAATTTAATGGAAAAATGCATGTGCTAGAGCATGCCTATCAAGCCGACTTTTCTATTGTAAAGGCTTGGAAAGGTGACGAAGCTGGTAATCTAGTTTTTAAAGGTACAGCCCGAAATTTTAACGCCCCTATGGCTGGTGCTGCCAAAATCACTATTGCCGAGGTAGAAGAATTAGTTCCTATAGGTACACTCGACCCAAATCAAATTCATATTCCTGGAATTATGATTAATCGCGTGTTTCAAGGAGAACATTTTGAAAAAAGAATCGAACAAAGAACAGTTAGGAAAAGGTAGCATTCAGTGGTTAGTCCCGATATCGAGGCTTCGGGACGGGATTAGTGTTTAGCTTACAGCTAAACAAAAAAGCTATCAGATTCAAAAATGTTTAGTAGTCAATACTCGAACTAAACTTATAGGACTTAAATGTTTCAAAAAACAAAATTATGCTAACAAAAGAAGATATCGCTAAACGCATTGCAAAAGAAGTACAAGACGGTTACTATGTGAATCTTGGTATCGGGATTCCCACCTTTGTTGCCAATTATGTAAGAGAAGATATCTCGGTAGAATTTCAGTCAGAGAACGGGGTTTTGGGCATGGGTCCCTTCCCTTTTGAAGGCGAGGAAGATGCCGACATTATCAATGCGGGGAAGCAAACCATCACCACCTTGCCAGGAGCCAGTTTTTTTGATTCCGCTTTTAGTTTTGGCATGATTCGCTCTCAAAAAGTAGACTTAACCATACTAGGCGCTATGGAAGTTGCAGAGAACGGCGATATTGCCAACTGGAAAATTCCGGGAAAAATGGTCAAAGGAATGGGAGGCGCTATGGATTTAGTAGCCTCAGCAGAAAATATTATTGTAGCTATGATGCACGTGAATAAAGCCGGTGAAAGCAAAATTCTAAAAAAATGTACCTTACCCTTAACAGGAGTGGGTTGTGTGAAAAAAGTAGTGACCGAATTGGCCGTTTTAGAAATTACCCCGCAAGGTTTTAAACTATTAGAAAGAGCTCCAGGTGTTTCTGTAGAAGCCATCATAGCAGCCACAGAAGCCAAATTAATCATCGAAGGTGAAATACCGGAAATGCAACTTTAGAAAAAAACCATCAACACGTTAGCATCTCATTAAGTGAAACGAAAACGTGTTGATGGTTTTACTATTTTAAAAATGAAATCTATAAATTAGCAAAGAAATCATTTCCTTTATCATCAGTAATAATGAAGGCAGGGAAATCTTTAACCGTTATTTTACGTACGGCTTCCATTCCAAGTTCTTCAAAATCGACTACCTCAACCGAAAGAATATTTTCTTTGGCCAAAATCGCCGCGGGACCACCAATAGAGCCAAGATAGAATCCGCCATAAGTTTTACAAGCATTCATCACATCTTTGGTACGATTCCCTTTGGCTAACATAATCATGCTACCACCGTTTTTCTGGAATTCTTCCACATACACATCCATACGCCCTGCCGTAGTAGGTCCAAAACTTCCAGAAGGCATACCTTCAGGAGTTTTAGCTGGTCCTGCGTAATAAATTGGGTGATTTTTAAAATACTCCGGCATAGGTTTTCCAGCATCCAATAACTCTTTAATTTTAGCATGTGCAATATCACGAGCCACAATCAAAGTTCCGTTCAATTTTAATCGAGTCTTAATTGGATATTTAGACAATTCGGCCAAAATTTCGGACATGGGTCTATTCAAATCAATTTCGACAGCAGGCTCTAAATGAGGAGGGGTAGCAGGTAAAAATCGCTGAGGATTGGCTTCTAATTGCTCAACAAAAATACCTTCTTTCGTAATTTTTCCTTTGATATTTCTGTCCGCCGAGCAAGAAACTCCTAACCCCACAGGACATGAGGCAGCATGGCGTGGCAAACGGATCACTCGAACATCGTGTGTGAAATATTTCCCTCCGAATTGTGCTCCGATATGGCTTTCCTGACAAATAAGTTGTACTCTTTTTTCCCACTCCAAATCACGAAAAGCTTGACCAGCCATATTTCCTGAAGTTGGCAAATGATCATAATAACCAGCAGACGCTTTTTTCACCGCAGCTAAATTAGCTTCGGCAGAGGTACCTCCAATTACTAAAGCCAAGTGGTAGGGCGGACAGGCAGAAGTACCTAAATCCATAATTTTGGCTCGAATAAAAGCATCTAACGATTTCTCATTTAACAAGGATTTCGTTTGTTGATACAAATACGTTTTATTGGCAGAACCTCCTCCTTTGGCCAAAAACAAAAACTCGTAGGAAGCACCTTTTTTAGCATAAATATCGATTTGAGCCGGTAGGTTCGATCCTGAATTTTTCTCTTCGAACATGCTAATGGGCACAATTTGAGAATAACGAAGGTTTCTTTCTTGATACGTATTGAAAATACCTTTTGACAAGTACTCTGCATCATCAACACCAGTGTATACATTTTCGCCTTTTTTGGCCATTACGATGGCCGTTCCTGTATCTTGACAAGAAGGCAATTCGCCATCAATAGCTACGGCTGCATTTTGCAATAAATTATAAGCCACAAAACGATCGTTATCGGTCGCTTCTGGGTCATCCAAAATGGCTCTTAATTTTTCTAAATGCGAAGTACGCAACATAAAAGAAACGTCTCTCATAGCTTCTTGAGCCAATAATTCTAAGCCCTTTGGGTCAACGCTTAAAATCTCACGTTCTCCAAATTGTTCAACTTTAACAAAATCTGAAGTAATTTTTCGGTATTGGGTATCGTCTTTTAAAATAGGATAAGGATCCTGATATATAAAGTCCATAGATATTGATTTTTATGAAAGGTAAAGATACAAAATGTAGGGGTATCATCTATTGATTTTTGTCACCTTCACTTTTTAGAATGGATTTAAATTAACTGGCTTACAAAATGTATCTCACAAAAAAAGGGTATTCCCAATGTAAAATGGAAATACCCTTAATTAGAATGTAAAATATTTTTTAAAAAAACCAGCTCGCCACGAAAATCGCGGTAATCACACAAATCACGTCTACCAACAACATCGTTCCTAAAGCATAACGGGTATTTTTGATGTTTACCGAACCAAAATAAACTGCAATCACATAAAATGTACTTTCGGCACTGCATTGAAAAATACTACTAAGTCTACCGGTCATCGAATCGGCTCCAAAGGTATTCATGGAGTCAATCAAAAAGCCACGCGATCCTGCCGAACTAAAAGGTCTAAGTAAAGCTACAGGCAACGCATCCGTGATCTGCTTACTTACGCCTAAATTGGAAAAACCAAATGCAATCCAATCGCTAATGATTTCAAACAATCCGCTATTACGGAACAAAGAAATGGCCACTAACATCCCTAGAACGTAAGGAAAAATGGTTACTCCCGTTTTGACACCATTATTAGCTCCGGTTACAAACGCTTCGTAAACGGTGGTGCTTGCTTCGGTAAATTTCTTTTCTTTTACAAAAGATAAAATTAGGGTAAAAGCAATAATAGCCACTAAAATTAAAGCGGAAAGATTAGAAGTGAAATAATTTTTCCCTATCAAATCCAATTGGTTCACATACATTAATAAACCAACAATAGCAGCTATGAGTACCATTAATCCAAGGACTAAAGAAGCACTTTTAAAATTGATTTTTTGTTTTATCCCTACAATTAAAAATGCTGCTATTGTACCGATAAATGATGTGATGATACAAGGCAACATTACATCGGCTGGATTGCTAGCACCTGCTGCTGCACGGTATCCAATGATTGAAGTCGCAATTAAGGTAAGCCCCGAGGCATGCAAACACATGAACATGATTTGAGCATCACTCGCTTTATCTTTTTCGGGGTTGATGGTTTGTAAACTTTCCATTGCTTTCAATCCAAATGGAGTAGCGGCAGAGTCTAACCCTAAAAAATTGGCAGCAAAATTCAAGGTCATATACGAAATCGAAGGGTGATTTTTAGGAATACTTGGAAATACTTTGACGAACACTGGACTCAATACTTTTGCTAATTTTTCGGAAGCACCTGAAATGATTAGCAATTCCATCAATCCGCAGAAAAAAGCCAAATAAGCCATCAATGGCAAGATCAAATCGAGCAGTGTACTTTTACATGTTGGCAATAATCCATCTGATTTCTGCACACCACTAAATACTTTTACCACTTTGTTTTTATACACATAAGTCGAATCGGCATTCAGCGTATCTCGATCAATTACCATCGTTTGGTCGGGTGCTTTTTGGATACTGTCTTTGATAAAAACAGGCATTTGCTCTAAATAATGCTCCGATATCAAAATAGGGTCATCTTTTTTACCATTCAAAACATGATCGATGGTGTAGCTATTGCCCGAGAACAAACTCACTACTACAAAAAGAATCGAAGAAATAAAAATAACCAACCAAAATCGACTTAATACCATAATTTATAATTTTTGTAAATGTAATAATTTATTTAAAAAACCATCAATCAAATAATGGATTAACAAATAAACTATTCCTTGTGTTGTGCGATTGTTTTTCTTTACTTTACAGTAGGTCCCACCTCATCATAAGCCTGAAACTATACTTTAAAAATCCATTTTTTTCTGTAGAAAAACCAAACTAAAACAAACCAAAACGCGATATAACTCAACGCCCAAACTAGAGAGGCTAAATCTTCATTTTGAAAAAACGGCACTAATTGGTACTTATAAATATAAGATTGAATACCCATTTCTTCTCCCGCAGCTTCAGGATTAGAAACTGTTATATTGGACAATACTCTAGGAATAATACCAGACATAAAAAATACGATCATTGGATTTACTCCCCACCAAACAATGGGTTGAGTCCAAGAGGTTTTTTTAGCAATATCTATTACATAATATAGGAATGCTAAAATAACTGAAGCCAAACCAACGGTGAAAAGCACATAAGAACTGGTCCATATCTTTTTGTTGATAGGGAAAACCACATCCCACATCAAGCCTAAAATCACTAAAATGATTCCGTAGATAGCAATTTTCTTCACTCTTTCGATAGTGGTACTATTAGAATTGCTTAATATTTTACCCATGTAAGCACCTAAAATGGCTTGTGCTATGGCTGGCAATGTGCTTAGAATTCCTTCTGGATCCCAAGGAAAATCGCCTTTATATACATGATTTTTTAGAATTTGCGCGTCCAACCAATTCGACAAATTAGTGATTGGTTCTAAACTAGCCACTCCGTATCCTGGAACAGGAATCAGTGTCATAGCTCCCCAATAACCTAAAAGTAAAACTCCAATAATGATTAGATTTTGAAATGAATTAAAATTCAAATACACCAAAGAAGCAAAGAAATAACAAATCGCTATACGCTGTAAAACACCCAAAATACGAGTATCTGAAAAGGTTTCCAAACCACTAATTGACAATCCCATGAAGAGTACAAAGGTAGTGAGAGCCAAATAAAATTTAACTTTGGGACTAAAATTACCCAACATCAAATACGCAACGACAGCTGTAATTAGCAATCGAATCGCTAATAAAGGATAACCTTCTATACCCCATAAATTGATTTTGCCAAAAAACGCAAAAAAGAACCCTAAACAAAAAATCCGCAAAGATCGGGTCACTATTTTGATAAAAACTTCGTAATTAAAAAGGCGATTGGGCATAGCCAAAGGTATAGCTACTCCCATGATAAAAATGAAAAATGGAAAAACCAAATCCGTTGGCGTACAGCCATGCCATGCTGCATGCTCTAAAGGCGCATAAATGTGTTCCCATGATCCCGGATTATTCACTAAGGTCATCAACATTATGGTGAATCCCCTTAAAACATCAACCGATAGAAAGCGTTCTTTTTGCATTATAAATTGTATTACTTAATAATTGATTCTTGAATGTATTGCTGAATTTTTTCTCTAATTCTTTCTTGAGCCAATAAATTTTGATCTCCATTGGGTATCTCAGGATAAGTACGATTGGACAAAAATACGTAAACAATTCCCGTTGCAGGATCAGCCCAAGCCATATTGCCCGTAAAACCTGTATGTCCAAAACTTGCTTTGGAAACACAATCGCAAGTAGGGCTTTTTTCATGATTTAATTGAGGTTTATCAAACCCCCAACCACGGCGATTACCTTCATTACATTTCCAACAAGTATTAAAACTATCAAAGGTAGCACTCGAAAAATATTGTCGCCCACCATAAGTGCCCTTTTGCAAAAACAATTGCATCATTTTGGCTACATCCATCGCATTGGAAAACAATCCTGCATGTCCTGCTACTCCCCCCATCATAGCTGCCCCCATATCGTGTACATACCCTTGAAGAGTTTGATAGCGGTAATAATTATCTACTTCAGTTGGTATTATTTCTTTTTTATTAAATTGGGTTAAGGGATTAAAAGTAGTGCGATACATTCCCATGGATGTAAAAAAATTGTCATGGGCTAAAACGTCTAATTTTTTCCCTGAAGCTTGTTCTAAATACTCTTTTAATAGAATAAAAGTCAAATCGCTGTACTTATATTCTTTCTTCTCTGACATAGGGCTTTGAGCAATAGTACTGAGTAAGGTATCTTTATAATCGGTTCGTAAAAATAAGTTTTCTGCTACTGGAATAGAAAACTCTTTGGAAGCCGTATTTTGATAATAACGCACATCGGGTTTTTTGTTGGTATCCAAAGTAGCTTTATAAAAAGGAATCCAAGCTACCATTCCAGCAGCATGAAGCATCAGATCGTTAAATTGAATATCTTTCTTATTGGAATTGGCCAACATGGGTACCATCGCCCCTAGCCGTGTGTCTTTCTGCAATAATCCTTTGTCATAATTTTGCATCACATTGGGGAGAGTAGCTACCATTTTGGTAATAGAAGCTAGGTCGTATAAATCGCTAGTTTGTACAGCTTCTTGCTGGTCATAGGTTTTGAATCCGTATGCTTTTTGAAAAATAACTTTTCCGTTTCGAGCCACTACAATTTGAGCACTTGGAGCAATATGACGATCGATGGCATAATGAACTAAACTGTCGATTTGGGTCATAAAATTACTTTTCATCCCTTGATTTTCTGGTGTGTCAAACCCCAAACGTTCAATGTTTTTAATAAAAATGCCCGTCCCTCCTGGCAATTTTGGATTTACTGTTACCGGCAAAACCCCTTTTGAATCAAGAGCACCGAAAAGTATTTGAGCGCTTACGTTTTGAGCGATATTGGCATTTTGGTACGAAAAAACTATAGCTTCTACCGAGGACAATGCCTCCAAATCCATCAATGTATAAGGATTGGCAAATACGTCAATTATTACGTTGTGCTTTTTAGAAATGGTTTGAATGGTATTCAAATCGTTTGGCGTCAATTTCAATTTAGCCCAGGCTTTATCCAATTGATGTATTCCAATAATTACGGTTTTGAATCCTTTTAGTTTTTGGACCAACATGGGATCATCAGATCGAAATTCGGATATTTTGGCATAATTCTGAGCTGTTTCAAGAAAAGACTGATGCTCTCCATCACCAAATTTGATGTATGCAATAGCAGAAGAAACATCGGCAATTGGTAAGATGTTCTTTTCATTTCTAGCTACTGTAATGGCATTTTTATAAATATCATATTGTAACGACTCGTTGGATTTGGGATGTAACTCTTCAATCAAATGTTGAGTTTCAATTTTTTGAACGTGATGCAATCCGGCTCTGTATTTGAATTGCAATATTTTCTTCACCGAATGTGCTAAACGCTCTTCTGAAATGGTGTTATTCAAGTATGCGGCTTCAATTTTTTCTACTCCAGCTTTCACATTCATCGGGCAAAGTAACAAATCGTTTCCTGCCATAAAAGCGGCATACTCGGCTTCTCCCGGATCGGGTTTGTAGTTTCTAAGGCCGTTCATTCCAATACCATCGGTCATGATTAACCCTTGATACCCCAATTGTTTTTGCAACATATCAGTAACTACTTGAGGCGAAATCGAACTCGGCATCCCTGAAGTACCTACGATAGAAGGAATATTCAAATGAGCGACCATAACCGACGCTATTCCTTCGTCAAAAAGTTTGCGGAATGGATACAATTCGATTTGATTCAAACGGCTTAAAGAAAATGAAAGTTTGGGCAAGGCTTTATGCGAATCGACTTCGGTATCGCCATGTCCAGGGAAATGTTTACCCGTAGCTAGGACCTTATATTTTTGTTGCCCTCTAATCAAGGCAGAAGCTTTTTCGGCAACATTTTTTTTGGATTCCCCAAAAGAACGGAAACCAATAATCGGGTTTTTGGGATTGGTATTGACATCTAACACCGGAGCAAAATTAAAATGGACTCCCATTAGGTTGTTTTCTTTCCCCATGGCTTCACCTACTTTCTCAATAAGCTTTAAATCCCTTACGGCCCCTAGCGTGAGATTCCATGGAAACTTATAGGTCGAATCCAAACGCATGCTTAAACCCCATTCGGCATCAATCCCTATAAATAATGGAATTCTAGAGAGTGATTGATAGGTATTGGTCAATTTTGCTTGACGAATGGGACCTCCTTGAAAAAAAATTAGGCCTCCAATTTTTTCTATGCCAATAAGTTTTTTTATGCTGTTTGAATGAATGGTATCTCGATTGGAATACGCATTTACAAAAAATAATTGTCCTATTTTCTCGCGTGTAGTCATCGTGGCAAATACACTGTCTACCCACTGTGTTTCGGCTGGACTAGATTTAAAAAAAACAGTAGTGTCTGCTTTAGCGCTTGGCTGATATACAAGCGTTTGATTTTCTAAAGCAATAGGTGATTTAGGCATGCCACAGTTGATCATCAGCATTAATAATGCTAGTGTCAATCCTAAAATGGGAAATCTGAAATTCATCGGTAATGTATTTATTCACTCAAAGTGTTTTTGGAACTTATGGCAAGTAAGCCAAAGAAGCAAAGTAATCCGTTGATTAATATTAATTCAAAATCGAATACATACCCTCCCATCCATTGAACAGAATTGCTATTGAGCACATACGTTACAACAGGCGAAGCAAAGCACACTATCGGCACCCATTTATCTTTTACCTTTCGATTTTGTACAAAGATTCCAAATCCATATAAACCTAACAAAGGCCCATAGGTATACGAGGCAATCTTGAAAATCATAGTTACAACTGAGGCATCGTTTAAAGCGTCAAAAACGATAATCACAGCCAAAGTTGCTACGGAAAATCCAAAATGAGTCCAATGCCTTTTGATAATACTTCCTCCATTTTCTTTGGTTTCCATATTGAGAAAGTCGACACAAAAGGATGTAGTCAATGCCGTTAATGCAGAGCCTGTAGAGGCAAAGGTAGCGGCTATAAGACCTAAGAGAAAAACAATGGCAGGAAAAACAGCCAAATGGTGTAGGGCAATTTCAGGAAAAAGTAAATCAGTACGTGGCTTACCTGTAGTCAAATCCAAAGGAACTTGTATTCCCATTTTGTCAGCATAGAGATATAACAACGCGCCTAAACTTAAAAAGAACAAATTGACTACTACAAAAAAGCCCGTAAATGTCAACATGTTTTTTTGAGCTTCTTTGATGTTTTTACAACTTAAATTTTTATGCATTAAATCTTGGTCCAAACCAGTCATGGCTATAGTAACAAAAATACCTCCCAAAAATTGCTTGACAAAATGAAACTTATTAGAAATAAAATCTTCAAAAAAGAAAACTTTGGAATAGTGACTTTGTTTGATGGTTTCCACAGAATCTAGCACCGAAATATGCAAACCATCACAAATAAAGTAGATGGTCAATATAACCGCAGCCACCAAAAAGAAAGTTTGCAAAGTATCGGTAATGATAATCGTTTTTAGACCACTTTTATACGTATACAGAAAAATCAACAGCAGCGAAACAATAACTGTTGTTACAAAAGGAATTTTATAATAATCAAAAACATAGCGTTGCAAAATGATTACCACCAAATACAATCGGAAAGCCGAACTAATCGTACGACTAATTAAAAAAATAGATGCGGCTGTTTTATAACTATAGTAACCCAATCTTTTTTCGATGTAACCGTAAATTGAGGTTAAATTCATACGATAGTAAATCGGCAAAAGTATTGTTGAGATGATGACAAAACCCACCGCATTTCCTAGTATAAATTGGAAATATTTGAATTGTTCGCCAGAAGGAGCCCCCACTTCACCTGGTACAGATACAAAAGTTACTCCCGAAAGAGAAGTCCCAATCATTGCAATGGCAACCATATACCATTTTGAATTTTTATTGGCTCTAAAAAAAGCGTCATTCCCACTATCTTTTCTACTCACATAATAGGAGATCAATAGTAAAGAACCAAAATACAATAAGATTAAGAGGATGATATTAAAAGGTGTCATTGAAATGAGTTTATGAATAAAATTATGGATTAAAATGGTCTAACACTTTGCGAACACTGCCATGTTTTAAAAGTAATTCTTGTGCTTCTGTTACATCGATGCCCAGTGTTTCAGTAATCATGGTAACCCCACGAGTCACTAATTTTTTATTAGTCAATTGCATATCTACCATTTTGTTGCCTTTGACTTTGCCTAATCGAATCATCAAAGCGGTGGTAATCATATTCAAAGCCAGTTTTTGCGATGTACCAGCTTTCATACGCGTACTGCCGGTAAGAAATTCTGGTCCCACCACTAACTCAATGGGGAAATCTACCATAGTTTTTAATGTTGCTTTGCTATTGCAAAAAATGGCTCCGGTAATTAATCCCATTTCTTTGGCTTTTTTCACCCCACCAACCACATATGGTGTATTCCCTGAAGCTGCAATACCCACCACTACATCCTTAGAAGTAATCCCGTAAGCTTGCAAATCTTGCCATGCTTGTGTAGTATCATCTTCTGCATTTTCTACTGGTCTTCGTATGGCTATATCCCCACCTGCTATAATGCCGATAACTACATTTTCATCTACACCAAAAGTGGGTGGACATTCGGAAGCATCTAGTATTCCTAAACGTCCTGAAGTACCTGCTCCTATATAAAACAAGCGCCCCCCAGCAGCTATAGTGTCCACAATTCCGTCTACTAGATTTCTTATCATCGGAATTTGTGAAGCTACAACAGCAGCAATTTTAGCATCTTCTTGGTTGATATTGGTCAATATTTCTTCGGTACTCATCTTCTCAAGTGAGTCATAAAGCGAACTTTTTTCGGTATCCGAGTCTAATTTTTTCATATTTCTTAGTTATATAATAAGTAAGGCAAACGTTGTTTTTTATATTTTTTTAATCCTTTGGCCCAAGTAGCTCTAATTTTATTTTCAGACCAACCGGCTTCAATTTGTTTTCGTAAACTTTGAGTTCCAGCTAATTTTACAAAAAAGGGATTGAAAAATTTTGCTTGATCGGCAGTATTCTTATACGCTTCCAAAAGCCATTGCAATTCCAATTTAGTTACTTTGGGATAGTGTGTCAAATCTTTTCCTTTACACAATTGTCCGTTGTAAAGAGGATCTTTCGCCCCAAAATTTGGCTTAGGTGTAAAAGTGAATTCTTCCAAAGCTAAAAATGGAGAGCCAAATATTTGAAAAGGCCAATCGGTTCCTCTTCCCACGCTCACATTGGTTCCTTCGAAAAAGCATAGACTAGCATATAAATTTATAGATTGATCATTGGGTAAATTTGGCGAAGGACGAACCGGCAAATGATAAAAATCTTTTTTTTGATAGTTCGCACAAGGTATAACGGTCAATTGACATTGCACTCCATTTTTCAACCATTTTTCTCCATTGATCATTTGTGCCAACTCGCCTACTGTTAGTCCATGAAGAATCGGAATGGGGTGCACCCCTACAAAGCTGCTATATTCTTTTTCCAAAATTGGGCCATCAATTAGGGCTCCATTCGGATTGGGTCGATCCAAAACAACGAGCGGAATATTGTTTTCGGCACAAGATTCCATTAAATAGTGCAAGGTTGAAATATAAGTATAAAAACGAACTCCTACATCTTGAATGTCATACAATAGGATTTCTACATTTTTAAGACTCTCGGCATTAGGTTTCTTCTTATCGCCGTACAATGACAAAACAGGAATACCGGTAGCGGCATCGATACCACTTTGTACTTTTTCGCCTGCATCTTCTTTTCCTCTAAAGCCGTGTTCGGGAGCAAAAATGGTAGTAACATTTACATTTTGCATCTTTAAATAATCCACAATATGGATACCATTGGACAATATCCCCGATTGATTGGTAACTATACCTACTTTTTTTCCCGATAATAGATTTTGATATTTAGCAAATTGATCGGAACCTAGTTGTAGCAATTTTGGTTGTGCCTGTAGCAAAGTAAAACAGCCTATAAAGAGTATACCAATACTATATTTTATTAGAAATTTCATTGTAATTATTTAAAAAAAAGAGGTGAAAAAAAGGCATAAAAAGGCCTGAATACTTAGGAATAAGCCTCATTTAATAAAAAAAACAAATGGATTAAAAAAACTACCACTTCTTTTGGAAGTGGTAGTAAACATTTAGATTTATTCCCAACCTGGGTTTTGAGTTAAAGTAACGCCTTCTGCTTTGTATATCATAATTTCATTTACAGGTATAGCATTCAAATAATGCTTAGGTGCTACAAATGATCTACTCGGGTTATTCGCATAAGGCAGAATGTAACCTTGTGCATTTACTTTGATAGTACTTGTAGTATTACCAATTAATGAAGGTACTCTAGCACCTAAGAACAAATCAGGGTTTTTGGTTGAATCCAAGTAATCCCCTTTTTTCCAACGGTTAAGATCCATCCTTCTCAAGTAAGTCCATGACATCAGCTCCACTCTTCTTTCTCTACGTACTTCCCAAATGATTGGATTCACTGCTCCTGTAATTTGCTCTAATGCCGAAGTTCGCTGTGGATCATTGATAACAATTCCATTTGCAGAAGCATTAGTTCCATCAGTTGTCAATTTAGCAATACCCGCTCTAGTTCTTAGTAAATTGATAGAAATATCCAAATCACCATTTGAAATTGTTCCTAACTCAGCAGAGGCTTCTGCGTAATTCAACAATACTTCAGCATAAGAAAAAATAGGTGCATCAATGAAATTTCCATTAATCGAACCCATTACTGTTAATGGAGTTGCAGGATTGTTAAACAATTCAATTAAATATCCAGTACTTGAAGTCAAAGCATTTGGCGAAGTTACAGTACCATAGTAATAATTAGTCGGCAAATTTATTTGAGAAAAACGTTTGTCTCTGTTTGCAAAAGTATTAGCTGGTGTTGCATCATCAACAAACTGCGGATTTCCACCCACTTGTTTGATTGGCAAACCATTTGCTGTTACATAACTCTCAGCCGCAAACTTTGACATACCATTTTGTCTAGTTGACGAATTTGTGTACGCTTGAATAGAATTCATAAAAATTCCGCTCTCGTAGCGTTTGCACAAAATTTGTTCTTTATTGTTTAGTAATTCTAATGCATTAAAATTATCTTTCCAATTAGTATTCAACGCATAAACTTTACTATTCATAATCTGTAAAGCTGCTGCTTTAGCTTTAGTAAAATAAGCAGCACCACTTTGATTTAATTGGTATTTTTTATAAGTTCCTTCATAAAGACTAACTCTAGCTAATAATGCTAATGCAGTGTACTTATTGATATTCGTATTGTTACCGTCAACAGCCAACATCAAATTAGAAGCATCTTCCAAATCCATTATGATTTTATCCATAACTTCTGCTCTAGGAGAAGCTGGTTTGTATACATCTGGATTATCAACTGTAATAAATTTATCATAATAAGGCACATCACCAAATTGCTCTACTAAATTGAAATAGTTGTATGCTCTAAAAAATTTAGCTACTCCAATAAAATGGTTTTTCTTTGTTTGATCCATAGTTGCTATCGAAGGGACTTTCTCTAGCATCAAATTAGCTCTCTTTATTTGAGTAAAAGCGGTATTCCAGTTTCCGTTAGTCGCATTAGCCGCTGTGTTAAAGATAACTAGATCTCTATTTGTTAAATTATCATCAAATTGTGATGCGGAATGAAAATAAAATTCAGCTGTCGTACCAGAACCATTTCCATACCCTAAAAAAACCTCGAAATTTGAATTATTGAAGGTTCTAACATTGTTTTCTGACGACCAAAAATTATCACTGGTAAAAGAATCTAAAGGTTGCTTGTCTAAAAAATCCGAGCAACTGTTCAAAAATGCTCCTCCTAAAACTATTAAAGACCATTTTTTTATGTGATTTATACTTTTCATACTTTGTCGTAATTTATATTAAAAATTCATTTGAATACCCACAGACCAAGTTCTTTGGAATGGATAAGTTCTACCAAAATGTGCTTCTCCTTCTGTAATCTCAGGGTCGATAGGCAATCTACTATTTTTCAACGTCCATAAGTTAACCCCAGAAACATAAGGTCTAATCTTATCCATACCAATACGCTGACTCATAGATTTAGGCAAGGTATACCCCAAAGTTAATTGTTTCAATCTTAAGTAAGACAAGTTTAACAAATAACGCGTTTGTGAAATAAAGTTATTCATACCAGGTGCATAAGTCCCAAAAGCATTTGAGTTATGTCCAGGGAATGGTCTTGGGTAAAATGCATCGGTATTGGTTGGTGTCCAAAAATCGGTTTGATGTGCAAATAAAGCATCTGTATTCTGGTAGAAAGGCAATATAACATCTGAAGTACCTGACCAAAAATCTCTTTTTCCAACTCCTTGGAAGAAAGCATCTACATCAAATCCGTAAAACACACCACCTAAACGTAATGAATATTGGTAACGAGGAGTATTGTTTCCGATAATTTTCAAATCGCCAGGATTTAATGCTGTACCATCACCTCTTGTGATAGCATTATCACCATTCAAATCTTTGTACATAATATCTCCCGCTCCAAATTGGAAAACACCACTTGCGCGTAAGTTTTTGTAATCTACACCATTTACCGTTAAACCATTATTTGTAATTACATCATTAGTCTGAATCAATCTATCGGTAGTTAATCCCCAAATTTCCCCTAAAACTTGCCCTTCGTAAAAGCCAGTCAATAACTTGGTTGGGTTATTCCATTTAGTCACCACAGTCTTATAATCGGACAAAGCAACGTCAGCATAAACACTGATGTTAGGATTAATTTGTTTATTAAAGTTTACCCCAAGTTCCCAACCTTTAGTTTGTAAGTTACCCGCATTCGTGTTAGCAGCACCTTGGCCAAAAGTTGAAGGTAATATTTTACCTGGCGCTAACATTCCGTTGGTATCTCTTTGGTACCAATCGAAAGTAATTCCTAACATATCAAACAATCTAACATCTACTCCATAATCCACGGTGGTTACTTCTTCCCAAGTAAGTCTTGGATCTACGTTTGAAGGCAATGCTGCTCCTGGAGGAATAGTTGTTCCTGATCCAATCCAGTTTGGAGTAGTAGTACCCATTACAGGCAAGAATGCGTTAGCAGCAATATTTTGATTTCCTATTGTACCATAAGAAGCTCTTAATTTCAAGTCTGTTAACCAGTTTTCTGAGAACTTCATAAAGTTCTCTTTAGAAATACGGTATCCTACAGAAGCTGAAGGGAAAAAGCCCCATTGTTGATCCGTTGGAAATCTAGACGAGCCATCGTAACGACCGTTCAATTCCAAAAGGTATTTTTCTTTGTAATTGTAATTAATTCTCGCGAACAAACCTGCAATAGCATACTGTGAATGTCCAGGTTCAAATCCAGATAATGCTGTTGAAGCAAATTCTTGACCAATTGCCAATCTGAATTCAGGTTTTTCTCTATCCAAAAGGGTATTTCTTCTGGCAAAAGTTCTTTCAAAATCACTCCACTCAGTGTTCATACCAGCTGTAACACCAATTTTATGATCCTCTTTGATAGTTTTATTATAATTAGCATAGGCATTAAATACGTGAGTTAATCTACGCGCTTTCGATTGTGAAACATGATCATCAGCAACAGTAAACAATGCTGGAGTAGCTGACTGCAATGATGGAATCGCACTCCACCAATCCCATAGAGGCACTTGACCCCCATTCATTTTATGACTATTATAGTTTCTATTCATACTATAATCTGCTATCACATTAAACCCTTCAGCAATTGTAGCCGTTAACTTAGCTTGTAAACGTAAATCATTAGTACTGTCCACATTTTGAGAGGCTTCTCTTAAGAATCCAGGCGCATGTCTAAAACTTGTTCCTTTATAGGTACCATAAGGGAAATAAGCTCCGAAACGAGAGTAAAATCCAAAGTAACCACCACTTCCTACACTTACAGTATTAGCAGTTTGAGTAGGTGCCGATCCAATAACTCCACCAGTATTATAATAATTATAAGGATAGTTAAAGTCTTGAATAGAATTCAATACTTTAAAATCACCCACTAACCAATCTGCTAATTGAGTAGTTAAACCTAAATTTACATTATAACGTTTTATTTCATCATTATTTTCTCTGTAAACCCCTTCTTGATTAGAATACCCTAACGAAGCGATGAAAGAACTTTTTTCACCAATTGCCCCTTGAGCAGATAAATTATGAAAACTATTCATGGCGTTTTCTTTCAACATTACTTTGTGAGGATTCCATACTCTGTAAAAATGGGCTCTTCCGTTTACAATTTCCCAATCTTCACCATACACCATATTTAAATCCAAATCACTACGAGTTCCAGCATATTTGGCTTTCCAATTTTTAACCCCTGCAAGCAACGTATTGTAATTCATACCAAAAGCCTCAGGTGTTGCACCAGCTCTATTCTTAGCATCTATCAAAACAGGCAACTCTTGTTCTGGATCTAAAAATTTAACTAAATTAATTGGAGTGCTCCATCCCGAGTTGTTGCTGTAAGAAAAACGAATTTTATCTTTATCTCTACTTCCATTTTTAGTAGTAACCAAAACAACCCCAAAAGCAGCACGAGCTCCATAGATAGAAGCAGAAGCCGCATCTTTCAACACTGATAAACTAGCCACATCTTCTGGGTTCAACAATGATAAATCCCCGGGCATTCCATCAATCAATATCAAAGGTGATCCACTTACCGTTCCATTCACGATTGTACCAGCCCCACGAATGTTGATAGAGGTTCCTCTACCAATATTTCCGGATGGTGTAGTAATATTCAAACCAGGAGTAGTCCCTTGTAAAGAACGAGAGATATCAGTAACAGGACGCCCTACTAAATTTCTCTCTACGTTAACAGAGGCAACAGCTCCGGTTAAGTTTACCTTTCTTTGTTTCCCAAAACCTACCACAACTACTTCATTCAATTTTTGGGTTTCACCCTGTAAAACCACTTCAACTGTAGAGCCTGTAATCTGAACTTCTTTTTTAGTATAACCCATCATGGTCACTACCAAAACCTGACCTTTTTCTGCCTTTATCTCAAATCTTCCATCAAAATCAGTAGTAACTGACTTGTTAGTCCCTTTAATTGTAATGTTGGCTCCTACTATTGGCTGTAGGGAGGCATCCAAAACACGACCACTAATTCGTTCTTGTACTAATTCTACACGATCAAAAGTAGTCGAATTCTCCGCAGCATACAATGGGGCACATACCACCATCATAGAAGCCGCTAGCATTGCATAGGTACTCAACCCACAGTGCTTTTTCTTGCTTTTTTTTGAATTTTCAAATTTCATAAAATAGTTATTTAATAAATACAAATGCATTATTTTGCATTATTTGGTTTGTTACACACCAAATATAGTTAATTTTATATTAAAAAATAACATAACATAGTTTTTTTTGCATTTTTGAATTGATTTATCGCTTATTTGAATACAAATACAACAAAACCGCACTTTTAAGTAAATTGCAACTATACCAAGTATTCATTTTTTCATACAACTCACCACACATTTAGCAAAAGCAAATAAAAATCTACCACAAAATAATCGCTCCAATAAAAAAACCCGAACTCAAGATGACTTGAATCCGGGCTGGCATGCTATGCGAAAACTGACTAGTTAATAACGAATTATCAACAAAAAAACTTAACTAACAAACTAAAAACACTAATACAAAACAGTCATTCTTACACATTACAATACCTTTATACTATTTACTTTTTTGAAATTTTATACACTTTCCCTTCGATCATAGAAAAATACACTTCCCCATTGGTATCAATCACAAATTGATTCACTTCGGAATTTCCCGCTTTAAATCGCATTACAACTTGATGCGTTTTACTATCTACCGCTGCCACCCATCCGTTTCTTGACCCTGCATAAATCAATCCATTATGTTCAACAATCGGACATGGTGCATGGTCATAACCATATCCCAAATCCACTTGCCATGCCAATTCATAAGCTGAAGCAGACGTTGGCACCGCAATCAGTACCCCATCCATGGTTTTACCATATACCATCTTATTATCTTGACTGTGTCCTTGTGATTCCCTTATTTTATTCGCATTTGATCTCCAAATCTCCTGGCCTGTAGTCAACTGCAAAGCCGTCATATAACGATCCGGCGCAACGATATAGACACGTTCATTGGCTACCACAGGAACACAATTTCCGGGAGATAACAAATTCCCTTTTCTACCATTATTCCATTTCCATTCCATTGTCCCTGTTGCTGCATTCAAACAATACAAATTAGTATCCCAAACACCAAAAAGCACTTTTCCTTTTTCCACAACGGGTTGTGCTTGACAATAATTTAAGGCGTCTTTAAATTCCCAAAGTAACTTACCATTTTTAGGATTGATTTTGTAAAAACGTTGAAACCCTCCTTGATACAACTTCCCGTTTTTAATCACCCCATCTGCTACTATTGGCGCATTCACCTCCTTTTTCCAAACCGACTTCCCATTTTTAATGGCAACCGAATGAATGTAATTATCTGTTCCCGGCTGAATCACGCTTGACGAATAAACTAGAGGTGTCGAATACAATGAAGACGCCGTGGTGTATTCCCACACAACTTTTGAAGAGTTTTTCGATACCGCTTTAAGTTTTCCTAGAGAGTTACCAAAATAATAATTACGCTTATCCAACGCTAGTCCCGTAAAAATGGAAGCCTCATCCTGATACAACAATTCAATCGATACCCGTCCCAAATCAATGTTATCAAATTTTACGGGCTCTGGCAAGGGTATACTTCTACTTTCTTGTGTGCCAAATTGATATTTTACAACGGGAGCTTGCCCTATTTTTTTTTCCAAAACTATTACATGCTTGGCATCGTGAGTCACTATGGAATACCCAGGAATACTATCTTTTTTTAAAAACACGGAGCGAGCCATAATGTTTTTGATCCCCACCTTAGGCACATCCACATAACTATGTCCATGCCCACAAAAACTAGCACTTACATTATATTTTTTCAAAATACCCACCACCTCTTGCGCATTACCCAAATCATTGGTTGTGTAAGGATAATGACAAAAAGCCAAAATCTTGTTGACTTTAGGAGCTTGTGATTGTAATTCCTTTTCCAACCAAATAACATCCTCATGTTTTACATGACCATCCCCCATTTTCATATAAGGACCTGTATTAAAACCGACATATAAAGTACTATCCTTTACGAATGAAAATCGGTCGTCACCAAACCATTTTGTATAGGAAGTTGTCGCACTTTGCGACCAAACCGTTTCATGATTCCCAGGCACCACATACCATGGCTTCTGTAATTGCGACAAAATTCCTTTTACATTTTTCAACTCCTCATCAGACCCTTGATTGGTCAAATCACCTGTTATTACAACAAATTCAGCATCCGAGGCATTCACCTCTTGTACGATGGCTTTCAAAGCGGTTTCTTCTTCATTTTGAGGCGTTACGTGCAAATCCGACAACAAAGCAAAACGACTTTGAGACCAACCTATTTGGATACAACAGAGTAGAAAAACAAGTGAAAAAAATGACTTCATAAAGAAATTTATTATAGTAAATCAAATTTATAAAATTATTGCAATATCATAGCGTTTTTTAATTTTTTTTTACGTTTTAGCGCTTAAAAAATCTAAAAACAGTTGATAACATAGTAAAAAAAGTAAAAAAAATGACTTTAAATGCATTTTTATACGTTTTTTAATTATATTTACCCGCTAAAAAATTTGAAGAAGTAGAAAACATGTTGAAAATTGAACGACAAAAAGCCATCTTAAACCAATTGCAATTGGAAAAAAAATCGACCACTTTGGAATTGGCCACTTTATTTAATGTTTCAGAAGACACTATAAGAAGAGACTTGAATGATTTAAAAAAATCAGGACAAATCAATAAAGTTTATGGCGCAGCATTTTTGTCTGAAGAGCGACAAGATAACACGGTTTACGAACCCAAAATCACCAAATACAAAGAAAAAGAAATCATTGCGCAAAAAGCCCTAAAACATGTAAAAGACGGCCAAGTAATCATCATGAGTGGAGGTACCACCAATCTTGTACTTGCCCGTATGTTGCCAAGAAATCTCAAAGCAACCATTTATACGTACAGCCTCCCCATTGCCATGGAATTGGCTAAACTTCCGGATATTGAGCTTATGTTTATTGGTGGAAAAATTCAAAAAAACGCCATGGTTACGGTTGGTATAGATGTATTACAATACCTTTCGGGCATTTCAGCCGATATCTGTTTTATGGGAGTGAGTAGCATCAACGTCAAAAACGGTTTGACTGAAAAAGGATATGAAGTATCGATGATTAAAAAAGAAATGATGAAATCTTCTGATGCGACTATCTGTTTGCTCACTTCGGATAAGTTGAATAAAAAAATGACCTATAGCGTATGTACACTACAGGAAATTGATTTCATAATCACCGACATCAATTCAGACCATCCTTTCTTTGAAGATTACAAAAAAATGGGAGTGCTAACGGAGTAAGTAGAAATTCTCAACGCATTTACACATGTATAATCTCTTCCTCAATCAGTAGATCTTCTCTGCGAAGGCGAAGGAAAATCTGCGCCACGGCAATAGTGTCTTTTTCGCAATAGGTCACGATGCGATCGATGTCTTTTTCTACATAAAAAACATGCCCCACTTGGCTGCCATCGATATCACCTTTGGAGGAAGGGACACCCAACACTTTGCACATTAACTTCAAAGAAGTAAAATGCTTATAATCGCCAAATTTCCACATTTCTAAAGTATCCAAATGCGGGATCTCCCATGGTTTTTTGCCAAATAAATTGAGCTTTTCTGGGATAGGCATTTGATTGATAATCATTCTTCTTGCCAAAAACGGAATATCAAATTCTTTGGCATTATGACCACACAACAGGTGTTGCGGCTGATTAAAATGGTTGTTGATGAGATTACTGAAATCCCTCAATAACTGCTTTTCTTCCCCGAAAAACGAGGTCACTCTAAAATTACGGATGTCGCCCTTAATGACAAAAAAACCCACCGAAATACAAACAATTTTACCAAACTCTGCCCAAATTCCGGCGCGGTCATAAAATTCTTCAGGCGAAAAATCATCTTTGCGTTGGTATTGGGTTTTGTGGTCCCAAAGCGCTTTCATTTCATCATCCAAGGAATTGAAATCAGCTACTTCAGGAACAGTTTCTATATCTAGAAAAAGAATGTTATTGAGGTTGATTTTTTCGATCATCTATCTAATTTTAAACAGGCATTACACGAATTTACACAAACTATTGGAGTCCTAAATTTAGGTATTTTTGTAATCTGTTTCGTCATGTCTTAAAAAAATAGTTTCTTTTTTCTTAAAACAAACGCTGTTGGGCAGTTGGATTTTCGTGTTCGAGTAACCATTTTTTGCGCCACAATCCGCCAGCATAGCCCGTTAGTGAGCCATCCGTACCAATGACCCTGTGACAGGGCACGACAATCCAAAGTGGATTTTTCCCGTTGGCCGAAGCTACTGCTCGAATAGCTTTGATATCGCCTAGTTTTTTGGATTGTTCCAAATAAGTTGTAGTTTTTCCGTACGGAATCTCAAGTAGGGCTTGCCACACTTTTTGTTGGAATTCGGTGCCTTTGGGATTAATTTTGAAATCAAAATGGGTGCGTTGACCTAGAAAATAATCATTAAGCTGGGTAACAGCTTCTTGCAAAACGATTGGAATTTCAACGGAAACGGCTCCCTCATCGATAACTGAAATTTGGGAAATGCCATTGGCATCGCCAGTTATTTTGGCGATTCCTAGTGGTGTATTGATAGCAACAGTTTCCATAAGTTGGTGTGATTTGAACCGCAAAGTACTAAAAGTTTTTGGATGAATGGCGGTGATTCTGCTTTGGATGAAGCGAATTTATATGCCTTTTGTGTTTGAAAAAAAAAGATAACCGCAAAGGCCGCAAAGATTTACGCAAGGTTCGCAATAAAATAACTTAAATGACCTTAAATAGTTAAAAAAGATAACCGCAAGGGGCGCAAAGATTTACGCAAAGTTCACAAAGAAAAAACTTAATTGTCCTTATATGCCTTATATGGTTAAAAGTATAACCGAAAATAAAACGAATTAACGCAAATTGTTCTTTGAGGTGTAATTGCGTTCCTCGCGTAACACTTTGCGAACTTTGCGGTTCCTATATTTGCATCAAACTGAATTCAAAAAAAGAACCATTCGATTGTACCAAATGGCTCTTTTTAGGGATTATTCCGTTTTCAAATTGGAATAAATGTAGGCTTCTAATCCTTTTAATTCTTCGTCGGACATGGCTTTGGTGATGGCCAAATTGGCTTTCATCACTTCGTATTGCGAGGGGTCCATGATGGGTTTAGCTTCTTCTTTAAGGAAAGCGATAAGGTTTCCGTTTTGCTCTTTATAAGTCTTCGCCATATCTTGAACACTAGGACCTATAAGTTTGGCATCCACTTTATGGCAAGCTACACAAGCTCCTTTCCCTTCAAAAAGTTCTTTTCCAAGCGTTTCAGGAGTGGAAGCGTTTTGTGAAGCACTTTCAAGGGGTGTTTCAGTTTTTCCAAATGGTTCTTGACTTTCTTTTTTACAAGAAACGACAAATAACACTGCTGCTAGAACGATAATTTTTCTCATAACAATTTATTTTATATTGCTGGAATCCTTATTATTTGGTTATTTGGCTAGGTTTAGTGGTTATGTTGTTTCAAAAGTATCGCAGCTTCTTTGGCAAAATAAGTCGAAATTAGACTAGCTCCAGCTCGCTTGATACACATCAATTGCTCCATCATAATTTTGTCATGATCGAGCCAACCTCTCTCTGCTGCGGCTTTAATCATAGCATATTCGCCCGAAACATGGAAAACGGTTACAGGCACATTCACGGCATTTTTTACCTCACGCACGATATCCAAATAGGCAATTCCGGGTTTTACCATCACCATATCGGCACCTTCTTCCACATCCCACAAAGCCTCTTTTACTGCTTCGATGCGATTGGCATAATCCATTTGGTAGGTCTTTTTGTCTTTGGGCACTTCGACATCCGCTTCTTTTGGGGCACTGTCTAGCGCATCGCGAAACGGACCATAAAATGCCGAAGCATACTTGGCCGAATAACTCATTATCCCTACGTGGTGATAACCTGCAGCATCCAATCCTTGACGCAAACGCAAGACACGTCCATCCATCATATCGCTTGGTGCTACAAAATCGGCTCCCGCCTCCGCATGCGAAACGGCCATTTTTACCAAAGCATCGTTAGTTGAGTCATTTTCTACATCGCCATTGGCAATGATTCCGTCGTGACCATAAATAGAATATGGGTCTAAAGCCACATCGGGCATAACAATCATTTCTGGGCAAGCCGCTTTGATAGCACGAATGGCTTGTTGCATTAATCCGTTGGGATTCCATGCTTCTTTCCCAGTATTGTCTTTTAACTCATCGTTAACTTTTACATAAATATTGACCGCACGAATACCCAATTCGAAAAGCTCTTGCACTTCTTTCACGGTTAAATCAATGGAACGTCTATAGATTCCGGGCATAGAAGGAATTTCAACTTGTACCTTTTCGCCCTCAGCTATGAACATTGGAAACATAAAATCGCTAGGGCTTAAAGTGGTTTCTCTCACTAAGCTTCTTATGGATTCGTTGACGCGTAATCTTCTACCTCTATGTAATGGGAACATAATTCAGCCCCCTATCCCCCGAAGGGGGAATACCTATTAGGGGTCAATAGGGTTTTAGTAAGTCCTTTCATAAAGTAAGATTCCAAAATGAAAAGGCACTTATATGTTACTATTTAAACAATTATAAATCGATTTTTAATATTTTACTACATCTTGAGAAGTTCCCTCTTTGGGCGTTAGGGGGCACCAATCAATAGGTTTTTCTAATACTTTTAGTATTTTTTCTTCTTCGCTACCCGCAATAGGATGATGGTCATACACCCATTGCACGTGCGGTGGCAAAGACATCAAAATACTCTCAATTCTTCCGTTGGTTTTTAAACCAAATAAAGTGCCTTTGTCGTGCACCAAATTAAATTCGACATAACGACCTCGACGAATTTCCTGCCAAGTGCGTTGTTCTTGATTGTAGGGCAAATTTTTTCTTCGTTCAACAATGGGAACGTAAGCTTGAAGGAAACTATTGCCTACTTCAGTTACAAAATTGTACCAATCTTCCATACTCATCGCTTCAGAAGCTTTGCAGTAATCAAAGAATAAACCGCCAATTCCTCGCGCCTCGTTGCGATGTGCATTCCAGAAATAGGCGTCGCACTGTTTTTTATATTTGGGATAAAACTCAGAATTGTGCTTGTCGCAAGCGGTTTTACAAGTTTGATGAAAATGAACAGCATCTTCTTCAAAAAGATAATATGGCGTTAAATCCTGTCCTCCTCCAAACCATTGCTGAATCACTTTTTTTGAACCTGTCCCGAGCGAAGTCGAGGGATCATACATTTCAAAATAACGCCAATTGGCGTGTACAGTGGGAACCATTGGATTTTTAGGATGCAAAACCAAACTCAAACCGCAGGCAAAAAAATCGGCTTCACCAACGTTGAATAATTTTTGCATACTGTCTGGTAGTTTGCCGTGTACTGCCGAAATGTTCACACCACCTTTTTCGAAAACACCACCGTTCTCGATTACGCGTGTTCTTCCTCCACCCCCTTCTGGACGGTCCCAAAGGTCTTCTTTGAATTTGGCCTGACCATCAACCGCTT
Source organism: Flavobacterium riviphilum (assembly GCF_055231795.1). Taxonomy (NCBI): domain Bacteria; kingdom Pseudomonadati; phylum Bacteroidota; class Flavobacteriia; order Flavobacteriales; family Flavobacteriaceae; genus Flavobacterium; species Flavobacterium riviphilum. Next base: position 491,176 of record NZ_JBUYSY010000001.1, read on the forward strand.
CTAATCCAGCTACGATTTGGTCTTGAAGGTTTTGGATGTAAGTATAAAATTTATTTTTCATAAGCCTCACCCCTAACCCCTCTCCGAAGGAAAGGGGAACTAGGAATTTATTTTGTGTTATTATTGATGTCAGTTATAGCCGAAATTTTAGCATTGATTCCAAACGAAAACACTTTACTTTCTTTTTGGATAAAACGATAAACAGCAAGTGCTTTTTCAGAAAAAGAAAAGGGACTTGCTGCAGATAACGCTATTATAAAATCGGCAAAGGATTCCATTTGGTTCCAATCGAAATGAAGGCGTTGCAGATGAAGTAGCAAATCCTCTGGTGAAAAATCATTCAGACTCTCCAAATCCATTGCGAAATCTTTTAACTCCACTTCGAGTGCCTCTTTTCGGTCTAAATTCCAATCCAAAGGTGGCAATACTAAAGAATGCAACTGCTTTAGACAATGGTCTATTCGGGTACTTTCTTTATCTCGCAATCCTTTGCTTAGCATTTTAATTATTTTGTGTTATCCTGCAAGGTCTTTTTCTAGACCTTGTAGGTATTCCTTTTTTAGCTGGACTTTCAAAAATACCTACAAGGTTAAAAAAAACCTTGCAGGAAAAGAATGAACGAACTAACTATTTCTTTCTATATTCCTTTACCGCATCAACAAACGCCTTGGCGTGGTCTACTGGGATGTTTGGTAAAATTCCGTGTCCTAAATTAGCGATGTATTTGTCGGTTCCAAATTCGTCAATCATTTCGTGTACCATTTTTTTGATGGTTGGAATAGGTGACAATAATCTGGATGGGTCGAAATTTCCTTGTAAAGTAATGTTTCCTCCAGATAAATAACGAGCATTTCTAGGCGTGCACGTCCAATCTACTCCAAGAGCAGAAGCTTTGCTTTTTCCCATTTCGTTTAAAGCAAACCAGCATCCTTTTCCGAAAACAATTACTGGCGTTACCTCAGCCAAAGCCTCAACGATTTGATTGATGTATTTCCAAGAGAATTCTTGGTAATCTACCGGTGACAACATTCCACCCCAAGAATCAAAAATTTGGACGGCGTTTACTCCAGCTTTTACTTTTTCTTTCAAGTATAAAATAGTGGTGTCGGTGATTTTTTGCAATAAGGTATGCGCCGCAATTGGATTAGAGAAGCAAAAACCTTTGGCGGTATCAAAGCTTTTGGAACCTTTTCCTTCTACAGCATAACAGAAAATTGTCCAAGGTGAACCTGCAAAACCAATTAACGGTACTTCATCATTTAGCATTTCTTTAGTCAATTTCACCGCATCCATTACGTAACCTAAGGTTTCTTCGATATTTGGAACAATCACTTGATTGACTTGCTCCATAGTGCGAATTGGATTGGGAATTATAGGCCCTAAATTGTCTTTTAATTCTACGTGAATTCCCATAGCACGGGGCACTACCAAAATATCCGAAAACAAAATCGCTGCATCTGGTCCTACGATACGAATAGGTTGCACGGTAATTTCTGCAGCTAATTCTGGCGTTTCGCAACGCGTGAAGAAATCGTATTTGTCACGCAAAGCACGAAATTCTGGTAAATATCTTCCTGCTTGACGCATCATCCAAACAGGTGGACGTTCTACGGATTCTCCTTTTAATGCTTTTAAAAATAGGTCGTTCTTTAACATAGTAATCAGTGTTCAATATTTTAGTGTTCAGTCTGAACACCTTAAATTATTATTTTTTTTGTTCTTTTAGGTATATTCTTGTAGCACTTCTTCGATTACATCTTCTATAGAAGGTTGAGAGGCTACGATAATGTTCTTGATTTTATTTTTTTCTAAAGCCTCGGCGGTGGTTTCGCCTATGCAAAAGCAAATTTCGTTTTTTATTTTGTTTGCTGCTAAATAACTTTCGACCGCAGATGGACTAAAAAATAAAATGCCATCTACTTTTTCCTGAATCGTTTGGGGAGACAAAGTTGTCGTGTAAACTTGAATCTCGTTGAAAACAATACCCGCACTTTGTAAAGCTTCGGGTAGCGTATTTCTGCGAAGGTTTCCGCTAAAGAAAGTATAGCTAGCATTATTGTAAATCAGCGTAATGATTTCAGCTAAATCTTCAGCATATCCCATATAAGCTTCTACTTCAAACCCTGCTTCGGTGAGCATTATCTTGGTTTTTAATCCAACGCAAAAGACTTTTTTATGCTTAAATTCAGTTGCTTTGGGATGTTTCAAGAAATTTTTCACGGCATTTTGACTGGTGAAAATCAAATGCTCGTTTACCGAATCTAAAGAAAAATCCGTTAGGGTAGTTTGAATAAAATTGGTTTCGATTACATCAAAATGAGCGTCCAGCAAAGCTTGCTTTTGATTGGGCAAAAGTGTTTTGGTAGATAAAATTCGGATGGATTGACTCATTTTAATGTTGTTTTTTGGCTGAAATAATAATCCTTTGAAATTCTTCTGCGGTTGGTAGTTTTCCAATCCACTCTTCTGGGAGTTGCTTACTCAAAATGTATTCAGAAACGCCTATTGGTTTATTTGCGTTTCGTAAAGTATATTCTACTTCTAAATGGTCTTTGTTAGGAACTAGCAAAATGCCAATACTTGGTTTGTCGTCCTCTTGTTTTAATTGTTCGTCTAATAATTGTAAATAGAAATCAAGTTTGCCAACAAATTCGGGTTCAAATTCGACTACTTTCAATTCTACTGCCACCAGACATTTGATAATTCTATGATAAAAAAGTAAATCGATATAATACTCTTTTTCGCCCAACGAAAGTCGGTATTGGTTGCCAATAAAACAAAAGCCATAACCCAATTCTAGCATTAAACGTTTGATGTTTTCAATCATTGTTTTTTCTAACGCTTTCTCTGTAATTGGCTTATTGATGTCAAGAAAATCAAGACTATATACGCTTTTTATGCTTTCTCTGGCTTGTTCTTGAAAATGTTCAGGCAAGGCTTTTGCAAAATTATGTTGTGTTGGTTTTGAGATAAAATACTCATAAGCACCCGCCTTTATTTGGTGCAACAAAACCGCTCTACTGTATCTGTTTTTGATGGTTTGCTCTAAATAAAATATGCGTGCTTTAGGGTCTTTAACTTTTTGAATAATTAAAATATTGTGTTTCCAAGGCACTGAAAACAAAAGCTTTTTTACATATTTTAAATGTGAACCAGCTTGGTTCACATTTGCTTTTTCCAAATGTGAAGCAGGCTGCTTCACATTTGCATTTTCTATATGTGAAACCAGTGGTTTCACATTTGAATATTCGGCTACCAATTGCTTCATAAACTGAAGATTTCGGGGAGACCAACTCACACCTTCTCCAATTAATTGTGGTAAATCTTGACTCAATAATAAAATTACAGATTTACCCCACCCAAATTCTTCTTGCTTTTTAATAATGAGTTCACCAATTGTCCAATAAAGTTGATTGGAAATTGTTTGTACGGATTGGATGGCTTGCACTCTATGTTCTTGCACGGCAGTAGCTACATCCGAAAGAAATTCGTTGTAAGCATCTGACGAAATGTTGTGGTGCAATTGACTCATTTTTATGTTTGTTTTCTGAAAAAGCCTATTGTTATTCTCTTAGCCCCGATGGGAGGGAATATCCTTTTTTGTGCCGATTTTTTTCGGGACAAAAAAGATAGGAAGGACAGCGGGAACCCATACTGGCAAAAAAGCCTTTTGTTTCGCTCCTTACTTTTTCAAGGTTTCTTTTATCGTTTTCATCAACTCGGTGCCGCCATTGTTCAGGATTTCTTCGGCTGAATGGTAGCCTAGATTTTTCCATTCTTCGATGGGTACAACTTTGTTGATGGCTATTTTTTGTTGGCCGTCGATAGAAAAAAGAACGCCTTCGAAATGAATGGTGTCTTCGTCTTCGTTATAGGTTGCCAAGGCTCCGATGGGTGCGGTACAACCTCCTTCGAGACGGCGTAAAAATTGACGCTCGATGTGGGTACACACCTCGGTTTCTATATCATTCAATTCGGATACGGCTTCGCGACAAAATTCGTCCTCGGCCATGGCAACCACTACCATTGCTCCTTGCGCTGGTGCGGGAATCATCCAATCCAAATTGATAAAATCTGTTGGTTTTAAATTGATGCGCTCTAATCCTGCGGCGGCAAAAACGGCTCCACTCCAGTCACTGTCTTGTAATTTTTGCATACGGGTATTGACATTGCCTCGCAAATCGACCACTTTATGATTGGGATATTTGTTGAGCCACTGGGCTTGACGGCGCAAACTTCCGGTGGCGATGGTACCGCTACCTTCTAGAAAATCTAGATTGCCTTTGTGTACCAGAATATCTAGGGTGTTCGCACGCTCTAAAACGGCGGCTTGCACAATGCCTTGTGGCAATGCGGTGGGCACATCTTTCATCGAATGTACCGCAATATCGACTTGACCGCTAATCATAGCGACATCAAGAGTTTTGGTGAAAATTCCGGTGATTCCTAATTCGTATAATGGTTTGTCCAAAATGATATCGCCTTCTGATTTCACTGCGATAATCTCTGTTTTGTACCCTAAGTCGTTTAGTTTTTTCTCGACCGTGTGGGCTTGCCAAAGCGCGAGTTCGCTATCGCGGGTTCCGATACGAATGGCCCTATTACTTCCCGAAGAGGGAATAGCAGAAGTGGAATTTGATTTCTTGTTCATTAATTTATACAGTTATTCGACAACTTATGTTATTCCTCCTTTGGGGGCTAGGGGGCAGGATTTATTTGAAAAACTTTTTCAATCCATTCAATACTTTCATCGACCATAGTTTCTTCATCTTTGAGATGATTGGCAAAATGAGTCGTGATTTTCTGAATGATGCGGTTGCTGATGATTTCGGCTTGTTCTTCGTTGAAATCGGCTAGCTTCTTACTTTGAAAGTTCAATTCGGCCTCTTTGATGGCGTTGAGCTTTTCTTTCAAGGCATGAATAGTAGGAGCAAATTTTCTAGATTTGGTCCAAGCTAAAAATTCATTTTTAATGACTTCAATAATGGCTTCGGCAGCTGGAATGTGTAATTTTCTGTTTTCTAAGGTTTCATCGGTCATTTGAGACAAGTGATCCAAATGAATCAAAGTCACTCCTTCTATTTCCGTTACATTTTCATGAACGTTTTTTGGGATAGACAAATCCAAGATCAACAAAGGTTTTTTCAGATTTAAAATTGCTTTGTCTACCGTTGGATTTTGTGCGCCTGTGGCCACAACTACCACATCGGCTTTTTGCAATTCGATATGTAAATCAGAATAATCTTTGACTACTAAATTGAGTTTTCCGGCTAATTTTTCCGCTTTGTCTTTGGTTCTATTAATCAATGTAATATGCTCATTTTTGGTATGCTTTACCAAATTTTCACAGGTATTACGACCAATTTTTCCGGTACCAAAAAGCAAAATATTTTTGTTTCCTACATCGGGAACGTTTTTCATGATGTATTGCACTGAGGCAAACGATACCGAGGTAGCACCGGAGCTGATTTCCGTTTCGTTTTTAACCTTTTTACTGGCTTGGATTACAGAATTAATCAATCGTTCCATGAAAGCATTGGTCAAATCCATCGCTTTCGACTCGATAAAACCATTTTTAAGCTGACTGATGATTTCGAAATCGCCTAAAATCTGACTGTCTAATCCTGTTCCTACTCTAAAAATATGAGTAATGGCCTCTTGATTTTTGAAAACATAGGCTACTTTTTGAAACTCTTCAACAGTTCCTTGTGAGTTTTCGCAAAGTAGTTTTATTAATTGAAAAGGGTGCTCTGCGTAGCCGTAAATTTCGGTACGGTTGCACGTTGAAGTAACGATAAGTGCTGGTATTCCTTCTTTTTTTGCTTGAGCTAATAAATTGGTTTTGGCTGCGGCATCTAAACTAAATTTCCCTCGAATAGCAGCATCTGCCTTTTTATAACTTAAACCAATCGAATAAAAATAGTGGTGCTTAGCACTTTGATTTTTTTCCATTTTAAAAATTGCCATAAATAGGACAACAAATCTAGAATACTTGCACGGATAAAAACAACGCTAAAAGTTCTTTTTGTGTCGCTCAATGCTTTTTTGGATTTAATTCGTTATTTCCAGACAAAAACGTTTATTTTTGTAGCAAATACAAGGCTTAATGATTGATTTATTTAGAGTGATTCTAAATAAAACACATTCGACACTACCTTTTTTTTGTTAAAAAATTGTCGCTATGAGTTCACAAGAAATTATAAAAATAGAGGATGATTTCACCTTATTGCGTTTCCAAAATGATGGAGACACTCCATTTCACACGCATCACGAGGTGAGCAATGGCTTGATTCAATTTCATTTTGGATTGAAAGGAAAAGCAAAATTTTTATTCAATCAAGGCAGTTATGCTCTAGAAATGAATGAAGAAAAATCATACTTGTTCTACAACCCTCAAAAAGAATTACCGCTCAATCTAGAATTAGCGCCCAACACTTGGGTGATTACCATTTTGATTTCGATTCAAAAATTCCATGGTCTATTTTCTACCGAAGCCAGCCATATTCCATTTTTGAGCGACGAAAACAAGGATAAAAAATATTATAAAGAAGGCGACATTAGTCCATCTATGGCTATTGTGCTAACGCAGTTGTTTCATTACAACTTGAATCCATCCATTAAAAACTTATACTACAAAGGCAAGGGCTATGAGTTGTTAAGCTTGTATTTTAACCGTTCCGAAGATCCCAATGCAGAGCAATGTCCTTTTTTGATAGATGAGGACAATGTGATGAAAATCAAAAAAGCAAAAGAAATCATTATTGCCAATATGGCCGAACCCCCTAGTTTACAAGAACTCGCCGATACTATCGGTCTGAATCTGAAAAAATTAAAAATGGGATTCAAACAAATTTACGGCGATACCGTTTACGGCTTTTTATTTGATCATAAAATGGATTATGCCCGTCAATTATTAGATAGTGGTTCCTATAATGTAAACGAAGTAGGTTTGAAAATTGGCTACAGTACTGGAAGCCATTTTATAGCCGCTTTCAAGAAGAAATTTGGTACCACACCAAAAAAATATTTAATGTCGATTAACTCATCAGTAACGTAATCATTGGTTTTAACTATCTCTGAAACAGAAAAAGAAATAGTAGTCTAACCAATAAAATGCAGGGTTCATTACTTTTGACCCCAAAATCAATAAAAACTATTTTAATAGAAAAATATAAAATTATAAAAATGAAAGGTGTATTATTAGTCAACCTTGGTTCTCCAGAAAGCCCAACTCCTAAGGACGTAAAACCGTATTTAGACGAATTTTTAATGGACAAATATGTAATAGACGTACCCTATCTATTGCGTGCCTTGTTGGTACGTGGTATTATTTTGCAAACCCGTCCCAAAAAATCGGCAGAAGCTTATGCTAGAATTTGGACCAGTGAAGGTTCTCCTCTGATTGTGATTTCGAAAAAAATGCATGAAAAAGTAAAAGGATTGGTAGACTTACCTGTTTCTTTAGCGATGCGATATGGAAGCATGACCATCGAAAAAGGATTACAAGAACTGCAAGCAAAAGGAGTGACCGAGGTATTATTGCTTGCCCTTTACCCACAGTATGCTATGGCCTCCACCACTACTATTTGGGAACTTGCTGATGAACTTGTGACGACTAAATTTCCTGAAATGCATTTAACAAAAGTGCCTGCTTTCTATAACCAACCCGATTACATTCAGGCGTTGGCGAATTCCATGAAAAAGCATTTGGAGGGATTTGATTACGATCATTTATTATTCTCGTATCACGGTATTCCAAAACGCCATATTCGCAAAACCGATGTTACCAATTCTCATTGTAAAATTGACGGTTCTTGCTGCAACACACCCTCCCCAGCTCATGAATTTTGCTACCGTCATCAATGTTTTGAAACAACCAAACAGGTAGTAAAATTATTAGGTATTCCCGAAGGCAAATACAGTCAAACCTTTCAATCTCGATTGGCTGGAGATAAATGGCTCACGCCTTATACCGATGTTGAAATCAATAAAATGCCCGAACAAGGAATTAAGAAATTAGCGGTTGTAACCCCAGCTTTTGTAGCCGATTGTTTGGAGACGCTAGAAGAAATTGCGATGGAAGCCAATGAGCAATTCCTACACCATGGTGGAGAAGAATTTATGGCTATCCCTTGTATGAATGATGAAGACGAATGGTGTGGTGTAGTAGCCAATTGGATTAAGGATTGGGCAAAATAAGAATTAAGAATATAGAGCAAAGATTAAAGACCAAATGAAAAACAAAAAAAGTATTGAATTACTATTTTATGAACAAAAATGGTTTAAACTAGTTTTTCTGTTTTCTTTTTTTGGTTGGTTATTTTATAATTCCTTTATACCTTATGAAATTAACAAAAATGAACTTCTTGAATTGGATTTAACTGTTACAGAAAAATTTGAATCATCAGGAAGAACAAATCCAATTAAAATTTCTTTTAGCACAAAAGAGTTTTCTAACAAATTTGGAATTTATGTAGGAGGAACTTTTGGCAGATGGACAGAAGTAACAAATTGTTTAGAAAAAAACAGAAAAATTAAAGTAAAAATTCACAGAAAAGATAAATTAAAATTGAAAAAAGTAAGCAAAGTAATTCCTATATATTATTTGTTTAGTGTCGAATCAGGCTTGATTTTCAATGAAGAACAATTTAATCAGGGTGAAAAAAATTCTAATAATAGATACATAGTTTTTTGTATTATTATTTTTATTTTTTGTCTATGGGGAATATTAAAAAATTAAATAAATGGAACTCTACAACTACCTCAAATCCTTACATATTATTTTTGTAGTCACTTGGTTTGCGGGACTTTTTTATATTGTGCGCTTGTTTGTGTACCAAATTGAAGCCGCCGATAAACCCTCGCCTGAGAAAGAGATTTTGCAAAAACAATACAATCTGATGGCCTATCGTTTGTGGTACATCATCACTTGGCCATCGGCAGTGATTACTTTTTTGGTGGCCTTTTGGTTGTTGCTTTTTACCGATTTGGGGCGAAGTTGGTTGCAAATGCCTTGGATGCATGTCAAACTAGGTTTTGTCTTTTTATTGTATTTGTATCATTTCAAATGCCAACAAATTTTTACGCAACTCCAACGCAATGAAGTAAAATATACCACCAATCAAATGCGTCTTTGGAATGAAGGCGCTACTTTGATTCTTTTTGCTGTGGTGTTTTTGGTAGTACTCAAAAATGCCTTCAACTGGGTATATGGGGTAATTGGTATTTTTTTGTTTTCCATTATTATCATGTTGGGCTTTCGTTTTTACAAAAAAATTAGAGAGAGAAAATAGTAATCAGCAGTCAGTTTTAGTAATTAGTTTACAATCAGTGCCTACTAAAATATTACCAATTATAAGTTTAAAACGTAATTATACGTTTGCATAATAATTGAATACTAACAGTCTGAACACTGAACACTAAAAAAATTATGCTAAACAACTTCAACATATCGATGCTTTCCTTACGCACTAGGATTTTCCTATCGATGATTGTTGTTATTGTAGCTTCTAGTATTTTATTGGCTTCCATATCTATTTTGCAATTTAAAAGCGAAGCTCGTGAATACCATCAAGAAAAATTAGAGCGAAAAGAGTGGGCCATCAAAGAACACATAAATTATGTGTTGGCCACCACTACATACCCGATGACAGAAGCTAACTTGAGTTTGATTTTTAAAGACAAAATACATGAATTGTCTCAAATTCATAACAGCGAAATCAATATTTATAATCTGGAAGGTAAACTTGTAAAATCATCCAAAGAATCTTTTTCGATTGATCAGCCTGCTCCACCCATTCCAAAATACATATTGAAATTGGTAAGCTCCTCTATTGACAAACGTTTTGTTGATATTAAAACAATTGATGGGTATAAAAAGCGTTCCTCTTACAGCCAGATAAAAGATGAAAAATTCAAACCTCTTGGGGTTTTAAACCTCCCTTATCTTGAAGACGACAGCTATTATGACAACGAATTGCATAAATTTTTAGTACGATTAGGACAAGTCTACTCGTTTATGTTGATTGTAGCCTTTGCATTGGCCTACTTTTTGGCGACCTACATTACCAAATCGCTCAAAACTATTGCAGATAAAATGAGTGACACCAACATTGAACAGAAAAACGAAAAAATTGTTTTGGATGCCAATAGTAGAGAAATCAATTTGTTGATTCGTTCTTACAATGAAATGGTTGAAAAGTTAGAAAAAAGTGCCCTAAAATTAGCTCAAAGCGAACGTGAGGAAGCTTGGCGCGAAATGGCCAAACAGGTAGCACATGAAATTAAAAATCCGCTAACTCCTATGCGCTTAACGGTGCAAAGTTTTGAAAGAAAATTTGATCCTTCAGACCCAAATATCAAACAAAAACTCAAGGAATACTCTCAATCTTTGATTCAACAAATCGACATTATGAGCGAAGTAGCTTCTGCTTTTTCAAATTTCGCTTCGATGCCCGTTCAACAAAATGAAAGATTCAATATTGTTGAAGTGATGGAACGTGCCTTAGATATTTTCAATGAAGATTATATCTATTTTCAACCGCAGTTTTCCACGATTATGGTAGCAATGGATAAATCACAACTTATCCGAATCATTACCAATTTAGTTAAAAATGCCATTCAAGCTATCCCAGAAAATCAAAGTCCAAAAGCGATTTCAGTGGAAGTAAAAAGAGACCAAAACGATGTAATTCTTCTTTTTCATGACAATGGCACAGGCATTGATAGTACCTTCATTTCTAAAATTTTCCAACCCAAATTCACTACCAAATCGAGCGGGATGGGCTTAGGACTTGGAATTATAAAAAATATCATAGAAAATTATAACGGAACAATTACCTTTGATACTCAACTCGGAATTGGCACTACTTTTAGAGTACAATTGCCTATTATTTCAACTTAAAAATTAAAAAAATGAATTTTGATAACTTACTTATAGCGAAAGAGAATGGTATGGCAACTATTACCATCAATCGACCCTCCAAATTGAATGCTTTAAATATCGCTACTATTGAAGAGCTTCATAAAGCCCTAAAAAAACTAAATAAAAGTAAAGATGTTCAAACAATCATCATTACTGGTAGTGGCGAAAAAGCCTTTGTCGCTGGAGCTGATATTTCAGAATTTGCTCATTTCACAAAAGATGAAGGCGAGCATTTGGCCCAAAATGGTCATGTACAACTCTTTGACTTTATCGAGAATCTCAAAAAACCAGTAATTGCTGCCATCAATGGATTTGCCTTGGGTGGTGGATTAGAATTGGCCATGGCGTGCCACTTCAGAGTTGCCTCAGACAATGCCAAGATGGGACTGCCAGAAGTTTCCTTAGGAGTAATACCAGGTTACGGAGGAACGCAACGCTTGCCACAATTGATTGGAAAAGGGCGTGCAATGGAATTAATAATGACTGCTAGCATGATTGATGCTGAAACTGCCAAAGCTTATGGTTTGGTAAATCATGTAGTTCCGCAAGCTGAGTTGTTGGATTTTGCCAAAGGAATCGCCGAAAAAATCATGAAAAATTCTCCTTATGCTATTGGCCGTGCAATTAAAGCCATCAATGCTAATTACAAAGACGGTAAAGATGGATTTGAAGTTGAAATCAAAAACTTTGGAAAATGCTTCGGTACCGATGAATTCATCGAGGGTACAACTGCCTTTTTAGAAAAACGTAAAGCTAACTTTTCTGGAAAATAAATTTGTGAGTTCTAATCCCAGAAACAGGGTAATTAGAGATCCAAATATCATATTATTATATTTTTTTGATATTTGAATATCAAATTATGATATTTTTTTGATATTTGAATATCAAATTATGATATATTTGTTCCTTCAAAAGGATTGATAAATGATACAAAGAACCCAACAACCTGCCATTGATGCTTTACTATTCAAAGGAAAAGCAATAGTAGTATTTGGTGCAAGACAAGTTGGTAAAACCTCTTTGATCAAAAATACAGTTACAAATCATCCTTATTTATGGCTCAATGGCGATGAACCAGATACCCAATTGCTTTTGGAAAACATCACCTCCGACCGACTAAAAGCGCTGATAGGAAAAAACACGATGTTAATTATTGACGAATCGCAAATGATTCACAATATTGGTCTTTTGATTAAAAGAATGGTGGACAATTTCCCTGAAATTCAAGTCATCGCTTCGGGTAGTAGTGCTTTTGAACTTGCAGACAAAACCAAAGAATCCATGATGGGAAGAAAAGAAGAATTACAACTCTTCCCGTTAAACTTTGCCGAATTAGTTAAGCATACTAACTTTATTGAAGAAACCCGTTTGGTACCTCATCGATTAGTGTTTGGTTATTATCCTGAAGTAGTAAACCATCTTGGACAGGAAGAAAAAATACTCAATGATTTAGTTGATGGTTTTTTATACAAAGATATTCTAAACATAGATGGTATAAAAAAATCGGCCACCTTACAACGATTAGTTCAAATGTTAGCTTACAGAATAGGCAGCGAAGTTAATTACAGTTCTTTCGCAAATGAATTAGGAATAAGTCGCCTTACCGTTGAAAAGTACATTGATATTTTAGAAAAAAATTTCATTGTTTTTAGCTTACCTGCTTTCAGCAAAAACCAAGATAATGAACTTAAAAAAGGACGGAAAGTCTATTTTTGGGACAATGGTCTTCGCAATCGAATCATCAAGAATTTCAATCCTATTGAACTTCGTGACGATATTGGAGCGCTATGGGAAAACTTTATAATTAGCGAAAGAAAGAAAAAATTGATCTATGAAAATCAGTTCAAAGACACCTATTTTTGGCGCAATACACAACAAGCTGAAATTGATTATTTGGAAATAAAAAATACCGAAATTGAAGCTTTTGAAATCAAATACAATCCCAATCAAAAAGTACGATTTACCAAATCTTTCACTGAAAAGTACCATCCAAAAACAACAGCAGTCATTCACAGTCAAAATTTTTGGGATTATATACTTTAATCAATAAAAACACTACAACCTATGTCCTTCCAATCTATATTTGCTGAATTTTGGCAAAAAGTAATCGCGAGTATCGAAGATCGTACTTTTGCCAAACTGACTTTGGCTAAAACTATTGGAGATACTGAGTTAAAAAACATTTATGCTCGCCCTATTATAGCAGCGGATGGTGGTTTACAGTTTTCGATAATTACGCGATATAAAAGCGAAGAAATAGAAAGTTTTCACTCCATAAAGGAAACTTTTATGGTATTGAGTCCGTATATCAACAATCCTTTTTTGAGTGCTATTTTGTTTACCACCGAAAATGATTTGACTTTCAAATTGAATAAAAAGAGAGTGGGTAGTTTAACAGAAAGCGAACCTACCTTTAAGAATGCTTCAGATGTGATGTTAGAACTTAAGGCAAATGAATAGCAAACTAAGATAACTAGTTCTTTTGAACTCACTACTGTACACTGAATTCTGAATATTGCCCACTAGGCTTGTCCCTCCCACTCGGCATAAAATTGTGCTAAAAAATCTTCCATAAAACGGTGTCTTTTTTGAGCAATGGCTTTTCCGGATGGAGTGTTCATTTGTTCATGAAGCAAAAGCAATTTTTCGTAAAAATGATTAATGGTAGGCGCCGAGCTATTTTTATATTCTTCCTTGGTCATGTGCAAATTGGGAGCAATAGCTGGGTCATACATCGGCCTGTTTTTGAATCCTCCATAGTTAAAAGCTCTAGCAATTCCAATGGCTCCAATAGCATCTAAACGGTCTGCATCTTGTACAATATCTAATTCTATAGAAGAAAATGTTCGGGTTGTACGACCTCCTTTAAAGGAAATATTTTCAATAATTTGCACTACATGAGTTATGGTTTCTTCGGAAACTTGATGATCTTCCAAAAACTTTCGAGCCGTTTTGGGACCAATGGTTTCATCACCATTATGAAATTTGCTATCGGCAATATCATGCAGTAAAGCGGCAAGTTTAACAATAAGTAAATCACATTTCTCGCTTTGTGCAATCAATAGAGCATTATGGTATACCCTTTCAATATGGAACCAATCGTGCCCGCCTTCTGCTTTGTCTAAAGTTTCTTTCACAAAAAGAATTATGTCGTGAATTAATTTGGCGTGCTGCATTTGATGAGAAAATTATTCCAACTGATTTTTTTTTCATTTAAAATCAGTTGGAAGTTTATACTGTATTTTTGTTTACAATTACAATCTCGCAGGTTCTACCCACTTAAAAATAAAAGACTCCTCAGGAACAACCAATCGCTCAGAAATCTTGGCCATACGAGCTGGTAATTTCATGAGATAATCTCTAGCTTTTTCAGCTTCGTCGGTTAAATTGACCACTTTGTCAATTTCCCATTTTGCAATTAACTTTTGCATGATTTCTACATAATCATTGGCGGTATATACTCCAATACGCTGAGCAGAATCAGAAAACTGTTCGAAAGCCGAGCTGATTTTTTGCCCCGATTCTCTTAAGAAATGCGCTGGCATCACGATTTTTTGCTTCATCATGTATTGAAAAGCCAACATCATTTCGCTTGGATCCACTTTAAAAATTTGATTCACAAATTCGCTGTAAGCCAAATGGTGACGCATTTCGTCTCCTGCAATCATTTTACAAAGCTTAGATAGTTTTTTATCGCCATAACTTTTAGCCAATTGCGATACTCTATTGTGAGAAACATAAGTGGCTAATTCTTGAAAACTAGTATACACAAAATTCTTGTAGGGATCGCGTCCAGTTCCAATATCAAAACCATCGTTAATTAAGTGTTGGGTCGTTACCTCAACCTCGCGCATGTTCACTCTTCCGGACAAATACAAATATTTGTTCAATAAATCGCCATGACGGTTTTCTTCGCCGGTCCAATGACGAATCCATTTGGACCATCCATTGCGTTCAAGATTATTGACTCCTTCTACTTCCATCAACCAAGATTCATAGGTTGGCAAAGCTTCTTCGGTAATAGTATCGCCCACCAAAGCCACCCAAAAATCATAGGGTAAATCCTTGGCAATTTCTCTTAATTCTTTTACTTCTTCGAAGAAAGAATCCGATTCAGAATTCGGCAGAAAATCTGAAGGTTGCCATATTTTTTCTACCGGAATTAGATACTCATCCACAAAACTGTCGATTTTTTGTTCTAAAAACTGCATCACTTCTAATCGAATGTTCTGTATTGACATGGTATTTTTTTATTTAAGTTATTAGTTATTTCAGGTTTAGTGTTGAATAGCCCCGACAATAGCGGCTTCTGTCTTTTGGCTCAATTCGTCAAAAGCATAGGCATTGACTGCCATAGGTTCGTGTATGGTAAACTGCAAACGATTACCTAATCCCATAGGAAATGCACCAAAACGCACCATTTTCCATGAATTATTGATAGTGATTGGCACCACATAAGCTGAAGGTGCGTATTTGCATAATATTTTTAAACCGCTTTGCGCAAATTCTTTTGGTTTACCCGTTTTACTGCGGGTTCCTTCGGGAAAAATTACGGCAGAACGGGTGTTTTTTTCAATATATTCAGACAATCCTTTTATCGTTGGAATGGCTTGTTTGGGGTCTTTTCTATCGATCAAAACCGAACCTCCATGACGCAAATTATAAGAAACACTTGGAATCCCGCTTCCTAATTCTTTTTTACTTACAAACTTGCAATGAAAACGACGCAAATACCAAATGATAGCAATAATATCATACATACTTTGATGATTCGCCACAATAATCAAAGGTACATTTTGAGGAATACGTTCTACATTTTCAAATTGATAAGTGGTTCCTAATAAATTAGTACATTTTACTAGAAAAAAATTCAAATAATCCACACTTTTTTTGTGTGCCTGATAACCAAACACATTAAAACAAATCCATTGAATGGGATGAAAAACCACCAAACAAAGACCAAAACACAAGTAATAAATGATAGATAATGGGTAGGAAATTATTTTTTGCATAGTCAACCAATAAAGGGTCAAAAGTACAAATTATATTATATCCACAATTTAAAAAATGAAACATAACTCAATTTAACGTTTAGTCGTACCTTTGCAGCGAATTACACAATTCTTTTGCGCAACTATGACCTATACGTATCCAAAAACCGAAAAGTTAAAAAGTAAAACGACCATTGGCCATTTATTTACCAAAGGAAAATCGGTGTCCAAATATCCGCTGCGCTTGGTGTATTGCCCAATCGAACCCGTTGGAGACACTCCCATTCAATTTGGTGTTTCGGTTTCAAAAAAATATTTTAAGAAAGCCGTTGATCGCAATTATTTCAAAAGAGTGCTTCGAGAAACCTACCGTCTCAACAAACATTTGCTACTTGATCATTTAGACGAACCTCACGCCTTTATGTTTTTCTATCAATCCAAAGAACGGTTATCATTTCAAGAAATCGAGTACAAAACCGTTCAATTGTTTGAAAAATTCATAGCCCAATTGAACCAAACAAAATCTGAAGTAACTGAAAAAAACGCTGATTTTTCTTCCGAAGCTTAAGATTCAGGATTTTATTAGTATTTTAGTGTTCCCAAAAACATCTCAACTTATTAATTATGAATACTTTATTTCAAAAAAAATACATACTCCCATTCTTGGCGTCGCTATTTTTATTTGTGGGGGTGAGTTTTAAAAATGATTTTTTTGAAATTGCCAAGCAAATTGAAATCTTCACCACTTTATTTAAAGAAGTCAACACCAATTACGTAGACGAAACAAACCCTGGCGATTTAATGGACAAGGCCATCAAAGGGATGTTAGCGAGTTTGGACCCCTATACCAATTACTTTAATGAGGCCGATGTAGTAAAATTTAAAATCAACAATACGGGAGAATATACTGGAATTGGCGCATTAATCAGTCGAAAAGAAGACCAATTGATTATAAAAGAACCTTACAAAAACTTTCCTGCTGATAAAGCTGGACTCAAAGCCGGCGATGCCATTATTCAAATTGGCGATGTCGTGCTGAAAGATTTTAAAGACGATGCCTCACAATTGCTTAAGGGTTCCAAAAACACTAAAATTGATATTAAATATATCCGTCAAGGAAAAACGCTAAGCACCCAATTGGTTCTGGATGAAGTAGAAATCAAATCGGTGCCTTTCTTCGGAAAAATTGATGCCAAAACAGGATATATTGTTTTGACTCACTTCACAAAAAAAGCCTCCTCTGAGGTGAAAGACGCTTTAGAACAATTGAAAAGAGAAGGTATTGATCGTTTGGTTTTGGACTTAAGAGATAATCCCGGCGGACTATTGAATGAAGCGGTGAACATTTGCAATTTGTTTGTTCCTAAAAACGAAACCATAGTAACTACCAAATCGAAAGTTGAAAAATATAATAACACTTATAAAACAACACGAGAACCAATAGATTTGAATATTCCTTTAGTGATAATAGTCAATGGTCGAAGCGCTTCTGCTTCTGAAATTGTTGCAGGTGCCTTACAAGATTTAGACCGTGCGGTGGTTTTAGGCAGTCGCAGTTTTGGAAAAGGATTGGTACAACGCCCTATCGATATGTCTTTTGGAACGCAAGTGAAAGTAACAATTTCGCGTTATTACACCCCATCTGGACGCTGTATCCAAGCCTTAGATTATGCCCGAAAAGATAAAAATGGAGCAGCTATTCGAACCGAAGAAAAAAATTATAATGCATTCAAAACCCGAAAAGGAAGAACTGTTTACGATGGTGGTGGTATTCAACCCGATATCGAACTTTCGGAAACACAGCTGAGTGCAATTGCTAATGCGTTGATAAAAAACGATGGGATTTTTGATTTTGCTACACAATATTATTATAAAAACCCCAATTTGGGCAACACCATCCCAACTATCACAGATGTGGATTACAATGATTTCAAACAATTTCTAAAAAACAAAAAATTCAATTTGGATACCGAAACTGAAGTACAATTGAAGAAAACTTTGGCAGCCGCTAAGAAAGAAAAAATAGACGAAACCATTACTGCAGAATACCAACAGCTATTGAACGCTATTCAAAAAAGTGAATGGAACACTATGGACAAAAATCAAAAAGAAATTAAAAATCTATTGCTAGACGAACTTATCAAACGCTACCAATACCAAGAAGGATTGTACCAATACTACATCAAAAACAATCCCGAAATCAAAAAAGCGGTAAGCGTGTTGAATACTTCGGCAGAGTACAATAGTATTTTGAAGTTGTAAAAAACACAGTAGAAATTAGCATCAATTCATAAACATACTAGCCTATAAGTATTCAAGTCAATGTCTCATTTTTACTATATAAGAAATTTAAGGCCATCTAAGTTAGTTTTAATGTCCCTTAAATTCATCTCCTAATGTTTTAGAAAACAAAAATCTAGTTTAAAATAACTCTAATGTCAATTCGAGCGCAGTCGAAAACCATTACTGCCTCTCGACTGTGCTCGATGTGAGAAAAAATAGAACTCTAAGCATCATAATTTATATGATTAGCCCTTTTTCATCTCGATATGCGGAATATCATCTTCTAAATACATGTCACTAATGGCCACAAAACCATGACTCTCGTAGAATTTTTTCAAGTACAATTGCGCACCAATCGTGATGACTGATTCGTTAAAATGAGTTGCAATTCCTGCGATAGCATTTTGCATCAATTCATGACCCCATTTTTTATCACGATAGGCAGCATCGACTACTACACGTCCTATTGAAGCTTCGGGAAAACTAATTCCGGGAGGTAATAACCGAGCATGGGCTACAATTTTTTCGTCGTAGATTCCAAAAAGATGCAGGGCTTTTTTATCTTTTCCATCCAAATCCAAATAGACGCAATTTTGCTCAACCACAAAAATTTCGCTTCGCAATTTCAAGATATCATACAACTCGTTTACGGTCAAATCTTGAAACGCTTTAATGTACCACTGTAACCCCATTTCTTATAAATTTTCTCTCTTAATAATTTGTACCGATTTGATGATGGCCTCTAATTCAAACATCAGATCTCGTTTTTCCTCAGCTGGAGCGTAACAAAATCCTTCGAGCACCATGACTCTTTTATATTCTGGGTCAAAAATAGTATAATTTATAAAAGGCCCTGACATAAAATCGTTCTTGAGTTCCCAATTTCCTTTTACTTCAAAAGCCTTACAATTGGCCAATTTCGTACGCATCCAATACGGAGCAAAACCTTGACCGGTTTTCATTGGCGACAGATTCTCTCTCCCTTTAATGTACAACATGCCAATGGAATCTCTCATTGAAACAATGGAAGCTATTGGGTTCTTGGATGAAATAGTTTCTAAAGGTACTTGGTACAAAAGCAAACTCATGCTACCACTAGTTATTTCCTTTTTTAACCAAATAAATCGAGGCTTTTGCAGCGCATATTTATAAGTGGTCGGAACTGCAAGTTGAATTTGAAATTTGTTAGCAAAAATTTTAGGATTCAACAAAGAAGTTTTTTGTTTTTTTTGGAGCGCTACTATTTCACCTTTTTTCAAAGTAGCCACCATTTGAGTGGTATTTTTTTCTAAAACGGATACTATGGCCTTACTATTAGGACCGACGATATGAATTAAAGTTTGAGGCTGCGCGTAACGATTGAATTGTATATCAAAAAAAGGTTTGGATCCTTTTTTAACCACCACAATATTTCGGCTATCCGTTATAAAGCCTTCGACAAATTTATCAGAATACTGATTGAGTGTAAACAGAGGTTCTTCTTGTGGGAGTCCTAATATTGGCGCTGCGATTTTTTTTCTAAGAGAATCTCCTACTTCGCCATTCCACAAATCATCATTCATAACCACCGAAATGGTATTGAAATCCCCCACCGAAACAGGCAAAGCTTTACCTTGATCCGATTGACATGCTAGAAAAAAAAGGAAACCGAATAGAGAAAAAAAATGGGTTTTATTCATAATTTTTATCTTAAAAATAAAACTCAAATGTAACCAAATTAATGGAGTCTAGCCGTTTATTTTTAATTTCATTCCCGGTTTCAATTCTTCTGCTTTGATACCATTCCACTTTTCTAAATCAGAAATAGTTACTCCAGGATATTTTTTTGAAATGCTATAAAGAGAATCTCCTTTTTTTACAAAATAATCACTAGATCCGTTTTTGATTTTTGTAGTGGGGTAAACAGGTGCTTTTTTAAACGCTTCGGCCGTTGCATTGTTGGTAATAATGGCTATTTCATTTTTGGCTACAATCAATTGTGTACCAACGGGTATTTTGTTCTTTGAAATAGAATTCCAAGCTACCAAATTGGAAAGTGTAGTCCCAAATTTTTTGGCAATTGCACCCAAATTATCCCCAGCAACTACGGTGTACGTAATATCTTTTAATTGGGGTTTGGGACTTTCTTGAACGGCAATCGCATTTTCTGAACTCACCACAAGAGTGGTTCCAGGCACCAAGTTTGTGGATAAGGTTGGATTTAAGACACGCAACTCTTCGGTAGAAATATGGTGTTTTTTAGCAACGTCTTGTAGGTGATCGCCTTTTTGAACAATATACGTTTTGGTTGACGCAACAGAATCTAATGTATCTTGTATTTGTTCTTTGTTGATAGTCGTGGTTTTCGTTGATGCTACAGCTGTTTTTGCAGACGCAACAACTACATCGGACGAAGAGGAAACAGGTGTTTTAATTTTTAAAACTTTACCCAACGGCAAGGTATTGCCTTTTAATCCATTCCAGTTTTTTAGATCTTGAACACTAACCTTAAATGCAGTAGCTACAGCATGCAAGTTATCCCCTTTTTGGATAGTATACCATTCTTGATGAGTAGCAACAGCGGCTGAATCGGTAGTGGTTTTTTTAGAAGCTATAGCGGTGCCTGTCGATCTAAAAGTAGCTTGACGGTTGTTATCATAAGCCACATAGGAATAAATTTTATCCTCGTTGGCCGTAAAAAGCCCAATTTTGTCTAAAGGTAGTCGTAAAAAATGCTGTTTGTCATCATAAACAGGAATAACATTGCGTTTGTAGGAAGGATTCAAAATTTGCAATTGCGATACTGGAACATCAATTAAATCCGCAATTTGTTTGAATGTTATTTCTCGTTGCACCCGAATAGTATCGGTTTCAAAATGTTTTAGATTGGCTTTTTCAGGAATAATGCCGTGTTCCTTGTGGTATTCGTAGAGATACATGGTAGCTAAAAAGGCAGGAACATAACCTTGGGTTTCTTTGGGTAAGTAATTTTTGATTTCCCAAAAATTTTGTTTACCTCCAGAGCGCCTTATAGCTTTAGTCACATTTCCAGGTCCCGAATTGTAGGAAGCTAAAACCAATTCCCAATCTTGAAAAATGGGGTACATGTTGGCCATATATTGAGCTGCGGCTTCTGAAGACTTTAGCACATCGGAACGTTCATCTACATAAGAATCGATGTTGAGATTATACTGTTTTCCGGTATTATACATGAACTGCCAGATACCTGTAGCACCTACTCTTGACACCGCTTTTGGATTTAGGGCCGATTCAACTATGGCTAAATATTTGATTTCAAGAGGTACATTTTTCTTAGCTAACGCTTCCTCAAAAATGGGAAAATAAAATTCCGAAGTAGCCATTAAACGACCAAATGCTTTTTTACGATTTTTCAAAAACGATTTGATGAGATTTTCAAGTACTTGATTGTATTCTATTTTGAAAGGGGATTTGGCATCCATGGCCGCTAATCGCTCTTTAAGCAAATCCGTTGATAATTCCGAATCGGTGCTTTCTAGCGCATTGATATTTTCTATATCAGTAGTTAAATCGTTGTATATCGCTAAGTCTGTGAGCTCTTTTATCCATAAACTATCCACTTGTTGCATGGATTTATAGCGCACAAAAGATTTTTTAATAGAATCTAAATAAGTTAACGGTACTGTTTTTCCTTCTATGGATTGTGCATCAAAAGACTGTTGGGAAAAAACAGTTAATGTGAAAAAAAAGAGGATACTAAATAGACTATTTTTTATGCTCATAAAAGGGATTTACAAATTTCTAAATGTCAACAACTTACAGTTAGTTTTACAAAATTACAAGGTTAAAACTAAAAAAAGCCACAATTATTGTTAAATATACAATAAATGTGGCTTTTGTAATAAAAATACTTTAGAAAAATCAATAAAAAGTATGAATTTTCAGATTTAAACTAAAAGGGAAAATTCATAAATAATAGGTAACTTATTCTAAAATAGCAGCAATACCAGGTAAAGTTCTTCCTTCAAGCATCTCCAACATAGCGCCTCCACCAGTAGATACGTAACTCATTTTTTCTTCAAATCCAAACTGTTTTACAGCTGCTACAGAATCTCCACCTCCTACTAAAGAGAAAGCGCCACTAGCTGTAGCTTCAGCAATATAATCTCCTAAAGCAATCGTTCCTTTGGCAAAAGTAGGCATTTCAAATACCCCTAATGGACCGTTCCAAAGAATGGTTTTAGAAGCTAAAATCACTTGTTTGAAATTTTCTAAAGATTTTGGTCCTGCGTCCAAACCCTGCCATCCTTGTGGAATCTCTTTTACGTCTACCACTTGTGTATTGGCATCATTTGCAAAACCATCAGCAGCCACAACATCTACTGGAATGTGTATTTGTACTCCCTTTTCTTTGGCTTTACGCAAAATTTCAAGAGCCAATTCTTGTTTGTCATCTTCACAGATAGAATCTCCCACAGATCCGCCTAAAGCTTTAATAAAAGTAAAGGTCATACCTCCACCAATAATCATGTGGTCTACTTTATCCAATATATTTTCAATTACGGTAATTTTAGAAGATACTTTCGATCCTCCTAAAACAGCAGTAACTGGTTTTTCACTGTTTTTCAACACTTTATTTAAGCTGTCAATTTCTTTAGCCAATAAAGTTCCAAAGCATTTATCTGTTGGGAAAAATTGAGCGATGATGGTAGTAGAAGCATGCGCACGGTGAGCCGTTCCAAAGGCATCATTCACATACACATCACCTAAATCGGCTAATTTTTTAGCAAAATCAACATCGCCTGCTTCTTCTTCTTTGTAAAAACGTAAATTTTCTAACAACAAAACTTCACCCGCTTTCAAGTTAGCTGCAGCAGATGATGCTGGTTCACCAATACAGTCCGTTGCAAATTGAACCGGAACACCAAAAACCTCAGCTACTTTGGCCACAATATGACGCAAAGAATACTTGTCTTCTGCTCCTTTTGGACGGCCTAAATGCGACATCAAAATGACACTTCCACCATCGGCTAAAATTTTATCAATAGTTGGTTTTGCTGCCTCAATTCTATTGGCATCAGTTACGTTGAAATTTTCATCTAATGGCACATTAAAGTCAACACGGATAATGGCTTTTTTATCTTTGAAATTAAAATCGTTTAACGTTTTCATAAGTATTGATTTTTTGTAAATAATATAATAAGTACAACAAATATACTTTTTTTAATCGATTGATTTCTAATGAAAAGCCTTAAAAAATACTTAATTAGTAACGAAATCGATATAATTTTAAAAATAACACAAATAAAGCCTGTAAAGCCTACTTTTTATATCGAAAACTAATGCAAAATAGATATAAACTTAAGTCCTCAAAAAAACACCCTTTATACCGAGGCATAAAGGGTGTGAGGTTGAAATAAAAAATATAATTAATCGTGTACTGGATTTTGTGTACACGGACAATTGCTGATGGATTGAAGAAAATCAAATCCCAAAGTAATCATGTGTGTTCCTGTATTAGCAGCAGCAAATTCGTTCATGGTAATTTGGTAGGAATACCCAAAATAGAAACCTGATTTTTTCAATCCAACCATAGGCCCTACGTTTAAGGGCTTACCAATTTGATCATTCAAAAAACGATACGAAATACCCAACCAGTAATAATCATCATAGCTATTGTATTTTCTATACTTTACATTGACATCAGTACTAGAACGTTTGTCTGAAACAAAATACTGATAATACATGGAGGGCTCAATTTCAGCACGATTATACTCACCATCAGAAAAAACATAGCCCGAATAGATTTGGTAATTCAAAAGTAAATCCGGTTCTAAATTTATAAATTGATCTAATTTTTTAGGCAAGATATTACTTGCATTAAAACTGGCGTAGAATTTTTTATAACGGTACAGTAATCCTACATCAAAGTTATTGTTAGCAGTAAACCGATTGTTATTAATGGAAGGGTCTTGATTTGTAGGATTTAGGTTATCGGTATCAATTCTAAAATTATTGAAGTTATAAGAAATTCCAAAAGACAAATATTGTTGGGAATAATAATCTAAAATAATATGATGGGAAAAAGAAGCTTTGGCTCCAGCTTGTCGGGTATTCCCGTTTTTATCATTATACACTGAGATTCCAACTCCTGACTGGTCAGCAATTCTAAAATCAGCATAAACCGATTGGTTGTTGGGCGCATCTTTAATTCCGACCCATTGCGTCAATCCATTTAACCGAATTCTGAAATTATCACCAATCCCTGCATAAGTAGGTGAAATTACAAAGGGATTGTCGGCCAAATATTGGGTCCATACCGGTAAATTTAATTCTTGTGCGTGTCCTACAACACCCATTAACAGTAACAATGCAATTAAATTCTTTTTCATAATATAGTAGATTCTTTGTTGGTAGTGCAATGACGCTATTGGGGCATAGCGTCATAGTTACCAGTTATTTTTGGGCACTGTCTTTCTTCATTATCGCATTAAAGTAAAGTGTCCAACAAATTCACGATTGTCTTGAACATTTCTCAATTTCAAAATATACCAATAATCTCCTGTTGGCAATTCGAGACTGTTGTATTTACCGTCCCAGCCTTCGCCTTCTCTCAAGCTAGCCACTTTTCGGCCGTAGCGATCAAAAATACTAATGGTTAAATCTTTGTAATTGATGGTATTCGTAGGCAACCACGTATCATTATTTCCATCACCATTAGGCGTAAACACATTTGGAATATTAATATCAATGAATTCGAAGTAACGTGTTGCGGTTGCTTCACAACCATTAACATCTCTTACAATTACCGTATAATCTCCCGATTTGTAATAAATCATTTTGTTGTTGGTAGTAAAGGTACTGCCACCATCAAAAGAGTATTGGTAATTACCTGCTCCACCGGCTGCTGTAGCAACAATTTCATTCAAACCACCATCAGCCAAATTCAAGGTTAATTGTGCAAAACCTTTCACTTCAAAAGAAACGGTTGTTTTCTCACAAGTGTTCAAGTGTCTTGCCGTGATGGTATGGAATCCTGCTGCGACATTCATGAAAATAGCGCTAGCTTGGAAAACTGTCGAACCATCTAGAGCATAATCTACCTCAGCTGGATTGGTAATACTTGCGTCTAAAGTAACAGTAACGGTATTACTTGGTGCATTATTATCACAACCATAGGTTACACTAGCTTTTGGATCTAAGTTCACGGATTTATCTAAAGCCACCAACCATTCTGCCGTACAGCCGTTGAAATCCTTAATATATACCGTATGATCTCCTCCAGTTAAACCTGTAAAGGCAAATACGTTTTGTGTGGCCGTACCCGTTGTATAGGTTCCGTTTCTATTGTCGATACTTACGCTATAAGGGGCTACACCTCCGATGATGTTGATATCGAAAGCAGCATTGTTGTCACCAAAACAAACTTCTTGAACTTCTGAACCTGCTACCGTATTCACAAAAATAGGTTGTGGTTCGGTGACATCTCTAGTCAAAAGAACATAACATCCGTTTTCATCTTGTACAATAATTTGATAGTTTCCAGGTGCTAAATTGTCAAAAACACCTGTATCAAAGAACTGGTCTAATCTTGGAGAAATAGCATACTTAATTACCCCTGTTCCACCAGAAGCGGTTACGTTAATAATACCATTGGCTGCTCCATTACACGTAACTGGAGTAACTACAGTAGTAGCGGTAACAGGCAATAATGGTTCTGTAATAGGAACAACACCTGTAGAAATTACATTACAATCTTGACTATCTACTCGGACTTGATAAGTTCCTGCAGGCAATTGTGTGAAATTACCTGGAGTGGTTTGTACTGGCGTAAAGGCCACTGGATTTCCAGTACCGTCTAGTAAAGTATAAACATAATTTCCTAAACCACCTGTTGCGGATGCAACAATAACACCACTCGTATCACCATTACAATTGATTTTGGCATTTTGTACATCTAAGGTCACTTGTAATGTAGGTACCGGTTCAACAGTAATATCATTGGAAACGATGCTAGTACAACCGTTCGTATCACGCACATAAAAACGGTAGGTTCCTGGTGTTACCGGTAAAGTAATAGAAGATCCTGTCATAGGACTCCAAACACCTGTAGCTGTAGTACTATACTCATAGGCTCCTGTTCCACCAGTTGCACTCAGGGTAATCGTTGCTGTAGTAGTACATGTTGGCGTTGTTGCCAATACTAAACTTGCCATCACTTCTGTTGGCTCATTGATTACAATTGGAACCGAAGTCGTTCCACAACCCCAACCATCAGTTACCGTTACGGTGTAGGTTCCTGCTCCTAAATTATTGAACACATTTCCACTTTGTGGTCCAGAGCTAATCATTGGCGTAGCCGAGGTCGTATTCAAAGTATATAAGTAATTTGATCCTTGACCACCTGTAGGAGCACTTACGGTTATACTTGCATTGGTATCTCTTATACAAGCTAGCAATGTAGTACTTGGTGTTGCTGTAAAGGCAATTGGTGTTGGGTTATTCAATACCACAGTAGCGAACACTTCACATCCTTTTGAATCTCTTACTTTAACCGTGAAGGTACCTGCGGTTAGGTTATTAAAGTTACTCACTGTAGACCATGGAGAAACTACAGTTGCACCATTTTCTAATTGGAACTCATAACCACCTGGCCATCCACCGGTAGCGGTAGCCGAAATTGACCCGTCATTGTTACCTGCTACACAAGTAATTGCAGTATGGGTTTCTGCTATTGTTAATGCTGCGGTAGGTCCTGTAATCGTAAAGTTTTTACTTACGGTGCAGAAAGGCGTTTGATTCAATGTAGCCGTAATCATAAAGGTTCCCGCACGTAAACCCGTTAAGTTTATTGACCCAGCTGTTGGACTACTAGTCGAAGGCACTACCACTATTGGTGCTAATGGATTTGCAATGTCAAACACAGTATAAGTAAATGGTCCTGCATTATCTACTGGCGTAGGCACTCGATCTATTAAAGTCACTCTCGCACTTCCGTTAGCGTCATTTAAACAAATAACATCCACTACATTATCAACAAGCAATTCGAAGGTATTCGGGTTGTTTACGTAGTGTACGCCGATAATTTCACAATTGGTGTCTAAGTTTTTGACATTGATTATATAATTTCCTATTGGTAAATTGGTGAAAGTAGCCACACCGCCAACTATTGAAACTGGAGGTAAACTATATGCCGTTCCTTTAATTGCTGCTGGAGGGGTAACACTAGTATCATAGATTACATCCTGAACCGTAAACGCTAAGTTAGCAGGCGTACCTCCAATTGAAGTTACCGAAACAGCTATGTCCTCAAGGTTAGTACACGTTATCGCATTAGTAACGTTCACATTTACTTTATCCAATTGCACATAAGGTGCAATGGTAATTGCGGTAGTTGACGTACCCACACAACCTTTGTTGTCATACACCTTCACTACATAAGAACCTCCTGAAAGATTCGCTTCGGTGTATACATTGCTGTTACCAAATTGAACTGAAGTGCCATTTTTAATGAATTCATAATTCAAGTATGTACCAGAACCTCCTGTAATTAAAGTTGGATCTACCGTAATCGTTGCTAAATTTCCTGTATTTCCTGAAGTACAAGCGAATTGAACTGGGGTAATCGTTGGCACTACAATTGGTGCAGGTTGAGCAACATCTATAGTTTGTGAAACTGGACAACCTCTACCGGAAGTAACCGTTACGGTATATCTTCCCGCTGCTAAACCACTGAATAATGGAGAAGGTTGCGCACCTGTTGCAGGAATGGTCACCGCTACTCCACCTACAGTAGTTCCTGTTAAAGCATACGTATAAATAGGATTACTATTTACAGTCAACGTTGATGGAGCCATGTTAGTGGTTATAGTACCATCATTTCCTCCGTTACAAGTAACTGGAGTTGGATCTAATACAAAAGCAATGGCTGTATTAGGTAAGAACATAGTTACGTCTACTGATTTAACACAAGTTGTTGTGATATCTCTTACGTAGAAAGTATAAGGCAGTAATCTTGCTTGTAAACTACCAAATACA
This sequence comes from Flavobacterium riviphilum, assembly GCF_055231795.1. Lineage (NCBI taxonomy): Bacteria > Pseudomonadati > Bacteroidota > Flavobacteriia > Flavobacteriales > Flavobacteriaceae > Flavobacterium > Flavobacterium riviphilum. The sequence goes on from NZ_JBUYSY010000001.1 coordinate 519,370, forward strand.
TTGGAAGATACAAAAGTACTACCATCACTACTATATTGATAGTTAGATGGTATTGACCCTCCACTAGCCGTTAAGGTCACCACACCGTCTGCAGCTGTACAAGTTGATAAGGTAGTAATGTCAGCTTGCAATTGTAACGGTTCGAAAATCGTTACTGGTGTAGCTGTTTTTGCAATACAACCATTAGCATCTCTTACCCAAACAGTATAATCACCAGGCGCAGTTACAGTTAATGAAGACGAAGATTGGAAACTATTACCATCCAAACTGTATTCTAAAGTTCCTACACCTGTACCCACTGCAAGTATCGTATAACCGGCTGGGTTAGCACATTGACTAGCAACTGTAGCTGTAACTGTTGGCACTGGATCTAATGAAATTGGCACTGTTACAGAACGGAAACATCCGTTAGCATCTTTTACATATACGTCGATTAGATCTGGGGTTATAGTTGTAGCTGACGTTGCAATTGTAATGGTTTTTGAAGGTGAGTAGAACCCTATTGGACTTGTTCCAGTAGGCACAAAAGCAAATTCAAAGCCTGGCGTTCCGCCCACAATAGTAGTTTCATCAACAGTAACTACTGCTCCTGTGGTGTTACAATTTTGATTTTTAACGTTAACACTAAGATTAGTCAAATCTAAAGCAGCTGGCTCTGTAATGATAACAGTATTAGAAGTTTTTATACAACTTGGATACGCTGTTTGTGTAATCACAACGGTGTATTCAGAAACTGGTGTAGTCGCAACTAAACCGTGAGTAAGTACCAATGGATTAGTCGTTGTATTTCCTGAACCTGAAAAACCTGTAGTCACACCACCTTTGAAAATTTCATAATTATAAGTTCCCGTATAGTTACCAATATTAATTTCAATAGCACCCGTTGCATTCGTAGCACAATCTACATTTGCTGCAGCACTTGCGGTTACGGTCATGGTATTGAATACTGGAACGGTATACGCATTTGAAATAATACTACAACCTGTTGTATTATCTGTTATTTTAAATTCATAAAAACTTCCTATTGATATAGCAGGATAAGTGAATGAAGTAGCACCAGCAGTAATTGGTGTTATCGCGCCATAAGCTCCTCCATCAATAGCAACTTGATAACTGAAATTTGTAGGTGTTGCACCACCAGTAATCGCTACATTAATTATTTCTGTAGGAATAGGAGTAGTACAATCGACTTTAGTACCTAAACTCGCTACAGCTGACACCAATTTAGGGAATGGGGTAATTGGAACTATAATATCATCCGTACAACCATTCGCATCTTTAGCATAAAATGTTAGGTTTTGTGTAGCACCTGTATCTATAACATCAAAAGTATTGGTTGATGACCAGTTGAGATTATCCCTACTAAAAGTGTAATCTGCAAGCACTGTACCTGCTCCACCACTTGCCCCAAGAGTTACTACTGTTACGTTTGGTGTATTGGTTGGAGAACAAGTAAAGGCAGAAGCTGATGCGGAAGCAACAACTGGTGATGGATCATCAATAACAACCGTATCTGGAGTTGAACAACCCCTAGCTGATGATACAAGTATATCATAAGTACCTGCAATCAATCCAGTAAATAGACCTGTAGACTGTGTTACAGGAGCCGCAGCAGTTGGTGCAGTTCTTGTAATTGTATATGTATACGGCGGATTATCATTGGTTGCATCCAAAACGATATCAATAGTACCATTTGCAATATTCCCTTGCGTACCTGTACAACTTGGAGCAGTTGGATTAGCTGTATAATCAACTGCTGTTGGCGCACTTAAAGTAACCTCTGTAGTAGTGGTACAATTGGTTGGAATAGCCGTATCTCTCATTGTTATGGTATAAGTACCATGTGGCAAAGCACTAATCACAGCTCCCGTTGGAGTATTCGTAATTAATCCCGCTACAGGTACAATACTATAAGTGTAAGTTCCTGCACCTGTTCCGCCAGAAGCAGTTAAAGTAACCTGTCCATCATTATTGGCACAAGTAGGTAAGGCATCGATAAACGGTGTCACTTTTAACGGAGCTGCAATAGTTATATTTTTGGTGTCAGTACAACCATTAGCATCTTTTATTGTAACCGTATGTGGACCTGAATTTAAACCTGTAAAGGTATTAGCAGGCGGTAAACTTGTAAAATCACTTCCGTCTATGCTAATAGTATAGGTACCTACACCAGCCGTAGTTTCTGTAACTAAAATTTCAAAAGCACCCTCTGCCACACATTTATTTACAACAGACAAATCAATAACAGGGGTTGGATCTTTGGCAATTGGCACATTTAGTAAATCAAAAGTACAACTATTAACATCTGTAACTCTAATGTTCCAACTTGTCCCAAGATTATAATCTAAAGTTAAAACGTTACTACTAGCTACAATACTTGGAGGATTGGGAGCAACTGCATAGGTATAAGTGTACGGTCCTGTTCCACCTGTTGTCTTTAAGGTTACCAATGCACCAGAATTACAAGTAGCAGGCACATTTGAAGTTACTACTGATGTAAGTGGTTGTATCGGTTGTGTTATATCGAAAGAATAAAACTGTGCACATTTTGTACCATCAACTTCCTCCACTTTTAATGTATATGCCCCAGAAGCTAAACCAGTAAAGCTATCTGTTATAGAACTTAATGAAGCAACTGTTACAATTTTAAAAACTGATGGGACTAATGATTTATTGGTTAATTGATCTAAAATCTCTAAACGCAATTGAGTTACTGATGGTGTGTAATCAGAAACTGTAAAGTTTATTGTTCCATTTGTAGAAACTGGAGAAGTATTACATGTAACATTACTTACTATAACAGGATCAATTTTGATAAGCGATAGTGCTTTAATTTTTACTTCTACAATTGAAGAACAATTATTGTTATCAATAACTTGAAAAAAGTAGGTTTGTCCAAAATTCAATCCTGTAAATGTAGCTGTTGTAGATGCAGTTGCAGGCTGAGCGGATGATAGGTCACCATATATAGAATAAACATAATTTGGTGCTGTTGGGAAAGCTGTGTCCAATTGCAAATTTACTGTAGCACCAGTTATACAATCTCCTGATATTACTGGCGGTAAAAATGTTAAATAAGGAATTGAGTTAATTCTAAGTTTGGTACTTTTAAATTCACAACCTTTAGCATCAGATACCGTAACATAGTAATCACCAAAATTCAAATTGTTTGGAAATACATATGATGTTGATGAAGTGTTTACTGAATCTAAAATGTTATTTGCAGAATCTAACAATGTGAACTTATAAGGTGCTTGTCCATCAATAACATTTGTTATTTCAATACTACCAGGAGTATCAGCAAGATTACAAGTTATATCATGAACAGTTATTGCAGCTTGAAGTGGTGCAGGATTATTCAATACAATAGTTCCTTTAGCATCACAACCTTTATCATCTCTAACAATATAATTATAAGTACCAGCAGCTAGGCCACCAAATACATTAGCAGAACCAAAAGAAGTTGGAACTGTAGGCGAAGTAGCAATAGCATAAGTAAACGGAGCAACACCTGCCGTAGCTGTTAAACGAATAGAACCGTCAGTAGATCCATTACACGTTGGGTCAACATGTGATTCACTAGCAGCAACTGGAGTTGGTGTATTAGTGTTTACAGTATTAGTAACTCTTGTACAACCATTAGCATCGGTAATTTCAAATTGATATGATTTGCCAATAATAATTCCAGTGTCTGTGTAATTGAATGTTGTTCCTCCAAAAGAAGTAGCTGTACCAAAACCAGCTCCATCAATATTAACTTTATAACTAAAAGGAGCTTTACCACCTGTAACATCCACTCTAATAGTAGCTTCTGCAGGTATTGAACATGTAATGTCTTTAGTTCTAATAGCATTTGCTGCTAATACCTCACTTACTGTAACAACTTCTGCTTTTGTACAACCAAAAGCATCTCGTACTGTAATAGTATAAGTTCCAGGCGCAACGTTAAATGTATCTAATAAAGCACCAGTTGGAGCAACCCCTGTATTGATAGAATAAGTATAAGTACCTGAACCTCCCGTGGCAGTAGCTACGATTTGATTTGTATTTCCTGCAACAGAACAAGCCGCAGTAACTGTTGGAGTTACTACAAGTGCGGTGTAAGGTGCAATAGTAAATGGGATAGAAACAGTACAACCATTAGCATCTTTAACGCTTGCGGTATAATCACCAGCCGCTAGATTGTTAAAAGTTTTAGTACTTTGTGTAACAACTGTTGTTGATGGAGATGGTCCTGTAACGGTATAACTATTAGATCCCCATCCACCAGTGGTATTGATGGTGATACTTGCAGTAGCTTTAGTACAAGTAATAGGAGAAATAGTTGGAGCTGTAATTGCTAAAGCAGCACTTGGCGCTGCTACTGTTGCAGAAGCCTTTACGCTACATTTGGTTGTAGTGTTGGTAATTTCTAATTCATGAAGTCCAGCCGCTAAATTAGGAACTAGAATATCAAATGTAGTTCCTGTTAATGGTGAACTTGCTGAACCTGCCGCTACACCATCTATAGTATAAGAATAAGGGGTATTATTGCCAAATCCGCCAACCGTATATCGAATAGATCCGTTGCTCTCACCAACGCATACTACATTGCTCACCACTACTCCACTAGCAGAAAGTGTTGGTAATACAGGTACTGAATAGGTGGTAGAGAAAAGACATTTTTTAGCATCTCTAACTTCAAAACGATAGGTAACCCCTGGATCTAGATTGGTAAAAGTAGCGCTAGACTGAAACAGCGTTACTGCAGTAGCTGGAGCACTAATTCTATATTCTAGTGGTAATGAACCGCCCGTGACGCTATCAATTGTGATGTCCGTTTTATTTGCAGGACAAGTAACCGCACTATAAGTAAACGTCATTGCCGTTGGAGGCGTCAAAGCATCAATCACCAAGGCTGGAGAAGAAGTAAGTGAACATCCTTTGGCATCGGTAGCCGTTACGGCATAACTTCCAGCTACACTCAAATTAGTAAAAATTCCTGTTGTATTACTAGCTACTGTTGTGACACCTCTTTTTAGGACATAAGTAAATCCTCCATTTCCATTCGAAGCCAAAGCAGTAATAGTCGCATTAGTAGTACAAGTATAAGGAGTGGTAATATTAGCTGAAAGATTAATTGGAGTAGGTTCAAAAACAACTGCTGTACCATCATATATACATCCCTTTTTATCTTTAATTTGATAAGGGTAAGAAGTTCCAGCTACAGAGCCTGACAATGAACCATAGGTTACAGTACCAGAAAATCCTAAATTATTAAAATTATAAGTAAAAGGAGCCACTCCAGTAAGGGCTTGTAAAGTCACACTTCCGTTGTTTAAGGTCTCACACGTTTCGTTTGTTACTACTGCATTACCCGTCACCGCAACTTTAGCATTGATAGTAGTAGAAGTAGTGGTTTTACAACCAATTGCATCTGTAATTTCAAATTTATAGGTACTGGCTACTCCAGTCGTATACGTAAAAGTAGTACCTGTCCCTACAGGTCCAACTAATGTACCCGGTCCTGTTCCTGAAAGCAACACCACGGTAAATGGTGCTGTTCCGCCAGAGATAGTTCCAGAGATAATCGCTTGGTCGTTTGGCGCTGGATCGCAATCCAAATCAGTAGTTACAGCTGAATTCGCCGTTAACTTCGCATTAATTACTTGTTGCGTTGTATCAAAATAACAACCATTACTATCGGTTACTCTAAAGACATAATTGCCCGTTACCGCAGCCGTATGGGTAAATGTTGTTGTAGTAAAGGTCGCGCTAGAAGCACTAAAAGTACCACCGTTTAATTTTGTTTGATAGCTATAAGGTGCTACACCTCCTGAAATAGACACGTTGATTTGTGCACCAGTAGTTGGATCAAAACAAAGTGCTGTGCTCGGAACAACTGCTGCGGAAATGGTTGGTGGTGCAGTTACATTTACCCCTACACCTACCGGGATTGGACATCCGTTAGCATCTTTTACAAAAACAGTATAGCTTCCTGAAGGAACATTGGTAAAAATTCCTCCGTTGTTACTATAGGCATAACCCGTAATAACAGTCACGCCATCTGCCTGACGTAATTCGTATTGGTAAGCCGGAGTGCCTCCGCCCCCAATAGCGGTGATGGTTGCCCCTGTGGTACAAGTAGCGGTTTTCGTTACTGAAGCACTAAGCGTCACTGCAGCGGGCTGGCTTATGTTTACGTCAAATGGTTTCGCACAAGCCGTTACTGCAGAACCTACTGGGCGTACAATCACTTTGTACAAGTTAGCCGCCAAATTAGAAACGGTTACAGGAGAAGTTGTCGAGGTCGTCCAATTCGCTCCGTTATTGGTAGAATATTCAAATCCTTTGATTGGGTCAAAATTACTTGCAGCTATAGTAAATTCTCCATTGGTCAAGCCATTACAAGTTACATTTTTCTGTCCTGTAATTTGAGCGGTAAAGGCTTTGCCAGCGTCGATAACTAGCGGAAAACTTTTTGAAGCAATACAGGTTCTTGGGAGTTGGTAGACACTAATGTCATCAATAGCTACGTCGTTCCCATTTTTATTACTTTTATTGGAACGAATAATAAAGGTTAGCGTGGTATTTCCTTTAGGATCTAGAGTAAAAGGTGTTTTGGGGTATCTTTCCCATAATTCAGATTTAGGGACATCACCGGTAGTAAAGGTTGAGATTTCCACTCCAGTAGCATCCACTAACGCAACCGCCAAATTACAATCGATTTGATTATTCCCTTTTCTAAGTAAATTTTTTACATACAACTCAAAATTAATGGGTTGGTTGGGAATGATGTCTTTAATTACTTTTTTATAAATCACATCTGTTGTAGCAATTTTGTCTCCTAAGTTTACTACCAAGCATCTTCCTTTAGGTGTAGGAGGAACCGTTGGAGGGGTATGGTCACCCGGTTGTATCCAAGCACCATAAGGCTGCACTATGCTAGACGTTACAGAATAATCACCATCTTCAATAACAATACTACTTTGACATTTGAAAGCATTCACTTGACGTTCAAAACAATAAAAAGTAGTATTAATTCCAGGAGATTGAGTATCTGCACCATATCCAAAGTTTTCAAACAACAAATTACTAGGAGTTGGTACAGCATTCAATTTGTAGTCAACCCTGATGTAATGAGGATTAGGTACTGAGGAAACATTAAGGAACACATTACTTGGTGTGTTGGTGTTTTTCACACCATCCAAATAGTATTCATAGCTATACGATGCATTGGGCGGGTTAGCCACTGTAACTGTACTCGTTGCTGTACCATCACAATTGAAATCAATTTGTGGCGTAGCGTTAATTTCTGGTTCTGTGGGTTCATCCAATAAGGTTACCGATGCTTTATAAATACAGTTATTGGCATCTTTTACATATAAATCATAGGTGCCTGGTGCTTTGTAAGCATCATTAGTGGTCGTCCAAGTCAATTGATTATCGAAACTAAAGAGGTAAGGGTTGGCACCCGCAAAAGGCGTTCCTCCTTGTGGGTTGGTGATGCGGACTTTTCCAAAGTTTTTATTTGGAGCCACTCCACAACCTGCTAATTCAGAAACTCCAGCGGAAGCAGTTAGTGCAGCAGCTGGTTCGGTAATGGTAATATCAGGCAGTGTTTCAAAACAATCTACTCCACTTAAAGTATATCTTAAAACTGGCTTGTAAACACCTAGTGGCAAATTAGAAAAAGCACCATTAGCTACATAATTGGCACCGTTGTCAATGCTATAGGCTAAGGTATAACCATTGGCATTGGTCACATTAAAGTTGATGGCTCCAGAATTCGCTCCGTAACATAAAACATCGGTTTTGGTTACTGTGAATACTGGTTTTGGATTAGAATTGATATTGATATCTGGAATAGTATATAAACAATTGTTTTTATCAACAACCCTAATAGAGTAAGTACCTCCTGGACTAGGAATGGCAAATACATTACTAGTCACAAAAGGTTTACCATCAATAGAGTAATTATAAGGCGCTGTTCCTCCTTGTGCGGTAACTGTCAATTCACCGTCATTGCAGGTAATGGGTTTTGTAATGGCAACAGTAGCTGCTAATTGTGTAGGGGCATCAATTACAATTCGTTTTTTACCAGAGCATCCATTCTCTGTAATGGCTTCTACATCATAACTACCTGGACTAAGATTCCCAAATGTAAATTGATTACCCATTTGCAAACCTGAGGTAGTAATAGGAGTAGTTCCTCCAGCAGTATAGATATTAAAAGTATATTGTGGTTCAACATCATTAGCAACCACTAAAACATTTCCTTTATCTCCAAAACATAAAGGTTGAGAGGCATTGGCTGTAATTGTAAAATTTCTTTGACGAATAGAAATATTTTGTACTTTGAAAATACAAGGATTAGTAGCAACACCAACTTGTCTTACATATACAGTGTATGATTTTTGAGTCGTAATATTAAAAGTATTCGAACTTTGGTAATTCGTTCCATCAATACTGTACTCATATCCTGAACTCGGTACATTATTGACCACAATTTTTCCTGGGGTTGTACAAATAATATCCGTAGCAGTTACCTTAGGATCTAAAGTGTTTTTATAGACATTGAAATAAAACCGGTTAAAACAACCTCCATCATAATTAATGGTTACACGGAATTGTCCTGCGGTATTTGCTAAAAAGTTAGGTCCATTCGGGCCAGCTGAAACCCATGTACCAGCACATGCAGCACTTTCATTTGCACATAAATCTGATAAAGCTGCTGGGGGGGCGCAAGTAGTAGTTTCCCAAACAATACTATTGGCTCCAGTTATCCCAGTTGCAATGGCTCTAGCGTCATTTAAACCACATAAGAAAATTTTAGGCAATACAATTCCATTATTTGGGCAAACTGTAATTGATCCATCAGGATTTTTGTTGTCTGCATAAGCAATAATTGGGTTCACAACAGTCCCACCAAAAGGAGTCACTGTAAAATCCTCTTTATAATCCGTACATGGTGCTATTCCAACAGCATATACTTTGTAAACCCCTGGTTGTGTAACGGTAACCTTTTCGGTAGAAGCTGTAAACCCAAAAGGCCCTGTCCAAGAATAACTAGCATAACCACTAGGACCATTAAGCGTTTTACTAGCTTCGCATAATACTTGACTTTGCGAATAGATACAGTCATTAATTCCCACTAAAAAGTTAGTAGGCTGCGGCAATCCTAAATTACAGGCTGTAAATTTTGAAATACTAGGGTCATCCGTTATTTGGGTAGGATTAACTACTCCCTTATAAGTGGCATAAGCTGAGTTTTTAATGACATTATCACAACGATCTACTAAGGAATTACAATCGGGTTTTACTTTTACTTTGAATCGAATTTCATATCGAACAAAAGGAGGGCCTGGAGTCAAGTTCTTTTTAACTAAGGCATCCGGAATATTGAAAATTAATGTTCTTGTTGCAGCATTGTAAGAATGCGTCACTCCCGCAGGTAATGATGCTAAATCAATGTCACTCGGATAGACAAAGTCAATATTTTTTGGTAAAATATCTTTTATTGTAAATCCCGTAGCATCATCATTCCCTTGATTTTCAAAACCAATCACATAATTTAATTGCTGTCCTAAAATCACATTAGCATTGCTGGCATCTACCCCTTTATCATCATACACTTCTTTGGTCAACAAAATGGAGGGTTCTATAATATCTACTGCAAAAGTGGTCAAAAAGGCTCCATAGCCATCGGTTTCAGTAGTAAGTTTTATCTTACCACCAGTTTCAGCATTGGGAATTATATTCTTGGCATTATTAGGTATATCGATAAGATCAATATCAATTCCTAAGGTATTTTTACTATCGGGAGTTCTACTAGAATTGATTACTCCTACATTAGAAATAGTTGCATTAAAGAAATTGTTAACTGGATTTATTACATCGCTCAAAACTGAAAAAGTAGGTAATGAATTAGCTTTGAAATACATATTATCTTTACCGTCCCAAATATCTCCTTCTAATGCACCTACCCCAATTTTAGCATTTACAGGTAGTGGAGATGGTAGCGTTTGAAATCCATTAACATCAAATTCAACTGACTTTAATTGATTGACACCAGAATCAGGATTCACCCCAACATAACCATCGAAAATAGAAATGTATTTACTAGTTAGTGTTGGACTTTCATAGACCACAACAAGTGACCATCCACCTGCGCCACCGCCGTCTCTTCTACCCCTAGCTGCTCTAACATTTGCAACAGTATATGTTCCATCGGCATCCGTCAAATTTCCAACAATTGATGTTACATCTTTAAAACAAACATAAGGGGAATCCTTGAAAGAATCAGTTACATTAGGTCCATTCTTTTTATAGCCATCAAAAATGATTTGGTCTGCCACAATATCTTGATAATTCCCATTTGGAACCCTAAAGCGAATTTTATCAATATTGTTATCTCTTAGTGAGCCTTCATATTTAGCATCTTTATTCGTACTTCTATCATAAGGATATATCGCGGACCAATATAAACCGGCAAAGACAATTCGTTTACAGGTGTTGTTAATTTTTAGAACTGCTGAACTCGAACTGAAATTATTACTACCATCAGGATCAATGTTAATATACTCGACAAAAAAGTCATTGTTTGCACCATTGCCATTATAAGGTAGATTGGCTTCTGTTGTCAAAGCTGCTAAATTGGTCACAGTACCCGTATAGGCGACGCCATTAACAGGAGGCGCTGGAGAAAAAATCGCTGGATTAGTAGTCGTATTTTGTGCACCTACTTTATTTATTACAGTATTTCCAATCAAAGCTACATCCCCTTTCACTTTTAGGTATTTGTTTCCACTAGCATCTTTTAATCTAGCATCAAAAGCTGTCCCTATTTGCCCATAAGACGCCTGTGTCATAAAAAGCAAAATTCCCACCATAGCAAAAGCATTGGATAGGAATCTTTTTTTAGACCGATGCACTAACGATAATCTCTCAATGCAGGTAGTAAACAACAAGTTTAGCTTCTTGGAAATAGAAACAAAATACTCCAAAAATAACAAGTGTACAATAGTAGGTTTTTTCATGGTTTTGGCATTGTATTAAAAATCTTAAAGCTAATTCCCTTGGGGAAGGAACCAGCTTTAAAGAAAAGACTATTTATAATTGTGTTCCAAATTATTTTACTAAAATTTTTAACGATACTGTATCTACTCTTAAAAAGTACTACAAAGACATTTCAAGCTCAAAAGCATCTCATTAATTCTCCACTTTTATAATCGCCATTTTATTAGTAAATGGTAATTTGCCTTTGTTGTTCATTTCACTTTGTGCTTCTTGTATGGTCTCAAACTTGTCACTATAAATGTAATAGCTACTCGTATTGGCATCATAGAAGAAATTCACATTTTTCTGACCAGATGCTACCATTTGTGTCAAGAATTTGTCTCGTTTGGCCACATCTTTATGAACCGCAAGCACCGCATAAAAGGCACTTTCCGTATGGGCCACACGTTTCATAATTTGCATATTCGATTGCTCCTCTCCAAAGTCAAAATCATTTACAGTCAATGGAGTTGCACTAGTTTTTGTCGTTTCTTTGATGCGCTTCAACGTAGCTTGATCTTGTGCCAAACGATCTGAATCATTCAATGAATTCGCACGCTTGATACGACGTTTTTTCTCCACTTCAACAGCTACTTTAATATTTTCTAATGACTCCAATAAACGATTATTCGATTGGATAGTTGCAGATTGCTCCGCCTTCAATTGATCAATCGATTTGAGATAACTTACACTTAAAGCATCCGTTGCGCTGGCACCTTTCTTAATACGCTCATCGAATAAATTCTTAATTTTAAGAATATTGTCATCTTGCATTTTATTCAAGGAAGCAATTTGAGATTTCAACGATTCAATAACTGCATTATCGTTTGTTGTACGCTTAATTTCTTGTGGTTCTTTGTATATTCCTTGCTCACTTAAGTCGTTTTCCTCCTTCATTTCACGCAATTCTTTGGCTTTCACCGCTACTTTTTGATCCAATTGAGCCAGTAATGATTTTTGCATCTTACTGGATTCTTCGGCTTGTTTGGCCATATCATCAATCGCTTTTGCGGTTTCATCTTTCACGACGATACTGGCCGCTTTGGCTTTTGCGTCAGCTTCGGCTTTTGCTTTGGCTTCCGCAGCTAGTTTCTCTTGACGTAAACGTTCTGCTTCGGCATCAGCTTTCGCTTTAGCTTCGGCTTGCGCTTTGGCTTCCGCAGCTAACTTCTCTTGACGTAAACGCTCCGCTTCGGCATCAGCCTTGGCTTTCGCATCAGCTTGTGCTTTGGCTTCCGCAGCTAACTTCTCTTGACGTAAACGTTCCGCTTCGGCATCAGCTTTGGCTTTGGCATCAGCTTGCGCTTTGGCTTCCGCAGCTAATTTATCTTGACGTAAACGTTCTGCTTCGGCATCAGCTTTGGCTTTGGCATCAGCTTGCGCTTTGGCTTCCGCAGCTAATTTCGCTTGACGTAGACGCTCCGCTTCAGCATCGGCTTTAGCTTTCGCATCAGCTTGCGCTTTGGCTTCCGCAGCTAATTTCGCTTGACGTAGACGCTCCGCTTCAGCATCGGCTTTAGCTTTCGCATCAGCTTTGGCTTTGGCTTCCGCTGCTAATTTTTCTTTACGTAAACGTTCTGCTTCGGCATCAGCTTTGGCTTTGGCATCAGCTTTGGCTTTCGCTTCCGCAGCTAATTTCTCTTGACGTAAACGCTCCGCTTCGGCATCTGCCTTGGCTTTCGCATCAGCTTTGGCTTTGGCTTCCGCAGTTAATTTCTCTTGACGTAAACGCTCCGCTTCGGAATCAGCCTTGGCTTTCGCATCTGCTTTAGCTTTCGCTTCCGCAGCTAATTTCGCATCCGCAGCTAGTTTCTCTTGACGTAAACGTTCTGCTTCGGCATCGGCCTTGGCTTTCGCATCGGCTTTCGCTTTAGTTTCTGCAGCTAATTTCTCTTGACGTAAACGTTCTGCTTCAGCATCGGCCTTGGCTTTCGCTTTAGTTTCTGCTGCCAATTGTTCTTGTCGTAAACGGGCGGCTTCGGCATCGGCTTTCGCTTTAGCATCTGCTTCGGCTTTCGCTTTGGCAATAGCCATTTCACGCAATTTTTCTTGACGTAATTTTTCTCTTTCTGCTTGAGCCTCCAAACGAGCAGCTTCCAAATTGGCTCGATCTATTGGCGAAATTATTGTAGTTGGCTTTGCAGGAGTTGTGGTTTTAGGTGTATTTTTAGTTACAGGTTTAGCAACCGGTTTTCTTGGCACTTCGACAGGAATTATCAAAGCTCCTTCTTCTTCATCATCTCCTGTAAAATAGGTACTATTTTTGAACTTATACGCCAAAACAATTTCATGAGAAGGGCCAAAACCAGAAAAACTTGAAAGCCCTTTCTCTAAATTATACTCAATAGAAATACTAGGAGTAATGTTCATCCCTATACCTCCCGAAAGGCCATATAAGGTATTATAACCCGCTTGTGCCCAAACTCCTATAGGTAGAGAAAACATGGCAAGACCCGAAAGTACCGTTTTATCCTTTTTAAATTCGGAACGCACTAAAGCTGTAAATTTACTTTTATCAAAAAATCCATAGGTATCCATATAGCCAGTATACATTAAATGGGCTTGTATGGATTGTTCTGGATCCTCTTGAAGCATTTTGGAAGATGAAACGTTGTAAGCAACTATATTATTTAATGCTAGACCGAAATCAAAAAAAGCAGTTCCATAATTAATACCTGGACTTAGGGTCAGCAAAAAATTGGAAGGAATATTGTTTAGAGAAGGATCAGAAGGATCATTGGTAATAATTCGTCCTCTATCGATACCACTTTGATAAGCGGCTAAATTCAACCCAAAAGTAAGATTACTTTCTTCTTGAAATACTACATTATGAGCAAAATTGGCTACCGCTCCAAAAGTAGAGATAATGTTGAGATTTTGTTTAAAAACCGCCAGACCGAATCCTTGATTTTCAAGAAAACGCCCAGAGTAACTCCCCAAATACGTAGTAGGAGCATTCTCTAATTGTCCCCATTGTTGTTTACTATACAGTGTAGCTACCGTATTATTTTCTTTGACAAAACTAAAAGCAGGATTAAGAACAAAACGATTGTACTTTAACGAATTTCGTATGGGTAATGCAAAAGATGCAACCCCATTTTCTACAGGGGGTGTTTGAGCATGAATATCAAACTGTAATCCACAAAATACGGCAATTAAAAGTAAAACATGCTTCATACTATTGTATCACTGTTATAGATCCCTTTTTAACCTTTTTATCAGCTGTTGTGATGATATAATAATATACGGGGTTCACGTTTTTAAATACTATCGGATTCGTTAATAAAGGCCAATTATTTTCATAACTAGTGGTTTGCAGCACTATCTCTCCCAAAGCATTAAGTATCACCACTTCGGTGTTGGTGCCTTTCACGTAAGCTTGAGGCAAAATCCAAGTATCATTGATAAAATCGCCATTTGGACTTATAACATTAGGAATATTGGGAACATCTGGAAAATTGTCTGGATCAGAAAGGTAAGTGATTTCGAACTCCAACTCTTTTGTTACCGAACAATTCCCGGGTTGTGTAATCACCACTTTATACTTTCCTTTAGTAGATACTTCATAGGTTTTGGAGCTTACATTAGGAATTAGTACCCCATTGAAATACCACTGATACGTTGGATTTACTGCATCTGTAGTGACTTGAACATTAACAGAAGTTCCAACATCTATGGCTTGCGTTGGTGGAACATTTAAACTACTGGAAAAAGTAACAGCCTTCAAATCAATACTGGCCGTAGCCTGACAACTTCCAAAACTAATTTTAGCACTATAAATTCCAGGTGAAGTTGCCGTATAAGTTTGATTAGTTGCATTGGGAATCGCAACATTATCTTTGAACCACTGATAAGAATTGGCTTGGGTAACCGTCAACAAAGTTCCGCCTTGAGTGTCGCAATACGGATTACCTTGACTCGAAGTAATAGAAGCAATGGCTCCCGAGCTAGAAGTGGAAACCGAAACTTTATTGGAATAGGAACTTGAGGTACAAGAACCGTAATTTGTTTCTACATAATATTCACCTGGTGCGGTAACCATGTAACTTCCACCCGTTGCTGCAGCTACTTTGGTTGGCGGAAGTGAACCTCCATTGTCTTTAAACCAATTGAATGTTAAACCCGGATATTTTAGTGGGGAATCATTTTGACCTGTACCAGGGTTATCAATCGTTAGCAAATACGTTCCTCCAGAGCAAATCACTACATTCTGAACACTATTGTTAATGGTGAAAGGACTGTCTTGGGGTTTATAATAAGCAGGGAAAGGATTAGACAATTGGCTCACACTAGGAGGAGTGGTACTTCGAACTCGAATTCTATAATTTTCACCAAATGTTGTGACGGGTACTGAAAGATTTGATATTTCAACTGGTGAAGTCTTGATTGCATCGGGTGCACTGGTATACAATACGGTTGGAGAGGCGAAACTTCCGTTTCCGTCAGACAGTTCTACAATAAACTGATTAGATGCATTAATTCCATTTGTTGCAGAAAAAACAAACTTAACCTTAAAAGTGTTAAATGAAGAATTAGCGCAAAATTGAGTGAATTCTAAAGTAGGTTTAGCAATCGCCATTTGAGCTTGAAGTGTTTGAACAAAAGGCGAAATTCCAACTGAAAATAAAAAGGTAAAAAGAATATATAAAACTACCTTACAGTTCCTTTTCATGTTTAAATTCAACGATTTAGTAGGTTAACATAAAAAAACTTTGGTTGTTTGGGGGGACAACCAAAGTTTTCAAATTGAACAATTTAGTTGTTAGAAGCAGTTATTTTAGAAATACGCAACCTAAAGTCAGGTCTCTTTTCATTAGAGAAATCTAAAAAGGCTTCTGCATTGTTCTTTTTATCGTAAACATTAAAAAAAGCACTGTTGCCGTACCAATTTTCTAACTCATCGTTGTTAGGATTAAATTCTGTAAAAATGTTTCCTTTACAAAAATTAATATATAATTGTTGCAATTTAATCTTATTCAAGTTAGATGCAGTAATGTCGATTTTTGCATCCAATACCACAGCTGGGTTGAAACCGGAAATCACAGTACGTTTCAAATCCAAATAGGTGTTTTCGGCTACTCTAACTGCATCTTTAATCAAGTCTTTTTGAATATCAGCGGCTAAATCGTCGCTGTCATTTAAAAAAGTCATATTAGTAGCGTTTACCGAGGTTTGCTTTTTAGTAAAATCTACCTCGCTTTTTTGATCATAGGAAGCTACGTCAAAACATCTTGAGGCTACAGTATTACTTGAAATGTAAGAAGATCGAATGGCTAAAGAATTGTCAATTCTACATTGAGCTCCATAATTGAATTTAAAATCAATACCATTCGCTCTGAGAGACACCAACTTAGTCATTACCAATTCTCCACCAAACACTTCGAAAGAATCTCCAGCACAGTTGCTTACCATTACATTTTCTATGATAGTTGTATTTCCAACACCTCCAAAAAAGATACCGTTGAAATTACCACTTCCTTTTATTTTCTTTCCCGCATACTCTACCCTTACGAATCGAAGTATTCCAGAATTAGAGGCAGCATTTGTACCCCCGTATACAGTCATGGCATTATCTAAATCATAATTCACAGAACCTACTCCACCAAATTTGTTAATAGGTGCATCACCTAAAATGACTAACCCACCCCAGTCTCCTGCTTTTTTCACACTTCGATTGGAAGTAAAAACAATGGGATCAGTTTCTAGACCATCGGCAATAATAGTAGACCCTTTGGTAATCACTAAAGCGGCTCCTGATGCAAAATCACCTATAATTACCGTACCTGGTTCAATAGTCAGTACTGCATTGTTATTTACATATACAGAGCCTTGCAAAAGATAAACATTTTTTTTCAACAACTTTGTATTGGTAGAAATAGTACCCGCCAATATTTGATTGGGCTCACCATAATCTGATTTAGCAGGCTTAAATTCTGTCCAATTGTTCAACCAATTGGTAGCACCTACTATACCTTTTTCTTGTGCACTTGCACTTACAAGAACCAATAGCCACAGAGCTATCAAACTGGTCAAGCTTTTCATAAGGCTAAAATTTTAAAGTGTTAATAATCATTGTAACTTTATGCTTTACCTGCTTTCGCAGGAGGTAATGTGAATTGTAAATTCAATGGATTAGTAGAGAAACCTTCCTTATTAGTTTTCTCCAATGCTATTCAACGACTTTAATGTTTCTTCATAAAACAAAATCGCCGAAATTAAATTTCCTTTGTCTGCATAAGGAACCATTTTTCTTTGAAAATCGACTGTCACTTCTAAAAACGAATCCATACTTTCGTTTTGCGTAGTCAATGCTTTTGTATTATTAGCATCTTCTGGGATTCCTAAGTCTGTTAAAGTAACACCTGGTTTGGTAACCAAAGCGATGTAAGGCAAAGTTTTTACTAAAACTTTAATTCTTTCAATGTACAATTCTAACAGAGGCCCCTTTTGCAATTGTTCCAATTCAGGTTTAGAATAATACTTTTTAATCAAAGCGGTTCTACTAATAATGCTCTGAGGTGCTTTAGTTTGTGCAGACGCTACTCCAAGAGCGAAAAAAAATAATACACCTAAAAAAATAATTTTCCCTTTCATGCTTTTTCGATTTTGTTAATTAAAATGTTAATAACAAAAATAATCAAATTAAGTTAACAGACAACTTAATGCCATAATTTTATGCTTAAAAAATATTACACAATTATACAAAAGTTAACTTTTATCGATAATATTTTCATTTAACGGATTGTTTAACAGTTGTTTAATATTTTTATTTTTAACAATTATAATTAATAATTTAATACCCATTTTAACTTATTTAACACTTTTAAATTGTTAATAAACAGCATTTTTCATACATAAACTTGTACTAAATAAATCACTCCTTAGCAAACCTAAAGTTTAATTCAAACTTACTTTTCCTGCATCATTTTCTATTATCTTTGCTTCATGCAATTTTCAACTATTCTAGGGCAACAACACATCAAGCACCATTTACAACAAAGTGCCGATTTCGGCAGAATTCCGCATGCCCAATTGTTTATTGGTCCTGAAGGTTCCGGTGCTTTGCCCATGGCCATAGCGTATGCTCAATACATATTGTGTCAAAATTCCAATGGAGAAAACCATCATGGAAACGAAAGTTGTAATCTAAAATTCCAACAACTCGCCCATCCTGATTTGCATTTTATTTATCCAACGGTTAGCACCGAGGAGGTAAAAAGCAAACCCAAAAGCATAGACTTTATAAAGGAATGGCGTGAATTTGTACTACAAAATCCCTACGGAAGTTTAATGGATTGGTACACTTTCTTGGGCGTTCAAAACAAACAAGGGGAAATTAGAGTAGATGATGCCCAAGAAATCTTAAAATCATTATCCTTAAAATCCTACGAAGGGGGATATAAAATCATGATTGTTTGGATGGCCGATAAGCTCAACACTGCAGCAGCCAATAAGCTTTTGAAACTATTAGAAGAGCCTCCGGAAAAAACACTGTTTCTGTTGATTACCGAAAACGAAGAAGCTATTATTAGCACTATCCTTTCGCGTTGTCAGAAGATTCATTTTAATGGCATTGCTCAAATCGACATACAAGAAGCTTTAATTGCACAGCAGCAATTAAATCCAAATGTCGCACAATCCATTGCACATCAAGCACAAGGAAATTACAATAAAGCATTACATCTTTTGCGTGATGATGCCGATGATTTGTTATTCGAACAGTGGTTTGTGGTTTGGGTAAGGGCTGCATTCAAAGCCAAAGGCAATGCGGCTGTCATTCAAGATTTGATAGATTGGAGTGAACAAATCGCACAATTGGGAAGAGAAAAGCAAAAAAAATTTCTTCACTTTTGTATCGAAATGTTTCGTCAAGCTTTGTTGTTAAATTATCAAGCACAACCACTAGTTTACCTAAGTCCAAAAGTAGAAAAATTCAAACTCGAAAACTTTGCACCATTCATTCATGGCAATAACATACAAGATATCTTCCAGCAATTGTCAGATGCTTTATACCATATAGAAAGAAATGGAAATGCGAAAATAATATTGACCGATTTATCTATTCAACTTACTCGATTAATTCATAAAAAGTAACATAATGAACAATACTGCTTCGCTTTTAATTCTAGTTTTCTTAGCACTAACCTTTATTCAATCTGCTTATGATAAACTTTTTAATTGGAAATCAAATGTAACCTGGCTTAAAGAACATTTTGCCACTACCCCTCTAAAAAACCAAGTACCACTTGCGCTAGCCCATGTACTTATACTTGAATTAATTTCTGGAATTTTATGTTGCGTTGGCAGCATCGAATTACTTCAAACCAACGGAAGAATCTACGGCTATTATGGCGCTGTTTTTTCCTGTATTACACTGTTAATGTTGCTTTTTGGACAACGATTAGCCAAAGATTATGATGGCGCAAGAACCATTGTTATTTATTTTATACCAGCCGTAATAGCAGTATTTTGGCTTAGTTAACCTCCTTTACTATTACATTTTATATGAAAGCTAAATCCCCTTCCGAATCGTTAACTATTTTAACCGATTTAGTACTACCTAGTGAGACCAACCCCCTAAACAATTTGTTTGGAGGCGAGCTATTAGCCCGAATGGATCGCGCTGCAAGTATTGCGGCAAGACGTCACTCCAGAAGAATCGTGGTAACGGCATCTGTAAATCATGTAGCCTTCAATAGAGCTATTCCAATTGGAAGTGTCGTAACGGTTGAAGCTAAAATTTCGAGATCCTTTAAAAGTTCCATGGAAATTTATTTGGATGTTTGGATAGAAGATCGCGAATCTGGCCAACGCAACAAAGCCAACGAAGGTATCTATACATTTGTAGCTGTTGATGACACCGGAAGACCTGTAGAAGTGGCCCCAATTGTTCCCGAAACCGAACTTGAAAAACAACGTTTTGATGCCGCTCTACGACGAAAACAATTGAGCCTTGTCCTTGCAGGAAAAATGAACCCTCATGATGCAACCGAATTAAAAGCGCTTTTCAACTAACTTTATAAACCCTTCACATTTTTGATTTGTAGTAACGCTACAATAAATAAAAAATGTATTTTTACTTCCATAAAAAGATAATTATACGCCTTATAAATCATTTATAAACCAAAAAAATTAAAACATGAGTGCAGACAAAGAAGCCAAATTAAAAGCATTACAACTAACGCTTGACAAATTAGACAAAACCTACGGAAAAGGTACGGTTATGAAAATGGGAGATAAAGCCATTGAAGAAGTAGAAACCATTTCATCGGGTTCTCTAGGAGTGGATTTAGCGTTAGGAGTTAATGGGTATCCAAAAGGAAGAATTATTGAAATTTTTGGACCCGAATCATCTGGTAAAACTACCCTAACGTTGCACGCCATTGCGGAAGCACAAAAAGCTGGAGGTATCGCCGCATTTATAGATGCCGAACATGCCTTTGATAGAAATTATGCTGAAAAACTAGGAGTAGATATAGAAAATCTGATTATTTCACAACCCGATAATGGAGAGCAAGCACTGGAAATCGCCGAAAACCTAATTCGTTCTGGGGCTATAGATATTGTTGTTATCGACTCGGTAGCCGCACTTACTCCAAAAAGTGAAATTGAAGGCGAAATGGGTGACTCCAAAATGGGATTACACGCCCGATTAATGTCTCAAGCTTTACGTAAATTGACTGCTACTATTAGCAAAACCAATTGTACAGTATTCTTCATCAACCAATTGAGAGAAAAAATTGGAGTGATGTTCGGAAATCCAGAAACCACTACAGGGGGTAATGCTTTGAAATTTTACGCCTCGGTACGTTTAGACATTCGTCGTTCTACTCAAATTAAAGATGGCGAAAACGTGTTGGGTAACCGCACTAAAGTAAAAATTGTTAAAAACAAAGTGGCTCCACCGTTTAAAGTTGCTGAATTTGATATCATGTATGGCGAAGGAATTTCTAAAACAGGAGAAATTTTAGACTTAGCTGTTGAATTTGATATCATCAAAAAAGCGGGTTCTTGGTTCAGTTATGGCGACACCAAACTAGGTCAAGGTCGAGATGCGGTTAAAACTTTAATCAAAGACAATCCAGAATTGGCGGATGAATTAGAAATCAAAATCAAAAATCAAATTAAGGAATTGGCTGATTAAACTATCCTTTTCCAAACAACCAAAACTACAAGTTCAATTTTATGAATTTGTAGTTTTTTTGTGTTTTTTTATAAACTGTAATACATCATGTCCGATACACTTCCAAATCATCTTGGAGATAAACCCAGATTCGGCATTAGAAATCTACTACAACTAAATTACCTCACCAGATTAAATTTATTAGCGGAGTTCAGTGAATGAATTTCTTCTTCAAAATTAAGAACTTTTTCACGAGTTTTTTTTTGGGGAGTTCTAGATACGCTTCGCTTGGTTCTCCCATTTTTAAATTCAAAATACAAAAGTATTAGCTCATCGCTTTATATTTATAAGGTATTCACTGAAAGTTGTTTCCTACTTCAAAAACAGTGAGCAAGTCCATTTTTAAAAAATGACACTATTTCGCAATGAAATCTAATGCGGAATCTGGGATAAAGTGTGACAAACTAAATTTGACTTTCTTTAAATAAACCAACTATTTAAATTATTATATACATTTAGTAATTTTTTTTAATATAACGTTGTATTTGTAGTATTTATTCATACTTTTAGGGCAACCAAAATTAAATAATTATGAATAAAACATTACTAAAAAAAATACATTTACTATTGTGTGCTTTTTTTCTATTCCCATTAATGAATGTTTCTGCCCAAGACTGCGTCGTTGGAAATGAATTTGATCGTACGACACCAAAAAAAGATTTGCGAGGGGTATTTGTGGCCTCAGTTTTCAGTTTACATTGGCCCACCAACAAGACTGCTACTCCATCTGTACAACAACAAGAATTGATTACCATATTGGATAATTTAAAAACAAATGGTTACAACACGGTTTTTTTACAAGTAAGATGCGAAGGAGATGCGTTGTATAGCTCTACGATTGTGCCTTGGTCACAATGGCTAACTGGAACCCAAGGTCAAGCGCCCTCACCGCTTTGGGACCCCCTTACTTTTGCAGTAAACGAAGCACACAAAAGAGGCCTAGAACTTCACGCTTGGTTAAACCCCTATCGTCTTCAAACCTCTGCCGTAGCTACGTATCCAAGAGCGGCGAACCATGTAATAAATACCAACTCCAATTGGGTCTTAACTTCTCTCAAAACCGACAATTCTCAAGGTAATATAAAAATACTAGACCCAGGTTTACCAGAAGTAAGAACACATATCACCAAAGTGGTGGAAGAAATTGCCAAAAATTATGACGTCGATGGTATTCATTTTGACGATTATTTTTATTTTGGAGCAGCCTCGGCTACCGTTTTTGGTATGTTAGCAGCACCCAATAATCAAGATGCCGCTACCTATAGCGCTTACAACCCTAACGGATTAACGTTAGAAAATTGGCGAAGAGACAATGTCAACCAAATGATTGCTAGTGTATACGATGCTATACAAAATATCAATAGTAGTTACAAAAAGAACATCATCTTTGGTGTGAGTCCTGCTGGAATTTGGAAATCAGGAACTCCACCAGGTATTAGTGGGAATTCAACTTATGATGCCCTTTTTTGCGATCCTATTGCTTGGTTAAATGCCGGTAAAGTTGATTATCTTGCTCCTCAATTATACTGGAAATTTACTGGAGGACAAGATTATGGCGCTTTATCCAAATGGTGGAATGATCAAACGAAAGCCAAAAACATTCCCTTATTCATTAGTCAGGCCTACTATAAAATGGATGATACAAACAATTGGCCTATAACCGAAATTCAAAACCAAATTAACCACAACCGTACCACAGGAATGGACAATACCTTTGGTCAAGTAGCCTATAGCTATAAAGAAATCAAAGACAACAAAAAAGCATTAAACCAAGCATTAACTACTACCCAATACAAATACAAATCTTTTGTGCCGCCTTTCAAAGGTAAAGATAACATCTGTCCCAATGCGCCTACAAATATTCGTTTAGAAGGTCTTAAGTTAAAATGGGATACTCCTCCTGCAGCCGAAGATGGCGATATTCCTGAAAAATATGTGGTGTATGCTTTTGATAATGCCAATCAAGCGGTATCCAACAAAGAAGATGGTAGTAAAATTATTGATATTGTGGTAGGTAATGAACTCACCTTGACTCAGTCTCAAATTGATACCAAATATTTTGTGGTAACTTCCTTAGACAAAAACAATAACGAGAAAGGTGCATTTGACAAAACATTGGCCACTACACTATTTGACACTACTAATAATGCTCAAATTGTAGTTTTCCCAAATCCTTTTGTTGACAAAATCAATATATCCTTCGACAATGCAATTCAAGGCGAAGCTACACTTCAATTGTTCAACATTAATGGTAAAAAAGTATGGTCACAACCACTTGAAGTACACGACAATCAAACTACTGAAGTACTACTTACAACCCTTTCAAAAGGAGCTTATCTAGGTAAAATTACTTGGTCCAACGGTACAAGTACCTCATTCAAATTGATCAAAAAATAACGGATTGCCCACCGCATTCAAAAAAAGAGACAGGCTAATTCAAATTAGTACTGTCTCTTTTTTTATTACACTTCTTAATTGATAAATCTGAAATTAAATTTAATATTTGAAAGGTTTTTCTTTGTTTTAAAGTCCGTGAGAATCGCGTATTTGAAATCCAAACGTACTGTTGCTCTAAATATCGAAAATATAAAGACTTAAAAATACCATAAATACTATGCCATTGACTGCAATTGATGCAAAATAGCACTATGCACTTGTTCTTTTAGCGCTTTCTTGTCATGTTTGGAAAGATGTTCCGTTGGAATACTTTCATGAAAATACACGCGAAGCAAACCAGGAGCCCCACTAAAAAAAGTATATGAAAATCGTTTTTTATTATCAGGAAAAGTAATAGGGAGTATCGGCAAATGATGATCTAACGCCAAACGAAAAGCTCCATCTCGGAAATCGTCCAAAACGATAGATTCATCATCAGGCACCCCTCCTTCTGGAAAAATGCAAATACTACGCCCCATATCTATCTTTTTTTGAGCTTCTTGAAAAACAGCGTTTCTACTCTTGGCACAAGCCCGATCTACTAAAATACAAGTATGTTTATAGAAAAATCCAAATAATGGAATATTAACCAATTCCTTTTTTCCTACAAATACAAAAGGATTTTTAATAATCGCCAACATCAACATAATGTCGATCATTGAGGTGTGATTGGCTACAATCATATAACTCTTATCAGGATTTATAGTACGAAAACCTGACACCTGATAAGAAAATCCCATACCAAAAAGAATAAACTTGGCCCAAAGTCGTGCCATTTTGAAAAAATAAGGATAGCCCTTTTCAGTAGCTATAGAAAGTACTAAAAATGGAAACATCACTAAAATCGGCAACGCCATAAGAACATAAAACCATATCCTCCAGAGTAACCATAGCAACTTTTGCATTCCATTTTTCATGTTCTTACTCAACTTTATTTTTCAAAATTAGGGTATTAATTTGTAGATAACCAGGGTTTGGGATTTATATAATTTACATTTTGGCACAAGGTGAATTTCAAAATGGTTTTTCCTTCAGCATTGGTACGAATGGTTCCAAGGGATTGTTTCGTAGACACTTTATCACCTTTTCTTACATTAATAGTACTTAAATTTTGGTAGACTGTAAAATAATCGCCGTGCTGAATCATTACTGCTTTATTATTTGCAATAGCAATCACAGAAAACACTTCGCCCGAAAAAACAGCTCTTGCAGTAGCTCCATTATAGGTAGCTATAGATAAACCGCTATTTTGAATGGTTAAGGTTTTATATACCGGATGCGGTTGGGTTCCAAAACCTATAAAAACTGACCCCTTGTCTACTGGCCAAGGCAAACGCCCTTTGTTGGCTTTGAAATTATCAGAAACCAATTGATCCTTTGGTGTGAGTTCCATTTTGGTTGAAGAAACAGCTGTTTTAGGCGCCACCACAACAGCTTTCTCCTTGGTTACATCAGGAGTTTTGACGGTTTTGGTCTCTTTAGCTAAAGCATTGGCCTTTGCTTTTTCGGCTAGTGCTTTTTCTCTAGCTTTTTTCTCCGCTAATGCCTTTTCTCTTAGTGCTTTTTCTTTGGCTGCTCTGGCTAATGCCGCTTTTCTATTGGCTTCAGCAATGGCCAATCGTATTAAACGATCAATTTCTCGATCAACTTTTTTGTATTCGAGTTGTTTTTTCTTGATCTCGGCTATGATTCGTTTTTGATCCTTTTGAAGTTGCTGAACTATTTTTTGTTGTTCTTGTTTTTCAATTTCTAAAGAGACTTTTTCCTTTTCATTTTCGGCAATCAATTGCTCTTTTTTGTTTTTTTGTAGGGTTAATTTCTGGTGATACCCTTGTAGCTGTATCGATTTCTGCTCAATTTCCTGTCCTTGAATTCTTCGATAACTTGCGTATTGTTGCATATATCGAAAGCGTTTATACGCTTGCGTAAAACTATTGGAAGACAAAATAAACAGTAGTCTACTTTCTTGCGACCTACTTTTATAAGACTTAAGAATCATTTCAGCATAATCGGATTTTAACAAATGCAATTCGTTATCCAAATGTTTTATCTTTAACTCATTCACCTGAATCGTATCACTAAGAACATGAGTTTGTTGCTCAGTAGTCTGAATTAAAGCCGCTTTGAGTTGGATTTTCTTATTTTGAATAGCAATGATGTTTGCCGCTGATTTTTCTTTCTTTTTGGCATCCTTTAATTGGATTTCGTTGTTGCGAATTTCCTTTTGCAACTTTGCTTTTTGTATTTCTAATTTTTGTTGTTGATTCTTTTGAGCAAACGCAAAGAAAGTAACGCTAAAAAAAATTAGGGTAAAGAGCGATTTGGGCATGTAGTTCTATTTTTGAACAAAAGTACTCAATTCAGTAATAGCAAAAAAAAAACACTACTTTATCTTTAGAATAATTTAGTGTTTTTTGGATCGCTACAGCATGTTACATATTGTACAACCAATAGGCTGGATTATTATAGGTCGCATTTTGTGAAATGGTAAATTTCAACACTGTTTTCCCATCGCTACCCGTTCTAATTTTACCTAAATTTTGCTTTATTCCAACTTTTTCACCTTTGGAAACGGTTACGGTACTTAAATTTTGATACACGGTAAAACAATCACCATGTTGCACCATTACAGCTTTGTTCACAGGAGAAAGCACCATGATATTAGCTACTTCACCTTCAAAAACAGATCGCGCGTAAGCTCCAGATTCTGTGGTGATTTCCACGCCACTGTTATTAATTTCTAAAGTTGGAAACACAGGGTGAGGTTGTTTTCCGTAACCAAGTGAAACAAAACCTTTTTCTACAGGCCAAGGAAGTTTTCCTTTATTGGCCCTAAAATTGTCCGCAATCAATTTGGTGGCTGGCGTTAAAGCGATTCTAGACGCAGAACCATCTGTGATGTTGGCGCCATTTTTGTCTCGTTCTAAAGCTGCTTTTCGATTGGCTTCGGCAATTGCGGCTCGAATTAATCGATCAATTTGACGGTCTATGGCTTTGGTCTCGGCTTGTTTCTTACGTATAGCCGCCATGATTTTTTTCTTGTCTTTTTTAATAGCATTCACCAAGCGTTCTTGGTTTTTCTTTTCTTTTTCTAAAAGTTGTTTTTCCTTTTCCTTTTCTACTAAAAGCTGGTGTTTTTCTTTCTTTTGAACCGAAAGCTTCTCGTAATAATTTTGTAATTCTTTGGAAGTAGCCAATATGGCTTCGCCTTGCATTTTTCTGAAGCTGCTATACTGCTTCATGTATTGCGCTCTTTTATACGCTTGTAAAAAATTTTGTGAAGACAACAAAAACATGGCTCTACTGGCCTCGGAGCGACTTTTGTAGGATTTCACAATCATACGAGCGTAATCCGATTTCAAGGTATCCAACTCTCTTTTGAGTTTATTGATTTTAACTTGATTGATATACATATTATTGCCCAAGACTTTTTCTTGTTTTTGGGTCATACTGATCAATTTTTGTTGCAATCTGATTTTATTAGCCTGAAGCATCACAAGCGATACGGCCGATTTTTCTTTTTTCCTTACCGATTGCAATTGTTTTTCATTTTCAAGTATTTCTTGTTGAATTTGAGCTTTTCGTTGTTCTAACTTTTCTTGTTGCGATTCTTGCCCCCAACTTTGGAAGAAACAAAAAATCAAAAGCATACTTAGGAAAAATTTTGGCATATCTCGTTAATATTTTAGGACACCTTATTTAATCGTAATTCTCGTATAGCCTTCTGGAACACTGTAAGGAAAGGTTAACGACTCATTGACTGTTATCGTATTATAATTCAGTTTAATTTCTGTATTCCCTTTTGGTTGTGAAGCCACTATTTGCACTTTTGAAGGCATTTTCAAATGGGCATATTGTCCAAAATTGGTATACGCTACTTGAATACTTCTTCCTTGATCTACTTGAGCTATTTCTTGTTTTTGAAGCACATTTTCTAGTACGTTCACAAAAAACGATTTTTGAATGGCTCCAATGGATTTGGCTTCTAATTTGTATTGCTCTTGCGATTCTTGAATTTCTTTATACTCTCCTTTAGACAAATCGTCTATGGCTTGCCCAATCAAGAGATTCTGTACTTTCTCAAAATTCAAATCGGTACCTAACCATTGGCTCAAACCTTTAAAATCGCCTTCAAAATATTGTCCGTTT
The DNA here is from genome assembly GCF_055231795.1 of Flavobacterium riviphilum. Lineage (NCBI taxonomy): Bacteria > Pseudomonadati > Bacteroidota > Flavobacteriia > Flavobacteriales > Flavobacteriaceae > Flavobacterium > Flavobacterium riviphilum. The sequence goes on from NZ_JBUYSY010000001.1 coordinate 547,175, forward strand.
ATTTTTTCGTAATAACTTACGCTTTGGGGAGTAATCAAAGCTTTGGCCATAGTAATGCCTAAAAACCGAACACTCACCAAAATTTGTTCGTCTTTTTTGATTTTGATTTCGGCTGTAACATTTTGCGCCATTTTTTGATCCGCATAATTGGCATTCGATTTTATATACAAAGTAGAAAAATCGTTTTTATTTTGATACAATCGTTCTATGATCGAACTTTTGCTAGTGACTATTTCCGGAGAGATCGAGGCCACGGCACTCTTTTGGGTTTTGCAAGACATCAAGGTGATGAGTATCACAAGTAATCCGTATCGTTTCATTATTTCTTTTCTTTTACTAATTGATTGGCTTTGCTAAAATAGAATTCTTTTTTGTTAAAATCGCCTAATCCTAGATAAGATGCTCCCAACTGTAAATAAAAATTAGCTTCTAACCTTGGATTTTCAATCACAAAATCAATACCTGATTCTAAGGCCTCTTTGGCTTTTTTAAATTGCTGTAATTGATTGTTTCCCAGTCCTAAATAAAAATAAAAATGAGGTTGCGACGGATATTGTTCTACCAAGGATTGTGCCTTTTTTACTAAATTTTCAAATTGTTTTGCTTCGGTGTAGGATTGTAGTAACAAAATTAAATTTTCAATCGATAGCTTGGGGTTGCTTTCAAAGGCTTTATCATAATATTTTACAGCCTTTTCCCATTGTTTTTTGTTAAAATAAAAATGAGCGATTTCTAAAGCCACCGGGATAGTCGCATCGGAAGCCATCACCGTAATGGCTTTTTCTAAATCGGGTTCATATTGAGGGTTTTTGCCGGCATAAATAAGAAATTCATTGAGCACCCGATGTTTTATTTTCGCATCGATTACGTTACTTCCTAAGATAAGATTCATAGATTGTACCGCCTTGTTCCCGTCATTTTTTTCAATATGAAATTTGAACAAACTCACTTGTGCCCAGACTGAAGTGGGAATTTCCTTTTCTAATCGTTGGGCCACTTGAAGCATTTTTTCAACTTCATTGTTTTTGGAATATTGATAAATCAAATCGATATAATTCGATTCTTCTTTAGGAAACTTTTCGATTTGGGTTAACAAATTTTCAATTTCTGTTTTTTGAAATTGCCCTTGGGATAAGATTTGGATTTTATAACGTTCCCTTTCATCCGATTTTCCTACCGTTTCATTCAATTCGTTAATAAGTGCTAAAGCTTTGTCATAGGCTTTGGTTGCCATATACAACGTTACTAAATCCTCTTTAAATTTAGGATCCAAGACCACTAATTTTTGGAGCACGGCAATTCCTCTGGCATAGGCTTTCGTTTCATAGGCCACTTCATACATCCCTACCCAAAACCATTTGTTTTTAGGATCTATCGTACTTGCTTTTTCAAAAGAGGCATACGCACTTTCGTAATTCTTTAAGGCCAAATAGTTTTTGCCCAATTCATAATGAACTGCAGCTTCATAGGGTTGCGATTGCAAACATTTTTCTAAAGCTACTATGGCTTTGTCGTAATTTTCGATACCCTTTTGCAATAAAGCTTCATAAAAGGACTCCTGAAAGGCATTGGTAGCCATAGCAATTTGATCAGGCTCTGTTTGTGCTTGAACCCAAGAAGGAAAGACTAACGATCCCCAAAAAATAACTGCTATGGCACGAATGTTCATTTTTTTTTTATTCTAAAACGGAATAATCTCCTATACTGATACTGGTAAAATTACCATCATAGACCACATGATTCCCAATCATGGCATTGTCTAATGTGGCATTTTTAATATGCGCATGCGTTTGTATTAGACTGTTTTTGATAGTAGAATCGGTAACATGACAACCTTTACCTAGCGAAACATTAGGACCAACAACCGCATTTTGTAACACTACATTGGGACCAATAAAACATGGTGGTACTATAGTACTGTTCACTAACTTGGCTGATGGATCAACTAAATCAACTCCATCGTGTTGCAAGAAACCAAGCATACGCCCGTTGGTTTCTACCGTTACGTTTTTGTTGCCACAATCCATCCATTCGTCAACACTTCCGGTTTTAAATACCTTACCATTGGCCATCATACCTTTGATACCATCATTAATTTGGTATTCACCTCCATTTTGGATGTTGTTATCCAAAACATTTTGTAATTCTTGTTTTAAAATGGCAACGTCCTTGAAATAATAAATTCCAATAACTGCTAAGTCACTCACAAACTCTTTTGGTTTTTCAACCAATTCTACGATTTCATTTTGAGCATTCAATTTCACTACACCATAAGCTTCGGGTTGGTCAACTTGTTTAACCCAAATTACAGCATCAGCTTCTGGATCTAATTCAAAATCGGCACGAATCAACGTATCGGCATAAGCAATAACGGCTGGACCTGACAATGATTCTTTGGCACACATAATGGCGTGCCCAGTACCTAAAGGTAAATCCTGACGATAAATAGAAGCTTTGGCCCCTAAACTCTGGGCTAATTCTTCTAAGCTTGCTACTACATCATCTCCAAAAAAAGCTTCGTCTCCTAAGATAAATGCGATTTCATCTATAGGTTGTTTTAAAATTTTAGCTATATCTTCAACTAATCGATGTACAATGGGTTTACCTGCAACAGGGATTAATGGCTTAGGAACCGTTAGTGAATGTGGTCTTAAACGAGACCCACGTCCCGCCATTGGTACTATTATTTTCATTATATTCTATATTTAAGATTGTAGAATTAAGTATTAAGACAAAACAAAATACTCTTCTGATTATTTTTTACTAGCTTTTGTTCAAACACTGTCTTTGTTGACGGCGAACCGAATACTAAAAGCTGAACACTGTTTACTATTTTACTCCCGTGCTACCAAATCCTCCGGCACCGCGAGCGGTCTCTGATAACTCGTTCACAACTACCCATTCTGCACGCTCATGTTTGGCAATAACTAACTGAGCCACACGCTCTCCGTTTTCAATCACAAAGGTCTCATTGGATAAATTTACTAAAATCACACCAATTTCTCCACGATAATCGGCATCAATTGTTCCAGGAGCATTCAAAACGGTAATTCCGTTTTTGGCAGCCAAACCACTACGAGGTCGCACTTGCGCTTCGTAACCTATAGGTAACTCGATAAACAAGCCTGTTTTTATGATGGCTCTTTCTAAAGGGGCTAAGGTAACGGGTTCGGATAAATTGGCACGCAAATCCATTCCCGCCGATGCTATGGTTTCATAACTTGGTAAGGCGTGCGAAGAAGTATTGATAATATTAATATTCATCTTTTTTAAAACTATAAGTCTTGATTAGTACTTGGCTCTAGCCCTGATGGAAGCGGCATCCTGTGGTCCTGGGGTTCAGGACCACAGATATAGCGTACAGCAGGAAATAGCTCCTTCTTATTTTTTTCGTTTAATAATATTTAATATTGTGGTTTTCTCGTTGTGATAAATAAAATAGATAAACAACAACAATAACGGAATTCCTATAAAATAATTTTCTCTAAATCCATAGAAAGAAATTGCAGAAAACAAAATGGAAAGTCCTAAATAGCCTCCAATTTTTTCCATATCATAAGGGATAGGATAATGTTTTTTGCCCATGCCATAGGAAATAAACATCATACTACCATAGGCCGCAATTGTGGCTATGGCCGATCCATAATAACTTAATTTGGGAATTAACAAATAGTTCAAAACTAGGGTTAAAAGTGCCCCCACAATAGAGATATAAGCCCCCATTATGGTCTTGTCCGTGAGTTTATACCAAACGGATAAATTGTTGTAAATCCCCAAAAAGAAATTGGCCAAAATAATCAAAGGCACGACTTTCATGGCTTCCCAATACGTTTCATCATCTAGTAACAAAAACTTTAAAACATCGGCAAAAACAATCACACCCAAAAGAATCAAAGACCCAAAAATGACAAAATACTTTGTAATTACGGCGTAGGTTTGCGGGGCATTTTCGCTACTAGCGTGGCTAAAGAAAAACGGTTCGATTCCCAAACGAAAAGCCGTGGCAAAAAGCACCATGAATAGGCCCAACTTATAACAGGCCGAATAAGCCCCAACCTCCGATTTGGCAATGTTATCAGGTAATAAATAACCCAACAAAATTTTATCAAAATGTTCGTTGACCGCAAAAGCGATACCAGCAATTAAGATCGGTAATCCGTACCCCATCATTTTTCGCCAAAGTACGGCATCGAAATTGCGTTTTAAAGAAACATAATTGGGCGAAAGCACCACAAAAGTGAGCAAACTTGCTAATAAATTGGAAACGAATATATACCCAATTTCGAAATTATCGATGTACATGTTTCCTAAAAAAGAATGCGGATTTGCTTCATATATTTTAGGCAACATCAATAAAAAATAAAGGTTGAGCAACAGGTTTACTGCTACATTCCCAATTTTGATGATAGCATACATCATAGGTTTTTTATTGGCGCGTAACTTTGAAAACGGAATAATAACCAGCGCATCCAACACCAAAATCCAAATCGAAAAAGTGATGTATTGTACATCTACATGCGCCCAAGAAGCTAAGGTGCCTCTAAACAATAAAGCAGCAAACAAAAATAAAATGGAGGACCAAAAAATGGAAATAGTACTGGTGGCTATGACATTTTCTTTGTCGGTTTCCGCACTATAGAAACGAAAAAAAGCCGTCTCCATACCGTACGATAAAATGACATTAAAAAACACCATCCACGAAAGCACAATAGATACTTCTCCATACTCTGCGGTGGGTAAAATTCCGGTGTACAAACGTACCAATAAAAAACTAAGCATACGGGGCAAAACGGTTGCTAATCCGTAAATGGCCGTTTGTTTGAAGAGACTTTTATACAATCCCAATGTTATTTGGTTTTAATTCGACATAAAAAAGCAAAAATAACGAATTCAAGGAAGACTTAGGGAAAAAATTTAACCGCATAGATTGCGGTTTTATTTAAACATAGAAGTCAGTGAAGCCTTTTTGGAATAACATCTATTTATTGAAACATATAAGAGCCTATAAGGTCATATAAGAATAGTAAGCGTTTTCTTTGGTGTTAAATTAAACCACAAAGAGCACAAAGGGTTACACAAAATTCACAAAGGAAATTTACTTTTATTGTAAACCTCACTTACATGACCTTAATTGCCTTAAATGGTTTAAAATTTTATGAAAGCCCGTCTTCGTTAAGTATTTTTAAAAAATGAAAGCCTTTGGGCACATACCCTTGGTTGTAATAAAAACGATGGGCATTGAAGTTTCCTGTAAATGCATCTAAAACAATCATGGTGCAATTCGTAGCTTTGGCTTTAGCATCGATATAATCGGTCATCCTTTTTCCAATGCCTTTGGCACGATGATCGGGATGTACCACAAAATTATCAATTTCGATATATTTTCCAGACCATAATTTATACCCTTGCCAAAATCCTGTAATCCCAACACAAACTTCTCCCTCAAAAACGGCTAATTGCTTATAGTTATGCGGAATCATTTCGGTAAGATAGCTATCGTATTTTTCAATAGTAAAAGTGGGGTACAAATGACGTAAAAGGTCAATGTGATCCAGCATCTCCTCTTTAGTGTGCAATTCTCTAAGTTGAATTTCCATAAGCCTTGTAAAATTGTAAAATTAGAGAAAAAATAGATGAGATGGGAAGAGATTTAAGAAGGAAAGTTATGAGCTTTGAATATTTTGTGAAAATGAATAAAGCAAAATACTTCTAAAAAAGACAAAATTTAAAAATCATCTATAAGAATAAATCAATTCATCCTGATCAACCATTACAATCATCAAGACGAAACAGTAAATCGACCGCGGTCGATGATCCATTTGACCGCGGTCAATCACTTAAATGAACGCGGTCAATTGCAAACCTCATGCTTTTGTAGTGATAAACCTATCAAAATACTTTTTAAAACTGAACCTTACAAATAATAAAAGAAACCTTTGATTAAACTCATAAAAAAAGCCAACACAAGGTTGGCTTAAGGGTATTGTTATAATAAAATAGATAATTAAGCATTCAAAGCTTCTGCTCCACCAACGATTTCTAAAATTTCGCTGGTAATTGCGGCTTGACGCGCTTTATTATAAGTTAATTTCAATTGGTCACGTAATTCCGTGGCATTATCTGTTGCTTTGTGCATAGCGGTCATACGAGCACCGTGTTCTGAAGCAAATGAATCTCTAATTCCTTTATACAATTGTGTTTTCAATGATTTTGGAATCAAAGTCAACACGATTTCTTCTTTAGAAGGTTCAAAAATATAATCTCCTGAGGCTACGGCTTTATCGGATTTGATAGGAGCTAATGGCAAAAATTGTTCATTCTGTACAATTTGAGTAGCTGCATTTTTGAATTGATTATACACCAATTCGATTCTGTCATAATTTCCAGAAAGGAATTGTTGTGTCAAATGGTCAGCAATTACAGCAACATTCTCGAAGCTCAACGCATCAAAAACCTTGCTTTCATTTCCTACTACTTTATAAATTTTCCCTAAAACATCGTTTCCTTTTTTCCCAATAGCAAAAACATCAACTTGTTTTCCAGCATAAAAATCAGCGCGTACTTTTACTTCTTTAATTACATTCGAATTAAAAGCACCGCACAAACCACGATTAGAAGTAATAGCCACTAACAATACTTTTTTGATTTCTCTTTGTGTAGTGTATTCGCCACCTACATCTCCATCAAGGGTTGCTGATAGATTTTGCAATAATTCAGTTTGTTTTTCAGCATATGGACGCATAGCTGTAATCGCGTCTTGCGCTTTTTTCAACTTTGCTGCCGAAACCATTTTCATAGCCGATGTAATTTGCATCGTCGATGAAATGGAAACAATTCTATTACGGATTTCTTTTAAGTTAGCCATTGTGTTTTTAAGTAAATAGTAATAAGTAATTAGTGACTAGCTATTGACTAATCACTAATTACTATTCACTAGATTAGTTATATTTTGCTGAAATTTCTTTTGCAGCAGCTTCGATTACATCGGTAATTTCGTCAGTAAATTTTCCTGCTTTCAAAGCATCCAATGTCGCTCTGTTTTTGCTGTTCATGTACGCTAAGAAATCTTTTTCGAATTCTTTCACTTTGTTTACAGGAACATTACGCAACAAGTTTTTAGAACCTGCATAGATAATAGCTACTTGGTCTTCAACAGTATAAGGGTCGTTCAAATCTTGTTTTAAGATTTCAACGTTTCTTTTTCCTTTTTCAATTACGTTCAAAGTAACAGCATCCAAATCAGACCCGAATTTAGCAAACGCTTCCAATTCACGGAATTGTGCTTGGTCTAATTTTAAAGTACCCGCTACTTTTTTCATGGATTTGATTTGAGCGTTACCACCCACACGAGATACAGAGATACCTACGTTGATCGCTGGACGAACCCCAGAGTTGAACAAATCTCCATCCAAGAAAATTTGACCATCTGTAATCGAAATTACGTTTGTTGGGATATACGCAGATACGTCACCCGCTTGTGTTTCGATAATTGGTAAAGCTGTTAATGAACCACCACCTTTAACGATTCCTTTTAATGAATCTGGCAAGTCATTCATGTTTTTCGCGATAGAGTCATCAGCAATTACTTTACAAGCTCTTTCTAACAAACGAGAGTGTAAGTAGAATACGTCACCAGGGTAAGCCTCACGTCCTGGAGGTCTTCTTAACAAAAGAGATACCTCACGGTAAGCTACCGCTTGTTTAGACAAATCATCATAAACAATTAAAGCTGGACGACCTGAATCTCTAAAATATTCTCCAATGGCAGCACCTGCGAAAGGAGCATATACTTGCATTGGAGCTGGATCAGAAGCATTAGCTGCAACGATTACAGTATAAGCCATTGCTCCTTTTTCTTCTAACATTTTTGCAATACCAGCAACAGTAGAAGCTTTTTGACCAATAGCTACATAGATACAAAATACAGGTTGACCTGCATCGTAAAATTCTTTTTGATTTAAGATCGTATCGATACAAACTGTTGATTTACCAGTTTGACGGTCACCAATAACTAACTCACGTTGTCCACGTCCTACAGGGATCATAGCATCTACTGCTTTTACACCTGTTTGTAATGGTTCAGTTACTGGCTGACGGAAGATAACTCCAGGAGCTTTTCTTTCTAATGGCATTTCGTATAACTCACCTGTAATTGGTCCTTTACCATCAATTGGTTGACCTAAAGTGTTTACTACACGTCCTACCATTCCTTCTCCTGTTCTAAGAGAAGCAATACGTTGTGTTCTTTTGGCAGTAGAACCTTCTTTGATTCCTGTTGATGGTCCTAAAAGTACCACCCCTACGTTGTCTTCTTCTAGGTTCAAAACGATTGCTTCTAACCCATTTTCGAATTCCACTAACTCACCATATTGAACATTAGAAAGCCCGTAAACACGAGCAATACCATCTCCAACATTAAGTACTGTTCCTACTTCTTCTAGTGTAGCACCAGACTCAAAACTCTCAACTTGCTTCTTTAATATTGCTGAAATTTCAGCAGGTTTGATTTCCGCCATTTTACTTTATTATTTAAACACTTATGTGTGATAAAACTTAGTTACTTAATTCTCTTTTTAAAACTTGTAATTTATTCGCTACCGAAGCATTGTATTGCACATCACCTATACGCAAAATAAATCCTCCTATGATCGCTGGATCAACGGTATTTACGATTTGTATTTTCTTATCAGAAAGGGTGGCGATTTTGGCCAACACTTTAGCTTCTAAAGCAGCATCCATAGGAATTGCTGTAGTAACTTGTGCCACTTCAACACCATTCATGATATCAAATAATTTGTTGTATTCTGAGGCTATTCCTTCTAAGATTTCGAATCTTTTGTTTTCGAATAACAAATGAAATAAGCCTTTGGTTACGCCATTAACAGAAGCAAAAACTTCCAATAAAGCTTGTTCTTTCAATTCCACCTTTAGGGTAGGATTTTGAATAAAAGTGCTTAATTCCAAATTAGAAGCAATAGTTTCACCTATTAACTTCATGTCATTATTCACGGCTTCTGCAACTTGTTTGGCAGAAGCAATATCTAGAATTGCTTTTGAATATCGAATTGCTGCTCTTGTACTTGCCATGATTAGTTCATTTTAACCTCGCCTAACATTTTCTCAACTAATTTAGCTTGAGCTTCTTTGTTAGATAATTCGTCTTTCAATACTTTTTCTGCGATGCTTAATGATATAGTAGAAACTTGTAATTTCAATTCATTCATAGCGGCATTTTTTTCGCTTTCGATAGCTGCTTTAGCTTGCTCGATCATTTTTTGACCTTGAGCTTGTGCTTCATTTTTAGCATCAGCAACGATTTTTTCTTTCATTTCACGAGCTTCTTTAAGCATGCTGTCACGCTCTAATCTCGCTTCTTGTAAAATACGTTGGTTGTCTGCTTGCAAATCTTGCATTTCTTTTTTGGCATTTTCTGCAGATTCTAAAGCATTTTTAATGCCTTCTTCTCTCTCGTTTACCGCATCAAGAATAGGTTTCCAAGCAAATTTTTTCAATAAAAGAATTAATCCAACAAATATAACTACTTGCCAAATAAACAAACCAAACGAAAAATCATTTATTAACTTCTCCATTTTATATTTCTATTATAATTTTTAATGTTTTACTTTTAAAACAATAGTCGCAACCAACCGTTGCAACTATTGCTTTGTGTTGTAATTACGCAGCGAATAAAGCAGCGAAACCAATACCTTCAATAAGTGCAGCTGCAATAAGCATAGCTGTTTGGATTTTTCCTGAAGCTTCTGGTTGACGAGCGATAGCGTCCATTGCTGAACCACCGATTCTACCAATACCTAAACCTGCTCCGATTACGATTAATCCTGCTCCTACAATAGTTGGAATTTGCATAATATATATATTAAAAATTAAACATTCAATTTGAGGTTAGAGGTTAGAAATTCGAACTTATAAATTTCTAACTTCTCACTTCTATTTTCTAACTTATTAATGGTGTGCTTCGTCGTGGTGGTGTTCTTCGTTACCTGCTCCAAAATAAAGGGCAGACAACATCGTGAAGATATACGCTTGAAGAAAAGCTACTAATATTTCTAGAATAGAAAGTGCAAATGCCAATCCAAATGACAATGTGCTTCCAATCCAGCTTTTGAAAATAAACATCAATCCAATAATACTCATCAATACTACGTGACCTGCTAAAATGTTAGCATACAAACGTATCATCAATGAAAATGGCTTAATGATTGTACCTAATAATTCGATAGGCGCTAAGATAAATTTCATTGGTGTTGGTACCCCCGGCATCCAGAAAATGTGTCCCCAATAATTTTTGTTAGCGGTAAATGTAGTGATTAAATACGTTAAGATAGCCAATGAAAAAGTAATGGCAATATTACCTGTTACATTGAATCCAAATGGTGTTAATCCTAAAATGTTCAAGAAAAAGATGAAGAAGAAGATGGTCAACAAATAACTCATGTATTTCTTGTATGCTTTCTCTCCAATGTTTGGAATAGCAATTTCATCTCTTACATAAATTACCAACGGCTCAAAGAAACGACCTGCACCTTTGGCAATTCCTCCATTTTTAGCATATGATTTGGCTAAACTTGAGAACAATACCAACATCAAAATCGCCACAAACAAAATCCCAATCACACTTTTTGTAATAGACAAATCTAATGGACGAACATTTGTTGGATGACCGTGCTCCTCAGTAAGTGTACCTTTAGCATCGGTTTTATAAATTTTTTCGTGGTGCAATTTATAGAAATTTCCGTTGTGTTCTGCTACATCAGCTACAGGACCGTGGTGAAATTCAGAAGAAGAAAACACTTGCAAACCGTTATCCCAAAGAATAACAGGCAATGAAAACCCGTAGTGCTCTCCAGTTTCTTTATTGGCATTGAAATAAAAAGAGTGCGAGTCCAATAAGTGGTGATTGATAAACTCTTTGATTTCTGTTTTTATGTCTTTCGGTGCTGCGTGAGCTACATCGTTTGAAGCTTCGTGCGCAACTAAATCCTCCTTAGCGGCTATTTCTACCTCATGTTTGGTACTATCTATAACAGGATTTGCTGAAGTAAATAATGGAAGGCAGGCTATGACTATTGCTACAAAAAATCGAAGTGGTCTGTTTGAAATCACCATAATAGTTAATTATCTTAATTCTTATTTCTAAAATTTGGCGCAAATGTACATTTTTTATTAATATCCGAAAGCATTAAAAAAATTATTTTTTTGCGAAATGAAGATTTTTAAAAGACTTATTTTGACTTTGGGTTGACTAGTCGAATAGTGAATAAAGTTTCGACCAATAAAAAGAAAATAAAAAGGAAAAAAAAGTTGGCTTTTTCAACGATAATTTCATCCGTAACCCCCTTTAAAACAGGACGTAACAACACATAGCTCACAACCATCTTAACACTAGTTATGACCAAAAAACTCATGCCTACATTGTCAAAACTTTTCTTCTCAACCTGCAATAAAACCATCATAATTATCATCGTAAAAAAAGAAAACCACAAATACAATTCGGGTATCGAATACTTGAAATTGGATGTGTTTATTTTAAAAAAATGAAAAAAAAAGACATGAATAACGAAAACGACTGCGATACTAATGACAAAAGGAATAATTTTTTGAAATAAAACGATTTTCATTTAAGAATTTTTATTGATTTCATTTACTTGTCGGTAAACATTATATAGAGCCAAAAAAACGCCTACAACAACTAAAACTTTAACATAATATACTTTTGAACTAGGATGATGCTCATCTAGCCATTGCCCTAAAAAGGCAAACAAAAAAATCACTATCCCCATTTGAATAGGAATATTGATTAAGGCCAACCATTTATTGGGCTTACGATTGTTGGGCTTTTGTTTAGGGTTCATTTTCAAATTCTATGGGATGCATCTGACACGTCGCTGTAAATAAAGCTCCTGGTTCGATAGCTAGTTTTCCAATGTATACCTCACCCTCTACTGTGGCTGTGGCCTTAATAGTAAGCAATTCCTTGGCTACCAATTTCCCTTTAAAAACACCTTCGATATCAGCACTTTTGCACTGTATATCTCCAATTACTTTTCCTGAAGGGCCAATAACTATTTTTCCATTTGAAGTAAAATTTCCCAACAATTCTCCATCCAATCGAAAATCTGCAGAAGAAACAACATCCCCTTTTATTTGGGTCATTTCAACTATTCGATTGGTTTTGCCTTGTAAATCTGTGGTGGTGGTTTTCTTCTTTTTATCAAACATGCTGTATTACTTTTGTGTCGCAAGATACTGATCCAAATTTTTATTCATTTGTATCAGCGCATAATTTTTATCCGTAATAGGAATTGCTTGGGCTCGTCCTTGCTCTTGTGCTTTGCTATTGATTTGTGTTGCAATTTCTTTGGCGTAGCTTTCCGATGGGAAACCATGCCAACAAATAATTCGATCTTTGGTCGTAAAATTATCGCAAGTGAAATACAATTTGGCCAAATTTTCTTTTTTTGTAAATGCTAAAAGTTGATTTTCAATAGTCCGCTCTTGTTGATAATCCTCTACGGGAATAATAAAAATGAGTTTCCAATTTTGAGTGTCTTTTGTACTAAATGCCATAGCTTCTAAAACGGGAATCTCGTTCAAAACAATAGCATCGGCTTTTTGACCTTCCTCTGTAGAAGGAAAATTGTCAGCCACGTATTGCATGGCTTCTTTGTAAGCAGGTAAACCGTTCGTTTTTCCCAAAGCATGCGCTTTGAGCAATTCAAATTTTGCCACTATTTCTTCGCCCGTTAACTGCTGTATCATCTGATTGCATTTTTGAAGAACCGCTACAAATTTTTCCTGAAAATACCATTGATAACATTGGTTATAAATATTCTCAGGAGCGTCTTTGTCCAAACTAGTATCAGCAGTACTCTGAGTGAGTAAGCGTGCGTACCTAGTCTCTGGAAAAGTAGCAAGTAGCTTTTCTTTTACCGTTTGTGCAGCACCCGGTTGTGTTGTTTCATATATTTTATACAAATGGTATAAAGTAGGCGGAACAAGTGGGGCATCGGGTTGAAAGGTGAGCAATTGCTCGAGTTTTTCCGAAGCTAAATGGTATTCTTTAAGTTTTTCCTTGTACACTACGCCAAGTTGATAATAAGCTGTATTCCGTTCTTTGGTGATACTGTCAATTGCTGTAGCTTGTGTGGGCAATGAATTTAAATAAAAGGCTGTGGTATAATACGGTTTTTCTTCGGTATTGTTTTCGGTAATGGCTGTGTCCGTTTCGCTTGTTTCAGGAACTTCTTCGGTTCCTTTTCCAACGGCGGCAAAGAGCCAATTCTCTACCAAAGCACGTTTTCCAAATGCCTTTCTAAACTCCTGTTTCCCATAGGCTACTGTATTGGGATTGTAAAAATAAAACGTAGAAGTTCCTTCTGTTTTTGGAGAATCTGCTGGAGGCAACATGCTATTGGCTGTAGGCATTCCTATTCCCGTAGCAGTACTTACATCGGTAGTGGAAGCGGCCAAATTACGCTCGATATTGGCTAACTTTTGTTTTTGTACTTCTTCTTTGGCTCTTTGAATGGAATCTTGTCGTTTGAGTTTTTCAATATGAGCCACAAAGAAAGCTGTTCTTTCATTGGGTGCTAAATGAACGAGTTTTAATATACTATCATTGCGATGAGTAATATTTTCCAATCGAATAACTTCGTCCAAATTTTTACGCTTTTTTTGAATTTTGTAATACTCTCTTGTTTTGGCATCAAGATGCACCAAAGTGCTATCGTAATATTGTGCCGCTAAAGCGTAATTGGTCTTTCTAAAAAAAAGATTTCCCAAATTTCTATAATTAGAAGCCACTAAGTAAGGGTCTTTGGACTGTGTTTTCAAAGAAGCCTTATAAAATGTTTGGGCTTCTTGATCTTGCTGGTAATTATCATAAAAAACCCCCATATTGTAATATATGACATCCAAAAAAGGGCGGTTTTCTCGATCCTTGATCAATTCGTCATAGATGGCCACAAAAGCTTCGGCATCTCCCGTCGCATAATCAAACAATTGCGCTTTTTTGGCATAAGATTGTATAACATAGTCGCGCTTTGCCTTGCGATGCATGGCGATAACAGCGTCATAGTAATACAGAGCGCTATCTTTTTTGCCAATTTCTTGATACAATTGCCCCAAAATAAAACGATAACGAGCCTTATGTTCATTATTTTTGGTGAAATGCTCTGCCACTTTTAATTGAGTAATAGCCGAATCTTTGATTTTCAAATTTAAAAAGGCCTCGGCCATAAGCGCATGCGCATCAGCAAAAGGTTGATCTTTAAATTCTTCTGCTTTTAATAATTTATGAATGTTTTTGATCACCAAGGCATCATTACCCAAACGCATGTTGGTTTTTTCGCGCCATACTTTGGCTTCATATATTTTATCGCTTTCGGGGTATTTGTACAAAATATAGTTAAAGGCATCCAAAGCGGGAACAAATCGTTGGTCGTAATATCTTGCTTTACCTAAAAGCAAATACGCTTCATCGGTTTGGTAGTTCACTTCTCGCCCACCAATATTCATGGAGTGTTTTTGAATGGCTTTGGTGGCTTTGGTTTCGGCCAAATCAAAATCGGCATTTTTGGGTTGCTCATCTTCCAAAGGTTGAGAGGGCAACATCCGCTCTATTGGCAAACGCTCCCAAAAATTATCTTTGGTCTCGGATTGAATGCCTAGAACTCCTTTATCGAAAGCTATATTTCCATTATACAATACATTGTAACGGGTTGTTAAAGCATGCGAATTTCTGGCCAAAAAAGTATTTTTCTTGGTGGAACATGCTATCATGAACCCCAAAAAAAGGAAAAGAAAAAGCGACTTACAACCGATAATTTTCACTAGGAAACGTTTTATCATTTAACTTGAAAAACATTATTTTAGTATAATGACTGGTAAAAATACGTTTCTTTTTGCAATATTCGAATTTAAACCGCAAAAAACGCTTCCAGCTCGGCCAAAGTCTCGGTTGATGTTTGAATGTCTTTGACTACTTCTCCTTTGTTCAAAGCGACAATTCGGTTACACACTTCCACGGTATGTAACAAATCGTGACTCGAAACTAAAACGGTTACATCTGGATTTTGAGCCAATTCTTTGATGATTTTTTTCAATCGGTTTACGGTTGTCGGGTCTAAGTTGGCAAAAGGTTCGTCCAAAATAACGACCTCGGGATTACCTATTAAAGTCGCAATTATCCCAACTTTCTTTTGATTTCCTTTAGACAAGTCTCTCAGGTATTTTTTGTTATTCAAGATTTCGCCATTAAAAAACTCTTCATGTTTGGCCAATAAGGCATCCACATCGGCTTTGTTTTGTCCGCGCAATTCGCCAATAAAATAAAAGTATTCTTCGGGAGTTAAATACCCAATCAAAAAACTTTCGTCCAAGAAAGAACCCGTAAAAGGTTTCCAACTTTCGCTGGTATTTACTTGTACCCCATTGTTAATAACGGACCCTGTAGTGGGGTGAATTAAATCGAGTAATAAACTAAAAAAAGTAGTTTTCCCTGCGCCATTATTACCAACCAATCCAAAACTTTCGCCTTTTGGAATTTCTAATTGGTCTATTTTTAAAACGGTGGTTCCGTTGTATGATTTTGAAAGGTTTTGTACTTGTATCATATATGCCCCCTAACCCCCAAAGGGGGAACAGCTGGGGAAAGCTGGGTTTTAATTGTTGATTATTTTTAAACTCCCCCTTCGGGGGTTGGGGGGCTATTTTTGCTTGTAAGCCGCAATGGTTTTGTATTTTTCTCTTTTGTAAATTTTTTCAATTTGAAGAAACACCCAGTTTCTCATTGCAAAACCAATCACGCCCGCAAGAGCAACAAGGGCTAAACCTAATTCTTGTCCGCCAAAATATTTCCCCAAACCATACAAAATCAAAGGCAAAACTAATTTTGGAATAGAGAGCAACATCGTGTTGACATTGAATGCTTTTTTGTCTCCAAAGGCACCTTTACTCATGGTCAAATCGATTGGTGTTTTGGTAAAAGCACCTCCCAACAACACCAAATGTGAGTTGATTCCAATATTGTAAATCGCACCAGCTATAATGGTTAAATACACTTGCCAACCAAAATAAAGATAAAAACTAGCCAAAATCGTAGAAGCAAAAGTTGCTATGACAATTAACCACCATTTGGAATTCAAATAGCCACGATACGGAATGTTTTGGGTCATCATTAACTGGTAATATGAACTATCCCAACTCGGTACAAATTGACCAAAGGTGAATAAAAATCCGCCCGAAACAAAAATCCCAGCAAAAATATACATCACTTGTGGCTGTGTTGGATTACCAAAGAAAATCAACCCATAAAACAAGAAGAGAATACTCATGAATACCGTTGTTTTGGAGCGCTTATTTCTTTTGATTAGCTTGATGTCGTTCTTTAAAAAGGTACCCAAAGTTCCAAACTGATTCAACCAAGTCAACTCTTCTGTCTTGGCAATTTCGCCTTTTACGGCCAAACCAGCATCGAGATACAATTCGTTTTTGAAATAAACAAAGGTGTAATAATACAACAATCCTAAGATTACAAGCGGAATTACAAACACACCTGGCGAATGAAATAAAGCCTCGAAAAATGGAGCGCTGTACACCGTTACATCAAAATAACCGTAATAGTGCAATCCGCCTAGCACTGCAACAATAGCCAGGAAAATTCCAAACAATTGGTCTTTATTGCTCAAAATAATATTCAAAAAATTATTAAGATACACCAAAGCCAATAACCCAAGATTCCACTGGAAAACAGACCCTACAGCATACCCTTCATAAAGCAAAACAGCACTAAAAGGCAAAAAGAAAAAGGCATGTAAAATATTGAAAAAAGACAAAGCGGTCTTTCCTAATGAAAAATGCACAATCGTAGACCTATTAAACGGTAATACCAATAAAGGACGAATGTTGAGCACTGGGATTTTTTGAAGTAGTAATCGAAAAACCAAATCAAATAGAAAATAGTAAACCAAAAATTTGTTGATGGTTACTAATGGATTTAAATGCATTTTCTCTAGAGCATAAAAGCTACCAATTCCTAATGCTAAAAACAACAAGGTGAAATAAGCAATCAAAAAGCCCATTAGAATTTTCATTCCCAAATTAGTTCCAAAAGAAGCGGAACGCAAAAAGGCTTTCCACTCGAGGTAAATAAAACGTAAAAACATTAGTATTACTTTTTAAAGTTCTGCACTATAAGTAAATAGTAGGCTAAAAATGTTACAAATTAGCCAAAGAATATTCTGGATAAGTTTTCAAAAGGTATTTTTTCGACTGTGAAGGAATTTTAAAAAAGATAGCATACAGCAAAATAGTCATCAGTACCAAAAAGAAACTGGCAAAACCTAAAACATATGTGTTATCCAAATAATGTTCTGCCCGATTAAAGATTTGTAAAAAGATATTTAGCGGCAAAACAATCGCACCCACAAAAGTCCCATATTGGTTTAAAATATCTTCAAACAACCAACGTTTTTCTTGATTCTGAATTTGCCTTTTGTGTTTCAACTGATTTGAAATCATTCTATAAAAAACAAAAACTACCAATAACCCATAGAAAAGCAACACCCAATCGCCGTTGTAGTGACTTGCTTTTAGTAACAAAAACAGTATCCCCGTAACTCCAATTGTTCCCATAATTTTGGGTAGCGTAAAAAAAGTCTTCACGATAGACCACACAATCTGATTGTATTTCTTTTGTAAAAATCGCTGTTTGCATTCAACTACGTCCATAAAGCCAAAAACGCCAAATTTTTTGAATTCGTTTTGTAAAGCTTGATCAAACGAAAGCTTTGAATTTTCTTGCCATTGTTCCTCAATAGCATTCGCCAAATGATCCACCAATTCAGTTTGGAGATCATACCATTCTACATAATGTTGGCGCGTGAACCTATATAATTGATCGATTTGTTCGGTGGTTAGTTTCATAGTAAATAATTAAATTCGGTTGGTTTTAAATTTCTGAATAGTAGCAAAAGCGTAACGACTGTAGGCAAAAAACAAGGTTATGCTTATTGAAAGAGTTATAGCATTTCCTTTAAAATCATCAAACCAACCATTAAGCATAACACTTAAAAAATAAATTATCATCAAAGCATAATTCAAATACTCTAAACGTAAGTATTGTTTTTTCATCACTAAAGAGAAATACGTTCTTTGCGTTAATCCTAAACACAAAATCAAAAAATAACTTGCGTAATGAATTCCTTGTAGCGATAAAATCGAATCAAAATACCAACCTAAGAAAAGCATCATACCACCAAAAATTAAGGTAATGGGATGCCATAGCGTGGGACAAAAACTAACAATAGCTTCTTTTAAGTAAGCAAAAGTTGCATTGTTTCTCTGTAACAACTGGGATTTATTGACTGCCATAAACGCTTTAAAAGCCTCATAAAAATCAAGCGCTTCGTCTTGCATTTTATGCTCTACAGCTGTAGCGATATGGTCCGTCAATTCGGAACGCACATCAACATAACGCACTTTTGAAACTTTTAAATAGTGGTCAATAAATTCTATTTGTTCTTGATTTAAAACTACCATAGCGCACTAAAATTCTAATTTTGGATTCACTAAACTTTGCATATTTCGGATAAAATCTTCCAATTCTGCTAATCGATTAACGGTTTCTGTAGTTCCTTTTTCGGTGAGTTTATAATACTTTCTCAAGCGGTTGTCTACTCGTTCTATCTCTACATCAAGCAATCCTTCCGCTTCCAATTTGTGCAACGCTGGATACAAAGCACCTTCGGTAATGGTCAATTCTCCTTGTGTCAACGCCTTTACTTTCTGGGTGATTTCATACCCATACATTTTGCCATTTTCTTCCAACAACTTCATAATAATGGTGTTGAGACTGCCTTTGTATAATTGTGAGTTTTTCATATTTTGAAGAATTAGAAAATCTGTTTTTGAATTTCAAATATACATAAGATTCTTATACATAACAAAATTAGGTATAAAAAATTCAATCGGTTGCGCTATCAAAGTTATGGTCTTTGCTATCTTTGCAAAAAAAATCAACCAATGCCAACATTTAAAAAACTCCTCATCAAAGAAGTAAAACGCGAAACCAAAGATGCGGTTTCCTTACTTTTTAATATACCTGAAGAATTCAAATCTGACTATACTTTTACCGCAGGACAATACGTTAACTTGCGTTTAACCCTAGACAATCAAGAGATTCGCAGAGCTTATTCTATTTGTTCTGCTCCTGAAAGTGGGGAATTGCGCATAGCTGTAAAAGCTGTAAAAAATGGACTGTTTTCTCAATTTTCCACAAGCCGACTAAAAGCCGGAGACGTACTCGAAGTAGGACAACCCGAAGGGAAATTCACCTTCACTCCTGATGCCGAGCGTCAAAGAAACTACGCCGCTTTTGCAGCCGGTAGCGGAATCACTCCTGTAATTTCTATCTTAAAATCGGTTTTGAAAAGCGAACCCAAAAGTTCTTTTGTTTTGGTTTACGGCAACAAAACTCCTGAAGAAACCATCTTTCATCAAGAATTGCACGACTTACAATTGCAATATGTAGGACGCCTTTTTGTACATTATGTTTACAGTAAAGTACAGGCTGGAGAAGGTCTTTTTGGTCGCATCGACAAGTCGGTAGTAAATACTATACTTTCTGAAAAAAACGCTGCTCTTGATGTTGACAAGTATTACTTGTGTGGCCCAGAAGCCATGATTACAACTGTTTCTGAAGCCTTAAAAGAAAGAAATGTAAAAGAATCGGCCATCAAATATGAATTGTTCACTGCTTCTACTGAAGAAAAGACGATTAGCACCAATGCTGATGGACATACTACAGTAACCTTAGTTGTAGATGATGAAACGACTACCTTCGAAATGTCGGCCAAACAAACGATTTTGGAAGCTGCCCTAAAACAAGGTATTGATGTGCCTTACTCTTGTCAAGGCGGTGTATGTAGCAGTTGTTTATGTCGCATCACCGAAGGTACTGCCGAAATGAAGAAAAACTCCATCTTGTCCGAAAGTGAAATTGCCGAAGGCTTACTTTTAAGTTGTCAAGCAGTACCCACCTCGGCTAGTTTAGCTGTAGATTTTGATGATGTGTAGATAAAATTCCAAAGTCATCAAATCCTAATATTGAAATCCCAATATTGAAAAATCCAAATTCCAAAAATTAAACAGTAAATGAAAACTTCTCTGAAAAGGGAAGTTTTTTGTTTTAAGATAATTTGATTTGATTTTTTGTAAGAAAAAAACAATATATTTGATACGACTTGTAAA
Organism: Flavobacterium riviphilum; assembly: GCF_055231795.1. Classification (NCBI taxonomy): domain Bacteria; kingdom Pseudomonadati; phylum Bacteroidota; class Flavobacteriia; order Flavobacteriales; family Flavobacteriaceae; genus Flavobacterium; species Flavobacterium riviphilum. Next base: position 567,446 of record NZ_JBUYSY010000001.1, read on the forward strand.
ACGTAATAACTAAAAAAAGTGTACGAAAAAGAAAAGAACATAATTTCGAATTTTGACAATCTGATTTCAGAAAATATCAAAGCACACCTATTAAAAGAAAATGCTGCTAAAGTAAAAAGCGATTCATTTTTTATCGGAGAAAAAGCAACTGATGCCAGATTAGATTTTAATATAACTAGAGATATTGATTTTATACAGGAAGATTTAATCTACACAACTGGAATTTTATATACTTTAAGACCACTCATAAATAATCCTTTGACCGAATCAGAATTTTTTATGGGTAAACAAAGAGTTACATATTTCCCAACTTTATACGATTCATTATATTCAATGTACGCAAGTTGCTGTTATGAAAAGCTCTATAATTTTTGGGATAGAATTGGGGACAAAATTGCAACTGAATTTACCACCGAATTTCCAAATCCCAAATTTATAATGTTTGCTAATGTAATTGACAAAATTAGAGTACGGAATTCTATAAATGAAAACATAAACTGGTTAATTAAATTTAGAGATTTGGATTTTAAAGAGTTTAATGAAAGAAGAAAAAAAGTTGTTCATTATGAACAAGTCGAAACAAAATATACAGAATCTATTCTTCACAATTCATCTGATATAGAAAAGGTAAAAGAAATCTGGAATGAAAAGAATTCGTTACCAGAGTTTTTTAAAAAACATATAGAATTATCAAATAAGGGAATAGAAAACACGTATGAATTTATAAAAAACAATCGATAATAACGTATTACTGTGATCAATTATAGTTCACCCATACTGCTGCTTGACTGCAACAAGTTCCTGCTTTAATTAAACGTTAAATCTTAACTTTTGTGAACTAGGTTAGCTATGAATTATAAGTAAATAATAAACCTTAGTGGTAATATATCTTGAAAAAACACGTTTTAAATTCTTTAATTGGCTTACAAATGAATTTTAGAAAATACATTTGTTTTATAAATTTTTTTAATGATGAATTATTCTAATTGAGACTTTTGGAAAATAGTGAATTATTCTAAAGAATTAAATAATGTTAGAAAATTATTATTAAGGTAATTAATTAAAAGGTGCTTTAAGAAATAGATAAAATCTTAATTATTTTATGGGAGACATTAATCAAATTTTCAAAGAATTGAATAAAATGAATTCAACAGAATTATTGAATAAATCGTCATTTAAACTTTGTAAAGTGATTGACTATTTAACATTAGATCTTTTTGAACTCGAAAATAGATTTTTAGAAAGTGAGTTAACATTCAAACATAAAGTTGAAATGATTATTTCAAATAAGTCAAGTGGATTTCTAAAATTATTTCCCTTTTTAATTTCTAACATCGAAAGAACCAATCTTCAATTTCTAAAAAACATAGATAGGTTATTTGATCAGAAACAATATTCTATTGACAAGAGATATGAAAAAGATATAGTCATTGTAAATGACTTTCTAAATTTAACTAGATCAAGAATTGAGAGTTGTGAATATTTTTATTTAGAATCTTATTATTCTGACAAAGATTGGACGAAAAATTAATTTCCTAAGAATATGTTTAATTATTTATCACATAAGATTAAAACTAATCCTAATTCCCTTACCTCGTCTTTCCTCGAAGACATTAAAGTTTGTTTTTCAATAATAGGGTTGGGTCTTCAAGATGAAAATAAAGTTTTAAAAGCTAATGATTATTTTTTGAAAACAAGTGATCCATTTTCATTTAATATACCTAACTCATTTGATGATATAAAAACAGAATTAAGAATGGTACATTCCGCTATTGATCTAAACGAAATTTTGTTTGATCGCATTGTAAATGATGTAATTAACAAATATAGAAACTAAATAAAAATTTAAAGCAAAATAAAAATATGAAAAACGCTATGTTCATTTTGAACTTAATAAAATTTTCATTTCATTTTATTATAACATTTACAATATTTTATTATTTTTTCTTATTGGCCTTGAAATTTATTCTAATAGTAAATCCAAATGAAAATTTATTGTTGACGATTATTTATTCTTTAATAATACTTGTAATTACAAATTATATTTTTTTAAAATTTATTGTTATGACAATAATTGCAGGTATATTTAACTTATATAGTTTTGAAAAACTAAACAAGATTACTTACATAACTCACATTAGTTGTTTATTAAGTGCATTTTTATTAATAGAAAACAAAAATGAATTGTGCCAAGTTTATCAAAATAAAGAAATTATTTATATTTCTTATGCACTAATAGTTTTTTCTACTCTAAAATTCATAAGAAAAGTAAATCAAGCAACATTGAATTTAAAATTAATTAATACAGATAATTATATTTCATTAATTGATAATGGTTTAATTACTCCATATGATGCTATCGAACAAATAAAATATATTGATAACATAACAAATCAAAAAAGATTTGAAATTATTGAGGCTCTTGAAAATAAATATAAAGACAAATATTAAGTTTCAAAATAGTTACTTCGCCCAAACGCCGTTAGTCGCAAGTTTACAAAAAAATGAATAAACAATTAGAATCATCTCTTGAGAAAGCTATATTTACGCTTCAAAAATGGGATGGAGATATAGAGGAATATAGATTACAAAGGAGAATCACTAGTAATGGTGGAGATAATTTTTATGAGATTAAATTTTTGATTCATCGATTGATTCAATTAGAGCTTGTAGAAGAGAATAATAGCCAATCGGTTACTTTAACACAAAAAGGTTGGAATTTTAAGGGATTTGACCATATTAGATATAAAGAATTTTTAAAACTTGAAGTAGAAAATTTGGTGCAGGAAAATTTAAAATTACAAAATGAAAATTTAGAAATCCAAAATTCTTCGCAAGATAGACAAGTTGAAATAGATAAGCTAACAATTGAAAATTTGAAGCTTCAAAATCAACAAATTAAACGATATATTATATTTTCTATAGTTGCTTTTATTACTGGTGCCATTTTGACAAATTACAAAGAAATTTGGCATATAATAAAATCGCTTTTTAAAAGTTAAAACTAATTAAAACAAATAAAGTTTATGAAAAAAATGTTATTTATTCTGATGTTGGGGTTAGCAAATCAAATAACCTATGCTCAATCAAAAAATGTCAATGTTACAATTAGACCAGAAAATCCAATTGGTGATGCAATGAATAGAATATCTCAAGATGCTATAGCGAATAAAATAGCAAATGCTAAAGAGGCTGAATCACAATCTATAAGAAATGCCTCCTATAATGAAGCAATGAAAAATAATTACTCTAAAATAACTATTGATAACCTTATCAATAATTCAAATAATTATAAATACGTTGTTATTGAAAATGTGAGTGGATGGTATCCTAAAAACAACAAAGAGGATATAATAAATATTTTAACATCTGCAAAAAAATATACTATAATAGATATTTCAAATGACTATGATAAAAGAGATAAAGAAATCAAGAAACAAAAGGAGGAACTTGACAATACAATTAATAAAAAAGAACTTCTTTTTCTTAATTGGATAAGAGAGGCCCAAGGAGAAGTTAATCGAATTACTCATCTTTCAATTAAAAATTCGGAAGGTCAAACAGTTTATGAATCTTTATCCAAAAATTTAACTCACGGGGAAATTTTAAAACCATTAATTTCAAATTATATCTATACGAAAGAGCAAGCCTTATCAAAAATCGAAGAATTAAAGAAGTATTCAGATTTAGGAATAATTACTAAAGAAGAATTTGATTTAAAAGTTTCAGAATTAAAAACAATTTTGCTAGGGAATAACTAGAATTATGATTAACAATGTTAAAAAAAATTAAAACACAAAAGGAAGAAGGTACCCGATGTAATTGTGCATCTTATGTGTATTCAGCAGTCAGTTCTGAATGGATTTCATAATAAACGAAAACTTGTTTAAAAGAGACTTTTTTTTTGGTTTACGGGTGTTTAGTTTTTTACAAAAGTTGAATTGATGATTTAAAAGAAAAAATATTGTATTATTTACAACTTTATGGCAAAAAACCTTCTGCAATCTGACCTATTTTGGATGTATAAGAAGGATTAAATCACATACTAAATCCTTCATTTTGATTGTTTAATATATAAAAACTTAAAGAAAAGATGGAAAAAGAAGTAATACAAAATGAAATTAAAGAATTGTTAAAAATAAAATCCAAATGGGCATCCACATTAAAAAATAAATCAAATGCAAATAGTTTGATTTCGGAAATTATTATATTCCAACATATGCTTTCCGCAGATTTTCCAAATTCTGCTAAATATTTTGAAAGAAATAGCTTCGCAGAAATAAATTTTACTGATGGTATTTCAGAACTTCGAAGATATTCACAAAGTAAACTTAAAGTTAAAGATGATATATGTTTTACAGATGGAATTAAGAATATTTGTTACGGAATTAGTAATTTGATAAACGAATTGAAAATAGAAATAGAAGAATAAAATATAGAAACTGAAGATAATGTTAAAAGGGAAAATAGAAAATCATACGAAATAGAAATTGACAGTCAAAAACAATAAAAAAACATCCACTTTATGAAAAAAATAATGCTCTTGGTAATTATTACAGCCTTTGGATGTAATGATAAAAAAGAAGTTGAATTTCTAGAATCACAAGAAAAAATAAAAAAGAAATATGATGTTACTCATTCTTTAACAGATGTACTTATAGATTTTGATGGAGAAAAAATAGCTTTATTGTCGATTATAAAAAACACACCAAAGGACACCTTGCAGATTGTTTTAAAGGATTATTTAAATAAAACATATCCACTCGTTACTGATGCCTATAAAGTTGATAAAATAATTGACACTATTTCACATAAATACCATATGTCAAAAATTAAAGTTGCAAGTATCGTTTTTAGTTACAATTATGAGATGCTAACTAACGATGAAATTGAACAAAATGCAATTGAAAACGAACAAGAAAATAAGCAAGAATAAAATTCTTTAATTGTAAAATTTAAAACAAAAAAATTATGGAAAGAATATGGAAATTATCAAAAGCAGTTGCTTTTATATTAAGTTTAACTGCATTTGTTTATGTTGGTGAAATGATAAGTGAAAATGGTCGTTATCAACTTTCATCAGCGAATCCGGGAGTCGTAATAATTGACACTAAAACAGGTACTGTTCAATTTTTTAGAGATGAGAATGGACAAAAGGTTTTTCATAAAATTAATTTTAAAGAGCATTCTTTTGAGTAATAATCAAATCAGTCTGTCTTAAAATAGTTTTTGAAATCAAAACCGATCGAAGTATTTCTTAAAATGAGAAAATTACAATAAACAAATGTGTTGTGAGACGGACTCTTGTCCTCGCACCACATAAACAAAACCAGTTGTGCAAATTAATCCTATGCAAAGCTGCTCAAACTAGCTAATCGACCTGACTAAGTGAATGACTTCCGACATTAAGTGTTTTAAATTGTACGAAGCTCCAAATTATCAAGCCACAATTTCGAATTTGAAAAGGTATATCGTTGAACGCTGTCGAGACGAGAAGATTTATTTATGATGAAATTCCAAATTCATCAAATCACAATAAAAAAATTCCAAATTCCAAACTAAATACTGTTGGAATTTGGAATTTTATTTTTTGGAATTTATTTAAAGTTTAGCCACAACCTCTTCTGGTAAAATCGTTCGCATAGCCTCTTCATAACCTGCTACTTTTTTATTGCCATATACCGAAGTAGGTAACTTTGGAAACAAATTTCGATCAGCCACCAAGGCATTTTCTATGGGTTGATTAAAAGGTGAAAAACCAGCATAAGGATGGGTGGCACCCCAAAGTGTAATGACTTTTACGCCCAACATCGCGGCAATATGTGCATTGCCAGAATCCATAGACAACATCACATCAAGATTACTAATCAATTGCAGTTCTTGTGTAAACTTGATTTTCCCTGCCATGTTTACCACATTTTGATAGGGTTTTGCCATGGAATCAAGTATTTCGGCTTCTTTTTTTCCTCCGCCAAAAAGCAAAATGGTTTGTTCTGGATTCGCTGCTAATTTTGCAATGACTTCTTGCATTAAATCCAAAGGATAGACCTTAGATTCATACTGTGCAAAAGGAGCAATTCCGATTAACTTTTGATTCGGATTACCAATTAATGATAAAATCTCGTTTGACAAAACCGCTTTTTCAGGAAAAATAGGATGGGATAAATCTAAAGTAAAACCCAGTGTTTCAAAAACTTGGCAATGTCTTTCAAACATAGTCATCAAAGGCTTGAACACCTTATTTTCAGGACGCGTTAGGGCTTTTTTTTCGGCTCTTCCCTTGTCTACCGCTACCACTTGCTTTCCAGACAACCTAAAAAGGGTGCGCACCACCTGAGAACGAAGCACATTGTGTAAATCCACAAAAGCATCAATATGGAGTGCAGACAATTCTTTGTAAAGTCGAATTAATCCCAAAAATCCCTTGTGATTTACTTTTTCGTCAAAAGCAAAAAAAGTAAGATTGGGAATGCCTTCAAAGAAAGGTTGGAAAAAAGGTCGAGAGACCATTGTAATTTTTACCTTGGGATAGTGCTGAGCAAAAGCGCGAATAACAGGAACGGTCATCGCCACGTCTCCCATAGCCGAAAGTCGGATGATCGCGATATGTTGAATTTGTTTTGACAATAGAACTACGGCATTAAAAAACCATTAAGAAATTAAGATCCTAAAGCATTGCTAAATTTTCTTAATTCCTTAATGGTTCCATTATTTTGTTTTACTTTTTATTCTGGTACAAAACGGGGTTCAATTCATCGTCATTGTACATTTTCATTTGTTTGTACACTTTCATGAATTTGTCACCGTTTTCGATGTCTTGCAACAAATCGTCGATGGCTGTAGACAAATCGGTTCTTTGTTCCAAAAGTACATTTAACTTGGCTTGGCAGTTGTCTCTGTGTTCTTGAGAAGCTTCAGCACGAGTGGCTTCTTCGTTCATATGATAAATTTTCAAAGCCAAAATAGACAAACGGTCAAACGCCCAAGCTGGACTTTCAGAATTGATTTTAGCTGTTTCTTTTACCGCTACACCACTGTATTTTTGAAGAAAATAACTGTCGATGTATTCTACCATATCAGTACGTTCTTGATTGGAAGCATCGATTTTTCTTTTTAAAGTCAATGCTGCTACCGGATCGATATTCGGATCACGGATGATGTCTTCATAATGCCATTGTACTGTGTCAATCCAGTTTTTTAGATATAATAAATGTTCGAATTTTTCTTTGGGATAAGGGTTATTTATAGGTTGATCAACAGAATCAAATTGATGATAATCTTTGATACTTTGTTCGAAAACGGAATACGCTAATTTTGAAAACATATCATTTATTTTTTAAAAGACAAAGATACTTTTTATACTTTTATAGTGTTCAATTTTGAAAAAAAAATAATTTTAAATTAGCTCATCATGCAAATTCATAATTTATCGGAAACTAATAGTGTTTTAAATCATTTTTTGGCACAAATTAGAGACGTTACCGTTCAAAATGACAGCCTTCGTTTCCGAAGAAATATTGAACGTATCGGCGAAATTATGGCCTATGAAATCAGTAAAACTTTGCATTATGAACCCCATACGGTCACTACCCCATTGGGCACAAAAACCACTGCTACCATCAAAGATCCTTTGGTTGTCTGTTCCATACTTAGAGCTGGACTAACGTTGCATCATGGTTTTTTGAATTATTTTGATGCCGCTGAAAATGGCTTTATTTCTGCTTATCGTCATCATCCTAATAATGATGATTACTTTGATATTTTGGTCGAATATCAAGCTATAGCTGATATTGAAGGTAAAAATGTATTGTTGGTAGATCCGATGTTGGCCACGGGTCAATCCATAGTAGCAGTATATAAAAAATTAGTAGAGAAAAAAATCCCCGCTAATTGGCATATTGCCGTTGTAATTGCTGCCCCAGAAGGCATTGCGTATCTAAAAGAACATTTACCAAGTGACTGTCATTTGTGGATTGGCGCCATAGACGAGAAATTGAACGAGAAAAGTTATATCGTTCCCGGATTAGGAGATGCCGGAGATTTGGCCTACGGACCTAAACTATAATTGAGCAAAAAAGAGCCACAAACTACAAAGAATTAGTACTCCAAAAACTATTTCTTGTTTGATTTTTTGTTGGAAAACCTCAATTGTATTGGTGCCCATAATGGCTAAAGGTGCAAAAGTGAAAACTAACAAATCGTTATTTTTTTCGGGAGTAATAAAAAATACAGCCAAGGCAATTACCATGTAGGCAATGAGTTTCTTATACGAACTATGCAACAATTGTGGTTTGCTAGAATAGGTTGCCATCATGATAAGCAAAAAGAAAAGCGAGACGGTCATGAATATGGCAAAAGCCCAATTTTGAGCCGAATTGGCAAAGTAATCCAATGAAGGATCTAGATACAATTTGTTCAACCAAAAATCTTCAATATTAAGTTCTTGAAAAGTAAGGAAAACAAAAAATCCAATAAGAACAATCATTAAGGCGATGAATGGTAAAAACCAATTTCTATAATCGCTTGAAACATGAAAAAGAATGGAGATAAAAACCAATACCATGAACAAAAGGCACCATGGCTGAATGATAGATGCCACCAAAATCCACAAAGAAGCATCAAAAATCTTTTCTTTGGATTCTTTCAAGGATTGTAAGGATAGCAACCTTCGTAAGGCCAAAAGCAAAAAAAAGTTAGTTCCAAGAATTGGCAAATTATCTAGTAATGAAGGAGAAAAAAGCAGAAACAAAAGAAAAAATAAAACCGTATAAGTATTGTCTTTGCTGAGACCGTTCTTTTTGCAAACAAAATTGGTCAGAAACAAAGTGGCCATTAAAAGTAATAAAATAACAATTTTTTGAAGCATCAATCCAATTGAATTAACCCAATGGAGTTCCTGGAATTGATACAGTAAAAAGAACAACAACATCAAAATAAACACAAAGGAATAATTTAACGGTGTAGATTTTTTAAAAACACTTGTAATCATAAGGATATTTTATACTTTTGCGACTGTAAATATAATACTTGTTTAAAAGTAATTGTGTAAGTGAATCAAGTTTATTTCGTAATTAAATCTTATTCGCTGTAGCAAACAACAACATAACCGAATTTAATTACCATTTATTATGAAAGCATTTTTTGAAGCCATTCAATTTTTATTTGTAGACATTTTATTCAAACCATTGGATTGGTTGCGTGAACTTGAATTAATCACTTGGTTTGGTGCCAATACCATCAACTGGATTTTTATGATTATTTGTTCTGCTGCCATTGTTTATTGGATCAAACAATTACAAATTTTTGACGAAGCAGGGACTGAAAATCAAGATACTACTGCACATTCTTTTTTAGAATAGTATCTTTCTTACCCTAGTAAAAATAAAAAAGCCCAGTAGTATAAACTTTTATTCTACTGGGCTTTATGGTATGCTTATAATTATACTAAATCAAATCCGATGTCTTTTCGGTAATTCATTTTCTCAAATTGAATTTTACTTACATTGTCATAGGATTGCTGCAGGGCTTCTTGAAACGTAGCGCCGTAAGAAGTAATGGCCATTACACGTCCTCCATTAGTAACAACTTTTCCGTTATCTAATTTAGTACCGGCATGAAAAACAATTGAATTCTCTACGTTTTCCAATCCTGAAATTTCTTTTCCTTTCTCAAATTCTTCTGGATAACCTCCAGATACTAACATTACGGTAGTAGCACTTCTTTCATCGACTTCTAAATTGAATTCGGCAAGTTTTTCATTGGCTACTGCCAAAAACAACTCCACTAAATCCGATTTCAAACGAGGAATCACCACTTCGGTTTCAGGATCGCCCATACGAACGTTGTATTCGATAACTAGTGGTTCATTATTTACATTGATCAAACCAATAAAAATAAATCCTTTGTATGAAATGCCATCCTTTTGTAATCCATCAATCGTTGGTTTTACGATACGTGTTTCAATTTTTTCCATCAATACCTCATCTACATAAGGCACGGGAGAAACCGCTCCCATTCCGCCAGTGTTCAATCCGGTGTCGCCTTCGCCTATGCGTTTGTAGTCTTTGGCGGTTGGCAAAATTTTATAACTTTTACCATCGGTCAATACAAAACAACTCAATTCGATTCCATCCAAAAATTCTTCAATCACTACTTTTGAACTCGCAGCACCAAACTTTTGGCCTACCAACATATTGCGCAATTCTGTTTGTGCTTCGGCTAAATCCTGAAGGATTAAAACCCCTTTTCCTGCTGCCAAACCGTCGGCTTTAAGAACATAAGGCGCTTGTAAAGTGGTTAAAAATTCGCACCCTTTCTCAACCGTTTCTGCTGTAAAACTAGCATAAGCCGCCGTTGGAATAGCGTGACGCATTAAAAATTCTTTGGCGAACTCTTTGCTCCCCTCTAAGGTTGCCCCTACTTTTGAAGGTCCAATCACAGGAATATGACGTAATTGATCATCATTTTCAAAAAAATCAAACACGCCTTTTACTAATGGATCTTCAGGACCAACTACCACCATTTCTATATTTTCCTTTAACACCACTGCTTTGATGGCTTCAAAATCTGTAGCGTTAAAATCTAAATTGGTAGCAATAGCTGCAGTTCCTGCATTTCCGGGAGCTACAAATAAGGTATCACAAAGTGGGCTTTGCGTCATTTTCCAAGCAAAAGCATGTTCTCTTCCGCCAGAACCTAATAGTAAAATATTCATGTTGTAGTTGTTTATAGTGTTGACTTAACTTCTTTTTAAGAAGTGCTGCAAAAATAATGGCTTTTGAACGTAAAAAATAATTTAATTGTAAAAAGTTCGAACTTGTATAACAGTACAAACTAAGATATGTATTTTTGAAAAAAATCTAATCATGCTTCGTTTATTTGATGCTTCTCTAATAATTAATGGTTTTCCTTTACAAGCGGCCAAGGCCGAATTGGAAAAAATATTGGCTATTCCTGAAGATAAATATGAAGATTATATCACCCAAAAAAAGAAAGAAATTGTAGCCTATCATCTCGAAAACAATACGTTTTACAGAGAATTGGTAGGTAAAAATACTAGTGATAACTGGCACGATTTGCCCGTTTTGAACAAACAACATCTTCAAAAACCATTGGCCGAACGATTGTCGAAAGGTTATACACCAAAAAACGTTTACATCAATAAAACCTCGGGATCTAGCGGTACTCCTTTTGTTTTTGCCAAGGACAAATACGCCCATGCACTAACTTGGGCCAATATCATACGTCGATTTAATTGGCACGGTATCGATTTTAACTACTCGTACCAAGCCCGATTTTATGGTATTCCGATGGATTTTTTGGGCTATAGAAAAGAACGATTCAAAGACTTTTTGAGTCACCGCTATCGCTTTCCTATTTTTGATTTGTCGGACAGGATTTTAGAAGGTTTTTTGAACCAATTTGAGACCAAAAAATTTGATTACATCAATGGCTATACCTCTTCGATTGTTTTGTTTGCCAAATTTTTACAGCAAAAAAACAAGGTGCTCAAAACGATTTGTCCTACGCTGAAGGTTTGTGTCGTCACTTCAGAAATGCTTTTCCCAGAAGACAAAACCTTATTAGAAAAACAATTTGGCGTTCCGGTGGTTAATGAATACGGCGCCTCTGAGTTGGATTTGATTGCTTTTGAAAATCAAGAAGGAGAATGGCAAGTCAACGCTGAAACCTTGTTTGTAGAGATTTTGGACGAGAACAATCAAGCGGTTCCTAATGGTACTCCTGGGCGAATTGTCATTACTTCTGTCTTCAATAAAGCGCATCCTTTTATTCGCTATGACTTGGGTGACATTGGTATTTTGGATGAAAAAAGCACAGCAAAAAAGCCTATTCTCAAACAACTAATTGGTCGAACCAATGATGTCGCGCAACTGCCTAGTGGTAAAAAATCACCGGGATTGACTTTCTATTATGTGACCAAAAGTATCATTGAAGACAACGGCAATGTCAAAGAATTTATTATCAAGCAAACCCAAATCGATACGTTCGAAATTGAATATGTAAGCCAAACCGAATTGACCACTGCACAAATTCAAAAAATAGAAAGTGCTATTGCCTTGTATTTAGAAAGTGGATTGCAATTTAGTTTCATTCGAAAAGAAAAACTTGAACGAAGTCAACGTGGAAAATTGAAGCAGTTTACGTCATTTTAAAAAATAAATAAAATCATAAATTAGAGTATTCAAAAAGAAGTTATGACTATCAATTCGCTACTTTCGGAAGAAACAATTGCTAACAAAATATACTTTATCCGTGATCAAAAAGTGATGCTGGATCGTGATTTGGCGATACTTTACGGGATTGAGACTAAAGTATTAAATCAAGCCGTTAAACGTAATATGTCACGTTTTCCTGAAGATTTTATGTTTCAACTTACTGAAATTGAATTCCAAAACTTGAAGTCACAAATTGTGACTTCAAGTTGGGGAGGAAGCAGAAAGTTACCATCGGCTTTCACCGAACACGGTGTTTTGATGTTATCGAGTGTATTAAAAAGCGACAAAGCCATTCAGGTAAATATCCAAATTATGCGCATATTCACCAAAGTAAGACAAATGCTTTTGGACACCACAGAATTAAAAATTGACATCCTACAGATTCAGAAAAAACTAGAAAATCACGACAAGAATATTGAATTGGTCTTCTCCTATTTGGATGAATTGATTGAGAAAAAAGAAAACGAGTCACCCAGAACAACCATTGGGTACAAAAAATAAAAAAATGAAAATTACTATAATTGCTGGTGCAAGACCCAACTTTATCAAAATAGCTCCAATTATTAAAGCGATTGAAAAAAAACAAAGCGATGGTTTCAACATTAGCTATCGCCTTATTCACACAGGGCAACATTACGATAAAAATTTGAGCGACACTTTCTTTGAAGAACTCAACATTCCGAGGCCAGCAGTCAATTTAGAAGTAAAAAGTGGCTCACAGGCAGAACAGACTGCTGCCATCATGGTCGCTTTTGAAAAAGAAATCATGGCCAACCCTTGCGATTTGGTTTTGGTGGTGGGCGATGTCAATTCGACGATGGCTTGTACGATTGTGGCTAAAAAACAAAATATAAAAGTAGCACATGTCGAGGCTGGCATTCGTTCGGGGGATATGACCATGCCAGAAGAAATCAACCGAATCGTCACGGATAGCATCACGGATTTTTTCTTTACCACCTCTACCTCAGCCTCTGATAATTTATTAAAAAATGGTGTGGATCCATCCAATGTACATTTTGTGGGTAATGTCATGATAGATACCTTGTTTCAAAATTTGAATCGAATTACTGCTCCGATTTTTTGGAAAGAATTTGATTTAGAAACCGGAAATTATATCATACTTACTCTACATAGACCTTCGAATGTAGATGAAGAACAATCGTTGATTCAATTACTTCAGGGTATTGATAAAATGGCAGCTGATAAAAAAATAATTTTTCCAATTCATCCACGAACTAAGGCAATTTTGGGAGAAAGAAATTTAGATGTAAAAAATATCTTTTTTGTAGAACCACAAGGCTATTTAAATTTCATGTTTCTGGTTAAGAATAGTTTTGCGGTAATTACCGATTCAGGTGGAATCTCAGAAGAAACAACGGTTTTGGGAATTCCTTGTTTCACTATGCGAAACAACACCGAGCGCCCCGAAACCCAAACCATTGGCACCAATACGTTGGTAGGAACTAATTTGGAAAGTTTACAAAAAAATTATGACGAATTTCTAACTAAAGAAAGTGATACTAAAAAATCGTTTGGTATTCCTGAGCTTTGGGATGGAAAAGCATCGGAAAGAATTGTTGCCACTTTACTTCAAAAATAAAACCCAAATTCGCAAATCGTAATTCTAAATTATTGTAAAGTTTCCAAGTATCACGAAACTTTACATAAAAATCAAATCTCACGTAGGCAGTATAACATGGAAGACCTTCTCATTATATCTAATTATTATCCACCAGAAAAAGGAGCTGCGGCTAATAGAATTGAGCAATTGGCTCTTAAACTGAGTCAAAAAAATTATAACGTAACGGTTCTTTGTCCCTTGGGAAATTATCCAAAAGGTGAATTGTTTTCTAAATATAAAGGGAAATTTTCTGTTATTGAAAACAGGCAAAATATTACGGTCAAGCGTCTATGGATCTATCCAAGTGTCAGCAAAAACATTTTCAAAAGAACGCTATCGGTTTTGTCGTTCTCGAGTATGCTCTTTTTGCATTTAATTTTCAAAAAAACACCTCAAAAAGTCATCGTACAATCACCTCCGCTTTTGTTATCTTTTATCGCGATATTAGCACTGTGGATACGTCGAAAAAAAATCATATTGAATGTATCTGATTTATGGCCAACAGCAGCAATTGAACTAAAAGCAATAAAAAAAGGAAGTATTTCGCACAACGTTTCTTTGTTTTTTGAACGATTTATTTATGCCAAAGCTCATATCATTTTAGGACAATCCAACGAAATCATTACGCATATTAAAAAACAATTTCCAGATAAAAAATGCTATTTATATCGCAACTTTCCCGATCACCAAAGGGAAGAAATTCAAATGGATTCCAATGTAAATGAACCCATTAAATTGTTTTACGCTGGATTATTAGGTGTAGCCCAAGGTGTTTTAGAATTGTGCCAAAAAATAGAGATACAAGGACTTGATTTAGAATTACACATTTTTGGCGATGGTACCGAAAAAACTGCCCTAGAAGATTTCATTGAAAAAAATCCGGATAAGAAAATTTTTTTTCATGGAATGCTAGATCGCCACCTTTTGCATGAAAAATTAACGCGTTTTGACGTGGCAGTAATCCCGTTAAAAACCAGAATTTACGGCTCTGTTCCTTCCAAAATATTTGAATATGGAGCTTTAGGATTTCCAGTACTTTACTTTGGTGGTGGAGAAGGAGAAACCCTTGTCATCGAAAATAATCTGGGTTGGGTGGCACCGGTAGGTGATTTTAAAAAATTCAATTGGATACTTAATGAAATTTCAACTACGGGTAAACATACTATTCAACAAATGAAAAAAGAAGTGTACAAAACTGCCCAAACAGAATTTGATTTGGAACAACAAATTCAACAATTGATGGCGGAAAACGTAATTTAATACGCCTTTTCCTCGCCTTTGATGGTGTTGAAAATCGTCATAAAAATGATTTTGATGTCTAACAAAATCGACCAATTTTCCATATAGAAGATATCATATTTCACTCGGTGGATGATATCGGTTTCTTTTTCTACTTCCCCACGATAGCCTTTGGTTTGCGCGAGTCCTGTAATGCCGGGTTTTACAAAATGACGTACCATAAACTTATTAACGCGTTGCGCATACATTTCGGTATGGCTTACCATATGTGGTCTTGGCCCGACTACCGACATTTGTCCCAAAAAAACATTAATAAATTGCGGCAACTCATCGATGCTGGTTTTTCTCAAAAATCGTCCAACGCGAGTAATTCTAGGGTCATTTTTAGAAACTTGTTCCAAGTGGGCTTCGGGGTTCAAATTCATAGAACGGAATTTGTAACAATTGAATTCGTGGTAGTTCAGTCCGTTTCTCTTTTGCACAAAAAACAAGGGGCCTTTAGATTCTAACTTTATAATAATACCTAAAAGTGGCGTTAACCAAGATAATATCCCTACAATTACTACTATTGAGAACAAGATGTCGAAAATACGTTTCATCGCTTTGTTCAAATCATTGTCTAAAACAATATTACGCAATGAAATTACGGGGATATAGTCATAATAATCAAACGTGAAGTTCCGCGAAAGGATTTGTTTTTCGTTAGGAATAAACTTCAATGTTTTTAGATTATTATCAGCGAAATAAACTAAATCTGAAATTTGGGTCTGGCTCAAATCGTCCATTGCGCAGTACATTTCGTCGATTTTGTTAGCTAAAACATACTCGCAACATTCTTTAATTTGATTGTTACGTTGGTGCTCAAGGTCAAATATTTTTTCTAGTTGGTATCCATAGTCGGGATTCTCCATAAAAAAATTTTGTAAGTGTGCAATGTTTTTGGGAGTGCCCAAAAGAACAACTCTTCGGTAATTGCCCCCAAAAAAAATCCTGATTTTTTGAAGCAAAAAATATACCCCTAATTTAAAAAACAGAATTATAGCAATCATTACAGAAGTAAATTGTAATGCATCAAAAATCGTAGTGATTGAACTGTTCAAAAAAAACACCACAATAGCTACTAATAAAAAAAGTAGCCATTGCTTAAGCGTACAATTTAAAATAGAAATTACTTTAGTAAAACGATAGACTTCATAAAAACCCAAAGTCGAAGCTATAACCAACCAAGCCACTAATAAAGAAGCTAATACAAACCATGAACTTGTATCAACAATTTCAAATAAAAAAGCAGTGGATAAAATTATTCCATTATCCAAAACATAAAAAAATGGACGGATGTAATTTGAATATCTCCCGGTTTTGGTTTTCACAAGTTTTACGATTGGGGCTTTGTAACTTAAAAAATATACTTCGAAAAATCCTTGTGTTCTTCTTTGGACAACTCTTCTTTGGAAAGTGATTTAAAGTAATCATAGGTGATTTTCATTCCTTCGGCACGATTAATAGTAGGTTCCCAACCTAAAAGTTCTTTGGCTTTAGTAATATCAGGTTGGCGTTGTAAAGGATCATTAATTGGCAAAGGATGGTACACTACTTTTTGAGTCGTACCCGTTAGTTTGATAATTTCCTCGGCAAAATCTTTAATCGTAATTTCGTCTGGGTTTCCAATATTTACTGGATACACGTAATCCGAGTGCAACAATCTAAAAATGCCTTCTACTTGGTCGTCTACATAACAAAAAGAACGCGTTTGCATCCCATCACCAAAAATAGTCAAGTCCTCGCCACGAATGGCTTGTCCAATAAATGCAGGAATTACACGCCCGTCATTGAGACGCATTCTGGGTCCATAAGTATTGAAGATGCGAACAATTCTGGTTTCTACTCCGTGAAACGTGTGGTAGGCCATCGTAATCGATTCCTGAAAACGTTTCGCCTCATCATACACACCACGAGGACCAATGGTATTGACATTTCCATAATATTCCTCCGTTTGCGGATGAACTAAAGGATCTCCGTATACCTCTGAGGTAGACGCAATAAGAATTCGGGCTTTTTTAACTCTCGCCAAACCCAATAAATTATGAGTACCTAATGAACCCACTTTTAGGGTTTGAATTGGAATTTTTAAATAATCAATGGGACTGGCTGGTGAAGCAAAATGCAAAATATAATCTAAGTTTCCGGGAACATGCACAAACTTGGTAATATCGTGATGATAAAACTCAAAATGTTCTAATTTAAATAAATGCTCGATATTCTTTAAATCACCAGTAATCAAGTTGTCCATCCCAATTACGTGATATCCCTCATTAATAAAACGATCACACAAATGCGATCCCAAAAATCCTGCGGCTCCGGTGATAAGTATTCTTTTCATAGTCGTATGTTCTTGTGAACAAATATAGGAAGAATGCTACTTAAATTGTCTCAGTTGCTACTATTTTTAAGAAACGTAATTTCTATTGATTATAATGTTCATTGTATTTTTCTTCAACAAAGAACTTTACTTCCCTTTCAAATCTTTCTTTAGAAAACTGTAAAGCATGTGCTCTTATCGCATTTGGACTGAATTGAAGCGTTTCAAAATGATGTAAAGCCTTGCTGAGACTATTGCTGTTTTGTTCTTTAAAAAAAACGCCCGTTACATTTTCAAGTACCGTTTCGAGAGCGCCTCCTTTACCAAAAGCAATAACCGGAGTTCCACAGGCTTGTGCTTCTACGGGAATAATTCCGAAGTCTTCTTCTGCTGCGAAAACAAATCCTTTGGCTTTTTGCATATACTTTTTTAAAAGCATAGCATCCACAAATCCAACAAGTTGAATATTACTTTTGGCTATTTTTTGTATTTTTTGAAACTCTGGTCCATTGCCAGCTACAATTAATTGTAAGTGTGGTAATTCATTAAACGTCTCTACAATTAGTTGTGTTTTTTTATAAGAAACCATTCGTGAGGCGGTAAAATAATACGCTTCTTTTTGAGTTTCTAAGTTAAAAAATTCAACATCGACGGGTGGATAAATAACTGTTGACTCTCTATTATAAATTGCTTTTATACGTTGGGCGATACATTTAGAATTGGCAATAAAAAAACTTACGTTCTGGGAATTGGCAATGTCCCATTTTTTAATCTTATCAAGGACAAACTTCGCATATATTTTTTTTACTCCTTTAAAACCCGCATCTTCTAAGTATTGTTCTTGTAAATCCCAAGCATAGCGCATTGGGGAATGACAATAACAAATGTGTAACTGATTTTTGGTAGTACGAACTCCTTTTGCAATTGAAGACGATGAGCTCAGTATTAACTCATACTCTTTTAAATTAAACTGTTCTATTGCTATTGGAAAAAGTTGCAAAAACTTACGATGATTGGACTTAGCTGTTGGCAAATTTTGAATAAAGGTTGTTTTTGCCTTTTTCCCATTTAAAATGAAAGTCCTGTCGTTTTCATTCAGAAAATCGATTAATGCAAAATGATCAAAATCATCCCATATTTTGTTCAAGGAATGAATAACTTTTTCTGCCCCACCATTTACATAATACCAATCGTTAATTAATGCTTTTTTCATGAAAGTTTATTGGAAAATTTTTCGTGCAAAGTAATAAAAGTAATATGCGTTTTTACCAAAATTTAGATTTATAAAATACAGAAGTTTAGGAAACCAGTGATTGTATAGACTCAGTTTTTCTAATTCTGTCTTAAGTTCTAATAAGATTGTTTTGCTGACACCTACATTCATTTCAAAAACGTGAAACGACTGTCGAATCATTAACTCTTGTCTTAATTCTTGTGCAATTTGTACGTTATAAAATCTTTCAACATCCTTACTAATCTCTAGTACTCCTTTCCACATAGTTGCTCTTCCTTTTGCAGAATAGGCTCCAGAAATATGCGCTTTCCCGTCTTTTTCTGAATCCCCAAAAAGTGGTGGGTTTCCTGCTCTTCCTGCTACAGAAGGCATAGACAAATATCCTATTCCATTTGTGCAAAAGGCATAAGCAGCCAGATAAATTTGATAATAAAGCGTGCCATCGTATTTATCAGTTGCCAACTCTTTAGCCCAAATTTTATTAATCACTAATCCACCAACAAACCCACAGGCTCTAAATATCAATTTAGGAGAATCAGCTTTCGTAATAATTGTTTCTTTTGACAAAATTCTAGAAATCCCTAAAGGTTTATTTATGTCTTTTTCAAAACGCACAAAAGGCCTTGAAATCATTGTAACAGAATTGTTTCGCTGACAAAAAGAATGAATCTCTTCTAATCCTCTTTTTAGAAACAAATCATCATTACCAATAAGGATAACCCATTTATAAAGTGCTATATCAATTAATTTTCTAATATTTGCATCATACCCAAGGTTTTCTTCATTTTCAACATAAGTCAGAATAACGTTTTTTAATTCAAATAAAGTTTTATACTGATTAGTTATTTGTGCAATTTCTAATCGCTCTTTAGAAAAATCCTCGCATATAACGACTTCATCAGGCATTCGATTCATATCTAGAATGGACTGTAGGAGCTCTTCATATTCTTTAGGTCTTCCATAAGCGGGAATGGCAATGCTGTATCCTTCTTTTATTTTGTGCATTAAAAAGTCCTTTTTTTCTGATTTTTCCAAAAATAAAATTTTAATTTGTAAAAAGTTTGAAAAAAATAAACTTTGCTTTACAATTACTTTTATAAACGCAATCCATGAATAAAAAGTGTTTAAAAATATTACGCTGAGTTTTGGCATTAATATAGTCAATTTATTGTTTCCTCTGTTTTTAATTCCTTTCTACATCAAAACATTTGGAATTGAAAACTACGGATTAATTGCTATTTCTATGGCGTTAATCAATTTGATATCTGTTGTATATGATTATTCCTGGTATGCATTTGCACCAATTGAAATAAAGAAAATTGGAGAGAATAATAACTTAATAAACCAGTATATTTCTAAGGTTATTACTACCAAGTTTTTTATTTTTATCCCAACACTTTTACTTTTAGGCGCATTTGTTTTCTTTTTTGAAGATTTGAAAAACCAAATGGTATTTTCATTATCACTTTTGACTTTCTTATTTTCTAGATCACAAAATAATCTTTGTTTCTTTATTGGGATGAATAAAGTAAACATATATTTTATACTCAATACGGTAGTTAAAATTACTTGTATTGTATTAATTATTGTAACCTTGAGTAAACATGAGGATTACCAATATGTTTTCTATTATTTAGGAACAACGGACATCTTACTATTTCTTTTATCAACCTTATATTTGATTATTAAATGTCACTTTCGTTATAAAATTTCGAAACTATTTGAGGTATATAATGAACTAAAAGTAGGTTTTAAATTATTCCTTACAAATGTAACGATTTGTGCTTTACTCAATTCAAGTACATTAATTCTTGGCTTGTTTTTAGACAATGCAACAGTGGGAATTTACAATGTTGCAGAAAAAATAATTATGCTTTGCAAACAATCAATAAGTGTTTTATTTCAGGGGGTCTACTATAAAGCTTGTTCTATTGGTGTTGATAATACTTCACAACTTAACAGGTTTCTAAAATTCATTTTTATTTTATACCTAGGCATCTACGGTTTGGGCGCCCTATTCATACTTTTTATTCCTTCGCAACTTATTCAAATTTTTAGTTACACCGCAACGGCAGAATCTAGCAAATACTTAATCATACTTGCTCCATTACCCTTGATTGCTGCCTTGAATCAATCTGCCTATATAAGTTTGATTCTCCATTATAAGAAAAACAGCTATTTTTACGCCCATTTATTGGGTTTACTTCTTAATATTCTTTTAGCTACTATGCTGTGCTATTTTTTTGCTGTATATGGAATTATAATTGCGTTGATTCTGACAGAAATATTTATAACTCTCTATCTTAATTTTTCAATAATTCACGATAAAAAGTTGAATTTTTTTAAACCTCAAATAGACTAGATCAAATGAAACTAACAGCCAAACCTTTACTAGTCCCTTTACTATACTTACTTATACTATCTTCCTTTTTTTATTATTTAGAAGCAATGCAATCACTTCTTATGATTCTAATGAGTTTGCTTCTATTGTCTATAGTAAAGTTTCGTGATTTTAAGTGTACTTATAAAAATGCTCCTTTTATAGGTTCGTTTGCTATTGCGACCTTCTTCTATTTGTTTTATTTTAATAGTCCTTCATTAAAACTTACAGGAGAGAGTTTTTTGCTGTTCCTTGCTCCTCTATTCAGTTGCTATTTGTATGAAATAGATGCATTTATAAAAAACAAACAGAGGATTCAATTTGCGTATTGTGTCTCCATAAGCTTATTATGCTTATACTTTCTTGGTTTTTATGCCATTGACATTCCTAATCATCATTTCGATTGGTATTTGGCAAGATACAATCTTGAAATGCACAGCAAAATTCACGGTACCTATATGTGTCTTTGGATTGGAATTGCCCTTTTATTTTTAGTAGATTATAGTTTGGGTTATAAAAAATATTCAACTCTTTTAAAGTTTGCCCTTATTTGTATGTTTGCATCTTTACTTTCTGGATTAATCATTTACAATTCTCGGAATATTATTTTAGGATTAGTACTCGTTTCTTTTCTTCTTATTCTAATTGTTAAAAAACAAAAAAATGTTATTCCTTTTTCAATTAAAATTGCCATTGGATGCAGTATTGTATTGGTTGTTTTATTTTCTCAAAGATATATTGATGCCTTTCGTTTTTTTAGCACTGATTCTTATACAAATTCAACTCGTTATGCTAGTTGGTCATGCAGTTGGAAATTAATTTGTGAATCTCATTTCTTAGGAATAGACTATAGTTTAATTCAAGAAAAATTAAATCAATGTTATGAGCCTATTGATAACTTTGAATTAAAAAAATTTAAAATAAACTCCCACAATCAATATTTAGATTTTTTACTAAAAGGTGGTTTAGGTTTATTTATTGCCTTTTTTTCTTCATTATTCATTAAAATAAAAGAAACACTACAACAACAACACTATCTTTATTTTTCAATAACTGTGTTGTTTGTAATTTCATTTATTACAGAAAATATTTTGGTTAGACAATACGGTATCTATATATATTTTGTTTGTGACCTTTTGTTTTTAGGCAGTATTTTTAGGCATAAAAATCATAGTATTCACAAAATAGAAAAAAACTAAAGTGGGAATATACAACATACAACCATCGCTAAAACAAACAAATAGATAAGTAATACTTCCAAGAAGATAGGTATGATTATTCCCTTTTGTAGTTAAAGCCAAGTAAATTGGTGCAAAAAAGGAAATACAAAACAATAACAAACCTACAATCCCAAGTTGTTTAAAAATAGATAGATATACAATTTCTTCAATGAAATCAAAAGTCTGACTTCCAAAGAAACTTAAGCCTGTAAACTGCCTTATTTGATTAATTCTCCCTCCCAAATTAGAATCCAAAACAAATCCAGAGAAAGAATGGTATTGAAAAAAACGATCCATTAACAATGTAGCGAAGAGTAAAAAAATAATACCTAAGAGTGCATAAATCTTAATCAACTTATAAATTCTATCACGGTAAATTAGAATAAAATAAAAAAGTAACCCTAACCAAACCGTTCTAGAAAGCGTCAATAACAAAGCCAAAACAACTATAGCTAATTTTATTTTTGATTGATTTTGCTTGTGGAAAATTGGAAATAATAACAACATACAAACTCCAAAAATATTTCCATTATTATAAGTAGAAATCAACTTATACAATGATCCTCTCATATTATACTTATCTTCTAAAGTACCTAAATCGCCTGAGTTGACTGTGATATATGGAATCTCAATGTAGTGTCCCGTAAGTTGCTTAAAAAGGAATAAAAGAATGCCATAAAAAGACACCCAAAAAACGGCCTTAGTGATCAAAGTCTCTAAATAGGAGCGATTAATTTTCTTTATGAAGGGACTTAATAATAAAAAACATAAAGGAATAAACCCAAAACTGACATAAAAGGCAATTAAATTTCCTAACGTCCCATCATAACCCCTAAAAAACAAGTTAATTGAAAAATACAAAACAAAAGGAAGAGTCGCTAAATAACTCAAAAAATGATTAGAAGAAACTAAGAACTTTTTCTTGTCTAAAATAATTAAAAGCGAAAGCAAAAACAGAAACCCTAAATACAAATAACCCCAAGTAATTGGAACACCTGCAAGTTTAAATCCTCCCTTGGGTATAAAAATTAAAAGTATAGTAGCTAGTAAAAAAAGATACTCTCTAATTTTTTTATTAGTATAGCTTATTTTGAAATTAAAAAGCATCTTGATTTTACGCTACAAATAAGATTAATAAAATTCTATTAAATAGTTACTCTTTTGGTGGAGTATTTATTTGCTCCAATTTACTAATTAACAAATCATTCCCCATAAAGAAAGGGTCGTATGCGTTTCCTAATGAATTAAGTTTGTATCCATAATATTCAGGATCCCAAGAAATAAACTCATTAGGATAAAAGTAATCCGTAAAATTACCATTATTTCCGTCTATAGTTTTCGTTTTGTAAAGAACCGAAATGTTCTTAATCGTTATATTGGACTGAAACTTATTTTCACCAACATCAACTCTAATATTTATTGGAGAAACTTTTTCAGGAAGAACAACTTCTATCTTTTGCATTTCAGAGGAAGCATAAACTGGCATAACAACAGAATTTTCATCATTCCACTCTGAATCTTTGGTGAGATAAAAAACCTGTAGTTTGTCATTTTTTCCAAAAACACCTTCTATAGTCACAGTAAAATTCTCCTTGGAAATTGTCGCTGATTCTTCTTTTTGATTACAAGAAGCCAAGGTCAAAAACAATACGAAATAGAGATAACACAATTTTGAATTCATTTTATTTATTATGATTGGGGTTTATTAATTTTTTCAATTTCAGAATGCCTTTGATAGAACTTTTTAAAATGATAGGTCAAAAGATAAATAAGGATAAACAATATTGGCAAAATAAATTTAAGCTTGCCTTCAATAGCTTCTTTTTTCAAAATGTTAATTACAACCGAATTCTCTTTTACAATTTTATCTGCTATAATTAATTCTAATTTAAGATTAGCATTCTCCCTCAATAGTCCGTCTTTGGTTTTAATAATATCATTCAATTGCGTGTTTTCATTATAATATACTAGTTTATCACTTTTTGGATAACCCGCAGATTGAGCATTTGAAAAATTATTCAAAACAGCATCAATTTGAGCAACTAATTGATTGTTTTCTTTAATTCTTTGCGCAATGTTCGCTAATTGTCTTTTTTGAATTTTAGAATAGTATGGACTAGTATTGAAATAATTTAATAATGCTTTTGCTGTTTGTTCGTCTTTTAAGACTCCATTCGTAGTAAAAACAATACTATAAAATGGATAATTTTTTACCGTTGTTTTTTCATTAACAATAGATTTTAAATCGCTATTAGCTGTAATTAATTTCAATACTTCTAAATTTTGTTCATTATTGTTAACGAACTTAAAAACATCAATAATAGGCTCAATCGAGATTTTAGTAATTTTTGGACTATTTGGTATGCCAATAGCCTTAAAAAATGCAGTATCGTCAGTTTGTATTTTTGATTGAATCAAATCAATTTTTGAATACAAATAATCCACACTTTCAAAATTTGGCTTTACTATTATTTCATTGTTAAACTGTTTTTGTGTCTTATCTAAAAATAAACCCACAACAAATCCAATAACAACTAATAATGAAATGACTTTCAGATTATGGATAAAAAACTGAATTCCTCTAAAAATAGAAGCGCTTATCACATTAAAAAATGCACTTATTTTTTTCGAAATCTGTACTAAATCAATCTCTTGTTCTCCTTGATTGTTTGGGGCTTGTGTATTCATTTTTTATTTATAGCGTATTCAAGATTTGTTCTAAAATTTTAATCGTAATCAAATACGTTGGTTTTACGCCAGTAGTTCCTAAACCTCCTGAAGCCAACGTGCTTCCTGTTTCGAGTGGATTATCAGAAGCATAGTAAGCATAACGCACTTTGATGTCTTTTGGTACACTCTTTCTGATTTTAGAGGCCGATTGTATTGCTTTTTGGTAATAAGATCCTTCCATTTCTAGACCTATCACGCCCCAAGTCGATTCGTGGAAAAACTTCAATAAATCTCTATTTTGAAGCGATGTTCCCAAAACGGTTACCATAGGTCCTGCAAAAACAGCGATATCATTGCCTTCGAACATTTCCGCAGTCAATTCGTTTTCAAAGAAATAATTATCGGCTGTTCCTTCGTTGATATGCGCATTTGGAATCATAATATCGCCTTTTCCTCCTTCGAGAATACCAGCTTTTCCCATAATAGAAACCGACTGTACATTGAGCAATGTCTCTTTTTTGTAGGGTTTTAATAATTCATCAATGGTTTCATAAGCTTGTTCGCCAAAAGCATAATCCATAACAATTAAAACCGGTGCTTTGTCTCCTACTTGTGCCTTTGGAAAAGCGGTTTTGAACCAATCAATTTTGGCTGTATCAAACAATTGTACATCAATATTGGTTCCTGAAGTATCCGGTAAAAAAACCATTCCGTTTTTCTCAGCCACCGTTTCTACTTGCTTACGTAATTCTTTGGCGCCTGATTTACTCAATTCTTCATAGATTACAAAATCAGATTGATCCTTAAACTTCGATTTGAGTAGTGGTGTGGCAAAAATAGAATTCATCACACTGTGCATATTGGCACTAATTACATGAATAGGTCGGTCTAATAAGTTGTTGGCTTTTAAAACCTCTTTGATATTATTGGCCCAAATTTCGCCATGAATATGATGCCCCAAACGTTCTCTAAGAATCGGGCTAAAGGTGATAGTTCTTTTTTTGTTTTCTACTACTTCCTCGATGGCTAATTTGCCTAACCAATAAATCACATGCAAAAAACGATCCGGTGCCGTTTCGGAACCAAACGCATCATAAATATCTAAAACTTCTTCAAACGTTCTACCTAAAACATTTGATGCATGTGAAATCGCTTTCTCTTTTTCAATTTGAGTTAGTTTCTTAGGCTGATTTACTGCTGCTTCTAATTTTAACCAATCGCGTGATACCTCGCCAGCATCATCGAGCAAAACACGGTCTTTAATTTTGTGCGATTCGATAAAAATGAAGGTCAAATGGGTCAAAATATCATATATATCGGAACGTCCGCGAGTGATTTCAACATTCATTTGTTCTTCGTCAATTCGGTAGCAATTTCTTCTTCGCTTTGGCGGAACAATAGCCTGAAAATGCGATTTAGAATACCCTTCATCCGAAGTTAAATTTATAAAACGGCACTGCTCAATTCCTACAGGAAGTCGTTCGATAACGTACAATAAACCGTTCAATTCTACTTTTTCATCGGCAATAGAACCGTAAATTTCGGGGCGCAAAGCCAATAAAGACTCCCGTAAGGTATCACCTGAAACCCCCATCGGTTTATAAAAACCACGGTTGAATAAATGGCGAATGGTAATGTACATTTTTTCTATAGCCGCAGATGATTCTTGCGCTCTAGATCTTGATATATGTTTGGTTGTATTCATCTTCTTTGTTTTTTATCACTTCTCAAAGGTAAGTAAAAGTTTTTTTTAGTTGGTTAACGTTAATTTCATCGCTAATTCTAAATACTTGCCTTTGTAACGAGCTGATTCAGTTTGAGAATTTTTAAAATTATTATTTCGCCATTTTCCTTTGTAATATTCCCAAGTTGATGTTTCCTCACTAGGAATTGTCCCTACTCTAGGATCGAAACCTATCCCATCAAATTTTTTAGATCCTTCATTGACCTTTGTAAATTGATACTCATAACGATTGTCTTCGATGATCAACCACTCAACAGCAACGAAAAAACCGTTTGTAGGTACTTTTATTTTGTAGGATTCCAAATCAATTGAAGTATTCTTTTTTCCTTTTTTAATAGGAACTACAATATTTTGAGCTATCAAATCATCTCCAGGACTTCCATCAGAATTAACTTCAAAGAAACGCAATACAAACTTGGCGCTTCCTTTTTCCGCTTTTGTTAGAACAAGTAAACTTTTTAGAAAAGAATGCTGTTCCATTTCTTTGGTAAATGGAAAAAATTTAGCCACAATAAAAGGAGAAGTACCGCAGGCGAAATAATAATTAATCGATCCCTTATTATAATTTCCAATTACAATTTCGGAATCGTGTTTTGGAGGTGCAATGATTACCTCATGCAATGCAATGGCTTCATTTTTGAGAACAACACTTTCAATTTTATCTGCTTTTATCTTTTTGGATGCAAATCCCAAAGCCGAAAAAACCAATACTTTATCCGACGTTGCATTGATAGTAAAAGTGCCATCTAGTTCTGAGGTGGTTCCAATGTTTTCATTCTCCACCCAAATATTTACATAAGGAATGGGCTGACCTGAAATACTATCTTTGACAACACCTTTTAATTGCGAAAAACTAAATTGAAATGCAAAAAGCAGCATCCAAAACCAATACTTATTTCTCATTCTAATTTTTATTTTCAAAAAAGGCAGCAATTTTTCGATCATTACTCAATCTCGGAATTTTATTTTGTCCACCCAATTTCCCGATGGATTTCATATAGTCTTGGAAACCGTTTTTGGCGACTTTGGTGATTACTACCTTTCGCAACACATTTCCAACAATCAAATCATCGTAATAGATATTTTGCTTACGCATGGCTTGGTCAATCGCTTCGGCAAAAGCAACCTCATCCTCTGGTTCATTTTCAAATTCAATCAACCATTCATGGTAAGGTAATCCTTCTTTGGGCGTAATCTGTGGCGCCACTGTAAATTCATTAATGCGAATATTGGTGCCTTGAATCGCTTCTTGCAAAGCACTTTCTACTTCTTTGCCTATCACGTGTTCTCCAAAAGCAGAGATATAATGTTTGATTCTACCCGAAACAATCACACGATACGGTTTTAAGGAAGTAAACTGAACGGTATCACCAATATTGTAACCCCAAAGTCCCGCATTGGTCGAAAGAATCAAAACATAATTGACCCCCAATTCGACTTCGCCTATGGTATAACGCCTTGGATTTTCGGTAAAAAACTCCTCACTTTTGATGAACTCATAAAAAATTCCAGAGTTCAACAATAACAACATGCCTTTCTCTTTTTGAGAATCTTGGTAGGCAAAAAAGCCTTCGGAGGCAGGAAAGAGCTCGATACTATCTACTTTTCGCCCAATTAGATTTTCAAACTTAGCACGATAAGGCTCATAATTAACCCCACCATAAATGAATAAATTAAAGTTTTTGAACAACTCACCCACGGGTTTTTGCGTCTTTAGTTGCAATTTTTCAAAATACATTTGCACCCAGGATGGTATCCCTGAGATAACGGTCATATCTTCGTTTACCGTTTCTTCTACTATGGCATTCACTTTAGTTTCCCAATCTTCAATGCAATTGGTTTCCCACGAGGGCATTCGGTTTTTTTGCAAATAGGCCGGTACATAATGGGCTGCAATTCCGGATAATCGTCCTTGTTGAATCCCATTTTTTTCTGTTAGGATAGGACTTCCTTGTAAGAAAATCATTTTTCCATTTACAAAATCGGCCTTCCCTGTTTCATGTACATAATGCAAAATAGCATTTCGGGAGGCTTCTATATGATAGGGCATGGATTCTTTGGTCAACGGAATGTATTTTGCCCCAGATGTGGTTCCTGAGGTTTTAGCAAAATAAATGGGTTTCCCACTCCAAAGCACATTTTCTTCTCCTTGTACTACTCGATCAATATAGGGTTTCAATCCTTCGTAATCTCTTATTGGCACCTGCTGCACAAAATCGGCATGCGACTTGATATTTTGAAAATGATGGTCCTTTCCAAATTGGGTGTTTTTCGCTTCAAGGATTAATTTTTGAAATATATTTTCTTGAGTAGCTACGGGATTTTGCGCCCATTGTTGGGTTTTTTTTACTACTATTTTAGCAAATAATTTTGTTGCAATGGCTTTTATTGACATGTGTCTTTCTCTTATTTTTTATTTTTCTTTGGGGTTGTTGACTTGGAATTTTCTTTGGCCATTTGTGCTCTTAAATCCATTTCCTCGGCCGAAGCTTTCAATTCTTCTTCAGTCATTTGGGATTGTGTTTGTGCCAAAATGGAGTCCTTATTAAATGTAGTGTATTCTAATTTATCCGTAAGTACTTTTTGGATAGCCTTCATATAGGCCTCGTTTTTCTCTAAAGCTTGTGTCAAAGAATCTGTTTTTATGGCCAATAAGGTTGCCTCTCGCTTGAGTTGAGTAGAAGCATATCCCGGGATAAACTCTCTTAAAGGTGTAAAAGCAATCAAAACCGTGGTAGAAATAATCAAGAAAAAAACACTCAAAGTACCGATGACAAAGACATTCATTAAACTCAACTTGAAGGAAAACAATTCCTCAAAGGTTTCTTCATTGATAAGAATCAACCTTTTTTTCATAGAAATTATCTGCTTCAACGAATTGGGCAACAAACGAACTAAAAACATATCTCCCTTTTAAGGAGCAAATATAAGGATTTAAGCGTGCCAGAAAGGAGTCCGCTGTTCAATTTTATGTATTGCTCTAAACGAATTCTAATGAATTTGATCGCTTTAACAATAAAAAAAGCTTTGAATTTTACTTATATTAAGGAAATGTATATACATTTGCAGCATAAATATGTACAATTTGCTTCGGCATCAAAAAATACAGTCATGGGAAGATTAGGGCTTACAGAAATATTAGTTATTGTAGGAATCGTTATATTACTTTTTGGAGGTAAAAAAATTCCAGAATTAATGAAAGGATTAGGAAGTGGTATTAAAGAATTTAAAAATGCGGCCAAAGACGATCAATCGACAACTTCTAAAAAAGAAGAAACTACAAAAGAGTAGTTTTTGATAAAATATCTTGAAATTCCAAATAGTTTGTAAACTCAAATTATTTGGAATTTTTTTTTCATTGATATTTAATTAATCTATGCTCGATAAGCTATGGGAAATTTTTATTCTTATCCCCCAAAAATTACGGCATCTGGAATATAATATTTCTCAGTACCGTTGCAAATCAATTCCCATTCATCGGTACTTATTTTGGCAAAACTCAATTTGCAATTAGCCGATTTGCAAGTCCATTCTCCTTTAGAGAAAACAAAAACTCGCTTGCTCTTGCCTGGCAAAGTAGCATGAACTTCTGCTCCACCATTGGATCGAATAACACCAAACTTAGCCGATTTTAGTGTAGAACCTATTGCTGCTCTTAAATCACCTGTGGCATTATAATTAGTGCCAGAAACCTTAGCATCTCCAGATTTAGAGTCCGTTGGTATACTTACAGTTAAAGCATAACTAGCTTTTTCGCCACGCCTGGCTGAACTGCGCATCTGATATACTCTAATTTTATAAGTCCCCGTAGAAGGCAAAACAATACTACACTTGTTACCATCATTTTGACCAATAAATATGGCTTCATCTTGAGAACCTGGGGGCAATACATTAAAAAAAGCATCATTACTTTTGTTGGTCAACGTTACATTTAACTTTTGTCCTTGATTAGCCCCAACCGAGTAGTCTATCGTTTGATCTCCTGCAATCATTCCTTGGATAACAGTTGCTGATTTGCCTGCTGGAAAAGTTACTTTTTTGGAAATAATTTGTGCTGATGCAAAAAATGGAATCCCTATTAGTACAAATAATATTCTAAAATTCGTTTTAAATAATTTCATAATCCATTAGAGTTAAAAATTAAAAAGGAAATTTTACTATTTTGCACTAATTGTCAAGGTGTAGGATGATGGTGTTCCTCTTCTAGCTACACTTCTCATATTATACACTTGAATTTTATAATCTCCAGCAGCTGTAACTTTTGCTTTGAACTTCTTTAAATCATCTCTCTCGCCAGCTAATAAAAATTCTCCATTTGGAGCTATTAGATTAAAATAGCAAGCATTCACATTCGTTTTCATATCCACTGCCAAATCTTGTTCTGGTCCTAAACTCAAAACATAATCAATAGTTTGTTCACCTTTACAAACGCCTTTAATTGTTGTCCCTGATTTCCCTCTTGGAAATACCACTTTCTTTGTAGTTACTTGAGAAAAAGTAATCATTGGTAGTATTAATAAAAATACCATAACAATTCGTTTTAAGCTTGTTTCCATATCTACCTGATTTTAATTGGTTTACAAACTAAAGTTAGATAAAAAATTGATAAACTTTAATGCTTCAACGATAAATAATTATGAATTCAAATCCCTTCCTAAAACCAACCTTATAAAATGATTTGTATATTATACTGTATTGAATTACCTTAGAACTTATTTACTTCACAACCGATGACAACAAAAAGCGTACTATTATTTCTTTTGCTATGCTACCAATCCATTTTAGCTCAAGATATTCAAGGATCATGGGAAGGAAATCTTTCTTTTCAAGGACGATCTTTGCCCTTGATATTTACTATCCAAAAAAATGGAGATTCATTTCAGACTACTCTTATTAGTCCGATGCAAAGCGCTAAAGGGATCCCCGTAAAAGAAACTATTTTTGTAAATAACGAATTGCAGTTGAGCGCAGCAGAACTAAATTTGAAATATAGCGGACTGTTGAATGGTAATACCATAGAAGGTACGTTGGTTCAAAACGGCATGAGTTTTCCTTTGATCCTTACCAAAGGAAATGGCACAAAAAGTGAAAAACTTCATCCACAAGATCCACAACCTCCATTTGATTATGATGTTCAAGAAGTAACATTTGTTAATCCTAACGATAAAAATACCCTTGCAGGAACTCTGACATTGCCTAAAAACAAAAAGTCCTTTCCAGTAGTTGTTCTAATTTCAGGTTCGGGAGCACAAAACAGAGATTCTGAACTCTTTGGCCATAAACCCTTTGCCGTTATAGCCCATGAATTTACCTCCAAAGGCATTGGTGTATTGCGTTTAGACGATCGTGGTATTGGTGGCTCTAGCAAAGGGAGTAATGACGATACTTCGGCTAATTTTGCGGGCGATATCAGCACGGCGGTGGACTTTTTAGCCAACAAAGGTTTCAAAAAAATTGGACTTATAGGCCATAGCGAAGGGGGCATGATTGCTTCTATTGTGGCCACGCAAAACAAAAAAGTAAAATTTGTCATTTCACTAGCCAGCCCAGGAATCGCAATCGATCGTATGATGTTACTACAAAATCAGTCTGTAGCGAAAACACAAGGAGCTACCGCTAATCAAATCGCTGCTACCACAGCTTTTAATGAAAAAGTGTATGCCTTTATTATCAATTATACTGGGAGAAATTTAAAAGACGATTTTCAATATTATATCAAAGGAGAATTTCTAAAACTTACCCAAAATCAAAACCTGTCCAACCAAGAAATTGATGATTTTGTTTCACAACAAACGCAAATCATTACCAGACCTTGGTATGTTTATTTTTTAAAATTCAACCCTGATGCTTACTGGTCCAAAATCAAAATCCCGGTACTTGCCCTGAACGGAAGTTTGGATGTACAAGTTAAATCAGCTGAGAATTTGGCAGGAATACAAGCTTCACTTCAAAAAGCAGGTAACAAAAAAGTAACCATTAAGGAACTTCAAGGCCTCAACCACTTATTTCAAGAAGCCAAAACGGGTGGCGTAAACGAATATGCCGAAATTGAACAAACTATTTCCCCTATGGTTTTAAAAACCATGAGTAATTGGATTCTTACCCTAAAATAATGACTATCCTTAAAGTCCTTTTACTAAATACGCCCCAATGTATAACTCATAATTTGGGGCGTGTTTGTAGAATATTACTATGCAATCAATACGTCGTATGTGTATTCAAATGATAAATGATTTCTGCAATCAGCCCAGTCCAACCGGTTTGATGATTGGCGCCTAAACCTTTACCGGTATCGCCATCAAAATATTTATAAAAAAATAATAAGTTTTTTCCTTGTTATTAATAGTTGATGTTTCAAAAATACTATATTCGTAAAAAATATACTATAATTTAGCCTCAACCGTGCCTAGTTAATGACTACAATCGACTATTCCCCTGGTTTACATAAACTTGTAACACTCGAAGTACAAGATCTTACTAAATTGACCTCGAGTGAAAATTTCATCAGTTTTTCTAAAAATTTAATTGCAAAATATCAACTAGAAAAAGTGGGGATTAGTGAACATATTTTCGAAAACAATAGTTTCACCATAGCCATTTGTTTAAAAGAATCTCATATTTGTATTCATACATGGCCTGAATTCAGTCAATTGACTTTGGATGTATATTTATGTAACTATTTACAAGACAATACACAAAAAGTAAAAGACATTACACAAGAATATATCAACTACTTTGAAGCAAAAATTCTAAAGGAATTCGAAATTAATAGATAATACATGACTGTCCCTTGTTTTAATTGTAATACTACTACAACTCTTGAGGTAAATTTTGAAGTTGAAGTTTTTGCTTGCCCTGCTTGTAACTATGTCTATAAAAACAAAGAAGGTAAAGGTCTTTCGCTTTATATGAAGTCTCAACCCTGCTCCTTTGAAAATACATTTGAGATTGGCAAAACTGCCGTATTTGATAATGTTGACTATCAAGTAACTGGATTAGTGATCAAATCACACCAAGACTTTGAGTGGAGGGAATACATTTTACAATCAAAAAATGGAAGTTTTTTATACCTCTCTGAATCTGATGGGCATTGGATTCTTCTAAACGAGATTACTTTTGATACTAAAGTTGGTAATCATCCTTTAACAGTAGAACATAACGAAATCACTTATGATCGTTACGATTATTATTATCCAAAACTAGTCGCCTCAAAAGGTTTCTTCGATTTTGATATTTATAAAAATGTTGAACTTATAGAATATATTCATCCACCCTTCTTACTAAGTTTTGAAAAAGTTGGCCATCAACAAACAGCTTTCTTAGGAAAACATATTTCTACTAGAGCGATAAAAAAAGCTTTCGCTACTACTTCTTTACCATCAAAAAGAGGCATTGGTCAAGTGCAACCCTTTCTTATAAATGTTAGAAATACAGCTCTTATTTTTTGTGGTATTGCTTTTTTAATTTTGATTACTCATTGGTTCCTTAACAAAGATCGTGTCGAACAAAAAGTTCTCGATACCTCCATTGCGTTTGATGAGTATGCTAAAAAAGATTTTATTACCCCTTCTTTTGAACTAAAAGGAAGCTCGGCTCCAATGACTATTCAATTGCATTCTAATGTTGATAATTCTTGGGCTAATGTTCAAGTAGCGTTGATCAATGAAAAAAATGGTGACGAAGTTTATGCTAACAAGGATATAGAATACTATCATGGCTATACCGATGGTGAAAATTGGACGGAAGGTGATACTTCTGAAGAATTTAATATTTGTGGAGTCGCTGCTGGCAAATACCATTTGGCCATTACCCCTATGAAAGCAACTGAAGACACCCAAAATCAAACGGTTCAAATTCAAGCGAGTTGGTCAAGTCCTTCTACAAGAAATGTCTGGATGATTTATATTTTTATGACCGTATTTGTTATTGCTATTTATTATTTAGAACGGTCATTTGAAGAAAAAAGATGGGAATAATCATTTTAAATACAATATGGAAAAAGTAAAAGAATTTGTGCAAACCAACTTCATTGCACTGCTCGTAGGAGCTTTATTTTATGCGCTTTTTGTGTATTACAATTGGCAAGGCAATAGCATTTGCGATTGCGAAACCACGGAGAGCTATCGCCCATCACAAGGCAATCGCTCAGTAAATCATTTTTATCACAAATAACTAAACAAAATACTATGGAAATTTTAACTATGAGACCTGTTTTAGCATCTATTGTCTTTTCGATTATAGGAATTGCAATTTTATTGATCACCTATTTCATCATCGAAAAATTGACTCCTGAAAATACTTGGTCTCAAATTTCAAAGAATAATAATGTGGCTTTGGCGATTGTTTTTGGAGCCTTCATCATTGGGATTTCGATGATTATTAGTGCCGCAATTCATGGGTAAAAAGATTTTAAAATTTGAATATTTATTACTTTTTGCCGTATTCACCATTGCTACTTGTGGATTAGTTTACGAACTCGTCGCGGGTACTTTGGCCAGTTATTTATTGGGTGATTCGGTAAAACAATTCTCGTTTATCATTGGAGTTTATCTTTTTTCGATGGGAATTGGCTCCTACTTTTCAAAATTCTTGACCAAAAATCTGCTCAATACTTTTGTTGAAATTGAAATTTTGGTTGGATTAATTGGAGGGTTGAGCTCCGTGGTTTTGTTCCTGCTTTTTGAAAGTATTAATTCCTTTCAGTTTATACTTTACTTCCTTGTTTTTGTAACCGGTTGTTTGGTAGGATTAGAAATTCCACTGTTGATGAATATTCTAAAAGACAAAGTCGAATTTAAAGATTTAGTCTCAAACGTTTTTACTTTTGATTACATTGGAGCTTTATTGGCTTCCATATTATTTCCCTTGGTTTTAGTGCCAAAACTAGGCATTATGGGTACTTCCTTATTCTTCGGAATGATCAATGTATCTATTGCAATTGCCTTATGTTACTTGCTCAAAAATGAGTTGAAAAAAGTACATTTGGTTCGAAGCAAAGCCATACTTTCCTTTGTAATTTTATTAGCTGTTTTTATTTTCTCTGATAAAATTTTGTCCTTTTCAGAAGGGAAACTCTATGGTGAAAACATTGTTTATACCAATACCACTCCTTACCAAAGAATTGTTTTAACACACAACAAAAGTGACTACCGTCTGTACCTCAACAATAACTTACAGTTTAGCTCGACCGATGAATACCGCTACCACGAAGCACTGGTGCATCCCGCATTGTCAATGGCAAAAAGCGTGTCGAATGTTTTGGTTTTAGGCGGCGGTGATGGACTTGCCGTTAGAGAAATCTTGAAATACAAAGAGGTGCAAAAAGTAACACTTGTAGATTTGGATGAAGGAATGACCAAAATGTTTAAAACCAATACTATCTTAAGCGGTTTTAATGCTAATTCGCTCAACGATCCTAAAGTGAGTGTTTTTAATAAAGACGCCTACATTTGGGCAAAAAATTGCCAAGAAAAATTTGATGTCGTGATTATCGATTTTCCAGATCCATCGAATTACAGTCTAGGGAAATTGTATTCGCTTAATTTTTATGCTACGGTTCAAAAACTTTTAAACCAAGATGCTGTGGTCGTTATTCAAACCACATCGCCTTATTTTGCACCCAAATCCTTTTGGTGTATAAATAAAACAGTAATGCAAGTTTTTCCACAAATTGATGCGTATCACGCGTATGTTCCGTCGTTTGGAGAATGGGGTTTTACCATCGCAATTAATGGTTTTGGAACTACATTTAATACTGTAAACCGAAAAGTGGATGCTTTGCGTTTTTATAATTATCAATTTGATAAGTTCAATTATTTTTCTCAAGATATGATTTCAAAAGACATCGAAATCAATCGATTAGATAACCAAATTTTAGTACGCTATTTCGATGAAGAATGGGGAAAATTACAATAATTCAAGAAGAAACTTTCTAAAAATAATAACCAGTTCGCTACTCGCTATTCCTCTATTGGAGGCGTGTAAAGAAAAAGTGGTTACTCTTTTGATTCGATTATCCGGAACCAATCATATTTTGGGACATCGTCTAAGAGTAAAAAATTTTCCTAAACCATCAAAAGAAATTACCATTCCATATCTAATTATTGGTGGCGGAATTTCTGGATTGAGCGCAGCCAGACAACTCACAAAAAAAGGAATTACTGATTTTTTAATGGTCGAATTAGAAGATCATTTAGGCGGCAATTCATCCAATGGCGAGAACCAGTATTCTAAATATCCATTAGGCGCTCATTATTTACCTTTACCGAATTTAGAGGATAAAGCCTTATTGCAATTTTTAGAAGAAGAAAAAATCATCGTAGGTTATGATTCCAAAGGGTTTCCAAAATTTGATGAAATCCAACTCACTTTGGCTCCCGAAGAACGTTTGTTCTATAGAAATAATTGGCAAGAAGGTGTCGTTCCAAAGGAAGGAAATACTGCCGCTGAAGATCAAGAATTCGTTCGATTTTTCAAATTAATGGATGGTTTTAGACAACAAAAAGATGAAAAAGGAAGGTATTGGTTCACGATACCTCTTGCAGAATCCTCACAAAGTAAAGAAGTAAAAGCACTAGATGCTATGACTATGCAACAATGGTTTGAGAGCCAAAATTTTACAGCAAAACCTCTTTTTGATTATATTGATTATTGCTGCAAAGATGATTTTGGTTTAGGAATCGCCTACGTTTCTGCTTATGCAGGCATTCATTATTTTGCCGCAAGAAAACAAAATGCTTCAGAAGATCATCAAGATTCGGTGCTCACTTGGCCTGAAGGAAACTCAAGATTAGCCAATCACCTGAAAAAATATGTAAAAGGAAAATCATTAAAAAACCACTTGGTTTTCGAAATTGAAAATGATACCCACAAAGCAGTTGCCAAAGTTTTTGATAATGAAACCAAAACAACCATTGCAATAACCGCGAAAAAAATTATACTTGCAACGCCTCAGTTTGTAAATCAATACCTGTTGAAAGA
The DNA here is from genome assembly GCF_055231795.1 of Flavobacterium riviphilum. Lineage (NCBI taxonomy): Bacteria > Pseudomonadati > Bacteroidota > Flavobacteriia > Flavobacteriales > Flavobacteriaceae > Flavobacterium > Flavobacterium riviphilum. The sequence continues at coordinate 605,129 of NZ_JBUYSY010000001.1, forward strand.
TCGAAAAGATTTGGCTTCACATTTTCATTATACTCCTTGGCTATTGGCTACTTTAGTTGTGTCTGATATAAACGATAACGGGAGCTTTCCTTTGTGTTGGGATAATGTAATTTATGGTTCAAAAGGTTTAGGCTATGTCTATGATCAACATCAATCCCTTCAACAACTACAGGATAAAAAAGTAATCACTTATTATTACAGTTTCTCTAGTGCCGATTTGAAAAAAACACGCAGAGAAATGTATAAAAAGACCACAGAATATTGGAAACAAATGGTTTTTGATGATTTAAAAATAGCCCATCCCAATATTGAATCCCTAACTGAAAGCATTGAAGTATATTTATTAGGTCACGGAATGATTAGTCCTGTTCCTAATTTTATTTTTAGTGATCCCAAAAAAGAAGCTGCAAAACCTATCGACAATACGCTGTTTTTTGCTCATAGTGATGTATCGGGTATCTCTATTTTTGAAGAAGCCTTTCATCAAGGAATTAACGCAGTAAATACAATGCTCAATGCAACAACCTTGGATTCATAAAGCCAAAACAGATAGTATATTTATCTTATCGCCTTCCTTTTTGGTGGTTAGTGTTGTATTTCTATTTCAAAAACAGCTGCAACAAATAGAAACTAAGTATTCCTTTTACACTTGGCTCTTTCTAATTGTTTTTATCGATGTTGCACACGTTTATGCTACTTTATTTAAAACCTATTTTGTTGCAAGCGAATTTCAAAAAAGAAAAAAATTACTAATCGGTTTGCCTATTGTATGCTTTTTAATTGGAATCGTTTTGTTTTCTTTTGGAAGTAAAGTCTTTTGGTCTGTAATGGCATATATAGCTGTTTTTCATTTCATCAGACAGCAATTTGGCTTTATGCGTTTATATGCACGAATGGAATCTAAAAAATGGGCTTGGGTAGACAATCTGATGATTTATACCGCCACAATTTACCCTATGCTGTATTGGTTTTTATCGTCGCCAAGGGAATTTAATTGGTTTGTTGAAAACGAATTCTTGCAATTCGAAAGTCCTTTTTTAATTCTGGTTTTAAGCTGGATTTACGGTTGTGTGCTTCTTTTTTATGTACTCCGAACAAGTTACTTTGGCGTTAAGAATAATTATATCAATATTCCAAAAAATGCAATACTTCTAGGAACTATTTTATCTTGGTTTTTTGGAATCGTCTATTTTAACAACGATTTGATTTTTACTTTGCTTAATGTCGTTTCTCACGGCATTCCCTACATAGCACTTATTTATCTCAATGAAATCGATAAAAAAACATCCAAAGAATTGCATTGGTTATACTATTTCAAACATTTTAAAGGACTTTTACTTTTCATCGTCGTTTTGCTTTTGATTGCTTTTTCCGAAGAATATCTTTGGGAAATTTTAGTTTGGAAGGAACAATTGTCAGGTACTACAGAAGATTTTTCAAATTGGTATTTTTTAATTGTACCCTTGCTTACCGTACCACAATTTACGCATTATCTCTTGGATGGTTTTATTTGGAAGAATAAAGCCCCAAACGTTTAAATTTGAGCCAAAATCATTTTAAATTAGATTTTGGCTCACCCTAATCAATAGGAACTGTCATTATTCAAATGATAAATAATTTCCGCAATCAATCCAGTCCAGCCCGTTTGATGATTGGCGCCTAAACCTTTTCCGGTATCGCCATCAAAATATTCAAAAAATAAATGATTGGTATTGAATTTGGGGTCTTTTTGAAACTTTTCATACGGTCCGTACATAGGTATAAATTGTTCTTTGTTGGGTAAAAACAATGAAAGCAAACGATTGGCAACCCCATCTGCGGCGGCTTTGATACTCATCATCTGACCCGAATGTGTTGGAAATTCAACTTGATAATCATTGCCATAATAATCGCAAAATTTCTCTAGAGAATCCAGAATCAGATAGTTCATTGGGAACCAAATCGGACCACGCCAATTGGAATTGCCTCCAAACATATCACCCGTGGCTTCGGCAGGTGTATAATCCACCTGAATAGTCCCCCCTTCATAGGAAAAACGATAAGGGTTTTCTTTATGAAATTTGGATAATGATCGAACGCCATATGCTGATAAAAATTCATCTTCATCAAACATCCGCTTCATGATACGTTTCATGCGGTGCCCACGAAGAATCGCCAATAACCTACTTTCGCCTTTGCCTGGATTGTACCAACTCGATACCAAACTAGCCAAATCCGGGCGATTGGCTATTACCCATTCCACCCTACGTTTGAAATCTGGCAATTGATCCAGTAATTCTGGAGTCAAAACTTCGACGGCAAAAAGCGGAATCAATCCCACCATCGAACGCACTTTGAGTAATTCGGCTTCCCCATTTTCTTTATGCAACATATCATAGTAAAATTGGTCTTCTTCATCCCAGAGATTCAATTTGTCTCCACCAATGGCTTGCATAGCACCAGCGATATGCAAAAAGTGCTCAAAAAACTTAGAAGCCATATCTTGATACACCGGATTTTCAATCGCAATTTCACAAGCAATTCGCAACATATTCAGGCTATACATTGCCATCCAACCCGTTCCATCGGCTTGTTCTAAATGACCGCCCGTTGGTAAAGCTGCCGAACGATCAAAAACCCCAATATTATCCATTCCAAGGAATCCGCCTCCAAAAATATTGTTTCCTCCCTCATCTTTCAGGTTCACCCACCAAGTGAAATTGAGCAGTAGTTTATGGAAAATGCGTTCCAAGAAAACGCGGTCGCCTTTACCTCCATTCATTTCTTTGTCAATTTGATACACTTTCCAAGTGGCCCAAGCGTGTACTGGAGGGTTCACATCCGAGAACGACCATTCGTAAGCAGGAATTTGCCCGTTGGGATGCATATAATATTCTCTCAAGATCACCGATAATTGTCGTTTGGCAAAATCGGGATCCAATCGTGCCAAAGGCAAAGTATGAAAGGCCAAATCCCAAGCAGCGAACCAAGGATATTCCCATTTATCGGGCATCGATAATATATTTGCCGTATACAAATGTTTCCAAGAATTATTACGACCAAAACTTCTTTGCGCTGCTGGTACAGGCATGGCTGGGTCGCCTTTTAACCATTCGTACACATTGTAGTAATACCATTGTTTACTCCACAACATCCCGGCATACGCTTGACGTTGTATCGATTTTAAATGAGCATCCTTTACATTGGATTGTAAACGGTCATAAAATAAATCGGCCTCGTGTAATCTTTGCGCAAAGATAGCGTCGAAATCTAGGAAAGGATGTTCATTTTTTTGACTTGAAAACCGCAAACGAATGACTTTTTTTCCTTTTCCAGGAATAATCTGTTCGTACTTAACGGCTGCTTTAGTGCCTGTTTGTTCTGGATTAACGCTGTCCAATCGCTTATTAACGATATAATCATTAATCCCATCTTTGGTATAGGATGTAGGATTTTCGCTATGATACAACCTTTTAAAATTAGTTTCATTATCACAAAACAACAACTCCTCTGCTGCTTCGGCATACAAAGTATACTCGCCTATTATACGATGATTAGCCGTAATTTCAGTATTGCTTTTCCCTTTCAAACTAGGAATATGTTGATAATTTTCATAACCCCAACACCAAGTATTTCTAAACCAAAGGGTAGGCAAAACGGTTAATCTAGCCGGGTGGTGAGATTGATTTTCGACGGTGATCTGAATCAAGATATCTTCTTTGTCGGCTTTGGCATACTCTATTGTAATATCAAAATAAGCATCCTGATCAAATATTCCGGTATCCAATAGTTCGTACTCGGGTTCTTGACGGTTTCGCTTTTTAGATTCTTTAACCAGCTTCGCATAAGGAAAAGCTCTATGTGGGTATTTGTAACCCATTTTTTGGTAGGAATGCGTTGGCGTAGCATCTTGGTAGTAATAAATTTCCTTTACATCCTCTCCATGATTGGATTCGTTTCCGGTCAATCCAAAAAAACGTTCTTTGAGAATCTTGTCATGATGATTCCAAAAAGCTAAAGCAAAACAAATGTGTTGTTTATTGTCTGAAATGCCACCTATGCCTTCTTCTCCCCATCGATACGCTTTGGAACGCGCCATATCGTGAGTAATGCTATTCCAAGCATCTCCATTGGCAGAATAGTCTTCTCTAACAGTTCCCCATTGTCTTTCGGTTAAATAGGGACCCCATTTTTTCCAGCCTTTGTTATCTTTTCTTTCGAGTAATCGGGCTCTCTCTGCGTCTATCTCTGTCATAGCTCTATTTGTTTTTGTCTTTTGCAATTTATAGAAATAGCGTTGAAAAAAAGGAAAAAAATCCGTAAAAATCCATAATCAATTCTTTCCTATTGATTTTTTTTCGAAGTGTAAAATACTAAATCTCTAAATTATGGTCTTTTGAAAAGGTTTTCTGAGAAAAAAACAAAGCCTTTTGAATCCTATACCCATAAAATTTTAGCCAAAAATGATGGGAAAGCGGGCAAACTTTGCGACCTTTGTCATTCAGAAATTTAAACAATGGCAAAGATTTTAACGGGAGTACAGAGTACAGGTACTCCGCATTTAGGCAATTTATTAGGCGCAATTATACCCGCAATTGCATTATCGAATGATCCCAAAAATGAATCATTCCTTTTTATCGCCGATTTGCATTCGATTACACAAATCAAAAATGGCGAAACCTTAAGAAACAATACTTACAGTACCGCAGCAGCTTGGTTGGCATGTGGACTAGACGTCAATAAAGTTATTTTTTATCGCCAATCCGATGTGCCACAGACCACTGAATTGTCTTGGTACTTGAGCTGTTTTTTCCCTTTTCAACGCTTGACTTTGGCACATTCTTTCAAAGACAAATCCGATCGTTTAGACGATGTCAATGCTGGATTGTTTTCGTATCCCATGTTAATGGCAGCCGATATTTTATTGTATGATGCCGAATTTGTACCCGTAGGAAAAGACCAGTTGCAACACCTCGAAATTACTCGTGATGTCGCTTCTCGTTTCAATCACCAAATGGGAGAAACCTTTGTGTTACCCGAAGCCAAAATCCAAGAAAATAGTATGTTGATTCCTGGTACCAATGGCGGAAAAATGAGTAAATCGGCCAATAATGTCATCAATATTTTCTTAGATGACAAAGCGTTGCGCAAACAAATTATGAGCATCGAAACCGATAGTACTCCGTTGGAAGATCCAAAAAATCCTGATACTTGTAACGCTTTTGCTATCTATAAATTATTGGCCACTGAAGCCCAAATTACCACGATGAGAGCCAATTATTTGGGAGGGAATTATGGTTATGGTCACGCTAAACAAGCCTTGTTTGAACTGATTGTAGAAAAATTCAAAACCGAAAGAGAACGTTACAATTATTACATCAATAACCTAACAGAAGTAGACGCCTTATTGAAACAAGGTGCCGAAAAAGCAGCAACCATCGCCAATGGCGTTTTGGATCGCGTACGCTTAAAATTAGGTTTCGAGTCATTACAGTAAAAGTTACTACGAATAAATGATCAAAAGGAATATTCCGAAATGGGATATTCCTTTTTTTGTTACCAAAACTTTTTGAAAGTAAACGCAAACCCAGAAGTTGATTTCGTTACTCAATCGCCTTTCCATTTAAAAAAGCAATTACTTTCCAATTATTCACTACAAAAAAATTAGTTGTTATACTTTTCAATTGACCAAATTAATGTAAATTCAGTCAGTATGTTGACCGAATTTACATTAATTGAGTCAATCAACTGACTGAATTTACATTTTTTTAATTATATTTGTTTCTGAAATTTAAAATCTAAGGCTATGGATTTTTTAGAAAGAGGCATAGATGTATTGTTTGCTAAAAGAGTATTACCCAACAAAGTACTTATTTTATTAGGCGCAAGACGTGTTGGTAAAACAGCATTTATCAAAAATTATCTTTCTTCCATTCCAAAAACAGATTATTTGCAGTTAAATGGTGAAGATATTCAGGATGCAAATTTGTTAAAAGAACGTTCAGTAAGTAACTACAGCCGTCTTTTGGCAAACACCAAATTATTAGTCATTGATGAAGCCCAACATATTCCCGACATTGGTTTGATTCTCAAATTGATTGTGGATTCTATTGATAATATAAAAGTTATTGCTACTGGCTCGTCAGTTTTTGATTTGTCTAATAAATTAGGAGAACCTTTGGTGGGAAGAAAAAATACGATTTATTTATATCCGTTAGCTCAAATGGAATTCTCCAAATATGAAAACTTCAAAGAAACCACTCAAAAATTGGAAGAGCGATTGCTTTTTGGTTCGTATCCCGAACTCGAACAATACCCAGATTGGAATGACAAAGTCAACTATTTGAAAGAAATACTCAATTCGTATTTATTGAAAGATATTTTGATTTACGAAGGGATTAAGCAATCTAATAAAATTTTAGATCTATTAAAGTTAATCGCTTTTCAAGTAGGCCAAGAGGTCTCTTTACAAGAATTAGCCAGACAATTGAGCATTTCTAAAAACACCGTCGAAAGATATTTAGACTTACTTTCCAAAGTGTTTGTTATTTATAAAGTACCCGGCTTTAGCAGAAATTTGAGAAAAGAAATTACCAAATCCAATAGATGGTACTTTTATGACAATGGGATTCGCAACGCTATAATTGCCAACTTTAGCCGATTAGAGGCTAGAACAGACGTAGGCGCCTTGTGGGAAAATTATTTGGCTTCGGAACGGGTAAAACACCAAAATTATACTCAAAAGGTTGTGACCAATTATTTTTGGCGTACGTATGACCAACAAGAATTGGATTGGTTGGAAGAAGAAAATGGCCAGCTACGAGGCTACGAATTCAAATGGAATGAAAATAGAAAAGCGAAAGTCCCCACGGCTTTTGCAAAAGCCTATCCTGAAGCTAGTTTTGAAGTAATCAATAAACAGAATTATTTAGATTTTATAGTCTGATGAAACAAAACAAATGGCCAAAATTTGCAATATCACAATCAACCAAAATTTTAAAAGATAACTGGTTTTCCTTGTTTTATGTCGGAACAAAAGCATGGCTACTCCACTACCTAGAGTTCCTCCAAAGAACACGAAGGTTAAAAGTGTTGCTTCGGGGATTCTTTGTTTATGACTTTTTGCTTGCTGTTTATCAACAACAGTCAACAGAAAACCGATGACGTTCAGAATCAAAAAATAATACAATAAAATATCCATTGCGATACATTTACGCTCCAAAGATATTATTTTAGCAGTCCGAAAAATTCAAAAAATGACAACCTACAATTCATCGCCCAAAAGGTTAAGTAGTAAGGTTTTATTGTTTATTTGTATTTTAGTATTATATAAGTTTGTATATTTGTAAAATACAATTTTAAAGATGTTGCTAAAATCAGAAATAGAAAACGCGTATTTACTACAACAAGTAAAAATCAAGAAAAACAACTCCCTTGTCATTCGAACCAAGGCCGATTCGATTTTCATTGACAGTAATTTTATTCAAGTAATTTCGGGAATTAGGCGTTGTGGAAAAAGTACTTTATTGAATTTTTTGATGGAGAAATACTCCAAAGTAGCCTATTTTAATTTTGAAGACCCACGAATAATCAATTTTGACGTTTCTGATTTTTCAAAACTAGAAGAAATAATTCCTAAAAATGTTGAAGCGTACTTCTTTGACGAAATTCAAAATGTAAGCCAGTGGGAAGTCTATATCCGGCAATTACACGACTACGAGAAGAAGATTTTTATTACTGGTTCCAACGCTTCGTTATTGAGCAAAGATTTAGGAACCCGACTTACAGGACGTTATCTAAATACGGAATTATTTCCCTTTTCTTTTCAAGAATTTATAGTTTTCGAAAAAAAAGAAGCAAATCTGCTTTCGTTAACTCAATATTTAGAAAAAGGTGGTTTTCCAGAATATCTTAAATCCAACAATGTTGAAGTTTTACAAAACTTGTTCAAAGATATTGTGTTTAGGGATATTGCCATCCGATACGGAATCCGAAATACCAAAATACTTATCGATATTGCGTTGTTTTTGATTTCTAATGTGGGAAAAGAAACTACTTATACTAGTTTAAAAAAAACGTTTCAAGTAGGCTCTACCAATACTGTTGTTGATTATTTAACTTGGTTAGAAGATGCCTATTTACTTTTTTTCTTGCAAAAATTTAGTTATTCAGCCAAAAGCAGTGCCGTGAATCCACGAAAAATTTATGCCATTGACAACGGATTAATCAATGCTAATTCCTTAAGTTTTAGTTCGGATAACGGTAGAAAACTAGAAAATGCGGTTTATGTTTATTTGAGAAATAAAGGCACTAAAATGTTTTATTTTAGAGAAAAAACCGAATGCGATTTTGTGCTTTTCGATAAAGGTAAATGTACTACAGCACTTCAGGTTTGTTACGAAATAAACGGAGATAACAAAAAAAGAGAATTGGACGGATTAGTAGAAGCAATGCAGTTTTTCGATTTGAAAGAAGGATATATTATCACTCAAAACCAAAAAGACAACTTACAAATAGAGGACAAAACCGTTTATTTAATTCCTGCCTTTGAGTTTTTTATTTCAACTTAAAATAATTCAAATTAGAAACCAAAGGATGACTATAATTCTAATTCCATTTGTGCTTTAAAAGCCATTTCATTCAGTAATAAATTCCAAAAAACCTTTGCGAACGTTGCAAAATCTTTGCTTCTTTGCTTTTAGAAAATACAAAAAATGACCAACCTACAATTCATCGCCCAAAAGGTAGCTACCGCAGCCATCAATATTCAAAACACCGTTCAATTATTACAAGAAGATTGTACCATTCCGTTTATTTCGCGTTACCGAAAAGACAAAACAGGCAATCTAGACGAAACACAAATCGAACAAATTGCCAAACTCCAAAAAGAGTACGAGGCCATCTTGAAACGCAAAGAAGCCATCGTAAAATCCATCGAAGAGCAAAACGCTTTGACGCCCGAATTGGATAAAAAAATCCAACAAAGTTTTGACCTACAAGAGTTGGAGGATTTGTATTTGCCGTACAAAAAGAAAAAAAGAACCAAAGCCGATGTTGCTCGTGAAAACGGACTAGAACCTTTGGCCAAAATTATAATGGCACAGAAAAATGACGATGTCGATTTCTTGGCTACACAATACTTGAACGATGCTATTGTCAATGAAGAAGCGGCTTTACAAGGCGCCAGAGAAATCATTGCCGAATGGATCAACGAAAATATATATGTTCGTAAACAACTGCGCCGTTTGTACGAACGCAAAGCGACCATCACCACCAAAGTAGTCAAAACGAAAAAAGACGAAGCCGATGCGCAAAAGTTTTCGCAATATTTCGATTGGTCTGAACCGTTGACCAAAGCGCCTTCTCACCGTCTTTTGGCAATGCTGCGTGCCGAAAATGAAGGGTTCATCAAGTTCAAAGTAGAGGCTGATATTGACGAGGCCTATGACGTAATCGACGAATTGGTGTTGAAAGGTCAAAGTCCAAGCACCTCACACGTACAATTGGCCATTGAGGATTCCTATAAAAGACTGCTGCAACCTGCCATTGCCAATGAAACCTTGCAAGAAGCCAAAGCCAAAGCCGATGCCAATTCCATTCAGGTTTTTGCCAATAATTTAGGGCAATTATTATTGGCTCCACCTTTGGGCGAAAAACGAATTTTAGCCATCGACCCAGGATTTCGTTCGGGTTGTAAAGTGGTTTGTTTAGACGAAAAAGGCGATTTGCTCTACAACGAAACCATCTATCCGCACGCGCCACAAAATGAAACGGCGATGGCCATGAAAAAAATCAAATCGATGGTAAACGCCTATAATATTGATGCAATTTCAATAGGAAACGGAACAGCATCGCGCGAAACCGAATTCTTTATCAAAAAAATTGCTTTCGATAAGCCTGTTCAAGTATATATTGTTTCGGAGGCAGGGGCTTCGGTCTATTCGGCTTCCAAAATTGCTCGTGAAGAATTCCCCAATTACGATGTCACTGTTCGTGGTTCGGTGTCCATCGGACGTCGCTTGTCGGATCCTTTGGCCGAATTGGTCAAAATCGACCCCAAAGCCATTGGTGTGGGACAATACCAACACGATGTGGACCAAACCAAACTCAAAGAAGAATTGGATGCAACGGTAATTCGTTGCGTGAATTCGGTGGGAATCAACATCAATACCGCTAGCAAACATTTGTTGAGTTATGTGAGTGGTATTGGAGAAAAACTAGCCGAAAATATTGTCGCCTATCGCTCTGAAAATGGTCCTTTTGAGGACAGAAAACAACTCAAAAAAGTACCGCGTTTGGGCGAAAAAGCCTTCCAACAAGGCGCAGCATTTATCCGAATTGCCAATGGTAAAAATCCATTAGACAATTCGGCGGTGCATCCCGAAGCCTATACAGTCGTAGAAAAAATGGCCAAAGATTTAAAAATTTCTGTGAACGATTTGATTGCCAACAAAGAAAAAATAGCGCTCATCAAACCCGAAAACTACGTAACGCCAGAAATTGGAATTTTGGGCATCAAAGACATCCTCAAAGAGCTCGAAAAACCAGGATTGGACCCAAGAAAATCGGCCAAAATCTTTGAATTCGACCCGAATGTCAAATCCATTAAAGATTTGAAAACTGGGATGATTTTACCCGGAATCGTAAACAACATCACCAATTTTGGTTGCTTTGTCGACATCGGAATCAAAGAAAGTGGCTTGGTACACATTTCCCAACTCAAAGCCGGTTTTGTGAGCGATGTCAACGAAGTAGTCAAACTCCACCAACATGTGCAAGTAAAAGTAGTCGAAGTCGATGAAGACCGTAAACGCATTCAGTTGACGATGATTATTTAAATAGGAAATCTCAAAAAAATAAATTCCAAATTCCAAGAGATCAACCTGAGCGAAATTGAATGGTAAATTCTAGGGAGTTTCTCAAATCTTTCAATCAAGAGGTATAAATAAACAAGCCCGGCAAGAAAAGTTGTCGGGCTTTTGGTTTTGCTAAAATTTTAATAAATCCCAATGAATTTCAAAAGCCTTTGGAGATAAACGCCCTTGATAAACCTGTATACTATTTTCGTAAACTTCATTTACAATAGAAAGAATTTTATTTTTAAAATCATCTTCAATCTTTACTCCTAGATAAATAGCTTTTACATCATCCTTCAAAAAAGGAACTTTTCTAGAATTATGGTCCGAAAAATGACTGTTGATACTTCTCAATTCTTCTTCATATTCCCATTGTTTTGCTTTTGTAAAAATCATATGAAATAATGCTTCTTGTTTGTCTTTATAAAAATCGGCTTTTAAAAAAGAATCCGAGTAATTGACATCTAGAGGATTTATTCCATTAATTCTTGAATTATACTTATATTCTATACAAAAACCTTTATGATTTGAAGCATAATGAGACCACATTAAAATTGAGTTTACATTACGAGTAAAACAACAAATACCAATATTACTTAATTTATTACGAATGGAAATTTCAATATTGTTTTCTTTTTTGCTTTTACCTATTTTTTCAAAATTTATTAATTCAATATTACAATCAAAAGGGTCATTAAAACTAGTAAAGTCTGAATGATACAAGTATTTTTCTATCAATGAATGTAAGTATATGTCCTTTGTTCCATAATATTTATAAACCGTTGACGGAATACCTTTCGATTTTCTAATTAAATCAATTTCAATATGATTCGTAATTTTTGGTTTTTGAACAGTTTCATATTTTTTCATTCCCAATGCAGCAACTAAAAAAAGATACTGTTCCTCATTAATTTTAGCATTAGGACTTGTTTCTATAGTAACATTAGCAGATTTAAAAATAGTAACAGCTCGTTCCAAACTAATGTTAAGCTCACGAAGTACTTTGTTGATTCTTATATTTTTTTCTAAATTCATTATACCATTTCTCCTTGCAATAACTCTGGCAAAAACTGTCAATCATAATTTGACATTCTTTTATATTTTTCTTAAGTCCATAAACAAAAGTCACTAATTCATTCTACTCAAAAAAAATTATTTTGTAATGAATGTTATAGATAGTTATAACAATTTTAAAATTGTAATTTATTAAACCTAAAGATAATTTACTAGATAATTTGACTATCCACACAAACATCCAAAAAATGTATTGGGAAGTACCTTCGTAAA